>NZ_JBFAUH010000001.1:126862-795366 GCF_040679095.1 Streptomyces sp. NPDC052496
ATCCGAAGACAGCCCGGAGACCGGGCACGGCCCGGGATCCGAAGACAGCCCGGAGACCGGGAACGGCCCGGGATCCGAAGACAGCCCGGAGACCGGGAACGGCCCGGGATCCGAAGACAGCCCGGAGACCGGGCACGGCCCGGGATCCGAAGACAGCCCGGAGACCGGGAACGGCCCGGGATCCGAAGACAGCCCGGAGACCGGAGACAGCCCGGAGTCCGAAGACAGCCCGCAGCCCGAAGGCAGCCCGGAAGGCAAGGGCGTCCCGGGATCCGGAGGCGACCCAGCGGCAGGAGCCGCCCCATGACCCGGCAGGCGGCCGCCCGGCAGGCAGCCGCCCGGCAGGCGGCCACCCGGCGGGACGGCCCGCAGGCCGGGGCGGGCCGCGAATCCCGCGACGGGCTCCGGGAGTTCTACGAGAACCCCGCCGTGCCCGTCGCCTCCGGTGACGCCCGCAGCCGCCGTCAGGCGGTGATGCTGGCCCGGGCCCTGGGGCCGGTACGTTCCGGCGCGCCCCCGGCCACCGTCCTGGACATCGGCTGCGGCGATGGCAGCGCGGCCGCCGTCGCGGCCGGCTTCCTGCCCGGTCACCGCATCGTCGGCGTCGACTGGTCGCAGGACGCGCTGCGCCGCGCCGCGGCCCGCGTCCCGTACGCCGTGCGCGGCGAACTGAGCGGCGGCGGGCTGCCGTTCGCGGCCGGCAGCGCCGACGCCGTCCTGTTCAGCGAGGTCATCGAGCATCTCGTCGACCCCGACGCGGCCCTCGACGAACTGCGCCGGGTGCTGCGTCCCGGCGGTCACCTGATGCTCTCCACCCCCAATCTCGCCGCCTGGTACAACCGCGGACTCCTCCTCGCGGGAGTCCAGCCCGTCTTCTCGGAGGTGAGCATGCGAGGCATCCACGGCCGGCCCGGCTCCCAGGTCGTCGGCCATCTGCGCCTCTACACCGCCCGCGCGCTGCGCGGCTTCCTGCCGGCCTGCGGCTTCGAGGTCGTACGGATCGCGGGCGCGCCGTACCACGACGTACCGCGTCCGCTGCGGCCCCTGGACCGCGCCGCCTGCCGTCTGCCGTCACTGGCCTCCGTCCTGCTCGTCCATGCCCGCCGGAGAAGGGAGTAGGGCCGTGCTGTGGTGGGGCGTGGCGGCCGCGCTGCTCGCCAACGTCCTGTACAGCACCGGGTTCGTGCTGGAGAAGCGCGCCCTGTCCGCGCTGCCCACGCTCAGCACCCGCCGGCCCGCCCGTCTCGTCCGCCACCTGCTGAGCAGCCCGCTGTGGCTCGGCGGCTCGCTGGCCCTCGCCGCCGGTTTCGCCGCCCAGCTCGCGGTCTACCGCACCCTTCCCATCGCCGCCGCGCAGGGCATCTTCGTCTCCGGTCTGGTCCTGCTGCTGCTCCTGTCCTCGGTCTTCCTCGGCGAGCGCACCACCGGCCGCGAGCGGCAGAGCATCCTCGCGATCCTGCTCGCGCTCGGCATGGTCGTCGCATCGCTCCAGGGCAGCGGCGCCGGTACCGTCACCCGCACCGCGCCCACCGGCACCCTGCTCGCCATCGCGCTGCCCTCACTGGCGGCGGGGCTGTGGCTGTACGGGTCCGCCGAGCGGCGGGCCAGGCGCCGCCACCGCCAGCCCACCTCGGGCGTCCCCTACGGTGTGGCCGTCGGCCTGCTCTACGGCGTCAGCTCGCTCGCCATCAAGGGCGTTTCCGGGCTGCTGAACGCCCACGATCCGGCGGGCGTCGTCCGTGACCTGTTCACCTCCCCGTATCCGTACCTCCTCCTCTTCACCGGCGCGGTGGGGCTGGTGCTGTCCCAGACCGCGCTCCAGCGCTGCCGCGCCTCCCTGATCGTCCCCGTCTGCACCACCGTGACCTGCGTCTTCACCGCCGCCTGCGGCACGGTCGCCTTCGGTGAGCCGCTGCCCGCCGACCCCCTGCGCCTCGGCCTGCGCCTGGGTGGCACCGCGGTCGCCGTGATCGTCCTGCTCGCCCTGCCCCGTCAGGACGGGCCGTCACCGCAACCGCCGCCGGACGCCGCCCCCGCGGACGCCGAGCCGGCCGAACCCGACCTCCCCAGGAGCTGAGCCATGACCCCCGACGACCCGCTGCTGCAGATCCTCGCCTGCCCCATCGACAAGGGCCCGCTCACCCTGCTCGTCCCCGACGACGTGCTCTACAACCCGCGGCTGCGCCGCCGTTACCCGATTCTCGACAACATCCCCCAGCTCCTCCCCTCCTCCGGTGAACAGGTCACCGAGTCCGAACACGAAGCCATCCTGCGCCGCCTGCCCCCGGACGCACGCCCACCCGACGAGTCCTGTTAGCCCCCGCCCGCCCACGGCGTCCGCGAACATGTCCATCATGAACCCCACCACTGACAACGCCCCGGACAACGGCCCGGACAACGACTCGGCCCCCGGCTCGGACCCCAGCCCGGACAACGACCCGGACCCTGGCCCCGGCGGGTCTGCCGGCGGCCCCCGCGCCTTCCAGCTCGTACTGCTGCGCCGCATGGCCGACCACCAGCCCGGCCTGGTCGAGGACGCGCTGCGTGCCCTCGGCGCCTCCCGCGCCGAGCTGCGCGAGGCCAACCGCCGCTGGCAGGCGTGGACCCACTCGCCCCGGTCGCGCGGCGCGGTGCAGCGCTACCGCTCGCTGCTCGGCCGCCCCGAGTCCGTCACCGCGCGCCGCGTCGGCGATCTGACCTGCGAGGCGCTGACCTGGCCGGTACCGCTCTGGCCCGACCTGCGGTTCGAGGTACTGACCGGCCCGCAGGGCACCGCGTGGAACGCCTGGCTCGTCCGGGCGCCGGGCGCCGCGGCCCCCGCCCTGCGGACCACGGCCGACCTGGTCCCCTGGTCCTGCACGGTCGACGAGGTGGCACGCGCCTTCGCCCCGGCCCGCCCCATGGAGGGCTCAGCCCCCACCCGCTGGCGCCTCGCCTTCACGGCGCCCGGCGCGGACGGCGAACCGCGCCCGACCGTCGCGGAGTTCACCTGGGGGCTGTTGCAGCGCACCGTGGAGTGAAACCCGGGGCGTGACACGGGCCGCGTGAGAGCCGGAGCTACGGCACGAGCCGAATGCCGGCCGGGGTCACGACACCGGCCCTGACGCCCGCAGACACTCGGCGGTCACCGAGCCGCGCGCCGACAGCAGATCGCGCGGCGTCCCGGCGAACACGATCTGCCCGCCCCGCCGGCCGCCGCCGGGCCCGAGGTCGACCACCCAGTCCGCCCGTTTGACGACGTCGAGGTCGTGCTCGGTCACCAGGACGGTGCTGCCGCCGTCCACCAGCCGGTCGAGCAGCGCCAGCAGCCCGGCCACGTCGGCCATGTGCAGCCCGGTGGTCGGCTCGTCGAGCACGTACACGCTCCCCGTACGGTGCAGCCGGGTGGCCAGTTTCAGGCGCTGCCGCTCGCCGCCGGACAGGGAGGACACCGACTGCCCCAGCGTCAGGTAGCCGAGCCCGACCTCCACGAGGGCGGCCAGCTTCCGTACGACTCCGGGCACCTCGTCGCCACCGGCGGACGCGAGCCCGTCCGCCCCGAAGAACTCCACCGCCTCCGCCCCCGTCATCTCCAGCACGTCCGCGACCGACCTGCCGCGCAGGGTCAGCCCGAGCACCTCGTCCTTGAAGCGCCGGCCCCGGCACGCCTCGCAGGCCGAGGTCACCGGCTCCATGTACGCGAGGTCCGTGTGGATCACCCCGCGCCCCCGGCACTCCGGGCACGCCCCGGCCGCGTTGAAGCTGAACAGTCCCGCCGGCACGCCGTTGTCCCGCGCGAAGAGCGCGCGCACCGCGTCCATCACCCCGAGGTACGTGGCCGGAGTCGACCGCGCGGACACCCCGATCGCCGACTGGTCGACCACGACCGCCTCCGGGTGCGCCCCCACGAACGCCTCCGACACCAGGGTGCTCTTGCCGGAGCCCGCCACCCCCGTGACGACCGTGAGCACCCCGGTGGGCACGCGGAAGTCCACCCCTTTGAGGTTGTGCAGCGTCACGTCCCGTACGGTCAGCCAGCCCCTGGGCGTACGGACGTCCTTCTTCACCTCCGTCACGCGCCGCAGCGCCCGCCCCGTCGGCGTGCCGGCCGCCGCCAGCCCGCGCACCGTCCCCGTGTAGACCACTTCCCCGCCGTCCGCCCCGGCCCCCGGGCCCATGTCCACCACGTGGTCCGCGGCGGCTATGACGTCCCGGTCGTGTTCGACGACGAGGACGGTGTTGCCCTTGTCGCGCAAGCGCACCAGGAGGTCGTTGAGACGGCGTACGTCGCTGGGGTGCAGCCCGGTGCTCGGCTCGTCGAAGACGTACGTCATGCCGGTCAGGCTGCTGCCCAGGTGGCGCACCATCTTCAGGCGCTGCGCCTCGCCGCCCGACAGGGTGGCGGCCGGGCGGTCGAGGCTGAGGTAGCCGAGGCCGATGCCGGTCAGCCGGTCCAGCGCGGTGACCGCCCGGGCCGCGACGGCCGCGCCCACCGGCTCCCGGTCCGGGTCGATGCCCCGCAGGACCTCGCTCAGTTCGGTGACCTCCAGGGCCGCCATCTCGGCGATGGACCGCCCGGCGACGCGCGACTTCAGCGCCGCCGCGGTCAGCCGCGCCCCCTGGCACTGCGCGCAGGTCCCCTCCCGTACGAAGCCGCGCACCAGGTTCCTGGTCTTCTCGGAGAGCGCCGAGAGGTCCCGCTTCACATAGCGCCGGTCGAAGTGTTCGACCAGTCCCTCGTACGTGTTGTTGTAGGCCCGCTCACCGCGCTTGACCGTGAACCCCTTGCCGTAGAGGAGCAGATCCCACTCCCGCGGCGCGTACCGGTCCAGCGGTTTGTCCGGGTCGAAGAGGCCGGAGGTCGCGTAGAGCTGCCAGCCCGCCGTGCCGACGGCGAGCGGCGGGAAACGGATCGCGCCCTCGTTGAGCGACCGGCCGGTGTCCAGGAAGCGGTCGAGGTCGATGCGGGTGGTACGGCCCAGCCCGGTGCACTCGGGGCACATTCCGGCGGGGTCGTTGAAGGAGTACGCGGTGGCCTCGCCGGCGCTGGGCGTGCCGCAGCGCGAGAAGAGCACCCGCAGGATCGCGTAGATGTCGGTCAGCGTGCCGACGGTGGAGCGGGCGCCGCCGCCCAGAGGCCGCTGGTCCACGACGATCGCCGGGGTGAGTCCCTCGATGGTGTCGGCCTTCGGCCGTTCGTGTTTGGGCAGCTGGTTGCGTACGTACCAGGTGAAGGTCTCGTTCAGCTGGCGCTGCGACTCCACCGCGATCGTGTCGAAGACCACCGAGGACTTGCCCGAGCCGGACACCCCGGTGAAGACGGTGATACGCCCTTTGGGGATCTCCAGGTCCACGTCCTTGAGGTTGTGCTCGCGGGCCCCGGTGATCCTGATGCTGTCATCGTTCCTGACCCTGTCGTCGTTCCCGATGCTGTCGTCGTTCCCGATGCTGTCGTCGTTCCCGATGCTGTCGTCGTGCTGTGTCCCCGTACGGCATGCCCCTGCCTTTGCTCCTGCTCCTGCTCCTGCTCCTGCTCCTGCTCCTGCTCCTGCTCCTGCTCCT
Organism: Streptomyces sp. NPDC052496; assembly: GCF_040679095.1. Classification (NCBI taxonomy): domain Bacteria; kingdom Bacillati; phylum Actinomycetota; class Actinomycetes; order Kitasatosporales; family Streptomycetaceae; genus Streptomyces; species Streptomyces sp. NPDC052496. Next base: position 132,404 of record NZ_JBFAUH010000001.1, read on the forward strand.
GCTCCCATACGGCCACGCTACGAACGAAGTAGGTCAGAACATGGCCGCCTTCTGCGGCACCCTGAGCACATGAGCGACACCCCGGCGCGCCTCCTGAAGCTCCTCACCCTCCTCCAGACCGGCCGCGAGCGGACCGGCACCGAGCTGGCCGAGCGGCTGGGCGTCAGCCCCCGTACGGTCCGCCGCGACATCGACCGGCTGCGCGGCCTCGGCTATCCCGTGGACGCGGCGATCGGCGCGATCGGCGGTTACCGCCTCGCCTCCGGCACCGCGATGCCGCCGCTCCTCCTGGACGACGAGGAGGCCGTCGCCATCGCGGTGGGCCTGCACACCGCGGCGGGCGGCACCGTCGCGGACGTGGCGGAGACCTCGGTACGGGCCCTGGCCAAGCTGGAACAGGTGCTGCCCGCGCGCCTCCGGGACCGGGTCACCGCCCTTCAGGAGGCCACCGTTCCCCTCTACGGCCTGCTCACCGGCGGCGGCACGGCGCCCGTCACCGACCCGGCCGTGCTGACGGCCCTCGCCACCGCCTGCCGCCGCGGCGAGCGGGTGCGCTTCGCGTACACGGCGGCGGACGGCGCGCCGGGCAAGCGGCACACCGAGCCGTACCGCCTGGTCAGCGCGGACCGGCGGTGGTACCTCGTCGCGTACGACCTGGACCGTACGGACTGGCGTACGTTCCGCACCGACCGGATCAGCGGACCGCGGCTCACCGGCGCCCGCTGCGTACCGGACCGCCGCCCGCCCACTCCGGACGCCGCCGCGTTCGTCGCCGAGTCCGTCACCAGCCATCGCGCGCGGCACCGGGCGCTGGTCACCCTGCACACCTCCCTGGAGGACGCCACCGCCCGGCTCCCGGCCGGCACCGGCCTGCTGGAGCCGCTCACCCCGGACTCCTGTCTGCTGCGCACGGGAGGTGACGCGCTGGACTGGCTGGCGTTCCGGCTCGGTCTGCTGGGCGTCCCCTTCGAGGTGCACGAACCGCCGGAACTGATCGCCTACTTGCACGACCTCGGCACCCGGCTCCTCGACGCCTCGCAGCGCTCCGCGCCACCGGCGGCACCGGCCCGCCCTCAAGCCCCCTGAATCTCCCCCGCCCCTGAAGCCCCGACGTACGCCAGGTCTCCCGCGTCCCCCAACCGGACCTTTCCAACGCGCACCTGACGACCCGTTGGCACACGATGGATCACGAGTGGCCGCCGGCGGCCACTCGGCCCGTACTGCCGTAACTGCCGAACGCTCCCCGGGGAGGCACCCTCCATGACCGCCAGCCTGGCACAGTTGCTCCGATGCTCGGTCGCCGTCGACCTGGGCGCGGCCCGCACCCGGATGTACGTCAAGAACCAGGGCCTGGTGGTGGACCAGCCGACCGTCGCGGCCGTCAACATCCGCACCGGCGCGCTGATCGCCGTCGGGGACCGCGCGGAGGTGATGGACGGCCGCACGCCGGACCACATCCGCGTGGTGCGCCCGGTCTCCGGCGGCACCGTCGTGGACATCGACATGGCCCAGCGGCTGCTGCGCAACCTGGTCGACGACAAGCTGCGCAAGGCGTGGCGGCGCCGGCCCGCCATGCGGGCCGCGATCTGCCTGCCGTACGGCAGTGAGCCGCTGGCGCAGCGGGCCGCGGTGGAGACCCTGAACGGGATCGGCGCGCGCCGGGTGGAGATGGTCGACACCCTGGTCGCCGCGGCCGTCGGCTGCGACCTGCCGGTGGAGCACCCCGAAGCCACCATGATCGTGGTGTGCGGGGCGGGGACCACGCAGATCGCGGTGCTCTCGCTCGGTTCGATCGTGGCGGCGGAGACCGTCACGGTGGGCGGCAACGCCATCGACCACGCGGTCGTGCAGCATCTGAGGCTGCACCACAAGTTGATGCTGCCGGGTCAGTCCGTACGGCCGCTGCACCTGATGCTCTCCAGCAACGGCGACCTGGCGGCGGGCCCGACCGAGGTGCACGGCCGGGACGTGGTCAGCGGGCTGGCCCGTTCGGTCATGGTCGAGACCGAGCCGGTCCAGCGGGCCATCGCCTCACCGCTGACCACCATCCTGGACGGCATCGGATCGGTGCTGCGGCGCTGCCCGCCGGACCTGGTGGCGGACCTGGGCGAGCGCGGCATCATGCTGGCGGGCGGCAGCGCGCTGATTCCCGGCCTCCAGTCGATGATCCGGCAGGCCACGACCATGCCGGTGCACATCGCGGACCGGCCGGACACCTGTGCGGTGCTGGGGCTGGGCGCCATGATCGAGGGCAAGGTGGAGCCCCTGCACCTCGATCCGATGGCCACCTAGGCCGGGTCTCCCGGAGCGCCCAGGGCCCCCGGGCACGCTCCTCCGCTCACAGCGCCCGCGTGTTCCAGCCCACCACCGCGGGCCGCCCGTGCTCCTCGCCGAGTACGCCGACCGTACCGGTCTCGAAGGTGAACAGCGCACCCGCCGACGCCGGCAGCCCGAGCCGACGGGCCGTCAGCACCCGCTGGAAGTGCCCGTGACCGACCAGCACCACGTCACCGTCCGCCGTGCGCAGCTGTTCCGCGATGCGGGCCAGCACCCGGTCGGCGCGTGCGCCGACCTGCTGGGGCGACTCGCCCGGGTGCTCCGGGGGCCCGGCGGTCACTCCGTCGGTGAACAGGAACCAGTCGGGGCGGGTCCGGTGGATCTCGTCGGTGGAGATGCCCTCGTACCCGCCGTAGTCCCATTCGCTGAGGTCGGCGTCGACCTGCGGGTCCGGCAGTCCGGCCAGCTCGGCGGTGCGCCGGGCCCGCCGCAGCGGGCTGCTGAGCACCGCGCCGATCTTCCGTTCCGCCAGGACCGCCCGCAGGGAGCGGGCCTGCTCCTCACCGCGGGCGGTGAGCGGCAGGTCGGTCCAGCTGGTGTGCTGCCCCGACCTGCTCCACTCCGTCTCGCCGTGGCGGATCAGGAGCAGTTCATTCACCGCCGGCCTGCCCGTCCTGCTTCTGGGCCTCCTGCTGCTGGGCTTCCTCCACGGAGGCGCGGACCTCGTCCATGTCCAGGGCGCGGGCCTGGCCGATGACGTCTTCCAGGGCCTCCGCCGGCAGCGCGCCGGGCTGCGAGAAGACCGCGATGTTCTCGCGGACGATCATCACGGTCGGGATCGACTGGATCTGGAAGGCGGACGCCAGCTCGGGCTGCGCCTCCGTGTCGACCTTCGCGTAGACCAGGTCGGTGTGCTTCTCGGACGACCGTTCGAAAACCGGGCCGAACTGCTTGCACGGGCCGCACCACTCGGCCCAGAAATCGATCAGGACGAAATTGTTGCCGGAGACAATCTCGTCGAAGTTGTCCTTGGTGAGCTCTACCGTGCTCATGCGCACTTCCCTGCTTCCGGTTCCGGTCTCTCTTCGGTCCCGCTGCGTCAACGGGTTGATCACCCGACGTATTCCGCACGCCGGACCGTCCCGCACCCCTGCCCAGCAAACGCCGTCCTATCCATATGAATTTCCACGGCCGTACGGCGGCGCCCCGGACGCCCCCCGCGACAGCGCCCGCCACACCCGGTCCCGGGCCAGCGGCAGCCGCGTGCAGCGCACCCCGGTGGCGTCGCGGAGCGCGTTGGCCAGGGCCGGCGCGACCGGGTTGAAGGGGCTCTCGCTCATGGACTTCGCGCCCAGCGGACCGATCGCGTCGGACGTCGGTGTGAAATACACCTCGGTACGGGGCACGTCCGCGAAGGCCGGCAGCCGGTACTCGCGGAACGCCGCGGTGCGCACCGCGCCACGCCCGTCCAGCCGCACCTCCTCGAAGAGCGCCGCCCCCAGCGCCTGCGCCACCCCGCCCTCGACCTGCCCCCGGCACTGCATGGGGTTGATCACCGTGCCGGCGTCCGCCGCGTGCACGCTGCGCAGGATGCGGATCTCCCCGCTGCCGGGGTCGACCGCGACGCGGAACCAGTGCGCGTTGAAGGCGACGGTGCGCGGGGTGCCGGTGAAGTGACCGTGGCCGGTCAGCGGGCCGCCCCCCTCGCTCCCCTCCTCACCGCCTCCGTCCCGGCAACCGGCCCGGTCCCGGATCAGCCCGGCCAGGGACCGTGCCGCGCGCAGTACCGCCTTGCCCGCCACCACGGTCCCGGTCGAGCCGAAGCCCCCGGTGTCGTGCCCGACCACGTCGGTGTCGGCCTGCCGTACGGTGATCCGCTCCGCGGGGACGCCCAGCTCGGCGGCGGCGATCTGGCACAGGGCGGTGGTGGCCCCGCTGCCGGATTCGATCGTGCCGACGGCCAGTTCGTACGTGCCGTCGGCGTGGCGCGTGACCCGGGCGTCGGCGAGGTGCCCGCCGGGGCCGCCCGCGGCGATCAGCGACACCGCGCTGCCCTCGCCCACCAGCCAGCCGGCCGGCGCGGGGAGCCCTCCGGACGACGCGGACGCCTCGCGCAGCACGTCCAAGCACGCGTCGAGACCGTAACTCCCGATGCGGACATCCGTCTGCCCGTCGACCACCGTCTCCAGACCGTCCCCCGGCCGCACCGCGTTGCGCTCCCGCAGCAGCAGCGGGTCGATGCCCAGCCGCCGCGCCAGTTCGTCGAGCGCGCTCTCCAGCGCGAAGACGACCTGCCCGAGCCCGTAACCGCGGAAGGCACCGGCCGGGACGGTGTGGGTGTGGACGGCGAACCCGTCCACCTTCTTGTGCGGGCAGCGGTAGAGGGCCATGGCATCGCCGCATCCGTGCAGCAGCACGGTCCGGGCGTGGTTGCCGTACGCGCCGGTGTCGGACACCACGTGCAGTTGCAGCGCGGTCAGCGTTCCGTCCCGGCGCGCGCCGGCCTTGACCCGTACGGTGAACGGGTGCCGCGTCGTCGCGCCGTGGAACTCCTCGGCCCGGGTGAACTCCAGCTTCACCGGCCGCCCGGTCCGCAGCGCCGCCAGCGCCACCACGTCCTCGACGAGCATCTCCTGCTTCCCGCCGAAGGCACCGCCGACCCGCCCCGCGACGACCCGTACCGCCTCGGGCGGCAGGTCCAGCAGCGCGCACAGGGAACGCCGTACGAGGAACGGCACCTGCGTGCTGGTCCGGACCACCAGCCGCCGCCCGGGCCCCGCGTCCCCCTCCCCCGGTTCGAAGAACGCCAGCGCTCCGTGCGTCTCCAGGCTCGCGTGCTGCACCCGTGGGGTACGGAAGGTCTCCTCGTACACCATGTCGGCCGCCGCGAATCCGCGCTCGACGTCTCCGACTTCCCCGTGCGCCTCACCCGCCACATTGGCCACGGGCCGCCCGTTCCCGTGCAACGCCCCCTTGTCGTGCACCGGAGGAGCGCCCGGCCGCATGGCCTCCTCCGGTTCCAGGACAGCGGGCAGCACCTCGTACGTCACCTCGACGCGGCGGCAGCCCTCCTCCGCCGCCGCCTCGCTGTCCGCCACCACCGCGGCGACCCGCTGGCCCACATGACGGACCGTGTCGTCCAGGAGGCGGGTGTCGGACGGGTCGTCCTCCGGGTGCTCGTGCTGCGCGGTGGAGAAGGGGCGGCCGGGCGCGTCGTGGTGGGTGAAGACCGCGGCCACGCCGGGCACGCGCAGCGCGGCGCGGGTGTCGATGGCGGTGATCCGGGCGTGGGCGTGCGGTGAGCGCAGCAGCTTCATGTGCAGCAGGCCGGGCGGGGCGTCGGGGCCGGTGCCGAGGTCGAGGTCGAAGGTGTAGCGGGCCGTGCCGGTGACCACGTCCCGGCCGCCGGGCGCGGGAACGTTACGGCCGACACCACGCCCCGGCGCCGCCTCCTCGGTGTGCCGGACACCTCGTACGGCGTCCTCGATGGCCCGGTAGCCGGTGCAGCGGCAGAGATTCCCCTTGAAGGCGCGCGGCAGGTCGGCGAGCAGCCCCGCGTCGAGTGCGGCAGCCGTCATCACGAACCCGGCCGTACAGAAGCCGCACTGAAAGCCTTGCGCTTCCAGGAACCGCCGCTGCACGGGGTGCAGCCGGCCGCTCCCCGCGCCGGCCAGCCCCTCGACGGTGGTGACCGACCGCCCGTCAGCCCGTACGGCCGGATACACGCAGCTGTGCACCGGCTCGCCGTCCACGTGCACCGTGCACGCCCCGCAGTCCCCCGCGTCACACCCCTTCTTGACGCCGAAGCAGCCCCGCTCGCGCAGGTAGGTGCGCAGGCACTGGCCGGGGCGGGGTACGGCTTCGGTGGTGCAGCCGTTGACTTCGGTGCGGAAGCCGGCGCGGGGGCGCGGCCGCGCGGGCGCCCCCGCTTTCGGCTCCGCCCCGGCCGTCTCCCGGATCTCCTCCCGGATCTCCGTCCGGACGCCCTCTCGGATCTCCGTCCGGACGCCGTCCCGGACCTCCTTCCGGACGCCGTCCCGGATCTCCGTCCGGATCTCCTCCCCCATCCGATACGTCATGTGCCGCCGCCACTCCGGCAGCCCGTGGACGTCGTCGAACCAGCTGCCGTCCGGCACGGCGTCCGCGATCGCCGCCCGCAGCGCGCGGGCGTCCGGCGGTGTGCGGAACCGCAGCCGGACCGGCCGTACGGTGGCGGCGGTGATCGTCAGGGCGAACGCCCCGTCCACCGGGTCGAGCGTCCCGATCAGCAGCGCGGCCGAGCGCCCGAGTCCGTACAGCGACGTCTGGCGGAACGCCGTACGGCATGCCAGCGCGCGGGCCGGCAGCGTGACCGAGCGCAGCAACTCGCCCTCCGCCAGCGCGTTGCGGCCGGCGCCGGTGACGAGGTCCGTCACGGGCAGCCGCCGGGCGGTCCCGTCCGTGGCCAGCAGGAGGCAGGTGCCGTCCAGCGCGGCGGTGAGGGCGATCATCGGGCCGGCGGGCTGCGCGTGGCACAGGTTCCCGCCGACGGTGGCCGTGTTCCAGATCTTGAAGGAGGCCAGGAAGGCGCGGCAGCACTGTCCGAAGAGCGGCCCCGCCGGCCGGTCCGTGCCGCTGCCGAACCGGGACACCTCGGCGACGGTGCACGTCGCCGCGATCTCCAGCGCGCCGTCCGGCAGCCACCGGAGCGGCTCCCAGCCCATCCGGCTCAGGTCCAGCAGCCGGCGCAGTCCCGGCTGCGGCTCGGAGAAGAGGTACGTACCGCCGCCGAGCCAGGCGTCACCCGGCCGCCATTCCGGACGTTCCCGGGCGTCCCGGACCTCCCGCACCGTATTCAGGTCCATGCCCCGAGTGAAACAAGCGCACCCCACCGACAGCCGCAGCCACGCACGGAACCGTCACCCCGCCGCCCGCGCCCGTCACCCCGCCCCGCCCCTCGCATCAGCGCTACTACACACCCGATCCCCTGGCATTTACGATGCGATTCCGCACCCCCGCCTGGTGAGTGCGCACGGCAGAATCCCGGGCCCGGCGCCCGGAACGGTACGAGGAGCACGCCCCATGCCGCACACCGCCCCGCCCGCCCCCGGACACGGCTCCGTCCCCGCCACCCTCGAACGGCTGCTGGCCGCCGTCCCCGCCGACGTACGCGCCGTCTTCAGCGCCCGCACCCTGCGCCCGCTCCTCCCCGAGCACGACCGGACCGGCGCCCTGCTGCACACCCTGGAGGTCTTCCTCCGTCATGACGCCTCGTGGGCCCGCACCGCCGCCGCCCTCCACCTCCACGTCAACACCGTCCGCTACCGCATCCAGCGCATAGAACGCCTCACCGGCCGCGACCTCACCCGCCTGAGCCACCGCCTCGACCTGCACGCGGCCCTGCTGTGCCGCGCGGGGACGGCGTAAGGGGCGCACAGGCACGGAGGGCGCACGCGAAAGGCGGGACGGCAGTCGCCGTCCCGCCCGCCCGCTTCCGGATGCCGTCCGGGTCAGATGTGCAGCAGGTACACGTACTTGCCGCCCGCGCCCGCGTTGAGGTCCTTGTCGTAGCGCTCCCAGGGCTTCGGGGGCTGGTAGTCGCGGTTGTCGGTGAGCGCGACGTCCAGCGAGTTGATCGGCGAGCCCTGGTCGGCGCTGCGGGTGTACGCGGCGTAGATGTACTCGCCGCCCGCGCCGGAGTTCAGGTCCTTGTTGAGCTTGCGGTAGCCGTGCGGAGGCTCGTCACCCTTGGACAGGAAGATGATGTCCGTGATGGGCCCGAACGCGGCGTTGGGCGCGGTGAGCTTGCTGTCGGTCTCGAAGGCGAAGTACAGGTACTGGCCGCCGGCACCGGCGTTCAGGTCCTTGCTGATCTTCGTCCAGCCCTCGGGCTCCTGCTCGTCCCCTTCGAGGACCATGAGGTTGATGACAGCCATTGCGTCCGTTCCTTTCTCGTCGGCGTACTGAGAAGAGGCGGGCTCACGCTATGGCTGCCACCCGTGGAACACATCGTGCGCGATCGGACAGTGGGGCGTTCGAATCGGCATTCGGTCATGGCGGGGCTGAGCTGCCGACCAGGTGGTTCATCCGGCAAACAGGGTCGAACAGCCGCAGGGGGCCACAGGTGGCCCCCTGTAGCCCCCTGTCCGGTTCCGCCGCCGGGGCCCACTCGCTTCACCCTGGCCCCCCTCGGGCGGGCGGACGGCCCGAATGGCACCGGTGGGGGCGGCCGGCCCCGGGGCCCCGACCGCTCCCCAGGCCCAACCGTCCCCACAGCCTCAACCACCCCTACAGTCTCAACCGCCCCCGGTCGGCCCCTCCCCCTCACCGCCGCTCGTACACCACCACCCGCCGGCCGCGGACCTGCTGGTCCGCTGTCACCGTGAAGTGCTCCTTCAGCACCGCGGTCTTCGCCCGGTCGCGCTCCGCCGACACCGGCCGGGCCGCCCGCCCGGCGTCGGTGACCAGCACGATCCGCCGTTGCGTCAGCATCGCGGCCCGGATCCGCTCCGGACCGGCCTCCTCGCCCTTCAGCGTCCCGGACGCCACCGGGCTCTCGGCCAGCGCGATGTCCCGCGTGCCGGCGAAGGCGCCGGGAGAGACGAGGGCGGTGTCCCGCCGGGCTGCCGGTATGAAGATCACCGCGTCGCCGGGCTTCTTCAGCTCCCGTACCTCCGCTGCCGCCGACAGGACATCGTCCACCCGGCTCCCGGGCGAGCGCTTCTCCAGCGACTGCGGCAGCAGCGCGGCCACCGCCACCACGACCGCCCCCGGCACCAGCCACGGCGCCGCCCGGGGGAACCGCGGCCGGGCCGCCCGTACCGCCGCACCCAGCGCCGCCCCGATCAGCAGCGCCAGCCCCAGCATGCTGAACAGGATGTAGCGGTCCAGGTACAACGGCTGGACCAGGGAGAGCCCGATCAGACCGAGCTGCGGCACCGCCAGCAGCGGCAGGCCGACAGCCGCCACCGACAGCCGGCCCGCCCGCGGCCGGTCCAGTGCGGCGCCGAGACCCCCGATCGCCAGCAGCACTGCCGGGCCGATCATCATGTGCCACGTCAGTGGCGGGATCCACGACACCTGACCGGACTGGGTACGGCTGAACAGGATCAGCGGCAGCGCCCCCGCCACAGCGGCCGCCGCAGCAGCAGCCCACCGCATCCACACCTTGCGCCCGGCCTTCACCCAGAGCAGGGTCGCCACGTGTGCGGGCAGCATCAGCAGCGCCAGCCAGTTCAGCAGGGCACACACCAGGACCACGCCCCCGTACCCCACCCAGTGCACCGCCCGGCCGGCCCCCCTGAGCACGGTCACCAGCAGCAGGGTCGATACGGCCGCTCCCGCCGCGACCAGCGCGTACGGGCGCCCCTCCTGCAGATAGAACTGCACCGCCGGGAGCAGACCGAACGCCAGCCCGCCCGCCAGCCCGGCCCAGCCGCCGGCCAGCCGCTTGCCGATGGCCGTCACACAGGCCGCCGCCACCGCCATGGCCAGTACGGAGGGAAGGCGCAGAATCGTGGTGCCGGGTCCGAAGCACGAGAAGAGCCCGTGCATCAGCAGGTAGTAGAGGCCGTGGACGACGTCGACCTGCCCCAGCATGTGCCAGATCTCGGCGGTGGAGCGCTGGGCCACCTGCCAGGTCGCGGCCTCGTCCCGCCAGACACTGTTCTCCCGGGAGAGCCCCCACAGGCCGAGGAGGAGAGTCCACAGCAGCGGCAGCAGCCAGAGGGGCAGGCGGCGTCGAAGGGCCGATATGTGACTGGTCATGAAGGGAGTTCTATGTGACTGGTCATGAAGGGAGTTCGCGTCCTAGGGCCGGCGGTGCAGCCCGGAACCAGGTCAGGCACGGGCCGGCGGAAGCCGCCCGGCGGACGGCTGCGCATGGGGTGGCTCCCGGCCTGCGGGAGCAAGATCCGAGCGAGGTCCCTGACCACTCCCGCGGCACACACCCGTTCGACCCAGGAACACACGATCGGACGAGGATCCTATCCGGTCCCCTCAAGCAACCCATCCGAGCCCTGGCGCCCCTACCCGGCCCCCGCTGCCCCCTCCGCCGAAAGCCCCCGTCCCCTCGTCCGCCACCGTCGCCCGCCGAGGGCCCCTCCCGCACGGAATACGAGCCGGCCCGGCTTCAGCCCGCAGGCCGGCACCAGCCACCCTCGCAAACCTGGCGGAACCAGCGGAAAACCGCTCAGACCAACCTGCCCGCCCGGGCGAGGTACCAGGCACTTCCGGAAGCGAACACGGCACACCAGACGGCGACGGCCAGGGCGGCCGGCCCCCAGTGGGTCTCGGAGGCGAGTCGCGTGAGCGCGGAGCCCGGCAGCCACGTGGACACGGCCCAGCCCTGAGCTGCCGCGAGAGTCGTCAGGGCGGACTCGCCCACGAGGATCCACCCGAAGAGCACGCCGAGAGCGGCCCCGGTGCCGCGCAGCAGCAGCCCCGCCGCGGCACCGTAGACCGTCGCGGCGACCAGCGCGGCCAGCGTCCGAAGGACGACGGGGACGCTGCCGAGCCATACCGGGGCGGCCGCCCAGTCCGAGGTGTCCAGGTGGCGCGCGCAGGCCGCGATCCACGTCGTCGCCCCGGTGGCCAGTGCGGTGGTCGCGCCGACCAGTACCGCCGGCACCGCCTGCCCGGCGGTCTTCCCCAGGAGGAGGGCGGACCGGTTGGGCAGGCGGACGAGCAGATTGCGCCACGTGCCGTACCGGTACTCCTTCGTGAAGGAAGCCGCCGCCACCGACATGATGACCAGGCAGGTGAAGGACGTCGTGGTCGGCAGCGCTCTCAGCGGCCCGCCGGCTCCCGCCGCGGCAGAGCTGCTCAGAGCGCTCATGGCGGCTGCCACGAGCGCGCCGGTGGCGCCCGTACCGACCAGAAGGGGAATGAGAACGCGAGGACGCAGAGCCTTGACGCGTTCGCTGCGGCAGGCGAGTACGAGGGCGGTCAGCACGTCGGCTCCTGGCTGAGGAGGGAGAAGAAGGCTTCTTCGAGCGTGGGGCGTCGCACTGCCAGGTGGGCCAGGGTGATGCCGTGCGCGGCCGCCGTACGGTTCAGTGCGGCCGCCCGCTCGGCCGTGGTGTCGATCAGCAGGCGATTCCCGTGCCGTCGCAGGTCGTAGCCTGCCTCGGCGAAGGCACTGCTGAGCGCGGGGAGCTGGTCCTCGCGTTCCGGAGCCACCTCGACAGCCGCCCGCTGGGAGGCCGCGAGGGCGTCCCGGTCCCCTTGGAACAGCGTGGTGCCCTGGTGCAGGAAGACGAAGTGGTCGCAGAGGGCGTCGAGTTCGTTGAGCTGGTGGCTGGAAATCAGCACCGTGGTCCCGTCGGACGTCAGGCCGCGCAGCAGTGCGCGCAGCTGTGCGGTGCCGACCGGGTCGAGGCCGTTGGTGGGTTCGTCCAGGATCAGCAGGCGCGGTGCGGTCAGGAGGGCCACGGCGATGCCGAGCCGCTGACGCATACCGAGCGAGTAGGCGGAGACCGGGCGATCGGCTTGCTGCTCCATGCCGGTGCGGCGCAGGGCGCGATCGATGTGCGCACCGCCGAGGCCGGCGAGTTCGGCCAGGACGCGGAGGTTCTTACGGCCGGTGAGCTGGGGGTAGAGGGCGGGTTGTTCGATGAGGGCACCCACCTGGGGCAGGTATCGGGCGGGCCGGTCGAGAGGGCTGCCGAGCACCGTGCCCGTACCGGCGTCGGGCCGGTCCAGGCCCAGCAGCAGCCGCATCGTGGTGGTCTTGCCGGAGCCGTTGGGGCCGATCAGGGCGGTGAGGGAGCCGGTGGGCACAGTGAGGTCGAGATGGTGCAGGCCCGTACGGCCGGCATAGGCCCGCCGCAGGCCCTTGACCTGCACGGCGGGCCCGGCCGGCGGGCCGGACGCGGCAGCCGCCGGGGGCGCCGGGACGGCCGGGACGGCCGGCGTCACTTCACGGGCCTCACTGAGTTCACGAGCATCACGGGCCTTACTGAGTTCACGAGCATCACAGGCCTCACTGATTTCACAGGCCTCACTGGCTTGACGGGTCTGACGGTTCTGACGGTTCTGACGGTTCTGACGGTTCTGGCGGGGGCATGGTGCGGCGGCCTGGGTCATGAGGCGGGCTCCGCGGTGGTCGGCTCCGGGCGGGTGAGGGCGTCGGTGGCGCCCAGGCGCCGCAGGGCGGCGGTGACGGTTTCGCCCGCCAGCCGCACGTCGTGCGCCAGGCGGCCGTGCTGGAGGACGAGGAGGCGGTCGGCGAGGTCGTCCGCCCAGCTGAGGTCGTGCGTGCACAGGACGACGGTCCGCTGCTGGGCGTGCCAGTGCCGTACCGATTCCCGCAGGGTGGTGACGGCTGTGGCATCGAGCGCGTTGGCCGGCTCGTCCATGAGGACGAGCGCGGGATCGTGCAGGGTGGCCGCGACGAGGCCGAGCTGTTTGCGCATCCCCAGGGAGAGCTCTCGGACCAGGGCGTCGTGGCGATCCGCCAGTACGGTGCGCGCCAGCCGCTCCAGGGCGGACGCCAAGGGGACTCCGTACAGCCGGCAGACGAAGGACAGTTGCTCGCGGACCGTGAGGTAGTCGTACAGCGGCGGCTCGGCCTGGGCGAAGCCACGGACGGCCCGCGCGGCCAGGCTGGTCGCGGCCTGGCCGGCGACGCGTACCCGGCCCGTGGTGGGTTCGGACAGCCCGGCCAACAGCCGCAGCAAGGTGGTCTTGCCGGAGCCGTTGCGGCCCACGAGACAGACGAATTCCCCGTCGGCGACGGTGCATTGCACCTCTCGCAGCGCCAGGTGGTCGCCGAAGCGTACGGTGACGGATTCGACGTCGATCACGGTGTTGCCTTCCTGATGTGCGGATCCCGACGGGCCAGGACGCCCAGCCCCCCGCCCAGCAGGAGCAGGGCGGCGAGGCCGGCGCCGGTGTCGATCGCGAGTGCGGTGCCGCCCTGCGCTCCGGTCGCGCCGCGGAGCACGGGGCCGAGTGCGGTCGGAGAGGCCAGCAGTGCGGCGAGTACGCCCTCGACCGTCTCGGCGACACCGGAACGGCTGGTCCGCTCGTCGTCGAACCTCTCCGGCAGCGGTACGAGGAACGCCGTCGCCACGACCGCGCAGCTCCCGGCGAGCAGCGCGACCGGCAGCGCCGGGAACGTACTCGGGACCATCGGGCCACCCCCGGCGAGCAGCAGCCCGAGGTAGCCGGGCACCACCGGCAGCGCGGCGACGACGGTGCACGCCGCGACCTTGCCGACGAGGACACGGCCGAAGGGGACCGGCGCCTGCCGCAGTACCTCGATGGACCTGTGCTCCGCCTCGACGCCCGCGATCTGGGCGACGACGCCGGAAACGGCGAGGTACATCGCGACCGCCGCGGCGGTCCCCCATGTGCCGGCGGGCAGCGACCACGGGAGATGAGTGCCGTAGCGGATCCGCACACCGCAGCCGAGCGCGGCCAGGCCGAGGCCGAGCACACACACGCGGTACAGCGGGCCGGTCACAACCGCGGAGCGGCGCCGCGCCGACAGCAGATCCTTGCGGACGACAGCGGTGATCAGCCCCGTGGTGTGCAGGGGGCGCGAAGCGGCCGGGCCGGCGGTGCCGGGCGAGACCGCCGGGCGGTCCGGGTGCAGGGCGCTGTGGCGCTCGGCGCGCCGCACCAGTCCGCAGGCCAGCGTGGCGAGTAGGAGTACGGCGCCGGACCACACCGCCCAGGTCCAGCTCAGGTGCCCGGGCAGGAACAGTTCGTCCCACCACTGGGGACGCAGGCCGGAGGCGGTGTCCCGGAAGGAGGCGGTGACCGTCTCCGGTTCCAGCGTGGCGGCCGGCAGGACGCCTGCCACGAGCGGCGAGGCGAGGTAGCCGAGGGCGAACGCCGCCACCATGGTCCAGGCGGCCCTGCGGCCCGACGAGTGCATGCCGCGGGACGTGGCCAGGGCAGCGGTCGCGCAGATGCGTGACAGGGCTGCCGTCAGCGCCGTACCCGCCGCTGCCACCAGGGCCGCCGGCAGCACCCGCAGACCGGCCCGGGACGCCGACAGCCACGGCACCGCGACCAGCGCCGCTACGGTGAACACCCCGGCTGCGCCCAGCAGTTGAGGTAGCCACAGGCGGGCCAGAAAGACCGCCCGGGGCGGAACACGCCAGGCCGACAGCAGACCGCGGTCGGGAGGCTCCAGCAGCAACCGCGTCTGGGAAGGCCGCGCCGCGAGCAGGTTCGCCAGCACGACCACCACGGCCACGGGCCAGCAGACCCAGGCCACCGTGGCACCGTCGGCTGCGGTCACCGGACGGACCCGCCCGGCAGCCGTACTGACCGCCCAGAGCAGCGCGGCGACGAACAGCAGGCCACCTGCCCCGACGGCCAGCACGAAAGCGCGCAGCGGTGCTGACAGGTCGCGGTACCCCGGCAGCCGGTTACGCCGACGACCTAAGTCCCCCACCAGCACGGTCAGACCGGCCCGCCACGCATACCGGCGGTCGGGCGCGGTCTGCCCGCGTGGTGCTCGATCTCCTGGCCGACGTCTCATACCGCACCCCAGCCGCTCAAGCAGGCCGGCGCCAGAGCAGCGCGACGGCGCTCGCCGCCACCACGCAGCCGATGAACGCGAGCGCCACGGCGTCCAGCCCTTCCGCCGCCGGAAGCCGCCACCCGGCGACGCCCAGGGGCACACAGACCAGCGCGGCGACACCGAACAGCAGCCACGTTCCGAACGACGCCAGCCCGACCAGCACGGCGAGCACGACCAGCAGCACCGCCACCGCGAACCAGCCCCAGTTGAGCAGGTCCTGCGTGCGCAGCACTCCGGCACGTGCGGGGTCGACGACCTGCGGAGCCTGTTCGATCGCGGTCTTCGTGGCGTCCCGTGTCATGCGGTACCAGACACCGCGGACCACAGCCAGCACTGCGGCTGTCGCACACAGGGCACCCGTGACGATCATCGCGGCGCGCGGGTTGCGGCGGTGAGGGGGCGGCATGGCGTTCCTTTCGTGAGGACTGGAGGGCGAAGGGCTTGCGAGAACCCGTGGGGGATCGAGGTGTCCCGGGCCGGCCGGAAGCCGGACCGGTCCGCGGTCGGCAACCGGGGCAGGCCATCAGCAGCCTCAGGTGATCAGGCAGACCATCGTGTAGAAGGCCGTGGGGCCCACGGCGCAGGCCACACTCCGAGGCCAGGACAATCCGGCCGAACGCCGTGCGGCGAGCGCACAGACGATGGCCAGCACCGCCAGCGCCGGGTCCGCTCCGCCCAGTACGGCCACGAGGTGATCGGGGGCGGGGAGGGAGAACAGTACGCACCCCAGCGCCAGCACCAGGAGCTTGCCGGCGAGGAAGCCCGCGACCGCGCACCCGAGGAAGGTCCGGTCGTCGGCGAAGGTCCCCCGGCTCCCGGCGAGCCGGCACGCGACGGCGCCGGCCGCTCCCGCGACGAGCACGATGCACAGCACACCGAGGGCGTTGAGCACCGAACCGAACAGCCACGCCGCAGCCACTCCGGCCTTGACCGCTCCCGCGTCCGCATCCGGAACCCGTTGCACCACGCCGTCCCGGTACTGGCCGAGCAGCGTGAGTCCGGCCGCCGGAATCGCCAGTACGAGCAGCAGGAGGAGGAGCCGGTACGTCCGGCGCGGAGTGAACCACGACCGGCCGGGCTCCGCCGCCGCCTCTTCCCGCAGGGCCGTACCCGGTAAGGCGCTGCCGTGCAGGCCGGCTCGCGCCACGTCGGAGTTCACCTCGTACTCACCCACGTTTCCACGCATGCGGCCACGACGAGCATGGCCATCGACAACCCGAGCAGAGCTGCCGCATCGACAAGACTTTCACTGACCTTCACCTTTCGCCCGGCCAGCAGGGCGCGCACCACGGCCAGTGCCGGGGCCAGGCCTGCGGCGACAGCCACGCCGAATGCGGGCAGTTCCAGTACGGCGTGCGGCAGCACGGTCCGCGCGAACGGCATGGCACCGAGCGCGTAAGCCTGCGAGATGAACAGCCCGCTGCTGAGCCCCGCGAAGAGCGCGAGCAGAACCGCACCGAGCCCGAAAGTGACGACTCCGCTGAATGCCACCGCGGCAATACCGCAATTGTTTGCCAGAATTCCGGTGAACAGATCCAGGCTCGGCTGCTTGGGTGCGACATGGACGGACTGCGACTTCTCGTCGGCTATGAGGACCCCGCACAACAGACAGCCGAACCAGAGCACTTGCCCCAGGGCGAGCGTCAGGCGCTGACGCCTCGCGATCGAAGCCACTAAGGCCATCACGGCCCTCTCTCAGAAAACTCGAATGTGCAACTGATCCCTGGCGTATGACTCTTGCGAGGCCCCGAACGCCGGGACCTCGCAAGAGTTCATCGATTCACCGGAATCAGGCGACGGCAGCGGTACGTCCCGCCCGCTGGATTGCCTTCTTCAGGATCCAGAGGCCAATGCCGCCGGCGGCCGTCACGCCACCGAACATAGCGAGTGCGGAGGCAATGTCCGTCCCGGCCATGATGGCGTCGAAAGCCTTGTTCGCAGCGGCGGTCGAGAGACCGAAGTAGCTGGTCAGCGCGTCAGGGGTGGACAGTGCCAGCGTGCACGGCGCGGCGAGACCGACAACGGCGGCACCGGCTGCGGCCAGCCGCTTCTTGGACATGGCGACAACAGACATGTATTCTCCAGTAACTGCTCTGATGAGTGGTTGGCTGCATGGCAGCCGCGGGGTGCGTCAGTCTTGGTAGGGCGGCGCACCCCATTTTCATGCCGTCACGACAGGCATCAGGCGGAAATACCGGATTCCGCGGCAACAGGCCGCAAGAAGCACCGGGAACATGGCGGCACCGTGGTCAGCGGCGTCTGCCTGGAACTCCCCCTGTTTCTCACCCCCCGTGACGACCGGACCATGTAATCATTCGACCACTCAACCGTCAACTCCGCCCAACGGCCCGATATCGGACTTCACGAAGTATGCGCCGAAGCGGGAAGTCGACCTTATAGCGGCCCGCTCGACTCGCGCCCCACATCTCGCCGCCCGTAACCCGAAGCATTGGCGCTGAAATCCGCACGCGCACGCCCCATTCAGCTTCCAACCGAAAAGAACCAGCCACACGCGCCGGAGCTACGCGCGACTAAACCAGCCCTCCCGCGCGTCACTTGGAAGTGACCAGTGGGGGTGCCTCGTACACCACCTGTCCGATTTCGGACGCTCATCGTGTCGCCATATCGCGGCGCCATATCGTGTCGCCATTCCGAGCGCCCTCCGGACAAGGGCGAGGAGAAACCCGTACGCCATCGCCGAACCGCGGGGCCGCACGCCACCGAACGCGCGGTCCCAAAACGAGCGCCGGCGCCACCGCCCGCACCAACACCAATCCCCACACCAACTCCAAGACTGACACCAAGGCGGGAACCGCAGACCGGCAGGCAGGCAGTTCCCAAGCCACCCGCAGCGGCAAGACCAGCTCCGGCATCCAGCGCTGCGACACCTCCGACCTCGACGCCGTCTTCGCCACCGGCGAGGACGGCACCCCTGACCCGAACGCCAACGGCTCGACCACCACCAGCATCGCGCTGACCAACACCGGCAGCCGGACCTGCAAGATCGGCGGCTTCCCCGGCATCACCCTCCAGCCGGACGCCGACGGCCCCGTCCGGTCCCTGGCCCACTCCTCCGCCAAGCACGGCTCCATCACCCTCCAGCCCGGCGACAGCACCGACTTCACCATCAACCTCTCCCTGGCCAGGGAGAACGAGGAGGACTTCGGGAAGCCCGCCACCGTGACCGCCACCCCGCCCGACGAGCCCCCCGCTCCGTGGCAGCCGAGCAGCTGACGCGTGACCCGAGCACGGCCGGCGTCCACGAGCGGTGCTCGCACCCGAAGCGGATCAGGACGCCGGGACAGCGCTGAGCGACTGACTGGCGTGCCATCGAGCTACTGAACTGTTTGCCTGCGGCGGTGCGACCGCAGGCTCGATGAACACGCCGATCGAACGAAGGGAGCCCTCGGACAGAATGACGCCCATCGGCCGCGGAAGTTCCCGCGGCGCGTGCGACGTCGCGGGTGATCGACTTGACGACAGGCCGTGCCGACGGCCTGCCTGTGAGGTAGATCGCACACGTTCCGTGACCGGGCCGAGCGAAGCGGGACGGGGCCGAGCGAGGACAGCACCGAGTCGATGCTCCGGCTCAGGGGCGCCTCTCACGCGGAGCGCGCGGTGGCGAGGGTGCTGGGGACCATCACCCATGGATTCCGCTCAGGCACCGCACGTAAACCCTCTTCAGCGGCGTTCACGCAGGTCACATCGTTTCTGCACAGCAGTGCAGTGGTGGGGCGGGTGGGACTCGAACCCACGGCCGACGGATTATGAGTCCGCTGCTCTAACCGGCTGAGCTACCGCCCCGAAACGGCGCGCCGCGCACATTTGTGCGCGCCGTCTGCCGCAGCATAGCCGCTCATACGATCTGTTGCGCGGGTGGGTCCTCGATGGGCCGCCATGCTCGTCCAAGAGGACTTCGGGTGCCGGGTGTTCGGTTCCCCCGGACAGGAAAAAGGACCCCCGTGGGGGTCCTCTTCCGTGCTGCTCCCCCGACTGGACTCGAACCAGTAACCCTCCGGTTAACAGCCGAATGCTCTGCCAATTGAGCTACAGGGGACCGAGCTCCCCCGACTGGACTCGAACCAGTAACCTGCCGGTTAACAGCCGGCTGCTCTGCCAATTGAGCTACAGGGGAATGCTCTGTGTGCCTCGAATGCACTCCGATCCGGGGGCTCCGGACGGCGTGCGCTCGCTGCTGCACATACATTAGCGCAAGCAGGGGGGTGCTCCGCCAATCGGTATGCCTGCGGTGGTCCCGGATGATCTTCTGGTCCGCGGGTAGGCGGGCAGCACAGACCGGCGGTCCCACGGGCAGGCGCGCAGCACGAGCCCGGCGGACCGACCTACAGCGCGCGCGAGCGAGACCGACGAGAGGGAAGGTGGAGCGACGATGCGCTACCGGCTCACGTTCATCACAGGACTGGCCATCGGGTACGTGCTCGGCACCAAAGCCGGCCGGGAGCGCTACGAGCAGCTCCGTAAGAGCGCCCGGCGGATCGCGCAGAACCCGGCCGTCCGCAACACCGCGGAGTCCGCCGCCCTCGGCGGGCGTGAGGTGGCCACCAAGGCGTTCGACAAGGTGTCCGCCAAGGTCGGCGACCGGATGCCGGGCCCGGTGGCCGAGCGCATCCGGGCGCTGCGCGAGCAGCGCGGTGACAGCGAGGACGACTGGGGTACGAGCAACACCTGACCCCCGGGCCGCGCGGGCGGCCGACAGCGGCCGCCCGCGTCCACCGCCCCGGCCCCCGGGGGTGTGAACCTGGCGGCCGTCGTGTCCCGTGGATGGGGCATCATCTGGGGGCATGGGGATAGTCGCCGGGCTGGACAGTTCGTCCGAGAGCACACGGATCGTCGTCTGCGACGCGGACACGGGTGCCGTCATCAGGCAGGGGTACGCGCCGCACCCCGCCGAAAAGGGACACGAGATCGACCCGCAGGCGTGGCTGATGTCACTCGGCGAGGCCGCGGGCAACGGGCTGCTCGAAGGCGTGCAGGCGATCGGGGTCTCCGCCCAGCAGCAGGGGATGCTGCCGCTGGACGCCGACGGCGCCCTCGTACGGCCCGCGCTGGTCGGCAACGACAAGCGGGCGCAGAGCGCCGCCGCCGACCTGATCGACGCGCTCGGCGGGCGGGCCGCGTGGACGCAGGCCGTCGGTGCCGTCCCGCACGCCGCCCAGCCGCTGACGAAGCTGCGCTGGCTGGCCCGCAACGAGCCGGCGAACGCGGTGCGCGTCGCCGAGGTCCTGCAGCCGCACGACTGGCTGGTGTGGCAGCTGCTGGGGCGCCCGGCACGGCGTACGACGGACCGGGGCGGCGCCTCGGGCACCGGGTACTGGTCGGCGGCGACCGGCGCGTACCGGCCTGACCTGGTGGAACTGGCGCTCGGGCACCAGGTGCGGCTGCCGGAGGTGCTGGGTCCGTCCGGCACCGCCGGGTTCACGCCGGAGGGGCTGCTGATCTCCGCCGGTACGGGCGAGACGATGGCCGCCGCCTTCGGGCTGGGGGTCGGCGCGGGCGACGCGGTGGTGTCGCTGGGCGCCTCGGGCTCGGTCTTCGGCATCCACCACGAGGCGCTGGCGGACTCCAACGGAACGATCACCTCGTTCGCCGACGCGACGGGGATGCACCTGCCGGTGGTGCACACGAGCAACGCGGTACGGGTGCTGCGCGGCACGGCCGAGATGCTGGGCACCGACCTGACGGGGCTGTCCGAGCTGGCCCTGAAGTCGACGCCGGGCTCGTACGGGCTGGTGCTGCTGCCCTACCTGGAGGGCGAGCGGACGCCGCACCTGCCGCACACGGCGGGCTCCCTGCACGGGCTGCGCCGCGAGAGCATGAAGCCGGAGCACCTGGCGCGGGCGGCCTTCGAGGGCATGCTGTGCGGGCTCGCGGACGCGCTGGACGTGCTGCGCGGGCGCGGCGTCGAGGTGCGCCGGGTGTTCCTGCTGGGCGCGGCGGCCGAGCTGGGCGCGGTGCAGGCGGCGGCGCCGGGGCTGTTCGGGGCGCAGGTCGTGGTGCCGCAGCCGGCGGACTACGCGGGGCTGGGCGCGGCGCGGCAGGCGGCCTGGGCGCTGGGCGCGGCGCACGGCACGCTGGCTCCGCACGAGCCGCCGCGCTGGCCCGCGGCGGCCAGCCAGGTCTTCGAGCCGGGCGAGGACCTGCCGGTCGGGCAGGCGGTGCGCCAGCAGTACATCGCGGTGCGGGAGGAGAGTTACGCGGGGGCGTTCCTGTCCTCTCAGTAGGCGCGCAGGGGTGTACGTGGAGGCACGTGACAGGTGGGTCCGTACGGGCGCGCACCGGCCGCGCTCACGGCGGTCCAGCACGAGGGGCGCCACGACGGGTCCGTACGGGCGCGCACCGGCCGCGCTCACGGCGGTCCAGCGCGAGGGGCGCCATGGTGGGTCCGTACGGGCGTGCATGGGCCGGGCGGACCCGCCGGGTCAGTCCAGGTAACCCCGCAGCTGGTCGGCGAAGGCGTGGTCGCGGAGTTTGTTCAGGGTCTTGGACTCGATCTGGCGGATGCGTTCGCGGGTGACGCCGAAGATCCGGCCGATCTCCTCCAGGGTGCGGGGGCGGCCGTCGACGAGCCCGTACCGCAGCTGGACGACCTTGCGTTCCCGTTCGCCGAGGGTGGACAGGACCGCTTCGAGGTGTTCGCGCAGGAGCAGGAAGGCCGCCGATTCGACCGGGGACGCGGCGTCGCCGTCCTCGATGAGGTCGCCGAGGGCTACGTCGTCCTCCTCGCCGACGGGGGCGTGCAGGGAGACCGGCTCCTGGGCGAGCCGCAGGACCTCGCTGACGCGTTCCGGGGGCAGGTCGAGCTGGGCGGCGACCTCCTCGGGCGTGGGTTCGTAGCCGCGTTCCTGGAGCATCCGGCGCTGTACCCGGACGACCCGGTTGATCAGTTCCACGACGTGTACCGGGACGCGGATCGTGCGGGCCTGGTCGGCCAGCGCGCGGGACATGGCCTGGCGGATCCACCACGTGGCGTACGTGGAGAACTTGTAGCCGCGGGCGTAGTCGAACTTCTCCACGGCGCGGATCAGCCCGAGATTGCCCTCCTGGACGAGGTCGAGCATGGTCAGGCCGCGGCCGACGTAACGCTTGGCGACGGAGACGACCAGGCGCAGGTTGGCCTCGATGAGGCGGCGTTTGGCCATCCGGCCGAGGACGACCAGCTTGTCGAGGTCGA
Source organism: Streptomyces sp. NPDC052496 (assembly GCF_040679095.1). Taxonomy (NCBI): domain Bacteria; kingdom Bacillati; phylum Actinomycetota; class Actinomycetes; order Kitasatosporales; family Streptomycetaceae; genus Streptomyces; species Streptomyces sp. NPDC052496. The sequence continues at coordinate 154,390 of NZ_JBFAUH010000001.1, forward strand.
GGGCCAGTTGGGAGTCGAGGTCGGGGGCGAGCCGCAGGCGCTCCTCGGCGAACAGACCGGCTTCGACGCGGCGGGCCAGTTCGACCTCCTCCACGGCGGTGAGCAGCGGTATCCGGCCGATCTCGCGCAGGTACTGGCGGAACAGGTCGGAGGAGGGGCCGCCGGCCTCGGCACGTGGCGGCGGCTCCGGGGCGATCTCCTCCACGAGGATTTCGGGCGCGGGCGGCTCGGCCTGCTGCGGCACGGTGGCCGAATCCGCGGCCGGCGCGTCGGCGAGGGTCCGGGTCTGCACGGGGGCGACCTCCAGTGTGATCGCTGCTGAGGCGGCGGAAGGGCCGGGACCGTCTGCGGCCGAGCCGCTGTCCGTCCCGTACATCAAGAGCGGTTCCGCGGGGGATTCCGGTTCCGTACGTCCGGACCCGCCGCGCTCCGAGGACTCAGGCACCGCTCCTCAGTGTGGAGTACGACACACGCCCGCCACGAGGGGCGTGCGGGCACTTTTTGGGTCCGGACGGTGACCGCGCGGCTACGGCGGGGTGGGTACGGGCGGTCCGCGGCGCCGCGGCCGTGTACGGGCCGCTCGCGCGGGCGGTGGCCTCCTGGCTCCGCGGGCCGCCCGGCGGCCGGGGGCGGGCGGCTACAGGGCCGCGTAGCCCCGCTCGCGCAGGGACTGGCCGTACTGCTGGAGGACCCACAGCTCGTTCTGGACGGCGGTCAGGTGCTGGGGGTCGGCGTTCGGGCCGAGGCGCTGGAGGGCGCCGCGGATCTCCGTGACGCGGCGGTTGACGGCGGCCAGCCGGACGGCGACCAACTGGACGCCCGCGTACGCCTCGTCGGGGTCGCGGCGGGTGTGCAGCGGCTCCACGGCCAGCTCGGTGACCATGGCGCGGACCGTGTCGTCGGGGGCGGCCTCGCGCACCCGGGCGAGGTAGGTGTTGTCGCCCGCGGCCGACAGGGCGCCGCCGGCGTCCTCGATGCACCGGCGGACGGTGGCGTACGGGGGCGCGGTGAACTCGTCCGCGCCGTACGCGTCGAAGGCGGGCGAGACCAGGTCGGGGCGCTGGAGGGCGAGCTTGAGCAGTTCGCGCTCGACGCGGTGGGCGGGGCTGCGGAGGTTCAGCGCGGGGCCGCGCGGGCCGGGCGGCGGCGGGGCGCCCTCGGAGGCCTGCGGGGCGCCGCGGCGGCCCGTACGGGACGGGTCCTGGCCGTTCTGGCCGTCGCGGCCGCGGTCGCGGGCCCAGCGGGCGAGCTGGCCGACCCGGCGGACCACGAACTGGGTGTCGAGGATGCCGAGCATGCCGGCCAGCTGGACCGCGGACTCGTGCTGGATGGAGCTGTTCTTGATGTTGGCGACGATGGGTGCCGCTTCGTCCAGGGCGGCGGCGCGGCCCACGGTCGTGTCGAGGTTGTGCCGGGCGACGACCTGGCGCAGCGCGAACTCGAACAGCGGCGTACGGGACTCCACCAGGCCGGCGACGGCGCCGTCGCCCTCGGCCAGGCGCAGGTCGCAGGGGTCCATGCCGCCGGGGGTGATGGCGATGGAGGTCTGGGCGGCGAACTTCTGGTCGTCCTCGAAGGCGCGCAGGGCGGCCTTCTGGCCGGCCGCGTCACCGTCGAAGGTGAAGACGACCTCGGCGCCGGAGTTGTCCATCAGCAGCCGGCGCAGGATCTTGATGTGGCCCTCGCCGAAGCTGGTGCCGCAGGTGGCGATGGCGGTGCGGACGCCGGCCAGGTGGCAGGCCATGACGTCGGTGTACCCCTCGACGACGACCGCGCGGCTGGTCTTGGCGATCTCCTTCTTGGCCAGGTCGATGCCGTACAGGACCTGGGACTTGCGGTAGAGGGGGGTCTCCGGGGTGTTCAGGTACTTGGGGCCGTTGTCGTCGTCGCGCAGCTTGCGGGCGCCGAAGCCGACGACCTCGCCGGCGATGTCGCGGATCGGCCACATCAGGCGGCCGCGGAAGCGGTCGATGGGGCCGCGGCGGCCGTCCTGGGAGAGGCCGGAGAGGATCAGCTCCTTGTCGCTGAAGCCGCGGCCGCGCAGGAAGCGGGTGAGGTGGTCCCAGCCGGCCGGGCTGTAGCCGACGCCGAAATGCTGGGCGGCGGCCTGGTCGAAGCCGCGCTCGGCGAGGAACTTGCGGCCGATCTCGGCCTCGGGGCTGTCCAGCTGCTCGATGTAGTACTGCGCCGCGATCTTGTGCGCCTCGACCAGGCGGGTGCGCTCGCCCTGCTGGCGGCCCGGGGTGTAGCCGCCCTCCTCGTAGCGCAGCGTGATGCCGGCCTGGGAGGCCAGGCGCTCGATGGTCTCGGCGAAGGAGAGGTGGTCGAGCTTCATGATGAAGTCGACGACGTCCCCGCCCTCTTGGCAGCCGAAGCAATGGTAGAGGCCCTTGGCCGGGCTGACGTGGAACGACGGGGACTTCTCGTCGTGGAAGGGGCACAGGCCCTTGAGGTTGCCGCCGCCCGCGTTGCGCAGCTGGAGGTACTCGGACACGACGGCGTCGATCGGGACCGCGTCCCGCACCGCCTTCACGTCGTCATCGTTGATCCTGCCTGCCACGCCTGAATTCTACGGGTGGGGTACGACAGTCCGGTCCGGGCCCGCCCGGCCGGGCGCGACGGCCCGGTCCGGCCGGGTCGTCCCGTCAGCCGCGGGGCCCGGTCCGGCCGGGTCACCCCATCAGTTCCAGGAACCGGTCCAGCCCGACGTTCCCGCCGGAAATCACCACGCCGACCCGGCGCGGCAGCGGCTCGACCGCCCCGGCCAGCAGGGCGGCCAGCGCGCTCGCCCCGCTGGGCTCGGTGACGATCTTCAGCCGTTCGAAGGCCAGCCGCATCGCGGCCCGGATCTCGTCGTCGCTGACCAGCACCACCGAGTCCAGCAGCCGCCGGTTGATCTCGAAGGTCAGTTCGCCGGGCTCGGGCAGCGCCTGCCCGTCGGCGATGGTCCGCGGTACGGGGACGCGCACCCGCTCGCCCGCCGCCAGCGAGCGCGCGGTGTCGTCCCCGGCCGCCGGCTCGACGCCGATCATGCGGATGCCGGGCGACAGCGCGGTGGCGGCGACCGCCGAGCCCGCCATCAGCCCGCCCCCGCCGACCGGCGTGAGCAGGGCGTCCAGCGGGCCGGCCGCCTCGATCAGCTCCAGGGCGGCGGTGCCCTGCCCGGCGATGACGTGCGGGTGGTCGTACGGCGGGATCAGGGCCAGGCCGCGTTCGGCGGCGAGCCGCGCGCCCAGTGCGGTCCGGTCGCCGGTGTAGCGGTCGTACGTGACGATCTCGGCGCCGTACCCCTCGGTGGCGTCCCGTTTGGAGCGCGGCGCGTCCTCCGGCATCAGGATCACCGCCCTGCTGCCCAGCTCCCGGGCGGCCAGGGCGACCGCCTGGGCGTGGTTGCCGGAGGAGTACGCCGCGACGCCGCGCGCGAGCTGTTCCGGCGCCAGCCGGGAGACGGCGTGGTAGGCGCCGCGGAACTTGAAGGCGCCGGCCCGCTGGAAGTTCTCGCACTTGAGGTGCACCTCGGCGCCCACGAGGGCGTCGAGGGTGCGGGACCGCAGCACGGGGGTGCGGTGGACGACGCCCTTGATTCGGGCGGCGGCGTCCTGGACGTCGTCGAGCGTGACGGTGGCTTCGCTCACGGGCGGGTCTCCTGGGCGTCGGCTGCGGTACGGGTGCTCGTCCTCGGGGCGGCGGGCCGCGGGCGGCCCGGGCTCAGAGCAGTGAGTCCAGCGGGACCTGCGGGTTGGCGAGCGCGTTCGGGTCGAGGGGCCGGCCGGAGCGGATGAGCTGCTGGATCGGCTCGGTGACGTCCCACATGTTGACGTTCATGCCCGCCAGCAGCCGTCCCTCGCACAGCCAGAAGGCGATGAACTCGCGCTTGCCGACATCGCCGCGGCACACGACCTGGTCGTACGAGCCCGGGGGCGCGTAGCCGGAGTACTCCAGCCCGATGTCGTACTGGTCGGAGAAGAAGTACGGGATCCGGTCGTACGTGACGTCCTGGCCGAGCATGGCGCGGGCGGCGGCGGGGCCGCCGTTCAGGGCGTTGGCCCAGTGCTCGACGCGCAGGCCGGCGGGCTCGCCGTCCGCGGAGGGCAGCAGTGAGTACGGGAAGGCGGCGATGTCACCGGCCGCATGGATGTGCGGGTCCGAGGTGCGCAGCGCGGCGTCCACCGCGACGCCGCCGCCGTGCGCCGGGTCGACCAGGGTCAGCCCGGCCTGCTCGGCGAGGGCGGTGCGCGGGGCGGCGCCGATCGCGGCGAGCACGTCGTGGGCCGGGTGCTCCTCGCCGTCGTCGGTACGGGCGGCCAGCACCACGCCGTCCTGTCCCGCGATCTCGGTCAGCCGGGCGCCGAAGTGGAAGCGGACGCCGTGCTCGCGGTGCAGGTCGGTGAAGAGGCTGCCCAGTTCGGGCCCGACGACGCTGTGCAGCGGGGTCGGCTCGGGCTCCACGACGGTGACCTCGGCGCCGTACGAGCGGGCCGCGGCGGCGACCTCCAGGCCGATCCAGCCGGCGCCGGCGATGACGAGGTGGCCGTTGTCCCGGCCGAGGGACTGCAGTACGCCGCGCAGCCGCTCGGCGTGCGCGAGGCGGCGCAGGTGGTGGACGCCGACCAGGTCGGTGCCGGGGATCTCCAGGCGGCGCGGCTCGGCGCCGGTGGCCAGCAGGAGTTTGTCGTACGCGATCAGGGTGCCGTCGCCGAGCCGGACCGTGCGGGCCGCCGGGTCGAGGTGGACGGCGGGCTGGCCGAGGTGCAGTTCGATGTCCGCGCCGGCGTACCAGGCCGGTTCGTGGACGAAGACGCTGTCGCGCTCCTCCTTGCCAAGCAGGTACCCCTTGGAGAGCGGGGGGCGCTCGTACGGGTGGTCGCGCTCGTCACAGATCAGTATCACCCGGCCGGTGAAGCCTTCCGCACGAAGGGTCTCGGCGGCCTTTGCCCCGGCCAGGCCACCCCCGACGATGACGAACGTCTGGTGTGCGTCGACCACTTGCTTCCTCCTCGCTGCGGCGCGGTGCGTCCGCGTCCGTGAACGCCCCCGGTCGTGTCCCCGTTCTACCCCCCGCAGTGCTGCTGCCGCGTACTGCCCCGCGCGGCCGGCCGCGTGTCCCCCGCCCGGTCGTGTGACGCCGCTATGTCATACCGCGTTCCGCGGCCGTCCACCCCGTCGTGCCCCTGTTTTGTTTCCCCCGTCCGAAACACTCAAGCCCGAGCGTCCCGCACCGGGCGTGCCGCGGGAAGGGGGCCCGCTCCCCAGGGGCCGCACCGGCCCCGTCCATGGTGGCCCGGCGGTGCGGGTGCCGCTGGTCAGAGCGTGCCACGCGGCCGGGTGAGCCGGGCGTGCAGGGAGCGTGCCGAGGCGTCGGTGAGGGCGGCGATCTGGTCGATCAGGGCGCGCATCCGGGCGGTGTCGTCGCCGGCCGCCTCGGCCCGGTCGTACAGGGCGCGGAACTGCGGGTCCAGGCCGTCGGGGGCGCGGGCCACCAGTGCCTCGGCGAGTTCGGCGATGACGATGCGCTGGTCGGCGCGGAGAGCTTCCTGGTCGGGGCGGCGCATGACGTAGCGTTCCGCGACGGCCTTCAACACGGCGCATTCCAGGCGGGTTCCGGGCGGTACGACGAGCCGGGCGCGGTGCCGGGTGAGTCCCCGTGTGCCGGCCGTGCCGGCTGCCGTACCGGAACGGCCGGGGAGGTGCCCCCACTCGGCGCGGGTGGCGGTCTCCGCGGCGAGGCAGAAGCGGCCGATGAGCTGGCTGGTGGCGTCCTTCAGGCGGGCCTGGGCGACGGCCGTGCCGTCGTAGCCGTGCGGCCACCACTCCTGGTCGAGCAGGCGGTCGAGGGCTTCGCCCAGTTCCTCCGGGTCCGCGCCGGGGGCGTAACGTTCGGCGGCGATCGCGAACACTTCGGCACGTTCGGGCTCGGCGAGCAGGCAGTTCGGGTCGAGGTAGCCGGCGTGCAGCCCGTCCTCCACGTCGTGCACCGAGTACGCCACGTCGTCGGCCCAGTCCATGATCTGCGCCTCGAAGCTGCGTGCCGTCTCCGGCGCGCCCTGCCGGAACCAGGTGAAGACCGGCAGGTCGTCCTCGTAGACACCGAACTTGGCCGAACCGGGGTCGGTGGGGTGGCCGCCGCGCGGCCACGGGTACTTGGTCGCGGCGTCCAGGGCGGCGCGGGTGAGGTTGAGGCCGACGCTGACGGCCGTGCCGTCCGTGTCGGGCACGAACCGCTTGGGTTCCAGGCGGGTGAGCAGCCGCAGCGACTGGGCGTTGCCCTCGAAGCCGCCGCAGGGCGCGGCGACCTCGTTCAGCGCCTGCTCGCCGTTGTGCCCGAAGGGCGGGTGGCCCAGGTCGTGGGCGAGGCAGGCGGTCTCCACCAGGTCCGGGTCGCAGCCGAGTGCCGCGCCGAGTTCGCGGCCGACCTGGGCGCATTCCAGGGAGTGGGTCAGGCGGGTACGGGGGCTGGCGTCCCACAGGTGTTCGGTGGTGCCCGGGGTGACGACCTGGGTCTTGCCTGCGAGGCGGCGCAGCGCGGCCGAGTGCAGCACCCGGGCCCGGTCGCGTTGGAAGGCGGTGCGCCCCGGGCGTTTGTCGGGCTCGGGAACCCAGCGTTCGGTGTCGGCCGCTCCGTACCCCGTACCGTCGTGGCCCGCTTCGCGGCCGGTCGTCGTTCGTGTGCCCGTCATACGGCGACGGTAGCCGCCCCGGAGGAGTCCTGGAGGCACCCGCCGCGGGCAGCGAGTGCCTGGTCGTAACGGTGCAGCACCAGCCGGGCCAGCGCGGGGTGGTCGCCGAGGGGCGCGGCGGCGGGCCCGGGGGCGGCCGCGGCGCACTGCGTGGCGAAGCGGCCGGGCGCGGTGAAGCAGGAGGCCAGGGCGGGCCGGTGGTGGCCGCGGGCGGCGAGGGCGCGCAGCGCGGCGGGCACGGAGAGCGGGGTGCCGGCCGGGCCGCCGTCCGGGGGCGCCGAGGCGTACGCGGGCAGGACGGGTACGCCGCCGAGCCGTTGGGACAGCAGCCGCGCCGTACGGGCCGTGTCGGCGGCCGATTCGGGCGCGCGGGATCCGGCGGCGGCCAGTACGACGGCGTCCGGGCGCCGGGCCCCGGCCTCTTCGAGGCGGGCGTGCAGGGCCGCGGCGAGCAGGGGGTGCGGGCCCAGCGGGCGGGCCGTACGGGCCGTCAGGTGGGGCGCGCCGGCCAGCGCGGCCGGTATGTCGTGGCCGGCGTGCTGTCCGCGCGCGAGCAGCAGCGGTACGACGACGGCCGTACCGCTCAGCTCCGCCAGCGCGTCCGGGAGCAGCGGCGCGTTCAGCTCGATGTGGCCGAGACGGACGACGAGCCCGGGGCGCAGTCGCCGCACCCGGTCCAGGAGGGCGGTGACGGTACGCAGCGCGGCGGGGTCACGGCTGCCGTGCGCGACGGCGACGAGGGTGGGGCGGGTGGCGCCGGAGGGACGGACGGGGTGCGGGCCGTCCGGGGCGCGGACGGGGCAGGGGCCGTCGGGGACACGGGCGGCCGGGGTCCGCGGGGGCAGGCCGTGCAGCCTGACCCGGCTGAGGCGGTCGCTGAGCTGGGTGCTGATCTCCGTCATGAGCTGCGCCGTACTGTCGAAGGTGACCGCGGGCTGCGAAGGGTCCGCGGGGGGCTGCGGGCCGCCGGGCGGCGGTGTCGACGCCTTCATGAGGGGAGCCTGGCAGCCGGGCGTTGCCGGGCCGTTGCGCGGGTGTGACGGCTGATTACCGGTGGCTGTCGGGGGGCCGGGGGCGGGCGTGAGGGGCGAGGCGGCCGGCGCCCCCCATGCCCGCCGGGCGCCCTCACCTCGCCCGGCCGCGCGCCGTGAGGCACGCTTCCCCGGCCCGTAACGCCGCCCCGGACCGGCGGAAACACGGACGCCGCAGGCTGGCCGCATGAACGCCGCCACCCCCCGCACCACCGCCGCCCCGGCGGCCCCGCTCCAGGCCCCGGACGCACAGGTGGACACCCACTGCCCCTACTGCGCCCTCCAGTGCGGCATGGGCCTCCGCCGCCTCCCGGCGGGCGCCGACGGCGCCCCCGTCGAGGTCGTGGAACGCCCCGCCTTCCCCGTCAACCGGGGCGCCCTGTGCGGCAAGGGCCGCACCGCCGCCGAGGTGCTCGCGCCCGGCGTCCGGCTGACCGAGCCCCTGGTACGCGACCGGGCGACCGGCCGGCTCGTCCCGGCGGACTGGGACACGGCCCTCGACCGGATCGCCGCGGGCCTGTCCCGTACCGGCACGCGGTACGGCAAGGACGCGGTGGGGGTCTTCGGCGGGGGCGGTCTGACCAACGAGAAGGCGTACGCGCTGGGCAAATTCGCGCGGGTGGTGCTCGGTACCTCGCAGATCGACTACAACGGCCGGTTCTGCATGTCCTCCGCCGCCGCCGCGCACCAGCGGGCCTTCGGCCTGGACCGCGGCCTGCCCTTCCCGCTGGCCGACATCGCCCGTACCGGCTGTGTCGTCCTGGTCGGCTCCAACCTGGCCGAGACCATGCCGCCCGCGCTGCGCTACCTGACGGAGCTGAAGGAGAACGGCGGCCGGCTGATCGTCGTCGACCCGCGCCGTACCCGTACGGCCGAGCACGCGGACCTGCACCTGGCGCCGCGCCCCGGCACCGACCTGGCCCTCGCGCTCGGTCTGCTGCACCTGGTGGTGGCGGAGGGCCGTACGGACGAGGAGTTCATCGCGGCGCGCACCAGCGGCTGGCCGGCGGCCCGGGCCGCCGCGATGGCGCACTGGCCGGAACTGGTGGAACGGATCACCGGCGTACCCGCTCCCCAACTCCGCGCCGCGGTGCGCCTGTTCTGCGACGCGGACAGCTCCATGGTGCTCACGGCCCGCGGCCCCGAACAGCAGTCCAAGGGCACGGACACGGTCGGCGCGTGGATCAACCTGTGCCTGGCGACCGGCCGCGCCGGGCGGAAGTACTCCGGTTACGGGTGCCTGACCGGCCAGGGCAACGGGCAGGGCGGCCGCGAACACGGCCAGAAGGCCGACCAGTTGCCGGGCTACCGCAAACTGACCGACCCCGCAGCGCGGGCACACGTCGCGGGGGTGTGGGGGGTGCCGCCCGAGTCCCTCCCCGGCCCCGGGCGCAGCGCGTACGAACTCCTCGACGCCCTGGGCCGCGACGTCCGCGCCCTGCTCCTGATGGGCTCCAACCCCGTCGTCTCCGCCCCCCGCGCCGCCCACGTGGAGCAGCGCATCCGGGCGCTGGACTTCCTCGCGGTCGCCGACGTCGTGCTCTCGGAGACCGCGGCCCTCGCGGACGTGGTGCTGCCGGTGGCCCAGTGGGCCGAGGAGACCGGGACGACGACGAACCTGGAAGGCCGGGTCCTGCTGCGGCGCCGCGCGCTGACCCCGCCCCCCGGCGTCCGCACCGACCTCCACGTCCTGCATGCCCTCGCCGCCCGCCTCGGCTGGGAAAAGGGCTTCCCCGCCGACCCGGAAGAGGTCTTCGACGAACTGCGGCGCGCCTCGGCCGGCGGCCCAGCGGACTACGCCGGGATCACCTACCGGCGGATCGCCACCGAGGACGGCGTCTTCTGGCCCTGCTCCGGCGAGGACCACCCCGGCACCCCACGCCTCTTCCTGGACCGCTTCGCGACCCCCGACGGCCGGGCCCGCTTCGTCCCCGTCACCCACCGCCCGGCGGCCGAGGAACCCGACGGCCGCTACCCGGTGGTCCTGACGACCGGCCGCGTACTGGCCCAGTACCAGTCGGGCGCCCAGACCCGCCGCGTCCCGGACCTGAACACCGCGGCCCCCGGCCCGTACGTGGAGATCCACCCACGGCTCGCCCGCCGGCACGGCATCGAGGACGGCCACCAGGTCGCCGTCGTCTCCCGCCGCGGCCGCGCAGTGGCCCCCGCCCGCTACAGCGAAGCGATCCGCCCCGACACCGTCTTCATGCCCTTCCACTGGCCCGGCCCCGGCCGCGCCAACACCCTGACCAACCCGGCCCTGGACCCGGTCTCGGGCATGCCGGAGTTCAAGGTGTGCGCGGTGCGGCTGGAGGCGGTCACGGGGGCGGAGGGAGACAAGGAGGGCTACGCCCCGCACGCCTCCGCCACCGACAAGCTGTTCTCGTAGAGGTGGTGGCGGGTGATGCGGCCGTTCTCCACGGTGAGGTGGAGGGCGAAGGGGCCCTGGAAGGACTTGCCCGTTGCTCGTACGGTGCCTGCCACGTGTCCCATCAGGACGGCGTCGGTGCCGTCCACGAGGAAGGTGTCGACGGAGGCGCGCGACTTCTCGGGCACGGTGTGGGCCGCCAGTTCCTCGGCCTGGGCCGCGCATTCGGCGGCCGTGCGCCGGGGGCGTATCCACGGGACGGCCGGGTTCTCGGCGAGCAGCCAGTCGACCTCGTCGGCGAAGAGTTCCGTGAGCCGCTCGGTGTCGCCGGCCAGCCGGGCGGTGAGGAACTTCTGCACGACGGCCCGGGTGGCTTCGGCGGCGGGGCGCGCGGGGGTGGCCGGCGTCGTCGTGTGCGGGGTGACCTCGGCGGTCATCGGGTACTCCTCGCTGCTGCGGGCGGATTTCCGGGGCTTCGGGTTCGGCTTCCCCGGTGTGCCCGATCCTGCCGTGGGCGGGGCGGGTGGGCGATTACCCGCGGGGTCATGAGTACGGGGGCCGCCTCAGTGGTGCCACATCGGCGCGCCGACGTTGTGGATCATGCGCTGGAGCACCTTCAGCGTGCGGACGTACTCCTCGTCGCTGATGCCGTCGTGGATCCGGGCCCGCATCTCCTTCTGGAGGGCGGCGCAGCGGGTGTGCAGGGCCGTGCCGTCGGCGGTGATGTGCAGTCGGCCGCCGTCCTGGGTGAGCAGGCCGCGGCCGAGGAGGCCGTCGACGGCCGTGGCCATTCCCTCGGCGCCGGTGTCCAGGTAGCCCTTGAGCATGTCGGTGACCTCGGCCCGGTCGCGGCCGCCGGCGTGGCCCACGAGCTGGTTCAGCACCCACCACTCGGGCTGGCTGAGGCCGTGGCGGGCCAGGCCGGCGCGGATGTGGGTGACGGCCGCCGTGTGGGCGGCCCAGGCCCAGTAACCGATGGGCTGTCCCGCGAGGTCGGCGTCGCTGTGCGAGTACTGCATGGTCGTGTCCTCACCTGTGGGTGGTGGGCGTGGCGCCCCGGTGAGGAAGAACCTAGAAGCTCAAGCCGACTTGAGGTCAACAGCGGCCGGGCCCCGTTCAGCCCCGCCCGTGCGCCTCGACCTCCTTGAGGTACGCCTCGCGGGTCGCCTCGTCCAGGAAGGAGGCGCGGAAGGAGTTGCGGGCGAGGGTGCGCAGCGTCTCCTCGTCCAGGTGCAGGGCGTCGCGTACGGCGGTGAAGTTGTCGTCGGCGTAGCCGCCGAAGTAGGCCGGGTCGTCGGAGTTGACGGTGACCAGCAGGCCGGCGTCCAGCATCGCGGGCAGCGGGTGGTCGGCCAGCTCGTCGATCACGCGCAGCCGGACGTTGGACAGCGGGCAGACGGTCAGCGGCACCTGGTCGGCGACCAGGCGGGCGACCAGCTCCGGGTCCTCCAGGCAGCGCACGCCGTGGTCGACGCGGTCCACGCCGAGCACGTCCAGCGCCTCCCAGACGTACGCGGGCGGGCCCTCCTCGCCCGCGTGCGCCACGCACTTGAGCCCGGCCTCCCGCGCCAGCGCGTAGACCTCCTTGAACTTCGACGGCGGGTGCCCGACCTCCGCCGAGTCCAGGCCGACGGCGGTGATCCGGCCCAGGTACGGGCGGGCCGCCTCGAAGGTGGCCAGCGCGGACTCGGCGCTCTCGTCGCGCAGGAAGCACATGATCAGGCGGGTGGTGATGCCGTACCGCTCCTCGGCGGTGTCCAGGGCCCGCGTCAGGCCCTCGACGACCGTGCCGAGGGGGACACCGCGCGAGGTGTGCGCCTGCGGGTCGAAGAAGATCTCCGCGTGCCGGACGCCCTGCGCCTGGGCGCGCGCCAGGTAGGCGTGGGCGAGATCGGCGAAGTCGTCCTCGGTGCGCAGCACGGCCATCAGCGCGTAGTACAGGTTCAGGAACGACTGGAGGTCGCTGAAGGAGTACGCGCGGCGCAGTTCGTCCTCGGTGGCGTACGGCAGGGTGACGCCGTTGCGCTCGGCGAGGGCGAAGGCCAGCTCGGGTTCCAGCGTGCCCTCGATGTGGAGGTGCAGTTCCGCCTTCGGGAACGGGTTCGCTGAGGCCGGTGGGGTGGGGGGCACGCTGGGATCACACCTGTCTGCTGCTGGGACTGCCGGGGCTGCCGGGTCCTGTGCGGTACGGGGGAAGTCGTCCAGGTTAGCGGGGCGGGGCCCCCGGACGGGCGGGCGGGGCGTCCGTCCGGTGCGTCCGTGGCCGGCGCAGCCAGTCGCCGCCGAGTATCGGCGTGCCGCTCGCCCGCAGCTGCGCGGCAAGCGCTTCGGCCGCCACGTACACCCACGCCCGGACGCTCCGGCCGTCCGCGCACTCGGTCTGCCGCGCCACCCGCTCGTAGAGGTTGCCGGGGGCGCCGGGTACGTGGCCCTCCAGCCGGTCCAGGGTGGCCCGCACGGCGTCGTAGGCGCCCTCCAGCGGCTGTACGAGAGCGCCGTGCACGACCGCTTCGGCGGGGCCGGTCACGGCATACGGGTAGCCTGGCCCTTCGTACAGCGACAAGCCTCTGACCAGCGCGGATTCCTCGCTCGCGGTGCGGCCGCGCAGGCACCGGGCGTGGTTGGCCCGGCCGGGGCGCAGCGTTCCGTAGACGAAGAACGGCAGGCGCTCCGGCTCGATGCTCATCCGGGCGGGCTCCTTCGGGTGGGGTGCGGGACGGGCGGCGCCCGGCCCCCTCGTTCCCGCAACCATGCCAGGCCACGGCGCGTCGCTGCTTGCGACGGTGACGAGAGCAACGGGGGCACCTGATGACACAGCAGACGCAGCGGTCACAGCGGAAACGGTGGATACGGCAGGTACGGAACCGGGTGCGGCTGCCCAGGACGCGGCGCGGGCAGCGGCGTGCCTTCCAGGTCGCCGTGCTGGCCTGCGTCCTGGCGCTGCTGCCGGCGACGTGGCTGAACGCCGCCGCGAGCTCCCGGGTCCGTACGGTCGAGGACGTGCCCGCCGCGCCGGTCGCCGTGGTCTTCGGCGCGGGGCTGTGGGACGGCGAGCCGTCGCCCTACCTGGCGCACCGGCTGGACGCCGCCGCCCGCCTGTACGAGCGGGGCACCGTCCGCGTGGTCCTCGTCACCGGCGACAACAGCCGCACGGACTACGACGAGCCGGACGCCATGCGCCGGTACCTGGTCGCGCACGGCGTCCCGGCGGACCGGATCGTCAGCGACTACGCGGGCTTCGACACCTGGGACTCGTGCACCCGCGCCCGCCGGGTCTTCGGCGTGGACCGGGCCGTCCTGGTCAGCCAGGCTTTCCACATCCGGCGCGCGCTGGCGCTGTGCGGGGTGGCCGGCCTGGACGCGTACGGGGTCGGCGTCGAGGACCGGCACGACGTCACCTGGTACTACGGCGGCACCCGCGAGGTGTTCGCGGCGGCGAAGGCGGCGGCCGAGGCCGCCGTACGGCCCGATCCGCACTTCCTCGGGCCCGAGGAGGACGGGGTGGCGGTGGCCCTGCGGTGACCGCCGCCCCGCCCGCCGCCCCGCCCGCCGCCCCATCCGCCGCGGCGCGTGCTCAGCCGGCCACGGCGCGGGCGTAGAGCCGGAAGACGTCCGCGCCGTAGAACGGGCTGTACGAGGTCCGGTGGCTGTCCGGTCCGGACGGGCCGCCGCCGTTCAGGCCGCCGATGTTACCGACCACGTACCCGGTCCTCGTCCGCTCGTCGAAGCGGCTCAGCCACGGGCTGCCCGAGGTGCCGCCGTAGAACCCGCCGCACTCCATGCGCAGCTGCCGCTGCCCGGTGAGCCGGGTGGTGCGTACCGCGCACCGTATGGCCTGGTCGGCGGGGTCGTTGCGGACGCTCGGATAGCCGATGACGGTGACGTCCGTGGTGTATCCGGGCGTGCGGGCCAGGAGGTTGCCGCCGGTCACCGACTCCAGGTCGCGGCCCTCGTCGTCCGGCTTGACCGTCGCGAACGCGAAGTCGAGGTCGGATCCTGGGCCGGTGTCGGTGCGCCGGGGGTCGGTGTAGCCGCGGTCGACCGCCCAGATCCCGTACGGCTGGGTGGCGGCGCCGGAACGATACTGCGGGACGAAAGCCGCGCGGGAGTCCGGATCGCAGTGCCCGGCGGTGAGGATCAGGTTGCGGTGCGGACTACGCACCACACTGGCGGTGCAGTGGTGCGCCCGCGCGTCCTTGTCGACGGAGAACAGCACGCCGACGGAGGGCACCCCGTCGAAGTGCCGGGCGGACGGAGCGGCGCCCGCCGTGCTCCGCGCGCCCGGCGCACCGGCGCTCTTGCCGGTGCCCGGCCCCGCGGGGACGGCCGCCGCCATCCGCCCGGCCGTCCAGTACTGGGCCGCGGCCCCGCTCGTCCAGCCGCCCGCGCCGTCATCGTCGTCGGCGGTCGCCCCGCTCGCGGGCGCCACCAGGACGCACAGCGCGAGAGCGGCCCCGGCCGCGGCCGTCCGGACCAGGCCCGGCCGGCCGCCCCGGCGCCTGCTGCCGTGCCGCCCCACGTGCCGCCGCCTCCCGTGTCGCCGCCCCACGTCAGCTCGTCTCTTCCGTGACCCACGCGAGGTAGCCCGCCCCGCCCCGCGTGACCGGGGTCGCGATGATCTCCGGCGTGTCGTAGTCGTGCGCGTCCAGGAGGTACGCCTCCAGCGCCTCGTAGCGCGCGGCCGCCGTCTTGAACAGCACCTGCCACTCCTGCGCCGTCTCGATCGCCTGCTCCCACCGGTACACGGACGTGACGGGCGCACTGATCTGCGCGCACGCCGCCACCCGTGCCTCGACCGCGCCGCGCGCCAGCGCCTCCGCCTTCTCGGCACTGTCGGTCGTCGTCATGACGGTCAGAAAGCCGGCCGGTCCGCCGCCGTTCGCCGCGGCTTCCTCGGGCCGGCCCCGCTCCGCCGGTTCGCCTCGCACCTGGACGCCTCCTTCGGACACTGGTCGATGATCAGGTCCCCGCATCGTACGGATCCCGTGATCGTCCCGCTGCCGGACACCGGTCACGCGGCGCCCTCCGGCCGTTCGGCGGGCGTCCGGCCATTCGGCAGCCGCCGGCCACCCGTCGGACGGACCACGCCGGGTGACGTGCGATGGGCCGGGCCGATACGGGTACCAGTACCGGCACCGGTGCCGGTCCCGGCGCCGTGGACCCCGAACGAAAGGCCGCGTCATGGACGACCTCAGCTCGCTCGCCCGCCGCCAGCTCGACGACGCCAGGGCCTCCGCGCACGGGCGCAGCGCCCACCTCTTCCTCCAGGACGGCCCGCTGCGGCAGACCGTGATCGCGCTCATCGAGGGCGCCGCCCTGGACGAGCACGTCACCCCGCCCGCCGCCAGCCTCCAGGTGCTGCACGGCCGGGTACGGCTGACCGGGACCGGCGACGACCGGGACCTGATCGCCGGGCAGGTGATGCCGGTCCCCCACGAGCGGCACGGGCTGCAGGCCCTCCAGGACTCCGCCGTACTGCTGACCGCCGTCACCGCGACGAAGTCCATGAACTGACCCGGGGAGGCGGGGCGACCGGACCGGCCGTCAGGCCAGCCACTGGTCGAAGGCCAGCTTGCACAGCAGCGACACGACCACCACGACCAGCACCCCGCGGACGAACCCGGCGCCCCGCTTCAGGGCCATCCGCGCGCCGACCGTACCGCCGGCGAAGTTGAACACCGCGAGCAGCGCTCCCAGTTGCCACAGGACCGTGCCCTGGTAGGCGAACATCGCCAGGGCGCCGACGTTGGTGCACACGTTGACGACCTTGGCGGTGGCCGAGGACGTCACCAGGTCCATGTGGAGGATCGCGGCCAGCGCGACGACGAGGAAGGCGCCGGTGCCGGGGCCGATCAGGCCGTCGTAGAAGCCGATGCCCAGGCCCGCCACCAGGACCGCGGCCAGGACGCGCCGCCGGGTGACGGGCCCCGAGGGCGGCGGGGCGGTGCCGAACGCCGGGCGGAGCAGGACGAACGCCAGGACGCCCACCAGGACGGCCATGATGAGCGGGCGCAGCACCGCGCTGTCGATGCCCGCCGCGAAGAACGCGCCGCCCAGCGAGCCGCCGAGCGCGGCCAGGCCGATGCGCAGGGCGGTGCGCAGATCGATCGGGGCCTTGCGTACGTACGTCCAGGCCGCGGCGGCGGTGCCGACGACGGCCGTGGACTTGTTGGTGCCCAGGACGTACGCGGCGGGGGTGTGCGGGAGGCCGACGAGCAGCGCCGGCAGGAGCAGCAGTCCGCCGCCGCCCACGACGGCGTCGATCCAGCCTGCCGCCAGGGCGGCCAGGCACAGCAAGAGGGTCGTCGTCAGGGATATGTCTGCGGGCACCGGCCGATCTTATGGAGCCGAGTGGGGCGGGAGAGGCTCGGGTGGCGGGAGTCACAGAAGGGACGTCCGCCGGCCGGGGGCCGGGCGGGCGAGGGGCGGATGGCGGGCGGCCCGTGACCGCTGCCCGCCACCCGTCCGTCTCAGGGGCGCCCCGCCCCGGCACTGGTGGGGCGGGGCGCCGCGTCCGTCATCCGGCGAGGGCCTTGGTACGCCGGTGCGGACGGTCAGGGGCGGACCGCTGGGGGCGGTCCGGGAACATCCGTGGCGGACGGTCCAGGGAGCACCGTTGCGGACGGTCCGGGCGGTGTTCCGTGGCGGCCGGCGCCGACTTGGCCGTACGGAAGCGGGGCGCGCGCAGGACGGCGTGGTACGCGCGGGACTTGAGGACGTAGTACGCGAGGCGCGGCGTGAAGGACCTCATGCGGACCCCGGTGTTCCGGCGTCGGGCCGCGGCGCCCCCGGTGCGGCGTCCGGCCGGCCCAGGAGGTCCGCCAGGCCCTCCGCCAGGCCGCCCGCCCAGCACGCGTGGTCATGACCGCCGTTGTACTCCCTGTACGTGACGGGACGGCCGAGGACACGCAGGGTGTCGCGCAGTTCCCGGGACCGTTTGCGCGCGTCCCCCTCGTACCGGCTCACCCGCAAGTGCGTCCGCAGCGCGCGGCACCCGTCCTCGGCGAACCGTTCCGCCAGCCAGGACGGCCGTCCCGCGGCATCGGCGCCCGCCACGGGCCCGGAACCCTCCGGCCGCCACCACAGCGACGGCGACTGGGCCAGCACCTTGCCGAACCGGCGCGGCGCCGCGAACCCGGCGTACAGCGCGGTGAGTCCGCCCAGGCCCTCGCCCGCGACGACCGTGCGCGACGGGTCGAACGTCACCGGCAGCCGCGCCGCCGCCCACGGCAGCAGTTCGGCGGCCAGGAAGTTCGTGTACGCCTGCCGGCCGCCGAACTCGCGGGCGCGGGTGGCGTGGTCCACGGCGTCCGGGGCGAGTACGGCCAGCGGCGGCAGCACACCGTCCGCGATCAGCCGGTCGAAGAGGTCCGGCACGCCGAGCCGTCCGAACCACAGGTCGCCGTCCAGGAGCACCAGCGTGTCGGCCCCGCCGTCCGGGAGCGGTCCCGGCGGCAGGTACGTCCAGACGTCGCGGTGGGCGGCGAGCGCGGCACTGGTCAGCCGGTGCCGTTCCACCACGCCCCGGCCGCCCTGGGCTCCCCGACCGCCCCCGCCCGGCCCGGCCACGGACGCCCACGGCCGCCACGGCTGCGGCGGCGCGTCGGGCAGCTCGAACACCGAGCTGCCCGCACCGCCCCAACGGGGCGGCAGGAAGCGCGGATTGAGCGGGTCGGGTCCGGCGGCGGCGAGCAGCGGGAGGAGCCGGGCCTGGAAGTCGTCCGCGGGGCCGGAATCGGGGGCGGACGGAAGGGGCGTGCGCCGCCGGCCGCTCTCCGCGCCCTCGTCGGGCGCGATGACGTACGACCCACGGTGGTCGGAGGGCAGCCGGTAGGTGAGGTGCCAGACGTCGGTGCCGTGGATCCGGCGCATCAGGCTGCCCGCGAGGTGCGAGCGGTCCACCAGGCGGTTGACCAGGAGGAGGACCCGGCGGGTCCGCTCCGTGCCGCGCCACAGGAAGGTGACGGCCCGGTGCCCGGGATCCCAGGGGATCGGCTCGACGAGCGGCGTCCCCTGCGCCTCCGCCTCGGCCCAGAACTCCCGTACGGCGGCGTCGCGTCCGCCCGCGACGGAGGCGGCCAGCGCGACGATCCGCGGGCTGTCCACGGTCTCGGCCGGTGCCGGGCGCGACGGACCGGCGGGTACGGCTTCCGCCGCCCCCGTTCCCGCCGGTCCGCCGGAGGGTGCGCCCGGCACCGTCCCCCCTGCCGCCCCCGTCGCCGTACCCGTCGCGGCGCCCGGCAGGGTGCTCCCGGCCGCGCCCGTCGACGTGCCCACCGATGCCTTGACCGACGCTCCCATCGACAACCCGCTTTCCCGCCCGGCGCGGCGGCGCGGGCACAGACGACTTCGGCCGGGCCGTACGCGGCGCGCGACGACCTCGACTTAGGTAAGGCTAACCTAATTCAGCTGGGCTGCCGGGACAACACCCCAGGGCGATGCGACGCGCGGCGGGCGACGGGCGACCGGCGACCGGCGACCGGCGACCGGCGACCGGCGACGGAGCAGACCGGCGGGACGGGCCCAGGGAACCGCCCCCACCTGGGCTCTTAAAGAGTTCTTATCCCCGCTCACTATCCACGTGTCCATGGATTCCAAGATCGCCTCAACCGGCGGCCGCCCCGGCCCCGGTCCCAGCGGCCGCCCCCGCTCCCGCCCCCGCACGCACGTCCTCGCCGCCTCCCTCGTCCTGACGGCCACGGTCACCGTCGGCGCCTCCGGATGCAGTGGCCAGGCCGTGGCCGGGACCGTCGAGGGGCGGCACGTCGCGATTCCCGTCAGGGGCGGTACGGCCACCGTCGACACCGGCACCCTCGCCGTGAACGCCCGTACGGCGGACGGCCGGAACCTGGTCCTGTCCGCCCCGTCCGGCACCGGCCTCGGCAAGCCCGGACCGGTCGAGCGCACCGACGGCGGCGCCCGCTGGAGCTATCCCGGCAAGGGCCTGACGGTGACCGCGCGCGCCGATCACGGGCGGCTGCGGGTCAGCATGAAGGCCGACCGCGACGGCTCGCTCACCTGGCCGGTGACCGGCACCGACCGGGCCGCCTCGGCCGTCCAGCTGCCGCGCGGCGAGGGCCTGGACATCCCCGTACGCGACGCGTTCTGGAACTCCGCGAAGGCCGGCCTCACCGGCGACGCCATCGACGTGGGCGGCCAGCTCGAACTGCCGCTGTGGGGCTACTCCCTGGGCAAGGGGCACGGCGTCAGCTACCTCACCCCCACCGACCTCGGCACCTCGCTGACGTTCCGCTCCGACGGCGGGCGGCTGCACACCGCCACCACCCACGCCTTCGACGGCGGGGAGGGCACCCGCGACTACACCGTCACCTTCGCCCTCACCGACGGCAACCCCGTCGCGCCCGGCACCGACTACCGCGCCTGGCTCGCCGAGCACGGGCAGCTCGGCAGCCTGCGCGAGAAGATCAGGAGGAATCCGGCGAACGGCCGGCTGCTCGGCGCCTTCCACGCGTACGTGTGGGGCGACGCGCGCAAGGCAGCGGGCGTCGAGGCGCTGCGGAAGCTGGGCGTGGACCGGATGTGGCTCGGTTACGACGCCGGGCCCGACCCGATGGACGCCGCCGCCGTCCGGGCCGCCAAGAAGGCGGGCTATCTGGTGGGCCCTTACGACACGTTCGCCAACGGCCAGGACCCGAAGACCGCCGACTCCCCCACCTCCGCGTGGCCCGGCACCGTCTACCCGGACTTCTGCGTCCGGGACGCGCAGGGCAAGCCGGCGACCGGCTTCGGCAACCGCGGCTGCTACCTCAGCTCGCGCGCCTTCGAACAGGCCGAGCCGAAGCACCACTACCTCGCCGACCGCACCCGCGCCATGACCGCCAACGGCGCCGACAGTTACTTCCTGGACGTCGACGCGACCGGCGAGGACTTCCGCGACCACAGCGCCGCCCACCCGATGACCAAGGCCGGTGACCGCGACAACCGGCTGGCCCGGATGCGCCGCCTGGCCGAGGACAAGAAGCTCGTACTGGGCTCGGAGAGCGCCCAGTCGTGGGCCAACAAGGTGCTGGCCTTCGACCACGGCGCGGCCACGCCGGTCGCCGACGGCCTGTGGAAGCTCCAGCGCGACAAGAAGAACTGGGGCGGCTACTTCCCGCAGAACGCCCCCAAGGCCTTCTTCAAGCCGGTGGAGCTGCCGGCCGATGTGGCCAAGGCGATGTACGACCCGGCCTACCGGGTGCCGCTGTACGAGGCCGCGCTGCACAGCTCGCTCGTCAACGCCGAACGCTGGGAGCTGTCGTACGGCAAGCTGCCGAAGCAGAAGACCGCCCGCGCGCTGCTGGCGATGCTCTACAACATCCCGCTGAACTACGTGCTCGACGGCCCGGCCATCGAGAAGTCCGGGCCGGAGCTGGCCGCGCTGCAGAAGTACTTCTCGCCGCTGCACAAGGCGGCGGGCACCGAGAAGCTGACGTCGTTCCGCCGGCTGACCGGCGACCACCTCGTGCAGCGCACGGAGTTCGGAAACGGCAAGCTGACCGTCACCGCCAACTTCGGCAGCACGCCGTACGCCGGTCTGCCCGGCGGCTGCGTGGACGCGAAGCTCAGCGGCGACGGGCAGCCGCGCCGTCTGTGCCCGGCGAAGGCCGCGGGCTGACGGGCGGCAGCGGCTGACGGCGGTCACGCGCCGGCGCAGCAGTGGGGCGGACGTCCGGTGGACGTCCGCCCCTGCGCTCTCCGCCGTCCGCTCTTCGCGGGCGCCCGGCCGCGCTATTCGCCGTGACGGCTGCGGCCGCCCTTCTGCCCGGCCTCGGCGGCCCGCTCGCGGTCGTTGGCGAAGTTGCCACCGCTTTCGTGGCCGCCCTTCTGCCCGGCCTCCGCCGCGCGCTGCGGGTCGTTGGCGAAGTTGCCGCCGCTTTCGTGGCCGCCCTTCTGCCCGGCCTCCGCCGCGCGCTGCGGGTCGTTGGCGAAGTTGCCGCCGCTCTCGTGGCCGCCCTTCTGCCCGGCGCGTGCCGCCTTCTCGCGGTCGTTGGCGAAGTTGCCGTTGTTGGTGGACTCAGCCATCACTACTCACCCTTACTTGTTGTGGGGGCTGTTTCCTTCCAGTCACGCGGGTTGCCTCGCGCCCCGGGACTAAACACCCACACCAGAAAGAAAATCGGCGAACCGGCCACCCCCGCCCTACGGGCACTCCACCACCTGCCCCGCATACGACAGCCCCCCGCCGAAGCTCAGCAGCAGCACCGGCCCGCCGGACGGCAGATCACGGCGCTCGACCAGCTTGGACAGGGCGAGCGGCACGGACGCGGCGGAGGTGTTGCCGGAGTCGACCACGTCCCGGGCGATCACCACGTCCTCAGGCAGGCCGAGCTGCCGCACCACGGCCTCGATGATGCGCAGATTGGCCTGGTGCGTGACGACACCGGCGAGGTCCGCGAGGGCGACACCGGCCCGTGCGCACGCCTCCTCGGCCAGCGGGGCCAGCTCGGTGGTGACCCAGCGGAACACCGTCTGCCCCTCCTGCGCGAAGTACGGGTGCCAGTCGCCCATCAGCCGCACCGCCTGGGAGCGGGTCGGGTCCGAACCCCAGACGACGGGCCCGATCCGCTCGGACTCCGCGGCGCTGACCACGGCGGCGCCCGCGCCGTCACCGAGCAGCACGCACGTACTGCGGTCGGTCCAGTCCGTCACGTCCGACATCTTCTCGGCGCCGATGACCAGGGCGTGCCGGGCGGCGCCCGCGCGCACCGAGTGGTCGGCGGAGGCGAGCGCGGTGCAGAAGCCGGCGCAGCCGTTGTTCAGGTCGTACGCGACGGCCGCGGGGATGCCGAGCGCGGCGGCGACCTGGGCGGCGGTGGACGGGCAGCGGTCGACGGCCGTGCAGGTCGCCACGGTGACCAGGCCGATGTCGCCGGGCTCCAGCCCGGAGGCGGCCAGCGCCTTGGCGGCGGCGGCCGTGGCCAGGTCGGCGACGGACTCCTGGCCGGCGATCCGGCGGGTGACGATGCCGGTGCGCCGCCGGATCCACTCGTCGCTGGTGTCGACCATGCCCGCCAGCTCGTCGTTGGTCAGGACGCGGGACGGCTGGTGGTGGCCCAGCGCGGCGATACGGGTTCCGGGCACGGCTGCTCTCCTCGGCTCGCGGACGGCACGGCGCGGCGCGGCCGGGGCGCCTGGTGCGGCGGTGCCGGCCGCACCGGACGGAAATATAGCAACCGACCGTTCGGAAGCTAATGACGGGAGCGCCGGGACCGCGCTGGCTACGATGGCGGCATGAGCCCACGCAAGTCCGTCGCCGAGTCCCGCAGGACCCGCGAGCGGATCATCGACCGCAGCATCGCGATCGCCTCGGTCGAAGGGCTGGACGGGCTGACCATCGGCCGCCTCGCCACCGACCTGGGCATGAGCAAGGCCGGCGTCCTCGGCCACTTCGGTACGAAGGAGGCGCTCCAGCTCGCCTCCCTGGACGGCGCGTCCGCGATCTTCTCCAGAGCGGTGTGGGAACCGGCCGCCGGAACGGCCCCCGGTCTCCCCCGGCTCCGGGCCGTCTGCGAGTACTGGATCACCTACCTGGAACGGGAACGCGGTGCTTTCCCCGGCGGCTGCTTCTTCACCACGGCGGCGGTCGAGTTCGACGCGCGGGTGGGCCCCGTCCGGGACGCGGTGGTACGCCGTTCCCAGCTCTGGCGCCGCCGCCTGGCCAACGAGATCCGGTACGCCGTCGAGGCGGGCGAACTGCCCCCGGGCACCGACCCGGACCAGCTCGTCTTCGAGTTGATCGGCCTCTACACCGGCCTCAACCAGGCCATCCAGCTCTTCGCCGACCCGATGGCCCAGGACCGCACCCGCCGCGCGCTCAGCCGCCTGCTGGCTCCCGCGCCGGAGCAGGCCCGGTGACCGGAGGAGCCCGGTGACGGAGCGGCCCGACGACCAGGGAGGCGCGGTGCCGGGCGCCCGCCGGGCCTCCGTCGCGGACCTGCTCAGGACCGAGATCGAGGTCATCTGGCCCACGGACGCCCGGGGCCGCTTCCGGGGCCCGCACCACATGGTGATCGCCGTGTCCGCCGATGGCCGGCACCAGCTCCCGGCCGTCGCCGATCACCTGCCGGACCCGCTCGCCGCCGGCCTGCTGGCGGCCGTCACGCCACGGTCCGCCCCGGTGGCCCCGGAGTTACCGCCCCCGGCCCTCCCCCGTGTCCAGCACCTGCTGGAGGCGGCCCTCGGCCCCGTACACGTCAGCTCGGGCCCCAGTTACCTGGTCCTCCCCGACCGCATCCGGTACGCACCGACCGCCCCCGTCGTACGGTCCGACACCACGGACTCCGCCGCCGTCGCGGCCCTGCGCGGCGCCAACCCCGGCAACTGGGACACCGACGCATGGCGCGACCTGCTCGACGGGAAACTCGGCTGGTGGGCCATGGCCCTCGACCCCGCCGCCCCGGCACCGGACACCGGACGCCCCGCCCACGTCGTCTCGATCTGCCACACCCCCTGCTGGACCGATCACGGCGCGGAAGCCGGCACCTGGACCCGCCCCGGTCACCGCGGCCGGGGCCATGCCGCCACGGTCACCGCCGCCTGGTCCCGCCTCGTCGCCCCCACCGGCCGCCACCTCTTCTACAGCACCTCCAGCACCAACCAATCGTCCCGCAACGTCGCCGCCCGCCTGAACCTCCCGCCCCTGGGCCACCTGTGGAAACTCTCGCCCCCGGCCGGCATCGCCCTCTGACCCCCGTCCCGCCCCCCGTCCCCTCACACCCCGCCCTCCCGCACGCTGAGGGCAGCGTTCCCCGCGGGAAACAGTGCAGATGCGGACGGGTAACAGCCGGACCGCACGCTGGCGGACATGACCTCGCAACAGCGTGTGGTGGTGATCGGTGGCGGCATGGCCGCCGCCCGGCTCGCGCAGCGCCTTCGCCCGGCAGCCGCCGGTGACACCGACGGCGGCGGCCCGGCGCTGACCGTCGTCGGTGAGGAGCCGCACGCGCCGTACAACCGTGTCCTGCTCGCCGAGGTGCTGGCCGGCCGGTACGCGCACGAGGTCATCGCCCTGCCGGCCCCGCACGACGGGGTGCGGTGGCTGAGCGGGGTGCGGGCGGTCCGGATCGACCGGGCGAGCCGTACGGTGCTGTGCGACGACGGGCAGGCCGTGCCGTACGACCGGCTCGTCCTGGCGACCGGCTCCAACCCGGTGCTGCCGCCCCTGCGGGGGCTCTTCCCGCCCGGCCACGACGGACTGCCCGACGGCGTCCACCCCTTCCGCACCCTGGACGACTGCGCGGCGCTGGACGCTGCCGCCGCCCGGCCGGGTGTGCGCGCCGTGGTGATCGGCGGCGGGCTGCTGGGCGTCTCCGCGGCCCGGGCGCTGGCCGAGCGCGGCGTGTCGGTGCTGCTCGCGCAGCAGGGCGAGCACCTGATGGAACGGCAGCTGGACGCCGGCGCCGCTGACCTGCTGCGGGCGCACGTCGAGGGGCTGGGGGTGGAGGTCCATACGGGGTGCCGGGTGCGCGGGCTGCGCGTCGAGGACGGTTCCGTACGGGCCGTGGAACTCGCGGACGGTTACGTGTCCGACGCCGGCCTGGTCGTGCTGGCCTGCGGCGTACGGCCGCGCGTCGGGCTCGCGCGGGCGGCCGGACTGCCGGTGGACCGCGGCGTGCTCGTCGACGACCAGCTGCGGACGGCCGACCCGCGGATCCACGCGATCGGTGACTGCGCGCAGCACGACGGCGTGGTGTACGGCCTGGCCGGGCCCGCCCTCGAACAGGCCGACCTGCTGGCGCGCGTCCTCTCCGAGGAGGCCGCCCGCTACCGCGGCACCCGTGCCCTCACCCGCCTCACCCTCACCGGCCCCGGCCCCCGTTCCGGCTCCGTCCCGGCCCCCGTCCCTCTCGACCTCGCCGCCTTCGGCTCCCCGTCCCCCCGCCCCGGCGACGACGTGATCCACCTGTCCGACGCCACCCGCAGCGCCTACCGCAAGGTCATCGTCCGCGGCGACCGCCTCGTCGGCGGCATCCTCCTCGGCGACCTGGGCGCCGTCGGCACCCTCGCGCGTACCTGGGAGGCCGACGACCCGCTCCCGCCGGCGGCCCCGCTCCTGCACCTGCTCACCACCGAGACCGCCACCCCTTCCCACCCCGACGGAGGCTCCTGACCATGGCCGCAACCGCCGTTCCCACCCTCGTGCTCATCGGCCACGGCATGGTCGGCCAGCGCTTCCTCGAAGCCCTCGCCGACCGCGGCGTGCCCGCGCGGACCCGGGTGGTCGTGCTGTGCGAGGAGCCGCGCCCCGCCTACGACCGGGTCCAGCTCACCTCGTACTTCTCCGGCCGCACACCGGAGGACCTGTCCCTGGCCGACCCGGACTTCATGGCCCGGCACGGCATCGAACTGCACCTCGGCGACCCGGCCACCGCCATCGACCGCGCGACGCGCACCGTCACCGCCCGTTCCGGCCTGACGGTCACCTACGACACGCTCGTGCTGGCCACCGGCTCGTACCCCTTCGTGCCGCCGGTGCCCGGCGCGGACAGCACCGGCTGCTTCGTGTACCGGACCGTCGAGGACCTGCTCGCCATCGAGGAGTACGCCAAGAACTGCCGCACCGGCACGGTCGTCGGCGGCGGCCTGCTCGGCCTGGAGGCGGCCGGTGCCCTCAAGGGGCTCGGGCTGCGCACCCACATCGTGGAGTTCCAGCCGCGGCTGATGGCGGTCCAGGTGGACGAGGGCGGCGGCAGCGCGCTGCGCCGTACGGTCGAGGAGATGGGCATCGACGTCCACACGGGCGTCGGCGGCAAGGAGATCGTCGCGGGCGGGGACGGGGCCGTACGGGCCATGGAGCTGTCCGACGGCTCACGCGTCGAGACCGACCTGGTGATCTTCTCGGCGGGGGTGCGCCCGCGCGACCAGCTCGCCCGCGACTGCGGGCTGGCGGTCGGTGAGCGCGGCGGCATCGGCGTCGACGGGCGGTGCCGTACCAGCGACCCGGCCGTGTACGCGATCGGCGAGTGCGCGCTGGCCGCCGACGGCAAGGTCTACGGCCTGGTGGCGCCCGGTTACGAGATGGCCGAGACGGCGGCGGCCACGATCGCCGGGGACCAGGAGGCCGCCGCCTTCACCGGCGCGGACACCTCCACCAAGCTCAAGCTCCTCGGCGTGGACGTGGCCTCCTTCGGGGACGCGCACGGCACCACCCCCGGCTGCCTCGACGTCGTGTACGCCGACTCCCGTTCCGGTGTCTACAAGAAGCTGGTCGTCGGCGCGGACGGCGCGCTGCTGGGCGGTGTGCTGGTCGGCGACGCCGAGTCGTACGGCCTGCTGCGCCCGCTCACCGGCTCCGTGCCGCCCGTCGCCCCGGAACAGCTCGTGCTGCCCGCGGGCACCGGCGCGCCGGCCGCGCTCGGTCCGGCCGCCCTCCCCGACGACGCGGTGATCTGCAACTGCCACAACGTCACCAAGGGCACCATCCGTTCCGCCGTCTCCGAACACTCCTGCACCACCGTGCCCGAGGTGAAGAAGTGCACCAAGGCGGGCACCGGCTGCGGCAGCTGCGTCAAGGCGCTGACCACCCTGGTCAACGACGAGCTGGCGGCCGGCGGCGTGGTCGTCGACAAGGGCCTGTGCGGCTGCTTCCCGCACACCCGCGCCGAGCTGTACGAGATCGTCCGCACCCGCCGTCTCACCTCGTACGCCGAGCTGCTGGACGGCCACGGCCGGGAGGAGGCGCGCGGCGGCGACGGCTGCGAGACCTGCAAGCCGACGGTCGCCTCGATCATCGCCAGCCTCGCCCCGTCGGTCGGCGCCGACGGGTACGTCCTGGACGGCGAGCAGTCCGCCCTCCAGGACACCAACGACCACTTCCTCGCCAACCTCCAGCGCAACGGCTCCTACTCGGTCGTACCGCGCATCCCCGGCGGCGAGATCACCCCCGAAAAACTCATCGTCATCGGCGAGGTGGCCCGCGACTTCGGCCTCTACACGAAGATCACCGGCGGCCAGCGCATCGACCTGTTCGGCGCCCGCGTCGACCAGCTCCCGCGCATCTGGGCCCGCCTGGTCGACGCCGGCTTCGAGTCGGGCCACGCGTACGGCAAGGCCCTGCGCACCGTGAAGTCCTGCGTCGGCCAGACCTGGTGCCGCTACGGCGTCCAGGACTCCGTCCGGATGGCCATCGACCTGGAACTGCGCTACCGGGGCCTGCGCTCCCCGCACAAGCTCAAGTCGGCCGTCTCCGGGTGCGCGCGCGAGTGCGCCGAGGCGCGCGGCAAGGACTTCGGCGTCATCGCCACCTCCAACGGCTGGAACCTCTACGTCGGCGGCAACGGCGGCGCCACCCCGCGCCACGCCGACCTGCTGGCCCAGGACCTCTCCGACACCGAACTGATCCGCCTCATCGACCGCTTCCTGATGTTCTACATCCGCACCGCCGACCGCCTGGAGCGCACCTCCGCCTGGCTGGAGCGCATCGAGGGCGGCCTCGACCACGTACGCGACGTGGTCGTGCACGACTCCCTCGGCCTCTGCGACGAGCTGGAGTCCCTGATGGCCGCGCACGTCTCGGCCTACCGCGACGAGTGGGCCGACACCCTCGCCGACCCGGAGCGCCTGGCCCGCTTCGTCTCCTTCGTCAACGCGCCGGACGCCCCCGACCCGGCCGTCCGCTTCGTCCCGGAGCGCGACCAGATCAAGCCGGACCTGGTGCTGCTGGCCGGTCCGACCCTCCCCGTCCGTGCCCAGGCCGGCTCCCCGGCCGCCTCCGGCACCCGCACCCTGGAAGGAACCGCCGCCCGATGACTCCCGTGACACTCGCCGTCGAACTCCCCGCCGACCGGCACGAGGACCGTGCCTGGTTCCCGGTCTGCGACCCGGCCGCCCTCGTCCCCGGCCGGGGCGTCGCCGCCCTCCTCCCGGACGGCGGGCAGGTGGCGCTGTTCGTGGACCGCACGGGACGCCCGTACGCCATCGGCAACCGCGACCCGTTCACCGGCGCGTACGTCCTGTCCCGCGGCCTGACCGGCTCGGCGGACGGCCGCCCGTTCGTCGCGTCCCCCCTCCTCAAACAGCGCTTCGACCTGGAGACGGGCGCCTGCCTGGACGATCCGGCGGTGTCGGTGCCCGTCTACCGGGTGCGGGAGGTCGGCGGACGGCGGTGAGCCCGGCGGCTCCCGCTGTCGGCGCGGGAGCCGCTGCCGTCGATCTCGCGTCGGACGTCTCACCGGGTCCGGGCGTACGCTGGTGCCCCCGACGCCCCGGAGAAGGAGCGCAGCAGGCGTGACCCGTTGGACCACGAGCCACATCCCCGACCAGACGGGCCGCTCGGCAGTCGTCACCGGCGCCAACAGCGGCATCGGCTACATCACCGCCCGCGAGCTCGCCCGCCGCGGCGCCAGGGTCGTCCTGGCCTGCCGCGACGAGGCGCGCGGGCACACGGCGCTCGCCCGGCTGCGCTCCGAAGTCCCGGCCGCCGAGGCCGAGTTCCGCCGGCTCGACCTGGCCGACCTGGCGTCCGTACGCGCCTTCGCGGCGGACCTCGACAGCTTCGACGGCGACCGCCTCGACCTGCTGATCAACAATGCCGGGGTGATGGCGCTGCCGCACCGCCGTACCGCCGACGGCTTCGAGATGCAGTTCGGGACCAACCACCTCGGCCACTTCGCGCTGACCGGCCTCCTCCTGCCCAAGCTGCTGGCCACCCCCGGAGCGCGCGTCGTGACCGTCTCCAGCGGTTTCCACGCGCTGGGCAACGTCGACCTGGACGACCTCAACAGCGAGCGCGGTTACCGCCGCTGGATCGCGTACGGCCGCTCCAAGAGCGCCAACCTGCTCTTCGTCCACGAGCTGTCGCGCCGCCTCGCACGGGCCGGTTCGCAGGTACTGGCCGTCGCCGCGCACCCCGGGTACGCCGACACCAACCTGCAGACCGCCGGCGTCCGCATGGAGGGCCGTACGGGCGCCGAACGCCTGGTGGCGCTGGCCAACCGCGTCGTCGGCCAGCCCGCCGAGTCCGGCGCCCTGCCGACCCTGTGCGCCGCCACCGCCCCGCACATGAAGCCGGACGCCTTCCTGGGCCCCCGCAACGGCCTGCGCGGCGCGACCGCGCCGTCCCCCCGCGCCCCGTGGACACGCAACGACGTGACGTCGGCGCGGCTGTGGGAGGCGTCGGAGAAGCTCACGGGGGTGCGGTACGACTTCGGCGGGGCGAAGGGCTGAGTCCCTGAGTCCCTGGGGGCGGGGCTGGAGGGCTGAGGCGGAGGGGCCGGGGTGCGTACCGGCCGGCCATGGCAAGATCCGCTCTCATGTATGACGAGCGTTACGCCGGGCCGCCTGCCGCCGCCCCTGCCCCCGGTCCGGCCCAAGGGCCCGCCCATCCGTACCAGCAGCCGTACCAGCAGGCCTCTCAGCAGGCGTACCAGCAACCGCCGGGCCCGGCCCACCCGTACCAGCAGCACCCCCACTCCCCCACCCACCGCCTCCCCGACATCCCCGAGCCCGCCGGTGATCTCCGCCGGCTCACCGCGATCGCGGTCGACAGTGTGCTGCTCACCGGGATGCTCGGTTTCCTGTCGCTGGGGTTGCGGGTCGCCGACGGCCGTCCGTTCGGGGCGTTCTGGGCGGCGGCCATCGGGTGCGCGGTCGGTGTGTCGTTCCTCAACCATGTGGTGCTGACGCGGATTCTCGGCGCGAGCGTGGGGAAGTTCCTGGTGAGGACGCGGGTGATCCTGGAGAAGACCGGCACCAGGCCACGCGTCCCCCGGCTGGTCAAGCGCTGGCTGGCCGGTTACGGCTTCCTCGTACTCTGGCTGATCATGGCGCTCTTCGACGGCGAGGACGACCCCGAGGACCTGTGCGGTGTGCGCATGGTGCGCCGCCGCGACCTGCTGCCGTCGTAACGCCCGGCGGCCGGTCACTCCAGACCGGAAGCCTCGAAGATCTTCCGGGCGCCGTCCCGGTCGACGTGCTCGCCCAGCACCCGCAGCACCTCACCGCCCGACCGCAGCAGACCGCGCTCCCGGGACAGCCGGGCGCCGCTGTCGAGCAGGTGCCACAGGGCCGGGTCGGCGGTGAGGACCTTGGGGTCCAGTTCGACGCGGCCGCCCACCGCGTCGCGCAGCACCAGCCGGGGCGCCATACCGTCGCTGCGGTGTACGAGCACCAGCAGGTCGGTACGGACCCGGCGTTCGCGCAGCAGCCCGCGTACGGCGAGCCACCCCGCCCCGGCCGTCACCCGTGCCGGGAAGAGCGCCGCGAAGAGCACCACCGCGAGGGCCGTCCAGCAGGCGGCGCGCAGCGGGTCGAGGGTGTGGGCGGCGAGGTCGACGGCGAGCATGAGGCACAGGACGCCGGCCGTGCAGCAGGCCGCCGTGCGCAGTTCAGCCGCCCACCGCCGGTCGCGGTACGCCGCCGGGCCGTGCACCGGGGGTGGAAGGGCGTACCTCTTCCGCGTATGCCGTCCATCGCGCGCCACACCGCCTCTCGGTTCCATGGCCGTGACGCTAGGGCCGCGGCGCGCACGCCGCCGGGACCTTGACGCGACGCTGACGGCGCGTCGTGGCTACTTGACGCACCGCTGACAACGCGGCCCCGCCGTACGCCGTACGCGCACCGGTACGCCACTCGGTGCCCCCGCCACCTGGTGCCCCGGCCACCCGTCCGCGTCGGCACGCCCCCACCGGGCATCAAAGAAGCGCGAAGAAAGCCGGATCACCCGCCAAAGCCACGCCAAGAACCGGCGCGCCCGTACGAACCGGCACTCACGCTGGGCTGGCCCTGTCACCGGGGTTCTCTTCCCGCAGCGCACGGAGGTACGGCGAACGATGTCGATGGTGTGGAAATCCACGGGCCGGGCCCCTAGCCGGACCCTGGGCACAGCCAGGGTCCGGACCGCGGGCCGGACAGCGGGCCGGACAGCGGACGGGAGAGCGAACCGGACCGCAGGCCGGGCCTCCGACCCGGCCGCGTCCCCGTCCACCGTGCCGCCTTCCGCCACTTCCCCCGCTGCCGCCCCTCCCGACCCGGACGCCCGGCACCGCCTGACCTCCCTCCAGGGCCTGGCCGCCCTCTCCCTCGACGCGATGGCCTCCGTCGCGTACGGGCCCGAGTCCGTCGTCCTGGTGCTGGCCGCCGCCGGCGCGTACGGCCTCGGCTTCACGCTCCCCGTGACCCTGTGCATCGCGGCGCTGCTCGCCGTCCTGGTCGCCTCGTACCGCCAGGTGATCGCGGCGTTTCCGAACGGCGGCGGTTCGTACGCCGTCGCCAAGGCGCACCTCGGGCGCCGCACGGCGCTGGCCGCCGCGGCCTCCCTGCTCCTGGACTACGTCCTGAACGTCGCCGTCTCGGTGACGGCCGGCGTCGCCGCGCTGACCTCCGCCTTCCCGGGGCTGTACGGCCAGCGGCTGTGGCTGTGCCTGGCGGTGCTGGTCCTGGTGACCGGCGTGAATCTGCGCGGCATCGTCGACTCCGCGAAGGCGTTCCTGCTGCCCACCGCCGCGTTCGTGGGCTCCATCCTGGTCCTCGTCGCGGTCGGCCTGTTCCGGGACGCCCCCGTATCGACGGCGTCGGCCGCCGGCCACGCCTCCGTCCTGTCCGACAACGCGACCTCCGTGGGCGCGCTGCTCCTCCTGAAGGCGTTCGCCGCCGGGTGCTCGGCCCTGACCGGCGTCGAGGCGGTCGCCAACGCCGTACCGTCCTTCCGGGCCCCCGCCGTCAAGCGCGCGCAGCGCACCGAGATCGCCCTGGGAGTCCTGCTCGGCGTGATGCTGATCGGCCTGTCCGTGCTGATCGGGCGCTTCCACCTCCAGCCGGTCGAGGGCGTCACCGTCCTCGCGCAGCTCGCGGACGCGTCGCTCGGCCACAACTGGGCGTTCTACGTCGTCCAGTTCGCGACCATGGTGCTGCTCGCCCTCGCCGCCAACACCAGCTTCGGCGGGCTGCCGGTCCTGATGGGGCTGCTGGCCCGCGACCATTACCTGCCGCACGTCTTCGGGCTCAAGGGGGACCGGCAGGTGCACCGGCACGGTGTCCTCGCACTGGCCGCCGTCGCCGCCCTGCTCCTGGTCTTCTCCGGCGGTGACGTGAACACCCTCGTGCCGCTCTTCGCCATCGGTGTCTTCGTCGGCTTCACCATCTGCCAGGTGGGCATGGTCCGCCACTGGCGGCAGGAACGATCCGCCGGCTGGCGCGGCAAGGCCGTGCTCAACGGTTCCGGCGCGCTGCTGACCGGCGTGTCGGCCGTCGTCGTCACGGCGACGAAGTTCACCGAGGGCGCCTGGCTGATCGTCATCGCGCTGCCCGCGCTCGTCCTCGCCTTCGAGGCGGTGCACCGCGCGTACGGCCGGATCGCGGACCACCTGCACCTGGGCCGTATCCCCGAGCCCCCGCACCGCGACCGCTCCCTCGTCGTCGTCCCCGTCTCCCACCTCTCCAAGCTGACCTGCGAGGCGCTGAACGCCGCGGTGTCGCTCGGCGACGAGGTGGTGGCCGTCACCGTCACGTACGCCGCGCCCGAGGACCGGCGCGCGGCGGAGTCCCTGCGCCGCGACTGGGAACTGTGGAACCCCGGCGTCGACCTCCTCGAACTGCCCTCCGCCACCCGCACCGTCGGCCGCCCGGTCGCCGCGTACGTACGCGAACTCGGCGCCCGCCACCCCGGCGCCCGGGTCACCGTCCTGATCCCCGAGGTCGAACCGGCCCACGTGTGGCAGCGCCTCCTCCAGAACCAGCGCGGCGCGGTCGTCGCACACGCGGTACGGCGCACGACGGACGCGACGATCTGCCGGCTGCGGTTCCGGGTGCGGGCGTAGCCGGCCCGGGGGCAGGGGTCGCGGGGGCAGGGGGTGGTGGGGGCAGGGGTGGCGGAGCTGATGTCGCTGTTAGGGTCGCTGGGCCGGAAACCGGTGGACGCCGGGGAACCCGGGCACCGGCCCCCGGGCACCGGGGCACCGGACTCCCGGACACCGGCCGCCATCGATCACCTCTGCCAGGACCTGTTGTTCATGCTTCTCGGACGCATACTCGCCACCCTCTCGCTGCTCTGCGCACTCGTTGTCGCCGCCATCGGTTTCTGGCGCGGCGACGGGTGGGGCATCGGCCTCGGCGTCTATCTGATGTGCAGCGCGGTGTTCACCATGGTCGTGGTCTGGCGAGCCCGCAGGTAGGCGCTCGGCCGACGCTCGCCTGCGGACCGTCCCGTACCGGCTGATCCTGCCCGGGCCGGGCCGGGGAAGCGGCTCGCTCCGTCTCCCCGGCCCGGCTCGGAGAGTTGCTCAGTCGATACAGAACTCGTTGCCCTCGATGTCCAGCATCGGGATGCACGACTCGTTCTCTTCGTCGGCATACAGCGTCTGCACGTGGGTGGCGCCGAGCGCGACCAGCCGTGCGCACTCGGCTTCGAGTACGGCGAGGCGCTCGTCCCCCACCAGCCCGGTGCCGGCCCGGACGTCCAGATGCACCCGGTTCTTGGCGGTCTTGCCTTCGGGAACGCGCTGGAAGTACAGGCGCGGGCCCACGCCTGTGGGGTCGCTACAGGCGAACCAGGCGTCCCGCTTCTCAGGAGGCAGAGAGTCGTTGAAGTCGTCCCAGGTGGTGAACCCCTCCGGTGGCGGCGGTATGACGTATCCCAGCACTTCGCACCAGAAACGAGCCATGCGCTCGGGTTCTGCGCAGTCGAAGGTGACTTGGAACTTCCTGATCGTTGACATCGGCGCACCGTAGCAGGCGGGCTCCGCCTGGTCTGCAGAAATTCAGCTTCGCTCACCACCTGTGCCCCACCGCCGGTTACGGGGCGCGCCTCGGCCTCACTTCCCGGAACCGGGGGGCTGGAGGTCCCGCTCCGTCGGGTCCTCCCGCTCGGGCCGGTCCGGCGCCCGGACGAAGTCGTGCGAGCCGTTGTCCGAGGACTGGCCGCCCCAGTGGGGCAGCGGGCGGTCGCAGGCCGGCGGTACGGGCCGGTTGCCCATCGGCATCAGCCCCAGGTCGGAGCCGAGGAACGGCACGATGGAGTACCCGCCGT
This sequence comes from Streptomyces sp. NPDC052496, assembly GCF_040679095.1. Classification (NCBI taxonomy): domain Bacteria; kingdom Bacillati; phylum Actinomycetota; class Actinomycetes; order Kitasatosporales; family Streptomycetaceae; genus Streptomyces; species Streptomyces sp. NPDC052496. Next base: position 188,431 of record NZ_JBFAUH010000001.1, read on the forward strand.
TGCACATCGGCAGTACGTAGAACCGCTGCGCCTCCAGCTCCTTGCTGTTCGGCGCCTTGGGGTCCTGCGGGTCCGTGAAGCGCATGCCGTCCCGGAGGTTGTCCGGGTTGACGGCCAGCCGCTTGCCCTCCCGCTTGTTCTCGAAGCTGTAGACCGTGTTGTTCTTGTAGTAACCCACCAGGTGGACCACCCACAGGTGCCGCTTGTTGTCGATGTTCTCGACGGGGTCGGTCTCGATCTGGAGGTCACCGTTGTGGGTGAGGTATCCGCCGGTGACCCGGTGGATGATCATCAGCTCGCGCTGGTGCTTCACGGAGGCGACGAAGGTGTCCAGGGTGTTGGGGTACATGACTGCGCCTTTCTCCCGGTGGGTCGATGTGGGCATGCCCGTACCCATGGCACCGGACGCCCGCATATGCCCGGGGCCGGAAGCGTTCACCGCGTACTCGCGAAGACGCAGCTGATATGAACAGCGCCCGCCGCGCACCAGCTCGGCGCGGTCGTACGCCCCCGTCCCGCACCGCACGACGCGCGCCCGCCGATCGCCCCCAGGGCCGGTTCCCCTTCTTGCCGACCCCGCCGCCACGTGCGACAACGACCCCATGCCGACCTCACCGGCCCCGTACCGGGGCTTCCCCCTGCGCCGGCCCGCCCGGCCGCCGTTCGTTCTCCCCGCCGACCCGGAGAGTTGCGAGCGGTACGGCCCGGTCTTCGGCCACACCGACGTGACGCCGCTCGACAGCGACCTCACCCGCCACCACGCGGGCGCCCCCATCGGCGAACGCATCACCCTGACCGGCCGCGTCATGGACGGTCTCGGCCGTCCCGTCCCCCACCAGCTCCTCGAACTCTGGCAGGCCAACGCCGCCGGCCGGTACGCGCACCAGGGCGACCAGCATGACGCGCCCTTGGATCCCCACTTCACCGGAGCGGGCCGCGCCCTCACCGACGCCGACGGCCGCTACACCTTCACCACGATCAAGCCGGGCCCGTACCCGCTCGGCACCCCCGACGGCGCCTGGCGCGCCGCCCACCTGCACTTCTCCCTCTTCGGCCGCGCGTTCACGCAACGCCTGGTCACCCAGATGTACTTCGAGGGCGACCCACTCCTGGCCCACGACTCGGTCCTGCACGCGGCCCCCGGCACGGCGGCCCGCCGCGCCCTGATCGCGGCCTACGCCCCGACCCCACCGCTACCGGACCGCCCCACGTCCCTCACCTACCACTGGGACATCATCCTCGGCGGCCCGTCCCCCACGGTCACTCCTGCCTGACGTCCACCTCGCACCACACCGTCTTACCGACCTCCCGGTCCCGCACCCCCCACCGCGCGGCCACCTCCTGCACGAGCACGAGCCCGAGCCCACCGGGCCTGTCGTCCCCCGACTCCCGTACACACGGCCGGACTTCCCCCCGCGCATCACTGACCGACACCCGCAGCACCTCTTTCCCCACCGTCAGATGCACCCGCACCAGCCGCCCGGGCACCCGACCGTGCGTGATCGCGTTCGTCAGCAACTCGGACACCAACAACTCGGCGTCATCCACGAGGTGCCCGTACCCCCAGTCCCACAACAGCCGCGCCATCCGATACCGCGCGAGCCGCACACTCTTCGGGAACGGCGAGTAGTCGAGCAAGTCCTCGTGGAGAACCACTTCCGTGGGGTCATGCGGAGAGATCATCAACGGCCACCTCCGATTACGAGCAGCACACACCCTCGCGCCAACTGATGCGGCCGCGTGAGCAGTTCGGTCGTTACGGACGGTAGGGGCGCGATCGTGGCGCCCACAATCAAGCGGTGCAAATTTCACCCGTGCGGGTTGTAGGCACCCGCTTTCGCACCCGCACCGCCTTGCCACAAACGAAGGTGAGCAGCATGGAACGTAGCCAGACACCACAGGGCAACCGCATGTCCACCGTGCTGGGCCGCCGCCTCGGCGGCGAACTCACCAGACACCGCCTCGCCGCCGGCCTGACCCAAGGCCAAGCGGCCAAGGTCATCAGCGCGTCGACCGGCAAGGTCGCCAGGATGGAGAGCGGCTGGGTACCGATGCGCGACCCGGACATCCGCATCCTGTGCGAGCTGTACGAGGTGAGCGACCCGGCAACGGTGGGCGGCCTACTGGAACTGGCCCGCGTGGATCGCGAGCGACGCAAGGCGAAGGGGTGGTGGAGTAGCGCGCCCTTCTCCCCGTCGATGAAGGAGTACGCCGTGCTGGAGAACGCGGCCACCGCCATCAGGACGTGGCAGCTGGCGTTCATCCCGGGACTACTCCAAGCGCCCGGCTACATCCGCGCTCTCAACCCGAACGTTCAGTTCGTGACGGCGAGGATGGCTCGCCAACACCGGCTCACCGACGACGTGCCCCTCAACCTACAGGCGGTGATCCACGAGACGGCCTTGAGGAGCCGCGTCGGCAGCGCGAGGGTGATGCGCGAGCAACTGGAACACCTCACTCGTGCCAGTCAACAGTCGAACGTGACCATCCGAGTTCTCCCTCTCAGCGCAGGAACGCTGGTGGGCATGGGCTGCGGCTTCAGCGTCATCTCTTTCGCGGCGCCCGGGGCGATGGACGTGCTGTACATGGACCTCCCCCTGCACCCGATGTGGCTGGAAGGCGGAGAAGCAGTCACCACTCATGGTGAACTGTTTGATGGGATTGCCGCACATGCACTCAGCGAGAGCGACTCACAGACGTTCATCCATGACCTCAGCAAGGAATGGTGACCGATCCATGTTCACGTACGTCTTTCGCAAGTCCAGTTACAGCGATCACCTGGAGGAGTGCGTCGAAGTAGCCACGAACACGCCCCACACCATCGTCATACGCGACTCCAAACGCACCGACGGACCGACCCTCCACGTCACACCAGCCGCCTGGACGGCCTTCCTCACCACCCTGCACGTGAAGCAGCGGCCATGACATCCCCGGCATACCGCAAGTCCAGCTACAGCAACGCCCACGAGGAATGCGTCGAAGTAGCGACCACTCACCCCCACCTCATCACCATCCGCGACTCCAAGAACCCCACCGGCCCCACCCTCCACCTCACCCCCACCGCCTGGGCCGCCTTCCGGAACGCACTCGTGGGCGGCGGCTTCAAGCCCTGACGGCGGTTCGTGCCTTGGGGACTTGGCGAAGTGACAGCTCGCCGGGGAGCGTCAGGAGCCGGTCCCCGCGGGGCGCGGTGGCGGGCCGCGGGGAGACGTGCACGGTGTCGTAGGGCTCTGTTACGGCAGGTGTGATCAGCGCGGTGTCGTGTTCGGCGGCTGTCGTCGAGCGTCCTTCGCCCGCCCCGGGGTCCGGCGGTGGTCTGCCCCCGTGGGCCTACGCCCCGTAATCCCCTGACCTCCCCATTGTTAGGATTTGCCGGACCTTGGGGGGCTCGTGAGATCAGCTGGTCGGGAGAGGTGTGACCTCTTCCTGCCCTCCGTCGGACACCGCGGCACCTGCATCTGCGCTGCCGCACGTCGCCAGGAGGGCACTTGAAACGTTCGACCGCGCCGGGACCGAGACGGGCCCGGCCGTTCCGGCAGATCGTGGGCGGAGCCGTCGCGCTCGGGCTCGCCGTGAGCGGTGGCGCGCTCGCGTCCCCCGCTGCCGCCGCCCCTGCCGCCCCGGCGCTGAAGATCGCGCCGGGGTCGGAGATCGTGAGCGCCGGCACCACCGGCTTCCTCTCCGTCGACCCGAAGAACACCCTCCGCTGGACGCGTTACGCGGACGGGTCGACGACCGAGGTGGGCCAGGACAGCGCCCAGCACACGCAGGACATCTCGCACGGTTCCGCGTCCGACGTGGTGGTGGTGGGTGACAACACCACCGTCACCGCGTCCCACAAGATCACCCTGCGGGACATGGCCGCCGGGACGCCCACCGTCGTGGACCTCGACACGTACGGCTACCAGTACGAAGGCGCGGTCGGCTCCTGGGTGCTCGCGGTCAAGTACCTGGAGGACCGCCAGGAAGTCCACGTCCTCGGGGTCGTGGACGGCGAGCTCACCGACCGGAAGATCACCGGGCTGCCGGAGAAGACGCGGAAGTTCAGGGCGGTGGCCGGGGCGCCGGGCTCGGCTCTGGTGCGGTTCGCCGGGACGCCCGAGCCCTTCGAGAGCAATGACTACGCGGTGGTCGACCTGGCCGCCGCGAAGGTCAGCGACAACCGGGGACTGATCACCGACGACTGGGCGGGTGCCGCCCTGTCCCGGACGCACATGGCATCGATCGGCGCGTTCCGCACCGGCGACAAGCAGGTGAGCGTCGACGTCTCGCAGCGTGGGCCGGAACGGCGGCCGTGGTCCAGGGAGCTGTCCGGCGTCTACAGCAACATGGTGGGCCTGGTCGGCAACTGGGTGCTGTACGGGAACTCGGACAAGGTGTCGGAAGGGCACTCCGCGTGGTCCTCGGCGCTCATCGGCAGCTTCATCGGCGGCGGTATGGAACGCAAGGTGCTGGACCACGCCTCCTCCACGACCCCCACGCCCGAGGGCGGCCTGCTGGTGATGGGCGGTACCGTCGACCAGGGTGAGGGCGTCTACCAGCTTTCCGCCGGGGCCGACGGCGCGCCCGTCGCCAAGCTCGTCGCGAGCACCGGCGAGCCGACCAGGATCACCCTGCTCGGCTCGGCCGTACCCGCCGTCGCCGAACTGGGCCGTGGCGGCTGGAATCCGCGCTGGCAGCTTTCGCGGCTCAACGCCCACGTGATCCTCACGCTGCGCCACACCGCGTCCGGCAAGGAACGCACCGTCGACTGGTTCCGCGACGACAGAGACCCTGGGCCGAAGTGGCTGGACATGGAGTGGGACGGCCTGCTCGACTCCGGCGGCGAGACCCTGGCCGCGCCCAACGGTGACTACACCTGGAAGCTCACCGCCGAGCCCAACAACGGAATCGGTCCGGCCCTGAACGTGGACGGCAAGTTCACCGTCCGCCGCAAGCCCGCCCCGCACGACTACACCGACAACGGTTCGCCGGACGTGCTCCTCCGCGACTCGGCGGGCAACCTGTCGAGCCAGGACACCTACCACGACCCGGGAAAGACACCGCAGCTCAGGAGCACGGAGCTGAAGTCGATCGGCAGGGGCTGGAACATCTACGACCAGGTCGTCGCCACCGGTGACGTGGCCGGTGCCACCGCCGGTGACGTGGTGGCCCGGGACGCGGACGGCGTGCTGTGGCTCTACCTCGGCAAGGGCGACGGGACCTTCGACGGCCGACTGAAGATCGGCGCCGGCTGGGACGCGTACGACCAGCTCACCGGCGGCAGCGACCTCAACGGCGACGGCCGCAGCGACCTGCTCGCCCGCGACCGCACCGGCACCCTGTGGCTCTACGCCGGCACCGGCGACTGGCGCGCCCCCTTCGCGCCCCGCAAGAAGATCGGCGCCGGCTGGGGCATCTACGACACCATCACCGCCGTCGGCGACGTCGCCGGCGCCACCGCCGGCGACCTGGTCGCCCGCGACCGCACCGGCACCCTGTGGCTCTACCTCGGCACCGGAGACAGCAAGGTCGACACCCGCATCAAGATCGGCGCCGGCTGGGGCGGCTACCGCCAACTCGTCGGCATCGGCGACTCCAACACCGACGGCCGCGCCGACCTCCTGGTCACCACCCCGGACGGCACCTCGTACCTCTACCACGGCACCGGCAACTGGCAGGCGCCCTTCGCGCCGCGCGAGCAGACCGCGCTCTGGACGCCGTCGTACGAGACCATCGCCTGACGGGAGCCTCGAACAAGGCCCGGGGCTCCTGCCGCTGACCCACGGTGCGACATAGCGAAGGGCTCCGGCGGGTGCTTCCGCCGGGGCCCTTCGCGCGGTTCTGCGGCGTTGCGCACCGCGCGAGGGTGCCGCCGCGTGCCCGTCAGGCGTCGAAACGGACGCGGGCACTCTCGATGTGACCGAGGTGCTGCTGGGTCCAGTCGCAGAGGACGTCGACCGCGGTACGCAGGGCCCTGCCCGGCTCGGTGAGGGTGTACTCGACCCGCGGCGGCACGGTGGGGTACACCTTCCGGTCGACCAGGCCGTTGCGCTCCAGCATGCGCAGGTTCTGGGTGAGCATCTTGTGGCTGACGCCCTCGACCTCGTTCCGCAACTCGCTGAAGCGCAGGGTGCGCTCGCCGAGGGCTTCGATGATCAGGAGCGCCCATTTGTTGGCGACGTCCGAGAAGATCTCCCGCGCCAGGGAGTCCGCGCGCCGCAGATCCGCGTCCTCGGGCAGGCCCTTGAGCAGCTGCTTGGTCACCATCAGGTCCCTCAGTCACCGAAAAGTGCGTCCTGCCAGGTCAACCGCCACTCTCCTACAGTTCCCAAGTAACGACAAGAGAGCCGGCCGGAAGGTCCGGACGGCTCTCGTTCGGGGCCACCCGCACCTGACTCCCCATGATCCCCGACTCAACCTCCATTGTTAGGATTTGCCGGACCTCGGGGGGCTCACGCAGTTGGTCGGCTGGGAGAGCTATGACCTCTTCCTGCCCTCCGTCGGACATCGCGGCGCTTCGTGCCGCACGCTGCCAGGAGGGCACATGAGACGTACCATCGCGCCCGGGCCGAGACGGTCCCGGGCATTCCGGCGAGTGCTGGGCGGAGCCGTCGCGCTCGGGCTCGCGGTCAGTGGCGGGGCGCTCGCGTCCCCGGCCGCAGCCGCTGCCGCGGCATCCCCCACGTGGGACTACGTGCAGGACGCGGTGCTGAAGATCGCGCCGGGCTCCGTGATCGTCAGTGCGGGCCGGACCGGGTTCCTGTCCCTGAGCCCGCAGAACGACGTGCTGTGGACGCGGTACGCGGACCGTACGACGACCGATCTGGGCCGGGACCAGGGCCAGTTCACGCACCTGACGGCACACGGCTCCGTGTCCGACATCGTGGCGCTCGGCAACAAGCCGTCCATCGAAGACTCCGACAAGATCACCTTGCGGAACATGGACACCGGGTCCTCCACGCTCATCGACCTGGGCACGTACGGGTACCGGTACCTCGGCACCGTCGAGGGCCGGGTGCTCGCCGTCGAGCAGACCGCCACGGGCGAAACGGTTCACATCCTGGAACCCCAGGGCGCGAAGCTGACCGACCGGCCCGTCACGAAGATGGCCTCCACGTGGCACGATTTCCAGGTGGTGGCGGGGGCTCCCGGGAAGGCACTGCTGCGGTACGAGCTGGACACCCCCGGCGTGAAGTCGCCCACCTACTCGACGATCGACCTGGCCACCGCCGACGTCATCTCGGGCCGCAACATGCTGGGCCCCCGCACCGAGGGCGCAGCCCTGTCGGCCACCCACATGGCCTCCGTCGGAGAGCAGGGCGACGGCCGGGGGAACTACCTGAAGACCGTCGAGCTGGGCGACCTGCGCAACCCGAAGACGTCGTCCACTCCCCTGCCCGGCATCCACGACCCGGCCATGGGCCTGGTCGGCACCTGGGTGCTGTACGGGAACCGGGGGAAGATCACGGAGGGGACCTCGCCGGACGAGATCGCCTTCCAGGCGGCTCCGATCGGTGGTGGCAGCCCCCGCAAGGTGATGGACCACGCCACGTCCGCCACGCCCACCCCGGACGGCGGCCTCCTGGTGATGGGCGGCACCGTCGCCCACGGTGAAGGGCTCTACCGGGTGTCCGCGAAGACGGGTGACGAGGCGCCGGCCGCGGAACTCGTCGCGGGCGCCGGGGAGCCCACCGCGGTCACCCTGCTCGGTTTCGACGCACCGAGCACGGTGCAGCCGGACCAGCAGCGGTGGCACCCGCGCTGGAAGCTGTCCCGGCGCAACGTCAACATGAGCATCACCCTGCGCCACGACGCTTCCGGCAAGCAGACCACGCACTACCTGATCCCCGAGATCGGGGCCGACAGTGGGCCCGGCTGGGCGGAGATGGAGTGGGACGGCCTGGTCAAGGCCGGCCAGGGGAAGGCGGCAGCGCCCAACGGCGGCTACACCTGGGAGGTGACCGCCGAACCCCGTAACGGTCTCGGCCCCACCCTCCACGAGAAGGGCTCCTTCACCGTCGTCCGCAAGCCCGCGCCGCACGACTACACCGACAACGGTTCGCCGGACGTGATCGTGCGGGACCAGGCGGGCCGGCTCGCGCTCGAAGACACGTACCACGACCCGTCGGACCCGCAGCTCCGCAGCGCGCCCCGCAAGGTGGTCGGCGGCGGCTGGAACATCTACGACCAGGTCGTCGCCACCGGTGACGTGGCCGGTGCCACCGCCGGTGACGTGGTGGCCCGGGACGCGGACGGCGTGCTGTGGCTCTACCTCGGCAAGGGCGACGGGACCTTCGACGGCCGACTGAAGATCGGCGCCGGCTGGGACGCGTACGACCAGCTCACCGGCGGCAGCGACCTCAACGGCGACGGCCGCAGCGACCTGCTCGCCCGCGACCGCACCGGCGTCCTGTGGCTCTACGCCGGCACCGGCGACTGGCGCGCCCCCTTCGCGCCCCGTAAGAAGATCGGCGCCGGCTGGGGCATCTACGACACCATCACCGCCGTCGGCGACGTCGCCGGCGCCACCGCCGGCGACCTGGTCGCCCGCGACCGCACCGGCACCCTGTGGCTCTACCTCGGCACCGGAGACGGCAAGGTCGACACCCGCATCAAGATCGGCGCCGGCTGGGGCGGCTACCGCCACCTCGTCGGCATCGGCGACGCGAACCGCGACGGCCGCGCCGACCTGTTCGTCACCACGCCGGACGGCACCTCGTACCTCTACCAGGGCACGGGCAACTGGCAGGCGCCCTTCGCGCCGCGCAAGGAAACCCTCCTCAGCACGCCCTCGCACGAGACCATCGCCTGACGGGGAGTCACAGAAGCGCACGCACCGGGGCCGGGGCCAGGAGCACTCAGACATGGGTGCCCGGCCCCGGCCCTGTCCCGTTCCGGCGGCTTCGAGGCCGGATATCCGGTACGTGCTCACTCCCGCGTCAAGAACCGCGGGCCGCTTGCCCTCGGTACGGGAACACCGGGCCGCGCTCCGGTGCTCACTCATACGGCGTCCTCACCGGCCGGTTTCGTGCAGGTGCACTGCGTTCTGCGCGCCGGTGCGGCAGAGTAGGCGCCCGTGGCGGACGGTGATCGTCGATCACTGGAAGCCGCACGACAGCCGTACGACGATCACGCCCGTCGCGCAACGGGCGACGGGCGACGCAGGGGGCGATCGGCATGACTCGCGGTATCGGCAGACGGCGGCTGCTCGGTGTGGCCGGAGGGGTGGCCGGGAGTGCGGCCCTGACGGCTGTGCTGGCGGCCTGTGGTACCAACACGGGGCGGAACGGGAAGGGTTCGGGGCCGGCGCTCAGTCAGTGGTACCACCAGTACGGGGAGCCGGGCACCGAGCAGGCCGTCAAGCGGTACGCCGCGTCGTACGGCGCGGCGCGGGTCACCGTGCAGTGGCGGCCCGGTGACTACGACCGGCAGACCGCCGCCGCGCTGCTGACGGACTCCGGGCCCGACGTGTTCGAGGTCAACGGGCCGAAGCTGGACCAGATCAAGGGGGGTCAGGTCGTGGACCTGACCGCGGAGATCGCCTCCGTGCGGGACGACTTCAACCAGGCGGTGCTGGCACCGAAGATCTGGCAGGACAAGGTCTGGGCGGTGCCGCAGACCATCGACACGCAGCTGCTGTTCTACCGGAAGAGCATGCTGAAGGCGGCCGGTGTCGAACCGCCGCGCAGCGTGGACGAGCTGGTCGAGGCCGCGAAGACGTTGACCGAGCGGCACCGGAAGGACAAGGTCAAGGGGCTGTTCCTGGGGAACGACGGCGGGGCCGCGGTACTGGGCGGTACGCCGCTGTTCGCCGCGGGGCTGAGTCTGGTGACGGAGGACGGGAAGGTCGGTTTCGACGATCCGGCCGCCGCCCGGGTACTCGGCAAGATCCGGCAGCTGTACGCCGATGAATCGTTGCTGCTGGGGGCGCCGACGGACTGGTCCGACCCGGCGGCGTTCGTCCAGGGGCTCACCGCCATGCAGTGGTCGGGCCTGTGGGCGCTGCCGCAGGTCGAGAAGGCCCTGGGGGACGACTTCGGGGTCCTGCCGTTCCCGAAGGACGGTGCCGGGAAACCGGCCGTCCCGGTAGGCGCGTACGGCTCGGCCGTCAGCGCCCGCGGCAAGCACCAGAAGGAGGCCAAGGCGTACGTGAAGTGGCTGTGGGTGGACGGGACCGACAAGCAGGAGGACTTCGCCCTCTCGTACGGCTTCCACATCCCCGCCCGCACCTCGCTCGCCAAGAAGGCGAAGCAGCTCAAGGAGGGTCCGGCGGCCGAGGTGGTCGGTTACACCACCGCGTACGGTCACGCCGAGCCGCTGCTCTGGACCACGCCGAGCAGCACCGCCTATCAGGACGCCCTCAACCGCATCATCAAGGGCGGCGCGCATCCGGAGAGCGAGCTGAAGGGCGTGGTGCGCAAGGTGGAGGCCGAGTTGCAGCGGGCGAAGAAGAAGTGAGGGGGACGGGCGCGCGTACCGGCGGGCTGCTCGCGCGTCTCCGGGGGCAGCAGAACCGGAACCTGTGGTTCTGGGCCTTCGTGGGCCCGTTCGCGCTCGGCCTCGCGCTGTTCACGTACGTACCGCTGGCCTGGAGCGTCTACCTCAGCTTCTTCGACGCGCACAACACCGTCACCCCGACGGACTTCGTCGGGCTGGACAACTACACGGCGATGCTGGGCGACGACGCCTTCCTGAGCAGCCTGGGCACGTTCCTGCTGTTCACCGCGTTCATCGTGCCGGCCACGTACGTGCTCTCGCTCGGCCTCGCGCTCATGGTCAACCGGCTGCGCTTCGCCCAGGCGTTCTTCCGCTCGGTCTTCTTCCTGCCGACCGCGTGCAGTTACGTGGTCGCGGCGCTGATCTGGAAGCTGTCGATCTTCAACGGGGTGCGGTTCGGGCTCGCCAACACCGTGCTGGGGTGGTTCGGCGCGGACCAGACCGCCTGGCTGTCCACGACCGACCCGCCCTGGTACTGGCTGGTGATCGTGACCGTACGGCTGTGGTTGCAGGCGGGGTTCTTCATGATCCTGTTCCTGGCGGGACTGCAACGGATCCCGCCCCGCCTGTACGAGGCCGCCGCGGTGGACGGCGCGCGGCCCGGCTGGCAGACGCTCCGGTACATCACCCTGCCGCAGTTGCGCGCCACGTCGGTCGCCGTCGTCCTGCTGCTGGTGATCAACGCGTTCCAGGCGTTCGACGAGTTCTACAACCTGATGTCCGACGCGCGCGGCTACCCGCCGTACGCCCGCCCGCCACTGGTCTACCTCTACTACACCGCGCTCGGCCAGGAGCAGAACCTCGGCCTGGGCAGCGCGGGCGCGGTGATCCTGTCGCTGATCATCGCCGTGGCGACCGTCGTCCAGGCGCGCTGGTTCGGCCTCGGACGGAAGGAGGACTGACCGATGGTGAGCACGTCCACGCAATCGGAACGGGTACGGCGGCCGGGGGCCCCGCGCGATCCCCGCGTGCGGGCCGGACGCGCGCTGCGCGCGGTGAGCGTCACCGTCCTCGCCGTCCTCTTCCTCATCCCGTTCTACCTCCTCGTACGCAACGGCCTGGCCACCGAACAGGACATCACCTCCCCCGACTGGACGTTCTTCCCGCGCGACATCCAGTGGTCCAACCTGACCGAGGTCTTCGCCGACCCGAACCTGCCGATGGCGCGGGCCCTGCTCAACTCCACGCTCATCGCGGTCTCCACGACGGTGGGCACGGTGCTGCTGGCGTCGCTGGCCGGGTACGGGCTGGCACGCATCCCGTACCGGCACGCGAACCTCGTCTTCTACGCCATCCTCGGCACGCTGATGGTCCCGGCGGCCGTCACGTTCGTCCCCAGCTTCGTCCTCGTCTCCTCGCTCGGCTGGATCTCGACGCTGCGCGGGCTGATCGTCCCGACCCTCTTCAGCGCCTTCGCCTGCTTCATCTTCCGCCAGTACTTCCTGGGCTTCCCCCGGGAGCTGGAGGACGCGGCACGGGTGGACGGGCTCGGGTACTGGCGGACGTACTGGCGCATCGTGGTGCCCAACTCGCGCCCCGTCTTCGCGGCCGTCGGCACGATCGTCTTCATCGGCGCGTGGAACGCGTTCCTGTGGCCGCTGGTGATCGGGCAGGACCGCGAGTCGTGGACGGTACAGGTCGCGCTCTCCACGTTCACCACGGCGCAGAGCCTCAACCTGCACGAACTCTTCATCGCCGCGGCGGTCTCGATCGCGCCGCTGGTGGTCGTGTTCCTGTTGTTGCAGCGGTACATCGTGGCGGGGGTGGAGCGGTCGGGCATCGACGACTGAGCGCGGGCGCGGGAGGTCAGGGCGAGCCGACGGCATCGGCCACCGTCGCGCCCGCGTGCGCCATGCCGGTGCCGTTCGGGTGGTACGGGGCCGCCGCCGCGCCCGGCAGCAGCCCTTCCATCCACCTCTCGCCCCGCGCCGCGCAGACACCGTGCCGGGCGCTGGGCGTACGGAGGTCGATGTAGTCCGCGTCGCCCGCGGCGGCCCGTTCGGCGAGCATCGTGTGCAGGCGGTCGAAGGTGCGCTGAAGGTAATCGGCGTCACTGGGCCAGACGGGTTCTTCCGGCCAGCAGCCGCCCGGCCGGAAGTACGTGCCGTACGAGACGACGTACACCCGTGCCTGCGGGGAACGGTGGCGGATCTGCCCGAGCGCGGCGGTGATCCGGGGCGCCGTCCGCGTGATCCGTTCCGCCAGCCGGTCCCGGCCGCCCGCCGTGTACGCGGCCTCGCACGTCCGGAGCGGGCCGACCGGCCCGGGGTGCAGCCGGAAGCAGGACGTCAGGGCGGTGCCCAGTCTGATGTCGTTGGCGCCGACGGCCAGGGTGACCAGGGCCGTGTCCGCCCGCAGGGCGTCCAGCTGCGGCGGTACGCGGCCGGCCTGCCGCCCGGCCAGGTCGGCGGTGGTGGCGCCGCTGCACGTGACGTCGGTGAGGTCGGCGCCCAGGCGCGCGGCGGCGACGGCCGGCCAGTTCCGGTCGGAGCGCAGGCACGACAGGTCGGTCTGGAGCGGGATCAGCGGGCCGGCGGCCGAGGAGTCGCCGAGGGCGACGTAATGGGGGTTTTGTACGGAGGCGGAGGTGGAGGTGGAGGCGGATGTTGGTGTGGAGGTGGGGTCCGCGGTCGCCGGAGTGGCGAGCGCGGCCAGGGCGGCGGCCGCGACAACGGATGCGGTACGGCGCGGGCTTCGGGCCATCACACTCTCCTGCTGCTCGTGGGGGGACGGCGACGACCGTGGTGACCACGGCCGAGGGAGACTCCCCGCTGGGCCCGGCCGCCAAAAGTCCACGGTCCGCGAGGTCCCCAAGGCCTACGAAGCCCGCGAGCCCCCAGCCGTCCGCCCAGCACTGCCCAGCGGCGCCGAAATCCGGTGGCGGCATGAGCGAGACGTATGGGAGAACTCAGGCATGAGCGATGCCCTACCCCCTGCCCAGGAATCGGCACTCACGGTCGGCGCACACGACCCGGCCCTGGACAAGCGCCTGGAGGACGAACTCGACGCGTTCAACGCCGCCGCGACAAACCACGCCGAGCAGGCCGAGTTCTCGGTACGGGTGACGGACGCGGACGGCGAGCTGATCGGCGGGCTGAGCGCCTGGACCTGGGGCGGGCTGTGCGGGATCCATCTGCTGTGGGTGCGGGAGGGCGACCGCGCGGCCGGCTGGGGCGCGAAGCTGCTGCGTGCCGCCGAGGAGGAGGCGGTACGGCGCGGCTGCGACCGCGCCACGGTGTCCTCGTACACGTTCCAGGCCCCGGGCTTCTACCAGAGCCAGGGGTACGTCGAGGTGGGGCGCGTGCCGGGGATGCCGGGCGGGCACGCGGACGTGTACCTGTACAAGGAGTTGACGGGCCGGGGGGACGCGGGCTGACGCCACGAGGGGGCGACGGGCCCGGAGGTCGTACGGTACGGTGCGTGCCATGGCCACGTACTCGACCTTCCGTGAGGCGGAGCCGCTGCGCTGCGGCCCCCACGGCGAGTGCGCGCCGCGCGGGATGACGTTCCTGCGCCGCCGTGGCCGGGTGGGTTCGCCCCCGGCCGCCGTTTTCCGCCGCTGTCGGTGATGTCCGGGCGCTGAGCCCACCCGGCGGCGACCGCGCACCGCGGCAGCTCCGCACTCCGTACGGCCGCCGTGCTCCTTCCCGCACCCTCCCTTCCCGCGCGCCAGGAGGCTCCGTTGACGGCCACAGCCGACCCCGCCACCACTCCCGCCCCCGCCCCCGTTCTCCGCGACCACCGCATCCCCGCCGACGGCCTCTACGAGGGCACCCGCGTCCTGCGCCGCACGCCCGAGGGCTGGGCCGACCGGCCGTACGAGCGCTTCGAGGTCCTTCCGCAGGCCGCCACCATCGGCGCGGAGATCCGGGGCCTCGATCTGTCCCGGCCCCTCGATGCGGCGCTGCGCGAGGAGTTGAACCGCGCGCTGCTGGAGTGGAAGGTGCTCTTCTTCCGGGAGCAGCACCTCACCTCCGCCGCGCAGCGCGCGTTCGCCCGCAACTGGGGCGAGCTGGAGACCAATCCGCTGCTGGCGACGGGGGACGCCGAGGACGTCGTACGGTTCGACCGCAGTGCGGTGCCGACCTTCGAGAATGTCTGGCACACGGATGTGACGTTCCGCGAACGCCCCGCGATGGGCGCGGTGCTGCAGCTGCGCGAGGTGCCGCCGTCCGGTGGCGACACGATGTGGGCGGACATGGCGGCCGCGTACGACAATCTGCCGCAGGACGTACGGGACCGTATCGACGGTGCGACCGCCGTGCACGACTTCCTGCCGGGCTTCGCCCGGTTCTACACCGCCGAGCGGCTGGCGCCGTTCCAGGAGCGGTTCCCGCCGGTGGAGCACCCGGTCGTGCGGCGGCACCCGGAGACCGGGCGGCGGATGCTCTTCGTCAACACCTCCTTCACCACCCGCATCGTGGGGTGGGAGCAGGCGGAGAGCGACCGGATGCTGCGGCTGCTCTTCCAGCAGGCTCATGTACCGGAGTTCCAGGTGCGCTTCCGCTGGCAGGCGGGGGACATCGCCTTCTGGGACAACCGGGCCACGCAGCACTACGCGGTCAACGATTACGGGGCGCGGCGCCGGGTGGCCGAGCGGGTGGCGATCACGGGCGACCGGCCGTACTGAGGGGACCGGCCGGGCGCCGGAACGTTACTGCACGGCCCCGGCGCCCGGCACCCGCACCCCTGCCTCCCGCGCCTCCAGCGCCGATATCTCCAGCCCCCGGGTGTCCACGCCCCGCACATCGACCTCCGGGCCGCCCCTCAGCAGCGCCGCTCCCAGCGGCGTCAGCGTGTGCAGGACGGCGTTGCCGTGGCGCAGCGTCAGCAGCAGGCCCGCGTCGCGCAGCACGGTCGCGTGCTGGCTGGCCGAGGCCAGGGAGACGTCGACGCGCCGCGCCAGCTCGCTGGTCGTACAGCCGCCGCCGACGCCGTGCAGGATCGCCGAGCGGGTGCGGCCGACGAGCTTGCCCAGCGAGTGGCCGGGCGCGACCGTCGGCATGACGCGGGGCGCGGGGTGTTCGAGGGGGTAGACCAGGACGGGCGTCAGGTCGGGGTCGTGGAAGGTGACGGGCGTACGGCGGCAGAAGAACGACGGCAGCAGGAGCAGCCCCCGGCCGTTCAGGAACAGGTCGCGGTCCACCGGGTAGTCCACTTCCAGGACGGGCGGCCGCCACCGCATCGTCGGCGGGAGCGAGGCGAGCAGGTGGTCCGCGCCGCCGTCCAGGAGCGCCCGGCCGCGCGCGGCGCGGTCCGCCTCGATACGGGCCTGGAGCAGCGGCCAGTACGGCTCGACCGCGTTCTCGTAATAGCTCCGCAGCGCACCGGTGAGCCGGCCGAGCGCGGCGGAATCGCCTTCGCTCAGCTCCCGCAGCCACGACGGCAGCGGCCGGGTCGCGGGCAACCGCGAAAGTTCGGCGTGCAGTCGCGCGGGCGGGGTTGCGCGGAACGCTTCCAGCCCTTCGTCGATGCCGAGCAGGCCCTCCGGCGGCGTCAGGAAATCCGGAAAATAGCCACGCGTGGGAACAAGTGGCGCCAGCAGCCGTGTTTCACCATTCAACCTGCAACGTGCTTCGGAGCGCCATTTGCCGAAGGCCGCGCCGGGCCGCCGGTCGCGCAGTCGGTGAAAACTTAAAACGGTCTCCCACAGCACGTCAGGGCGCGCGGCAATGCGCACCCGGGCCAGATCCGGTCCACTGAAATGGACGCGTAGCACCGAACCCCCACCAATGCTCCCTAGTCGACCCCCGGCCATCTGAGTATGCACGCAGACACAGCCTGTCACCACGCCCTTTTGGCCAGAGTTGAAAGGGGTCGCGCCAACACGGCGGTCAGGGAAAGCTGTAACTCAATTCGACGGCAGTGCGAATGGAACGGATTGCTCGATCCCGTGGGGGGTGACGAGGCAATGACCGACCGCTCAGCATTTGCCGTGGAAGGCCGTCAACCAGGCCGACATGGCTGACGGCAGCTCCCGAGGGGGGAGTCCGGAGAAAAGCGAGGGCGGCACCTCCGCACAGGTGCCGCCCTCGTCGGGTTCCGGAGCCGGCGTCAGGGTGAGGGTCGAAGTGGTCTGACGCCAACTCCGGTCGGTCTTCCGGCTGTTACCGCCTCAGCGGCTGTCGCTGCCCAGCGACTCCGCCGCCGCGCGGCCCGCTTCGAGGCGGGCGACCGGGATGCGGAACGGGGAGCAGGAGACGTAGTCCAGGCCCACCTCGTGGAAGAAGTGCACCGAC
Organism: Streptomyces sp. NPDC052496; assembly: GCF_040679095.1. Taxonomy (NCBI): domain Bacteria; kingdom Bacillati; phylum Actinomycetota; class Actinomycetes; order Kitasatosporales; family Streptomycetaceae; genus Streptomyces; species Streptomyces sp. NPDC052496. Next base: position 205,149 of record NZ_JBFAUH010000001.1, read on the forward strand.
TCCGGGTCGCCGCCGTGCTCGCCGCAGACGCCCAGCTTGAGGTCGGGGCGGGTGGCGCGGCCGGCCTCGGCGGCGCTGCGGACCAGGGAGCCGACGCCGTCCTTGTCGATGGTCTCGAACGGGCTGACGCCGAAGATGCCCTTCTCCAGGTACGCGGTGAAGAAGCTGGCCTCGACGTCGTCGCGGCTGAAGCCCCAGACCGTCTGGGTCAGGTCGTTGGTGCCGAAGGAGAAGAAGTCGGCGGACTCGGCGATCTGGCCGGCGGTCAGCGCGGCGCGGGGCAGTTCGATCATCGTGCCGAGGGTGAGCTTGAGGTCCACGCCGTGGGCCTGCTCGACCTCGGCGATGACCTGCTCGGCCTCCTCGCGGACGATTTCCAGCTCCTGGACGGTGCCGACCAGCGGGATCATGATCTCGGCGCGCGGGTCGCCCTTGGCGGCGTTCTTGCGCTCGGCCGCGGCCTCGGCGATGGCCCGTACCTGCATGGCGAACAGGCCGGGGATGACCAGGCCGAGGCGGACGCCGCGCAGGCCCAGCATCGGGTTCTGCTCGTGCAGCTTGTGCACGGCCTGGAGCAGGCGCAGGTCGTTCTCGTTGGCGTCCTTGCGGGACTCGGCGAGGGCGACGCGTACGGACAGCTCGGTGATGTCGGGCAGGAACTCGTGCAGCGGCGGGTCCAGGAGGCGGACCGTCACCGGCAGGCCGTCCATGGCCTCGAACAGCTCGACGAAGTCGGCCTTCTGGAGGGGCAGCAGCCCGCCGAGGGCGGCCTCGCGGTCGTCGTCGGTGTCGGCCAGGATCAGGCGCTCGACCATCTCGCGGCGCTCGCCGAGGAACATGTGCTCGGTGCGGCACAGGCCGATGCCCTGGGCGCCGAAGCGGCGGGCGCGGGCGGCGTCCTCGGCGTTGTCGGCGTTGGCCCGTACGCGCAGCCGGCGCACCCGGTCCGCGTACGCCATGATCCGGTGCACGGCCTTGACCAGCTCGTCGGCGTCGTCGGCGCCGGCGTGCATGCGGCCCTCGAAGTACTCGACCACCGGGGACGGGACGACCGGCACCTCGCCGAGGTAGACCTTGCCGGAGGAGCCGTCGATGGAGATCAGGTCGCCCTCTTCGACGACGATGCCGCCGGGCGCGGTCATGCACCGGCGCTTGGTGTCGACCTCCAGCTCCTCGGCGCCGCAGACGCAGGTCTTGCCCATGCCGCGGGCGACGACGGCGGCGTGCGAGGTCTTGCCGCCGCGCGAGGTGAGGATGCCCTCGGCGGCGATCATGCCGTTGAGGTCGTCGGGGTTGGTCTCGCGGCGGATCAGGATGACCTTCTCGCCGGAGCGGGACCACTTGACCGCGGTGTACGAGTCGAAGACCGCCTTGCCGACGGCGGCGCCCGGCGAGGCGGCGATGGCCCGGCCGATCATCTGCGTCTTCGCGTTCTCGTCGAAGCGCGGGAACATCAGCTGGGCGAGCTGCGCGCCGTTGACCCGCTGCAGCGCCTCGGCCTCGTCGATCAGCCCCTGGTCGACGAGCTGGGTGGCGATGCGGAAGGCGGCGCCCGCGGTGCGCTTGCCGACGCGGGTCTGGAGCATCCACAGCTTGCCGCGCTCGATGGTGAACTCGATGTCGCACAGGTCCTTGTAGTGCGTTTCGAGCGTTTCCATGATCTGCATCAGCTCGTCGTACGACGGCTTGTCGATGCCTTCGAGGTCGGCGAGCGGCACGGTGTTGCGGATGCCCGCGACGACGTCCTCGCCCTGCGCGTTCTGCAGGTAGTCACCGTAGACGCCCTGCTGGCCGCTGGCCGGGTCGCGGGTGAAGGCGACGCCGGTGCCGGAGTCCGGGCCGAGGTTGCCGAAGACCATGGAGCAGACGTTGACGGCCGTGCCGAGGTCGCCGGGGATGCGCTCCTGGCGGCGGTAGAGCTTGGCGCGGTCGGTGTTCCACGAGTCGAAGACCGCACGGACGGCGAGGTCCATCTGCTCGCGGGGCTCCTGCGGGAAGTCCCGGCCGGTCTCCTTGGAGACGATGTCCTTGAACTGCCCGACGAGGGTCTTCAGGTCGGCCGCGTCGAGGTCGACGTCGACGCGTACGCCCTTGGCCTGCTTGGCCTCCTCCAGCGCCTCTTCGAAGAGGTCGCCGTCCACGCCGAGCACGGTCTTGCCGAACATCTGGATGAGGCGGCGGTAGGAGTCCCACGCGAAGCGCTCGTCACCGGCCTGCTGGGCGAGGCCGGAAACCGACGCGTCGGACAGGCCGATGTTCAGCACGGTGTCCATCATGCCGGGCATTGAGAACTTCGCCCCGGAACGCACCGATACGAGAAGGGGGTTGTCGGCCTGGCCGAGCTTCTTGCCCATGGTCGCTTCGAGCGCTTCGAGGTGCTCGGTGACTTCGGCACGCAGTGCCGCGGGCTCCTGGCCGCTCTCCAGGTAGACCTTGCACGCCTCGGTGGTGATGGTGAATCCCGGCGGAACGGGAAGCCCCAGGTTGGTCATCTCGGCGAGGTTGGCGCCCTTGCCGCCGAGAAGGTCCTTGAGGTCCTTGTTGCCCTCGGTGAAGTCGTAGACGAACTTCGAAGGCTCGGACGGGGTTACGTGGGGATCTTGTGTTTCCGGCACGGGACTCTCTCCTCGCCGCGGGCTGCCCTGACGGCGAGGAACATACCCAGATCGAAGGCGTCTGGGTACGTCCACTCGGTCGACATGCGCCCGTAACCCGTCGTCCGCCAGCAGATCGAAAGTTGCGGCGGATGGAGGGATGTTTTCAAGCCTTGAAGGCAAGGTGGCGCAGAGCAATCGGCTGGGCGCCTGATGGATACGCGGTGCGACCTTCATTTGATCACTCGAACGCGGGAGGGGTGGCACCCAGTGCCACCAATTGGAGAGGTGCACTCCCCTCCGAAACGCTCATATGAGCGCGACCCCTATCAGGGGTGGCGAGAATCACGCCGTCGCGCGGCTCCCGGTCCCGCCATGCGGACCCGGAATCGGACCCGCCGAACGCAACGGGGCCGGGCTTCCGCCCGGCCCCGCGCAGCACGTTTGCTCCTCAGCCGCCCGAAGTATCCAGTTCCGCGTCGGCCGTGACGCCCGCGCAGTCGTACGGGTCGTCCAGCCAGCCGTCCGGCAGGACCACCCGGTTCCGGCCAGATGTGCGGCCGCGCGGTCCGTCGGCGCCCACCGGCCAGGGCTGGTCGAGATCCAGCTCGCTCATCAGAGCGTCCAGTTCGTCCAGCGACGAGGCGATTGCCAGCTTCTTGCGGGACTCCGAGCCGATCGAGAAGCCCTTCGTGTACCAGGCGACGTGCTTGCGGAAGTCGATGACACCGCGCGCCTCGTCCCCCAGCCACTCGCCCAGCAGCGTGGCGTGCCGCAGCATCACGGCCGCGACCTCCTTGAGGGTGGGCCTGGCGTACGTACCGGTGCCCTCGAACGCCGCCACCAGATCGCCGAACAGCCACGGCCGCCCCAGGCAGCCGCGCCCCACGACCACCCCGTCGCAGCCGGTCTCGCGCACCATGCGCAGCGCGTCGTCCGCCGACCAGATGTCCCCGTTGCCCAGCACCGGGATCTCCGGAACGGCCTCCTTCAGGCGCGCGATGGCGTCCCAGTCGGCGGTGCCGCCGTAGTGCTGGGCCGCTGTACGGCCGTGCAGCGCGATGGCCGTGACGCCCTCCTCGACCGCGATCCGGCCCGCGTCGAGGTAGGTGATGTGGTCGTCGTCGATGCCCTTGCGCATCTTCATCGTCACGGGCAGCTCGCCGGCGTGGGAGACCGCCTCGCGCAGGATGGAACGCAGCAGGTGGCGCTTGTACGGGAGGGCCGAGCCGCCGCCCTTGCGGGTCACCTTCGGCACCGGGCAGCCGAAGTTCAGGTCGATGTGGTCGGCCAGGTCCTCCTCGGCGATCATGCGGACGGCCTTGCCGACGGTGTCCGGGTCCACGCCGTAGAGCTGGATGGAGCGCGGCTTCTCCGTCTCGTCGAAGTGGATCAGCTGCATGGTCTTCTCGTTGCGCTCGACCAGCGCCCGCGTCGTGATCATCTCGCTGACGAACAGGCCCTTGCCGCCGGAGAACTCCCGGCACAGCGTCCGGAAGGGGGCATTGGTGATCCCGGCCATCGGCGCGAGGACCACGGGCGGCTGCACCGCGTGCGGGCCGATCTGCAGCTGAGTCATGGGGAGCGGGCTTCCTTCGGGGTCGGCGGGCGGGGGGCGACCTCCCATTGTCGCGCACCCGCGCGGTGGCCTCGCCGGAGCCGTAGGTCATCGTCGTCACGGTCAGCGGGAGCGGCTTCCTTCGCGGGCCTGTGCCGTGCAGCTGTGCGGCCCCTCGCGCATCCGCGCGACGGCTGCCTTCGTTCGCCTCCGCCGGACCCGGGCAGCCCCTCACCCACCCGGGCGGCGGCCGTCCCGGAGCCACCGCCCCGCATTCGTTGTAGCGTTCATCTATGCCTGAGTTGAGCCATCGGCGGCGCCTGCTCGTCCTGGCGATCTGCTGTATGAGCCTGCTGATCGTCAGTCTCGACAACACCGTCCTGAACGTCGCCCTGCCGTCCATGCAGAAGGACCTGGACACCACCGTCTCCGGGATGCAGTGGACGATCGACGCCTACACGCTGGTGCTGGCCTCGCTGCTGATGCTGGCCGGCTCCACCGCCGACCGGCTCGGCCGCCGCCGGGTCTTCCAGGCGGGGCTGGTGGTCTTCTCGCTCGGCTCGCTGCTGTGCAGCCTGGCGCCGAACCTGGAGTGCCTGGTGGCGTTCCGTATGGTGCAGGCCGTCGGCGGCTCGATGCTCAACCCCGTCGCCATGTCGATCATCACCAACACCTTCACCGAGCCCAGGGAGCGGGCCCGCGCGATCGGCGTGTGGGGCGGTGTGGTCGGCATCAGCATGGCGGCCGGGCCGATCGTCGGCGGGCTGCTGGTGCAGACCGTCGACTGGCGCGCGATCTTCTGGATCAACGTGCCCATCGGGGCGCTCGCGCTGTTCCTGACCCTGCGGTACGTGCCGGAGTCGCGCGCGCCCAGGCCGCGCCGCGTCGACCCGGTCGGCCAGCTGCTGGTGATCGCGCTGCTCGGCGCGCTGACGTACGCGATCATCGAGGCGCCGGCGGCCGGCTGGACCTCGCCGCTGATCCTCGGCTTCGCGGCGGCGGCCGTCGCCGCGCTGGCGGGACTGCTGCTGTACGAGCGGCGCCGTGCCGACCCCCTCATCGACCTGCGGTTCTTCCGCAGCGCGCCGTTCAGTGGCGCGACGGTCGTGGCGGTCTGCGCGTTCGCCGCGCTCAGCGGCTTCCTCTTCGTGAACACGCTCTACCTCCAGGACGTGCGGGGCCTGTCCGCCCTGGACGCGGGCCTCTACATGCTGCCCATGGCGGGCATGACGCTGGTCTTCGCGCCGCTGTCCGGGCGGCTGGTCGGTTCGGTGGGCCCGCGGCTGCCGCTGCTGCTGGCCGGGCTGGCGATGGCGGCCAGCGGGGTGCTGTTCGCGGGGTTCGAGGCGGAGGCGAGCACACCGCTGCTGTTCACCGGGTACGTGCTCTTCGGTGTCGGCTTCGGGCTGGTGAACGCGCCCATCACCAACACCGCGGTGTCCGGGATGCCGCGTACGCAGGCGGGTGTGGCCGCGGCCATCGCCTCCACCAGCCGGCAGGTGGGCAGTTCGCTGGGCGTCGCGGTGATCGGCGCCGTACTGGCCGGCGGGATCCGCACCGCCGCCACCGGCAGCCGGTTCGTCGAGGCGAGCCGCCCCGCCTGGTGGATCATCGCCGGGTGCGGCGCGGCCGTCCTGCTGCTGGGCGCGCTGACCACCGGCCGCTGGGCGCGCGGCACCGCCCGCCGTACCGCGGAACGGCTGGAGTCCGCGCCGGACGCGCCGGACGGGCAGCACCCGCCGCACGGGCCCGGCGGTCAGCCCTCGGCGCGGATCAGGGCCTGAAGCTGTTCCAGGCGCTCGCGCGACTGCTCGTCGTCGGGCGAGTAGGTGAGCATCTTCGGGCCGTGGCTGGGGCCCGTCCACAGGCCGGTGGAGGACAGCCGCAGCAGGCCCACGTCCCGCTGGCGGAAGAGCTTGGACTGGCTCACCGGCCGTACGACCTCCTGGCGCGCCCAGATCTCACGGAACTCCGGCGACGCCTCCTCCAGCCGCGCCACCAGCGTCTTCCAGGCGGGCTCGGCGACATGGCCCGCCATGGAGGCGCGGAACTTCGCGGCCATCACCCGCAGCGTCTCGTGCAGGTCCACCAGGCTCGCCCGCCACTCCTCGTCGGTGAACGCCAGCCACAGGCAGTTGCGGTCCTCCTCGGGCAGCGCGTCCAGGTCGCGCAGCAGCCGCCCGTAGGTGCTGTTGTACGCGAGGATGTCGAAGCGGCTGTTCTGCACGACGGCCGGGAACGGCGCCAGCTGGTCGAGCATCCGCCGCATCGGCAGCGGGACGCCCGTGCACTCCTTGCCGCGCACCGGATCGGTCGCGCCGGCCAGCGCGAAGAGGTGGCCGCGCTCGGCCCGGTCCATCTGGAGCGCGCGGGCCACGGCGTCCAGCACCTGCGGTGAGACCTTGATGTCCCTGGCCTGTTCCAGCCACGTGTACCAGGTGACGCCGACCGCGGAGAGGTGGGCGACCTCCTCGCGGCGCAGGCCCGGCGTACGGCGGCGGGGGCCGCGCGGCAGGCCGACCTGCTCCGGGGTGATCCGCTCGCGGCGGCTGCGCAGGAAGGCGGCCAGTTCGCCGCGCCGGACGTCACCGTCGGTCCGCGCGGGCCCGGTGCGCTGCGGCGTTCTCTCCGGCATGGTGGCGGTCATGGACTCAGGATGCCGGAGTGCTCAGCGGGTTGCCAGGTAGCACCGGTACCAGGATAAGGAGACTCTGGTACCCCTCTGGGCGGCGGACGATCGTCGTCCCTGTGAGCGATACCGACGTACGAACCCTCCCCACGCGGACCCCGGAGTCCGCCCCCACCCGCCCCACCCACCCCGTCCTGACCACGCTCGGCCTGGTCACCGTGCTGCTCGGCGCCGCCCTGCCGATGATCGACTTCTTTATCGTCAACGTGGCGCTGCCGACCATCGACCGCGACCTGCGTGCGGGCCCGGCCCTCCTGGAGATGGTCGTCGCGGGTTACGGCGTCGCGTACGCGGTGCTCCTCGTCGTCGGTGGCCGGCTCGGCGACATCGTCGGCCGGCGCAGGCTGTACCTGTGGGGGCTGGCCGCCTTCGGGATCACCTCGCTCGCCTGCGGACTGGCACCGGACGCCTGGACGCTGGTGGCGGCGCGCGTCGCCCAGGGCGCGGCGGCCGCGCTGCTGCTGCCGCAGGTGCTGGCCACCATCCAGGCCACGACGAGCGGGGCGCGCCGGGCCAAGGCGGTCAGCCTGTACGGCGGTACGGCCGGGGTCTCCAGCGCCCTCGGGCAGGTGCTCGGCGGGCTGCTGGTCGCCGTCGACCTGGCCGGGACCGGCTGGCGCGCGGTGTTCCTGGTCAACGTGCCGATCGCCGCGGCGGCACTGCTGCTCGCGCTGCGCACCGTGCCCGAGACCCGCTCGCCGCACCCCAGCCGGGTGGACGTGCCTGGCACCGCGCTGCTGGCCGTGGCACTGGTCAGCCTCCTGCTGCCGCTGACCGAGGGGCGCGCGGCGGGCTGGCCGGTGTGGTCCTGGCTGCTGCCGGTGGTCTTCCCGTTCGCCGCGGCGGGGTTCGTCGCCGTGGAACGGCGCGCGGAACGGGCCGGGCGCGCCCCGCTCGTCCCGCCGTCCCTGCTGCGCCTGCCGTCCGTCCGCAGCGGCCTGAGCGTGATCCTGCCGTTCTCGATCGGTTTCGGCGGGTTCATGTTCGTGGTGGCCGTCGCCCTCCAGGACGGCCTGCGGTACGGGCCGCTGGCCGCCGGGCTCGCCCTCGCGCCGCTGTGTGTGGCGTTCTTCTTCGCGTCGCTGGCCGGGCCGCGGCTGGTGGCCCGCTTCGGGCGGCGCGTGGTGGTGGCCGGGTCGCTGATCCAAGGCACCGGCCTGCTCACGCTGGCGCTCGTCTTCCGTACGCAGTGGGACGACGTGTCCGCCCCCGCGCTGGCGGCGGCGATGACGGTGCTCGGTGTGGGCCAGGGCCTGGTCCTGCCGGTCCTGCTGCGGATCGTCCTCAGCGAACTGCCGGCAGCGCAGGCCGGGGTGGGCAGCGGCGCGATGGTCACCACCCAGCAGGCCGGTCTGGCGCTGGGCGTCGCGACGCTCGGCACGCTCTTCCTCGCACTGGTGCCGTCGGCAGGGGTACGGGACGCCCTCGTCGTCGCACTGCTGGCGCAGTTGGCGACGGTCGTGCTGAACACGGCGCTGACGTTCCGGCTGCCGCGGGTGGTGCGGTAGGCACGGGGCGAGGAAGTGGGAGGGCTTGCGGCGCGGGGCGGCCGGTTCGCCGGCCCACACGAACACTGAATGACAGATATTGAAATCTGTCATCGCAAGTGCCATGGTTGAGGTGTGCCGCCGCGCGTACCGCGTCCGCCGCGACGCGCGCCGGCCTCCACCACCCCCTCCGTTTCTGAGGAGCACCCCGTGCAGACCCGCACCCTCGGCACCACAGGCCCGCAGACCTCGGCCCTCGGCCTCGGCTGCATGGGCATGTCCGCCCTGTACGGCGACCCGGGCGACCGCGCCGAATCGATCGCCACCGTCCACGCGGCCCTCGAAGCCGGCATCACCCTGCTGGACACCGGTGACTTCTACGGCATGGGCCACAACGAACTGCTGATCAACGAAGCGCTCCGGACCGCACCGGCGGCCCGCCGCGAGCAGGCCCTGACCAGCGTGAAGTTCGGTGCCCAGCGCACCGTCGAAGGCGACTTCATCGGGTTCGACGGCCGCCCGGCGGCGGTCAAGAGCTTCGCCGCGTACTCGCTCCAGCGCCTGGGCACCGACCACATCGACATCTACCGGATCGCCCGCCTCGACCCCGCCGTGCCGATCGAGGAGACGGTCGGCGCCATCGCCGAACTGGTCGAGGCCGGACACGTACGGCACATCGGCCTGTCCGAAGTGGGCGCGGACACCCTGCGCCGGGCCGCCGCCGTCGCCCCGATCTCCGACCTCCAGATCGAGTACGCGCTCGTCTCCCGCGGCATCGAGGAGAAGATCCTGCCGACCGCGCGCGAACTGGGCATCGGCATCACCGCGTACGGGGTGCTCTCCCGCGGCCTGCTCAGCGGCCACTTCACCCGCGACCGCAAGCTGGCGGCCGACGACTTCCGCGCGGCCAGCCCGCGCTTCCAGGGCGAGAACCTGCACCGCAACCTCGACCTGACCGACGCGCTGCGCAAGATCGCCGAGCAGAAGGGCGTCACCGTCGCGCAGACCGCCATCGCCTGGGTGCTCGCCCAGGGCGAGGACATCGTCCCGCTGGTCGGCGCCCGCCGCCGTGACCGGCTGACCGAGGCGCTGGGCGCGCTGGACGTCACGCTGACCGCCGACGACCTCGCGGCCATCGAGCGCGCCGTCCCGGCGGACGCCGTCGCCGGCGACCGCTACCCGGAGCAGCAGATGGCCCTCCTGGACAGCGAGCGCTGACCTTAAGGGCACGGCCAGGGGGCGTCCGGGTACGGTCCGTAGGAGGACGTCTCCGCGTCCGTACCAGGACGCCCCGCACGGCGCCCCCGACCGAAAGGCCGTACGCCCCCATGCCACCCGCCGAGACCCTGACCCCCGAACGCATCCTCGAAGCCACCGAGGACGTCCTGCGCCGCTACGGCCCGGCCAAGGCGACCGTCGTGGACGTGGCGCGCGCGCTGGGCGTCAGCCACGGCAGCGTCTACCGGCACTTCCGTACGAAGACGGCGCTGCGCGAGGCGGTCACGCAGCGCTGGCTGGACCGTACGAGCGGCCAACTGCGGGCCGTCGCCACCGAGGACGGCCCGGCGCCGGAGCGGCTGCGCCGCTGGGTGCACGAACTGTTCACCGCGAAGCGGCACAAGGCGGGCGACGATCCCGAACTGTTCGCGACCTACATGACGCTGGTCGGCGAGAGCGGCGGCGTGGTGGAGCAGCACGTCGCCGACCTGACCGGCCAGCTCGCGGCGATCATCCTCGACGGCATCGAACAGGGCGCTTTCGCGCCGGGCGACTCGGCGAAACTGGCACGCGCCGTCTTCGACGCGACCGGCCGCTTCCACGATCCGTGCTACGCGGCGGAGTGGGCGCAGCCGGGGATCGAGGAGGCGATGGAGGCGGTGGTGGAGTTGGTGTTGCGGGGGTTGGGGGGTTGAGTAACGGCGGCGATTGTCAGCGGCGCCCACTACGCTGAGTGTTGACTGGATCACTTCGCGGGGAGGGTGCATCATGACAGTGATGCTCGAACGACCGAAGACCATAGACGTTTCCCACGGCTCGGCAGCCTTCCAGGAGCTGTGCCGCACCGTCCTGAGCATGGACGTGCCCGATGGCTACCGGGCGGAAATCATCGGGGGAAAGATCGTCATGTCGCCGTGGTCGAAGCCTTACTGCACACCCATCATGCTGTCGATCGAGGCACAGCTGAGGCCGCACGCTCCTGAGGGTCACCTCATCGCAAGCGCCCCCAACCTGGTCGCTTTCCCGGGCCAGGAGCGATGTTACGGGCCAGATCTTTACGTCGCCGCTGCGAGCGCCTTCGACACCGACGCCTCCTTCCTCGACGGCGAAGTGCTCTCACTCGTCGGCGAGCTGACCTCCACGTCGACGCGCGGTGCGGACTGGGAGGACAAGCTTCCTGTGTACGGACGCGCCGGTGTTCCGGTGTACCTACTGCTGGACATGCAGGAGCAGCACGCAATCGTCTTCTGGGAACCCTCTGAAGACGGCTACACCAAGCGCCGCACCGCGCCGTTCGGTGACAAGCTCCGCATCCCCAAGCCCTTCGACTGCGTCCTGGACACTACAGACTTCATCCGGCCCTGACCCCCTCACACCCCCAAGAACCGCAACACCGCCAGCACCCGCCGATGATCCGCGTCCGCCTTCGGCAGGTCCAGCTTGGCGAGGATGTTGTTGATGTGCTTCGCCACCGCGGACTCGCTCACCACCAGGGCCCCGGCGATGCCCGCGTTGGAGCGGCCCTCGGCCATCAGGGCCAGCACCTCCCGTTCGCGTTCGGTCAGCCGCTCCAGCGGATCGCTCCGCCGCCGTACGAGCAGCTGCGCCACCACCTGCGGGTCCAGCGCCGTACCGCCGTCGGCGACCCGGCGTAGCGCCTCGATGAACTCCTCGACGTCGGCGACCCGCTGCTTGAGCAGATAGCCGATACCGCTGGTGTTCGAGGCGAGGAGGTGGGCGGCGTACCGTTCCTCCACGTACTGCGACAGCATCAGTACGGCCGTGTCCGGCCACCGCTCCCGGATCTCCAGCGCCGCGCGCACCCCCTCGTCCGTGAAGCCGGGCGGCATCCGTACGTCCACCACCGCCAGGCCGGGGCGGTGCTCCGCCACCGCCGCCAGCAGCGCCTCGGAGTCGCCGACCTCGGCGGCCACCTCGAAACCGGCCGTCTCCAGCACCTTCACCAGCCCGACCCGCAGCAGGACGGAGTCCTCGGCGATCACGGCGCGGCGTACGGCGGGCGTCAGGTCGTGCACGGCAACTCCACGGTCATGGCGGTCGGGCCCCCGACGGGGCTGCTCATCCGGAACGTCCCGTCCACGGAGCGCACACGCTGGGCGAGCCCCTTCAGGCCGCTCCCCCGGGCCGGATCGGCACCGCCCACCCCGTCGTCGGTGACGACCACCCGCAGTATCTCCCCGAAGCGGGTCGCGGTCACCTCCGCCCGGGTGGCCTCCGCGTGCTTGGCCACGTTGTTCAGGGCCTCGGAGACGACGAAGTAGGCGACCGCCTCGACGGCGGGCGCGGCCCGGACGGGCAGGTCCGTCCACAGCCGCACCGGCAGCGGCGCCCGGGCCGCGAGGCCCGACAGGGCGGCGTCCAGGCCGAGTTCGTCCAGTACGGCCGGGTGCAGTCCGCGTACCAGGCTGTTCAGTTCCTCGATGGCTTCCTTGGCCTCGCGGTGCGCCTCGTCGATGACCTGCTGGGCCTCGGGCGGCAGGTCCTTGAGCGTGGCCTTGGCCAGCCCCAGGTTCAGCGCGAGGGCGACCAGCCGCTGCTGCGCGCCGTCGTGCAGGTCCCGTTCGATACGGCGGCGTTCGGCGTCGGCGGCGTCGACCGCGCCGGCCCGGCTCTCGGTCAGGTCCTCGACGCGCCGTTCCAGTTCCTCGGAGCGGCTGACGTGCAGCACTGCCCGGCCGACCACGTTCTCCAGCCGTACGAGGGCGCCGGCCAGGGCGGGCACGGCGGCCAGGACCAGCAGGCCGGCGGCCGTGGCGTACCCGGCCCAGGTCCAGACCCCCATGTGATCCACCCGCCACTGCCACCCCAGCAGCTCGACCCACAGCAGACTGGTCACCGCGGCCAGGGCCACCGCGAGCACGCCGAGCACGAGGAGTTCGAGCAGCCCGAAGAGCGGCCCGATCAGGCAGTTGTAGGCCCACTGCCGCTTGCCCTCACGGAAGCGCAACCTTGGCAGGTCCACGCCGCACAGCGACCGGAACCGCCGGCGCTGGGCCTCGGTGAGGCCGTACGCGGCGAGCAGGAGCAGCCCCACCGGGAACGGCAGCAACAGCGTCCCGACGTCGGACGCCGGCCCCAGGATGTCCTGCAGCTGCACGAGGATCCAGAAGAACAGCAGCGGCGGTACGGCGTGCAGCGGCAGCCCGGCGGCTATGAAGAGCAGATCGCGGCGCAGGCGTACGAGCGCACGGCGCAACCGCGGTGGGATGGTCATGTCCGAACGGTATGCGGCGGCCGGCCGGCGGGCCATGAAGCCACTTTCCGCTCCGGGGGTGCAATTGGTGCCACCCCAGGTCGGACACCGGCGTTACTGACCGCGGCCGGTCCCGCCGGAAGAGTGGATCACGAGCCCGAAGGCCGGGCTCAGCCACTTCGGAAGAGGCCCGTCCATGGCGCTGCTCGCCGTCAACTCCCCTTGCACCACCCGCCCGTTCTCCCTCTCGGCGAGCCGCCGTACGTGGGCGGGCCGCGTCCTGACCGGCGCCGGGCTGGCCCTGCTGCCGTGGATGGGGTACCTGGCGGGGACGCTGCCGCCCGCGGAGGCGGTGGCGTGGGTGGCGCTGGACGCGGTCGAGGCGGCGTGCCTGTTGGTCGCCGGTACGCGGCTGACGGCGGGGCGGCCGGGACACCGGGGTGCCGCGGCGGCGGCAGCGGTGCTGCTCCTCGCCGACGCGTGCGTCGATGTGGCAACGGCCGGGCCGGGTGGCGAGCTGGCGAGTGCCATGGCCATGGCCGTCGGGGCGGAGCTGCCGCTGGCGGCGCTCTGTGCGGCTCTCGCCACGCGGGCGGCCCGGTGAAAGACGGCCGCAAACGCCGGCCGGGCCGCAAGGTCCCGGTACACGCATCGGCCGGGCCGGGTATCCCCCCCGGCCCGGCCGATGCACGGAAAACCGGCTGACGTCAGCAGCCCAGCAGGCGCCCGCCCAGGTACGACTGGATCTGGTCCAGCGAGACCCGCTCCTGCTTCATCGTGTCGCGCTCGCGCACGGTGACCGCGTTGTCGTCCAGGGTGTCGAAGTCGACGGTGACGCAGAACGGCGTGCCGATCTCGTCCTGGCGGCGGTAGCGGCGGCCGATGGCGCCCGCGTCGTCGAAGTCGATGTTCCAGTTCTTGCGCAGGTCAGCGGCCAGGCCCTTGGCCTTCGGCGAGAGCTGCGGGTTGCGGGACAGCGGCAGGACGGCGACCTTGACCGGCGACAGGCGCGGGTCGAGGCGCAGCACGGTGCGCTTCTCCATCTTGCCCTTGGCGTTCGGCGCCTCGTCCTCGTTGTACGCGTCGAGCATGAAGGCGAGCATCGCGCGGCCGACGCCGGCCGCGGGCTCGATGACGAACGGGGTGTAGCGCTCGCCGGCCTCCTGGTCGAAGTAGGACAGGTCCTGGCCGGACGCCTTGGAGTGCGAGGACAGGTCGTAGTCCGTGCGGTTGGCGACGCCCTCCAGCTCGCCCCACTCCGAGCCGCCGAACTGGAAGCGGTACTCGATGTCAGCGGTGCGCTTGGAGTAGTGCGAGAGCTTCTCGGCGGGGTGCTCGTACCAGCGGATGTTCTCCTCGCGGAGGCCGAGGTCGCGGTACCAGTTCCACCGCTGCTCCATCCAGTACTCCTGCCACTGCTCGTCCTCGCCCGGCTTGACGAAGAACTCCATCTCCATCTGCTCGAACTCGCGGGTGCGGAAGATGAAGTTGCCGGGCGTGATCTCGTTGCGGAAGGACTTGCCCATCTGCGCGATGCCGAACGGCGGCTTCTTGCGGGAGGTCTGCTGGACCTGGGCGAAGTTGGTGAAGATGCCCTGTGCGGTCTCGGGGCGCAGGTACGCGACGGAGCCGCTGTCCTGGGTCGGGCCGAGGTGGGTGGAGAGCAGGCCGGAGAACTGCTTGGGCTCGGTGAACTGACCCTTGTTGCCGCAGTTCGGGCAGTTGACGTCGGTCAGGCCGTTCTCGGGGAGGCGGCCGTGCTTGGCCTCGTACGCCTCTTCGAGGTGGTCGGCGCGGAACCGCTTGTGGCAGGCGGTGCACTCGGTCAGCGGGTCGGTGAAGGTCGCGACGTGGCCGGAGGCCACCCAGACCTCGGGCGCCAGGATCACCGACGAGTCGATACCGACCACGTCGTCGCGCGAGGTGACCATGGAACGCCACCACTGGCGCTTGATGTTCTCCTTGAGCTCCACACCGAGGGGACCGTAGTCCCAGGCGGCGCGCTGGCCGCCGTAGATCTCACTGCACGGGTATACGAAGCCACGGCGCTTGCTCAGGCTGACGATTGTGTCGATCTTGTCGGCGGCCACGGTGCTCTCTTCATTGCGACGACGAACGATTAATAGGAGCGGCGCCCTGGCGCCTCCTGGAGGGGTGGTGGCCGGGAAGCGTACGGGCGAATGACTCAGGTTACCGGCGGCCCTGCCCCCCGGATCAAATCGGTTCGCCGCCCGCCCGCTCCAGGAGCCCTTGTTGACAATCGTTTCCACTTTTGTTGAAAATGAGTGTCATGAACGTACGACGTCACCTCCCCACCGCCGTCATAGCCGGAGCCTCCGTGATCGGCATGCTGGCCCTCTCCGCCTGCTCCGACTCCGGCGGCGGCAAGGCCGACGGCAAACTGAACGTGACGGCGTCGTTCTACCCGATGGAGTTCCTCGCCAAGGAGATCGGCAAGGACCACGTCCAGGTCACCGACCTGACCAAGCCCGGCACCGAGCCGCACGACCTGGAACTCAGCCCCCGCCAGATCGCCGACCTCGGCGAGTCCGACGCGATCGTCTACCTCAAGGGCGTCCAGCCCGCCGTCGACAAGGCCGTCCAGCAGTCCGGGGTGCAGCACACCGTCGACGCGGCGTCCCTGACCGAGCTGAAGAAGCACGGCTCGGAGGTCGACGGCCACGACCACACCACCGGCGACAACGGCACCGGCCACGACGAGCACGGCCACGAGGGCCATGAAGGCCACGACCACGAAGCCGACGGCGACGACCCGCACATCTGGCTCGACCCGGTGAAGTTCGCCCAGGTCGCCAAGGGCGTGGGCAAGACCCTCGCGGACGCCGACCCCGCGCACAAGGCGGACTACGCCCGTAACACCGACGACGTGGTCAAGAAGCTGAACGACCTGAACAAGAAGTTCCAGGACGGGCTGAAGAACAAGAAGACGGACACCTTCATCACCACCCACGCCGCCTTCGGCTACCTCGCCGAGCGCTACGGCCTGACCGAGGAAGCCATCAACGGCATCGACCCCGAGTCGGGCGACGTCAGCGGCAGCCGCATGAAGGAACTGCAGAAGCTCGCCAAGGACCACCACGTCGACACGGTCTTCTTCGAGACGCTGACCAGCCCCGCCATGGCCAAGACGCTGGCCAAGGACCTCGGCGTCAAGACCGCCGTGCTCGACCCCATCGAGGGGATCACCGAGAAGTCCCAGGGCACGGACTACGTCCAGGTCATGGAGTCCAACCTGGCGGCGCTGCAGAAGGCGCTCGGCGCCAAGTGACCGGCCGGACGGCGCGGCCGGGTACCCGGCGGGACACATACGTACGGCACGACGGGAGGACCCGGCCATGAAGGACCAGGACACGGTCATATCGCTGCGCGGGGCGGGTGCGGCGCTCGGCGCACGCCCCGTCCTGCGCGGCGTCGACCTGACCGTACGGCGCGGCGAGGTGGTGGCCCTGCTCGGCGCCAACGGCTCCGGCAAGTCCACCGCCGTCCGCGCGGTGGTCGGCCAGGTGCCGCTGACCAGCGGCGAGCTGGAGCTGTTCGGCACCCCGCAGCGCCGCTTCCGGGACTGGGCGCGCATCGGGTACGTCCCGCAGCGCACCACGGCGGCGGGCGGCGTGCCCGCCACCGTGCGCGAGATCGTCTCCTCCGGCCGGCTGGCCCGTACGAAGCTGAAGTGGCCCGGCCGGGCCGACCGGGACGCCGTCCACCGGGCGCTGGACCTGGTGGGCATGGCGGACCGCGCCAAGGACTCCGTCGAGGCGCTCTCCGGCGGCCAGCACCAGCGGGTGCTGATCGCCCGCGCGCTGGTCGGCTCCCCCGAACTGCTGATCATGGACGAGCCGATGGCCGGCGTCGACCTGGCCAGCCAGGAGGTGCTGGCCGAGACGCTGCGGGGGCAGGTCGCGGCGGGCGCCACCGTGCTGCTCGTGCTGCACGAGCTGGGCCCGCTGGAGCCGCTGATCGACCGCGCGGTGGTGCTGCGCGACGGCTGTGTGGTGCAGGACGGGCCGCCGTCCGAGGCGGTGGCCAGCACTCCCCCAAGCTCTCAACTCTGTTCGAGCAGGGGGTACCCCCAGCCCGGCCACGACCACGTCCACCCGCACGCGGACCCGGCCGCCGAGCCGGTCCGTACCGGGCTGCTGACCTGAGACGGACTGACCTGACATGGATCTCCTGAACTACGCCTTCATGCAGCGCGCGCTGCTCGCCGCCCTCCTGGTCGGCATCACCGCGCCGGCCGTCGGCATCTACCTCGTCCAGCGCCGTCAGGCGATCATGGGTGACGGCATCGGCCATGTCGCGCTGACCGGTGTCGCGCTGGGCTTCCTGCTGCGCACCTCGCCCGTGTGGATGGCCGTGCTGGTCGCCGCGCTCGGCGCGATCGCGATGGAGCTGGTGCGCTCCAAGGGCCGTACGCGGGGGGACATCGCGCTGGCGATGCTCTTCTACGGCGGTATGGCCGGCGGTGTGCTGATCGTCAACCTGGCGCCCGGCGGTTCCACCGCCAACCTCACCAGTTACCTCTTCGGCTCGATCACCAGCGTCTCCGCCGAGGACGTCACGGTCACCTGTCTGCTGGCCGCCTTCGTGATGGCCGTCACGCTCGGACTGCGCCGGCAGCTGTTCGCCGTCTGCCAGGACGAGGAGTTCGCCCGGGTCATGGGCCTGCCCGTGCGGTGGCTGAACCTGCTGCTGGCCGTCACCGCCGCGCTCACCGTCACGGTCGCGATGCGCGCCGTCGGCCTGCTGCTCGTCAGCGCGCTGCTGGTGGTACCGGTGGCCGCCGCCCAACAGGCCACTCGCGGCTTCGCGATAACCCTCGCGCTGGCCGTCGCCATCGGTGTCGTCGTCACCCTCTCCGGTACGGTCTTCTCCTTCTACGTGGACGTGCCGCCCGGCGCGAGCATCGTGCTGCTGGCCATAGCGGTCTTCGCGCTGATGGCGGCGCTGGCCGCCCCGCTGGCCAGAAAGCGCGCGCGGGCCGCGGCCGAAGCCGCCCGGCAGTGCACTCTGGACGTGCCCGGCAGCCGCTCCCCCGGCGACGATGTCAGCGTGCAAGGGGCCAAGGGATAGGTACGTCGCGTAAGCGTTGCACCCGGGCTCCGGTCATCACCTGGCACAATGGCCGGACTGATGTGCAGGGGGACGTCCCGAGACCTAGGGAGGCAACGGTGGCGAGCGCTGGATCTCCGGTGCGCGGCCGGTCGACGCGGCAGCGGGCCGCCGTGGCAGCGGCACTGGACGAGGTGGACGAATTCCGCAGCGCGCAGGAACTGCACGACATGCTCAAGCACCGGGGGGACTCGGTCGG
The DNA here is from genome assembly GCF_040679095.1 of Streptomyces sp. NPDC052496. Classification (NCBI taxonomy): domain Bacteria; kingdom Bacillati; phylum Actinomycetota; class Actinomycetes; order Kitasatosporales; family Streptomycetaceae; genus Streptomyces; species Streptomyces sp. NPDC052496. The sequence continues at coordinate 223,238 of NZ_JBFAUH010000001.1, forward strand.
CCTGACCACCGTCTACCGGACGCTGCAGTCCCTCGCCGACGCGGGCGAGGTGGACGTGCTGCGCACCAACGAGGGCGAAGCCGTCTACCGGCGGTGCAGCACCGACGACCACCACCATCACCTGGTGTGCCGCAACTGCGGCAAGGCCGTCGAGGTGGAGGGCCCGGCCGTGGAGAAGTGGGCGGACCAGATCGCCGCCGAGCACGGCTTCCAGGACGTCGGGCACACCATCGAGATCTTCGGTACGTGCGGTGAGTGCGCGGCCAAGGCGGCCGCCGGCTCCGCCTGACGCGGAGCACCGACGGCAACGGCGCAACGACAGCGGCCGGACCCCTGACCAGGGGTCCGGCCGCTGTCCCGTACGGCCTTACTGCTGCGCGGTGCCCACCTCGGGGGCCGCGCCGAACCGGCGGTCCCGCTTGGCGTATTCGAGGCAGGCGTCCCACAGGTTCCGCCGGTCGAAATCCGGCCAGAGAATGTCCTGGAACACCATCTCGGCGTAGGCGCTCTGCCAGATCAGGTAGTTGGACGTGCGCTGCTCGCCCGAGGGCCGCACGAACAGGTCCACGTCCGGCATGTCCGGGTAGTACAGGTACTTGGCCACGGTCTTCTCGCTGACCTTCGCCGGGTCCAGCTTCCCGGCCCGCACATCGGCCGCGATGGCCGCCGCCGCGTCCGCGATCTCCGCCCGGCCGCCGTAGTTCACGCAGAAGTACAGCGTCATGGCGTCGTTGTCCTTGGTCTGCTCCTGGGCGACCTGGAGCTCCTGCACCACGGACTTCCACAGCTTCGGCATCCGGCCGACCCAGCGGATCCGGATACCCAGCGCGTCCATCTCGTCCCGGCGGCGGCGGATGACGTCCCGGTTGAAGTTCATCAGGAAGCGCACCTCTTCGGGCGAGCGCTTCCAGTTCTCGGTGGAGAAGGCGTACAGCGACAGGTTCTTGACGCCCATCTCGATGCAGCCCTTGAGCACGTCGAGGACGACACCCTCGCCGACCTTGTGGCCCTCGGTACGGGGCAGGCCGCGCTCCTTGGCCCAGCGGCCGTTGCCGTCCATGACGATCGCCACGTGGTTCGGGACGAGCTCGCCGGGGATCTTCGGCGGACGCGCGCCGGACGGGTGCGGCTCGGGCGTCTCGTAGTCGCGTCGGCCGCGCCCCAGGAATCCGCGTCGTGCCATCCGGTCCACATCTCCTATGCGTAGTGCGTGGTGCGGTCGTGTCCGAGCCGCCGCCCGCCTCCCGGGCCGGGGCTCGCCCCCGAACTGCTGAGCCTATCTACTTCTCGACGTACCGCAGGGAGCGCAGCCCGCGCTCCAGGTGCCAGTGCAGGTAGGCCGCGACGAGTCCGCTGCCCTCCCGGACGTGCCGGGGTTCGCACGCGTCCGCCGTCGCCCAGTCGCCGGACAGCAGCGCCGCCAGCAGCCCGATGGCCTCGGAGGAGGGTACGACGCTGCCGGGCACCCGGCAGTCGCCGCACACCACGCCGCCCGAGCCCACGGAGAAGAACCGGTTCGGTCCTGGCAGGCCGCACTTGGCGCAGCCGTCGAAGCTGGGGGCGTAGCCGTTGACCGCGAGCGAGCGCAGCAGGAAGGCGTCCAGCACCAGGTGCGGCTCGTGCTCGCCGCGCGCGAGCGTGCGCAGCCCGCCGACCAGCAGCAGGTACTGCTGCACGGCCGGCTCGCCCTCGTGGTCGGTGAACCGCTCGGCGGTCTCCAGCATGGCCGTACCGGCGGTGTAGCGGGCGTAGTCCGTGACGATGCCGCTGCCGTACGCGGCGATGGTCTCACTCTGCGTGCACATCGGCAGGCCGCGCCCGACCAGCTCGCTGCCGCGGGCGTAGAACTGCACGTCGACGTGGGAGAACGGCTCCAGCCGCGCGCCGAACTTGGACTTCGTACGGCGTACGCCCCGGGCCACGGCCCGGACCCGGCCGTGCCCGCGGGTGAGGAACGTGATGATCCGGTCCGCCTCGCCCAGCTTCTGGGTACGCAGCACCAGGCCGTCATCGCGGAACAGACTCATGCGGTCCATTCTCGCGCACCCGGCGGGAGGGGCCGCACCGGCGGCTCTGCGGGCCCCTACGGCCTCAGGACGGCGTACGGGCCGCCGCCAGCAGCCGGGCGGTGTCGTCCGGGCACAGCAGCAGGGCCGCGCCCACGGTGGTCAGGACCTCCCGCTCGGACGGCAGGTACGGGCCGTCGGCGAGGGCGATCCGCGCGCCCTGGAGGAGCAGCGACTCGCGGCCCGCCGGGGCGAGGTGCGGGGCCAGCGGCTCCAGCGCCTCGTGCAGTTCTATGGCCAGCGCCGTACCGCACGGGTCGAGGCCGCCGCCGGGACGGCCCGGGCTTCCGGAGGCGGCGCGGGACAGGGCGCCGTCGTGCGCGCCGGGCAGCCGGCCGGTGTCGGCGGCGAGCGCGGCGAGCAGGGTCAGCAGCTGGTCCTCCGTACAGTCCGCGAAGCCCGCCGCGCGCACCGTGCCGACCGCGGTGCTGCGCACCCCCGGCGAGGCCGTGCCGCCGGCGGCCAGCACGGCCAGCGTGACGGTGTGCACGGCGTCCCGGAGCATCGCCGAGAAGCGTGTCGTGGTGGGGTGGTCCAGCGCGTCCAGCGCGAAGTGGCCGCGGCAGGCGGAGCACTCGACGACCGGGCCCGCGGTGCCGCGCGGCAGCAGCGGCACACCGAGCACGGTGAGCCGGCGGCGGCCGGTCCGCCGGAGGTAGTTGCGGTCCCCGCCGCACTCGGGGCAGAAGAACTCGCCGTCGGCGACGGTGCGCCAGGACGTCCGCACACCCATCACAGCCAGCTTGTGCATCACGTCGACCCTCCGTAACGCTCCGGCATCTTTGCCGCGTTGACGTGATGTTAGCCACATCCGTGATGCGACGTCAGTAGTGCGGACCGGACAAGACGGCCGTTTAAACCGGTTGAACGCCCAAGCGCCCCCCGGCGCTCGCGGCGAGAATCGGGGGACGCTCCGTACGTCGCAGGTCACAGGCGGTGTGCGGCCCGGATGCCGGTCAGGCCCTGGGCCCGGGGGCACGGGCCGCACGACGGCCCGGTGATCAGCGGCTCGCGCGGTTGACCGCGGAGACGGCGGCCTTGATCGAGGCGCGCACGATGTTGCCGTCGATGCCGACGCCCCACAGCACCTTGTCGCCGATCGCGCACTCGATGTACGCGGCGGCCTGGGCGCCGACGCCCTCGCTCATCGTGTGCTCGACGTAGTCCAGCAGCCGTACGTCCACGTCGATGGCGTGCAGCGCGTCGAAGAACGCGGCCAGCGGACCGTTGCCGGTGCCGGTCAGGACCGTGTCGGCGCCGTCCACGACCGCCTCGACGGTCAGCGCGTCGGTGCCCTCGGTCGTCGTGGAGGTCTGCGCGCTGCGCAGCGCGATCCGGCCCCAGGCGTTCTCCGGGGTCGGCAGGTACTCGTCCTGGAAGACCGACCAGATCGCCTCCGGCGTGACCTCGCCGCCCTCGGCGTCGGTCTTCTCCTGGATGGTCTTGGAGAACTCGATCTGCATCCGGCGCGGCAGGTCCAGCTTGTGCTCGTTCTTCAGGACGTACGCGATGCCGCCCTTGCCGGACTGCGAGTTGACGCGGATCACGGCCTCGTAGGAGCGGCCGACGTCCTTGGGGTCGATGGGCAGGTACGGAACGGCCCACTCCAGGTCGTCCACGCTCCTGCCCTGCTCCGCGGCCTGGGCCTCCATGGCCTCGAAGCCCTTCTTGATGGCGTCCTGGTGGGAGCCGGAGAAGGCGGTGTAGACCAGATCGCCCGCGTACGGGTGGCGCGGGTGGATCTCCATCTGGTTGCAGTACTCGGCGGTCCGGCGGACCTCGTCGATCTGCGAGAAGTCGATCTGCGGGTCCACGCCCTGGCTGAACAGGTTCATGCCCAGGGTGACCAGGTCCACGTTGCCGGTGCGCTCGCCCTGGCCGAACAGGCAGCCCTCGATCCGGTCCGCGCCCGCCATGATCGCCAGCTCGGCGGCGGCGACCGCGGTGCCGCGGTCGTTGTGCGGGTGCACGGACAGGCAGATGTGCTCGCGCCGGGACAGGTGGCGCGACATCCACTCGAAGCGGTCGGCGTGGGTGGAGGGGGTGGAGCGCTCGACGGTGGCCGGCAGGTTCAGGATGATCTCGCGGCCCGCCTCGGGCTGCCAGACGTCCATCACGCCCTCGCAGACCTCCAGCGCGAAGTCCAGCTCGGTGTCGGTGAAGATCTCCGGGCTGTACTGGTAGCCGAAGACCGTCTCCGGGCCCAGGATCTTCTCGGCGTACTCCACGACCAGCCGCGTGCCGTCCACGGCGATCTGCTTGACCTGCTCGCGGGAGCCGCGGAAGACCACCCGGCGGAAGACCGGCGCGGTGGCGTTGTACAGGTGGACGGTGGCCCGGTGGGCGCCGCGCAGCGACTCCACGGTCCGCTCGATCAGCTCCTCGCGGGCCTGCGTCAGGACGGAGATCGTCACGTCCTCGGGGATCGCGCCCTCTTCGATGATCGACCGTACGAAGTCGAAGTCGGTGGCGCCGGACGAGGGGAAGCCGACCTCGATCTCCTTGTAGCCCATCTTGACCAGCAGGTCGAACATCTCGCGCTTGCGGGCCGGCGACATCGGGTCGATCAGCGCCTGGTTGCCGTCGCGCAGGTCGGTGGAGAGCCAGCGGGGGGCCTTGGTGATGCGGTTGTCCGGCCAGGTGCGGTCCGGGATGTCGACGGCCTCGTAGCCGCCGTAGCGGTGCACCGGCAGGCCGGAGGGCTTCTGGGTGTGGGTCGCGTTCGTGACGGGCGTGGGGCGGCCGACCGAGTTTTCAGCGATCTGAGCAGAAATCGACGGATTCGTCATGGTGGCGCGGGGCTCCTCGTATGTCCGCGGGGGGAGAGGCCGACGGGGCGAAAATCGCAGCACCGAATCCCGCGGGGAGGGGGTCGGCCCTATGACAACAGACCCTCGCCGCGGCAGCTAAGGAGAAGCAGCCCGTAACGCATGATGCACAGCACCCTAGCCGAGGCGACGCGGAATCGGCGGCCCCGTATCAGTATGCGGGACCGGGCGGATCCAACCCCTCAAACGCGATCAACCACACGATTTCAGGAATCATGGCGGCAGGGAGTGACACGCCCGTGACCCAGTGCCACATTGCCGTGCATGAACCCTGAAGCCACTGAGGCCCACCCGGTCTTCTGCACGATCGTGCCGCCCCACGTCCTCGACCACCTCTCGCGACTGGAGGACGCGGACCGCTCCGAGCGCGCCCTGCGCACCCTGGAGCACGACGCCCTGCAGCGCACCCGCCGCCGCATCACCACCGTCCGCGGCATGGCCGCGCCCACCGGCACCCCCTCGGACAAGCCGAACCGCACCATCTACGACGCGCGGCACCTGGAGACGCTGCCGGGCAAGAAGGTGCACTCCGAGGCCGACAAGCCCTCGAAGGACGCCTCCGTCAACCGCGCGCACGCGGGCCTCGGCGCGACCTTCGAGCTGTACCTGAAGGTGTACGGCCGGCACTCCATCGACGACTCCGGCCTGCCGCTGGACGCCACCGTCCACTACGGCGTGAAATACGACAACGCCTTCTGGGACGGCCGGCGGATGGTCTTCGGCGACGGCGACAACGACCTGTTCCTCGACTTCACCATCCCGGTCGACGTCATCGGCCACGAACTGACCCACGGCGTCACCCAGCACACCGCCAACCTGGACTACTACGGCCAGTCCGGCGCGCTCAACGAGTCCATGTCGGACGTCTTCGGCTCCCTGATCAAGCAGTACGCGCTCGGCCAGAACGCCTCCCAGGCCGACTGGCTGATCGGCGCCGGGCTGCTCGGCCCCAACGTCACCGGCGAGGCGCTGCGCTCGATGAAGGCCCCGGGCACCGCGTACGACGACGACGTGCTGGGCAAGGACCCGCAGCCCGCGACGATGGACAACTACGTCAAGACCTCCCGCGACAACGGCGGCGTGCACATCAACTCCGGCATCCCCAACCACGCCTTCTACCTGCTCGCCACGGACCTCGGCGGCAACGCGTGGGAGCGGGCCGGCCAGATCTGGTACGACACGCTGACCGGCGGCGAGCTCGACAAGGACGCCCAGTTCGCCGACTTCGCACGCCTGACCGTCGCCACCGCACGCACCAAGTACGGTGAGGGCGCGGAGTTGCAGTCGCTCCTGAAGGCCTGGTCGCAGGTGGGCGTCCCCACCGGCTGATCCGCCGCGGTCCGGCCCGTTCTGTCCGTTTCCCTGAGCTCCACTGGGTAGGAAGCCCGTCATGCGGATTCAAGTACGACGCACCGGCGGCTTCGCCGGCATCGAGCGCCACGCCGAGGTCGACACCTCGGGCCTGCCCGATGCCGCGGAATGGCACGCCCTGGCCGAGCGGGCAGCCGCGGCCGGCCGGGGCACGCCCCCGGTAGGCGTCCCCGACGGTTTCAGCTACCAGATCACCATCGACGGCGACACGGTCTACGCCTCCGACCCCCGCCTCACCGAGGAACAGCGCAAGCTGATCAGCAGAGTCCTCAAGGAGGGCAGCTGACCGGCACCTACCGGTAACTCCCGTACCGCGCGCGCCTCTTGACACCCGTACGCGGCGGTAAGCACGATCCGGCGCATGGACGCTTCGCGTGTGCCGGACGGGCTGCCGTCGTCTGCGCTGCCCCGCTTCCCCGCGGGGTTCGTGTGGGGAGTCTCGACGTCCGCCTACCAGATCGAGGGCGCGGTGGCCGAGGACGGCCGGGGACGGTCGGTGTGGGACGACTTCGCCGAGCGGCCCGGGCGGATCAAGGACGGGTCGGACGCGCGGGTGGCGACCGGCCACTACCACCGGTACCGGGAAGACGTGGCGCTGATCGGGGAACTGGGCGTCGGCGCCTACCGGTTCTCGGTGGCCTGGCCGCGGGTGATGCCGGACGGCGGACCACGGGTCAACCCGGCGGGGCTGGACTTCTACGACCGGCTGGTCGACGAGGTGTGCGCGGCGGGCGTACGGCCCGTGCCGACGCTCTTCCACTGGGACACGCCGCAAGCCGTCGAGGCCGGGGGCGGATGGCTGGCGCGGGACACGGCGAGCCGGTTCGCGGCGTACGCGGACGCGGTGGCGGCGCGGCTCGGGGACCGGGTGGACCGGTGGATCACGCTCAACGAGCCCGCCGAGCTGACGCTGCTGGGGTACGGGCTGGGGCAGCACGCGCCCGGGAAGCAGCTGGGATTCGCGGCGCTGCCGGTGGCGCACCACCTGCTGCTGGGGCACGGCCTGGCCGTGCAGGCGCTGCGGGCCCGGGGAGCGGGCGGGATCGGGATCGCCAATTCGCACGGGCCGACGTGGGCCGCGTCGGAGTCGGTCGCCGATCAGGAGGCGGCGGGGCTGTACGACCTGCTGCTGAACCGTTTGTTCGCGGAGCCGGTGCTGCTGGGGCGCTACCCGGAGGAGGTGCAGGCGGCGGGGCTGCTGTCCGGGGCCGGGCCGGTGGACGAGGACCTGCGGGTCATCGGTGAGCCGCTGGACTGGTACGGGGTGAACTACTACCAGCCGACGCGAGTGGGAGCGCCGCGGGCGGAGGACGCCGGGCCGGCCGACTTCGCCGGGATCGAGCTGCCGCCGGGGCTGCCCTTCGCGCCACGCCGGATCGAGGGCTACCCGTTCACGGACTTCGGCTGGCCCGTGGTGCCCGCGGCGCTGACCGAGCTGCTGACCGGGTTCCGCGACCGGTACGGCGACCGCCTGCCGCCCGTGGTCATCACCGAGAACGGCTGCTCCTACGAGGGCGTCGAGGACCGGGAGCGGATCACCTTCCTGGACGCGCACATCCGGGCCGTGCACGACGCGCTCACCGCCGGGGTGGATGTGCGCGGCTACTTCGTCTGGTCGCTGCTGGACAACTTCGAGTGGGCGGAAGGCTACGCCCGCAGGTTCGGGCTGGTGCACGTCGATTACGGGACGCTGGCGCGGACGCCGAAGGCCTCGTACCGCTGGCTGCGGGACGCGCTGCGGGCCCAGCGGTGACCGGCGCGGGGGCCACGGGCACGCCCGGGGCCCTCGCCGAGCCCGCCGGGCGGGTGGGCCGCGGCTGGACCGCCGCGCTGGCGCTGGCCAACGGGGCGGTCTGGGTCGGCTGGTACGGCCCGATCCAGGTCCTGCTGGCCCTCCAGGCGGCCGAGCTGGCGCCGCCGGGCACGTCGAAGGAGTCGGTGCTGGCCTGGGTCACCGGACTGGGCGCCGCGGTCTCGCTCGTCGCCAACCCGGTCTTCGGGGCGCTGTCGGACCGTACGGCCTCGCGGTTCGGACGCCGTACGCCGTGGATCGTGGCCGGGGCCCTCGGCGGGGCCGCGGCACTGTGCCTGCTGGCGGCCGCCCGGACCGTCGCCGTGATGGCGGCCGGGTGGTGCCTGGTGCAGCTCACGCTCAACGCCGCGTTCGCGGCGGTCACCGCCGCCGTACCGGACCGGGTGCCGCACCTCCAGCGCGGCGCGGTGGGCGGCTGGCTGGGCGCGGCGCAGATCCTGGGCGTGGTGGCCGGTACGGGGCTGGCGTCGGCCGCCGGCGGCATCGCGGCGGGGTACGTGGCCTGCGCCGCGTTCACGGTGCTGGCGACGCTCCCGTACGTACTGCGCTACCAGGATCTGCGGATCGGGCCCGGCGACCGGCCGCCGTTCGCGTGGCGGCCCTTTGTCGCCGGGTTCTGGATCCGGCCGCGCCGCCACCCCGACCTCGCCTGGGCCTGGCTGACCCGCTTCCTGGTCAACCTGGGCAACGCGCTCGCGCTGCTGTACCTGCTGTACTACCTGCGCGACGCGCTGCACCGGCCCCGCCCCGAGGACGGCGTGCTGATCCTGACCGCCGTCAACGCGGTGACGCTGCTCGCCACCGTCGTCGCCGGCGGGATCTGGTCGGACCGTACGGGCCGCCGCAAACCGTTCGTGCTCGGGGCCGGCGTGCTCATGGCGGCGGCCACCGCGCTGCTCGCCGGGTGGCAGACCTGGACCGGCGCGCTGGTCGCCGCGGCGCTGCTGGGCGTCGGCTTCGGCGTCTTCACCTCGGTGGACTTCGCGCTGATGACGGACGTGCTGCCGGCCGCCGGCCATCGGGGCCGGGACCTCGGCGTCATCAACATCGCCAACTCGCTGCCGCAGGTCGCCGCCCCCGCGCTGGCCGCGCCGATCGTGACGTACCTGGGCGGCTACCGGGTGCTGTACCTGGTCGCGGCGGCCACCGGGCTGGCGGGGGCGCTGCTGGTGCGGCGGATCCGCGGGGTGGCGTGAGCCCGCCCCGCGGGTCTCAGAAGCCGAGCTTGCGGAGCTGCTTCGGGTCGCGCTGCCAGTCCTTGGCGACCTTCACGTGCAGGTCGAGGAAGACCGGCGTGCCGAGCAGCGCCTCGATGTGCTTACGGGACTTCACGCCGACCTCCTTGAGCCGCTTGCCCTTGGGGCCGATGATGATGCCCTTCTGGCTGGGCCGCTCGATGTAGACGTTGGCGTGGATGTCCAGCAGCGGCTTGTCCGCCGGGCGGTCCTCGCGCGGCAGCATCTCCTCGACCACGACGGCGATGGAGTGCGGCAGCTCGTCCCGTACGCCTTCGAGCGCCGCCTCGCGGATCAGCTCGGCGACCATGACCTGCTCGGGCTCGTCGGTGAGGTCACCCTCGGGGTAGAGCGGGGGGCTCTCGGGGAGCATCGGGACGAGCAGGTCGGCGACGAGCTGCACTTGCTTGTCGCCGACCGCGGAGACCGGAATGATCTCCGCCCACTCGATGCCCAGCTCCCGGCCGAGCTGGTCGACGGCGAGCAGCTGTTCGGCGAGCTGCTTGGAGTCCACCAGGTCGGTCTTGGTGACGATGGCGATCTTCGGGGTCTTCTTGATGCCGGCCAGCTCACCCGCGATGAAGCGGTCGCCGGGGCCCAGCTTCTGGTCGGCGGGCAGGCAGAAGCCGATCACATCGACCTCGGCCCAGGTGGTGCGTACGACGTCGTTGAGCCGCTCGCCGAGCAGGGTGCGCGGCTTGTGCAGGCCCGGGGTGTCGACCAGGACGAGCTGGGCGTCCGGGCGGTGCACGATGCCGCGCACGGTGTGCCGGGTGGTCTGCGGGCGGTTGGAGGTGATCGCGACCTTGGTGCCGACCAGAGCGTTCGTGAGGGTCGACTTGCCCGCGTTCGGGCGGCCGACGAAGCACGCGAAGCCGGCGCGGTGCTGGGCGGAGGACTCTGTACGAACGCTCATGGCGCCCATTGTCCCCGATCGGCGGGGGCGCGCCGACCACCGGCCCGGCCACGGCCGTACGGACCGGGCGGGCGGCCCGGCCCCGGGGCGGGCGGCCGGGCGCCGGGGCGGGGTGGGCCGGGCCGGTGCTACGGCGCGGCCCCCACCCGCTCCGCCTGTGGCCGGCCGGGCGCCCGGCGTGCGTCGAGGCGGTCCCAGAGGGTGAGCATCGGGGTGGCCATCAGCGTCGTCACCAGGGCGACCACGACCAGTACCGCGAACATCGACGGGGTGACGATGCCGGCCGCCAGGCCGATGTTGATCGCGATCAGCTGCATCAGGCCCCGCGCGTTCATCAGCGTGCCGATGCGCAGCGCGACCGCGCCCTCCTCCCCCGCCGCCCGGGCCGCCAGCCAGCAGGCGCCCAGCTTGCCGAGGACGGCCAGCACCACGCAGCCCGCGGTGAACAGCAGCAGGCCGGGCGAGGCCAGCAGCGCGAAGTCGGTGTTCAGGCCGGAGTAGGTGAAGAACAGCGGCAGGAAGACGATCCGGCTGATCGGCGCGATCGTCCCGATGGCCCGGTCCACCGGTTCGGAGCGCGGGAAGACCACGCCCAGGCTGAACGCGCCGAAGACGGCGTACAGGCCGATGCGGTCGGTGTACCAGGCGGCGATGAACAGCGCGACCACGGTGACCAACAGCAGCTCGTCGGGGCTGCGGCGGTTCACCAGGCCGGTGAGCCGGGTGCCGGAGCGGGCGAGGAAGACCAGGGCGGCCACCAGACCCGCGCTGCCCGCGAGGGCCACGACCAGCGGCCCGGCGCCGCTACCGGTCAGGCTCAGCACCCCGGCGAGCAGCACCCACGCCAGCGCGTCGTCGACCGCCCCGGAGGCCAGGGACAGCGAGCCGAAGCGGGTGCCGGTCAGGCCGCGCTCGGTGATGATGCGGGCGAGCATGGGGAACGCGGTGATGGCCAGGGTCACACCGACGAACAGGGCGGAGACGGTGACGGACACGTCCTTCGGGAAGACGTCGACCCGGCCGTGCACGGCGTAGGTCAGGCCCACGCCCAGCGCGAGCGGTACGAGGATGCCGGCTCCCGAGATCATCGCGGCCGGCCTGGCCACCGACCGGATGCCGGCCGACCGGAACTCGTACCCGGTCTGGAACATGAAGACGACCAGGCCGATCTGCCCGGCGACGTACAGCGCGGGCCGCAGCTCCGGCGGGAAGAGGGCCGTCTCCACGCCGGGCGCCAGCAGGCCGAGCACGGACGGCCCGAGCATCACCCCGGCGACCATCTCGCCCACCACGGGCGGCTGGCCCAGCGCGCGCAGGGCGCGGCCGACGAGCCGGCAGAGGAGCAGGATGACGACGACGGCCAGGAAGAAGACCGGTCCTAACTCCGTGACGGTCATGGCGGGAGGCCCTTCGGCTCGCGGGGAGGGACGGGGACGGGCGGGCCCGGGGAGCTGGGTCGTGGCGTGCGGGCCGGGTGAGCGGGTCGGGTGAGCGGGTCGGGTGAGCGGTTCAGGCTGCGGGTCAGGCGTGCGGGTACGGGCAGCGCGCCGGCCCGTCGGTGCCGGCCGGCAGCGGGGCGCCCTGGGTGTCGTGGGCGGCGAAGTAGCGCTCGGCCGGACGCAGGCGGCGGGCGTCCAGCACCATCCACGTACCGAGGAGGAGCTGGCCGCAGCTGCGCCACACGTCCTCCCACCGGTCGCGCGCCCGCAGGAAGACGCGGGCCGCGAGCAGCCGGTGGTACGGCAGCGGACGGCCGCGCCGGACCAGCAGGCAGGGTGCGCGGTGCGGGATGGAGCGGGTGTGGGCGACGGAGGAGTGGAGGGTGAAGCGGCGCAGTACCTCGCGGGTCGCGGCGCGCATGGCCAGCGGGGCCAGCCGCCAGGCCGGGCAGGGCCGGTTGGCGGCGACGCCGAACGGGATGTGGTGCTGGCGCTTGGCGACGAGGCGGTCCCAGCGGTCGGGGTCGAAGACGTCCGGGTCGGAGTAGCCGGTGGCGTGGTAGTCCGGGTAGTTGAAGCACAGCACGGAGCCGGCGGGCAGGACCGCGTCCGGGCCGAGCGGGATGTCGGCGGTGCTGATGCGGTGGGCGACGCCGAAGAGCGGGTAGAGCCGCAGGGTCTCGTCCAGGACGTTGGCGAAGTACCGGTCGTCGTCCGGCGCCGCGGCCAGTCTCCGCTGGACGTCCGGGTGCTGCGCCAGCACGAGCAGCAGGTGGGCCATGGCCTCGGACAGCTGGACCACGGCCGTGTTGAAGAAGGTGCCCTGGAGGTAGTACGCCTGCTCGTCGGGCGTCAGGGAGGCCGGCAGGTGGTGCGGCGGTACCTGCCCGGCGGCGATGCGCCGCCGCAGGTGGCGGGTGAGACGGGCGCGGCGGGCCGGGTGGCGGAGCCGGGTGCACTTCAGGGAGTTGACGACGTCCTCGGCGTTGTCGACGATCAGGCGCCGGACGCGGGGCGGGCACGGTTCGCGGAAGACCAGGCCGTGGAAGAACTCCGCCCACACCGGCATCATCAGGTCACGCAGCCGTACGAACGTGGCGCGGCCGGTGACCAGTTCGTCCAGTACGGCGGCGGTACGGCGGGCCGCGGCGGCGGACAGGTCCTGGCTGGGCCCGGCGAGCACGGCGAGGGTGGTGCGGGCGACCTCGTCGTAGCGCGGGCCGGCCTCCAGGTGCTCCTGGTGCACTTCGGCGCCGGGCGCGAGCCAGTACCAGAAGAGGTCGGAGAGGGCGGCGCCCCGGCTGCGGCCGTTGGCGGCCGGGTGGGAGTAGATCTCCTGGAAGCGTTCGGCGGGGACGTCGGCGTTGGGGAAGGCGATGCCCTCGTCACCGTTGATGCGGGCGAAGAGCGCGACGCGGGCGGCGACGACGGAGCGCGGCAGCCAGTACGGGACGGAGAGGGCGGCGGCCGCGGCGGCGAGGAGCCGGACGGTACGGGGGCGGCTCACCGGTCCGCCCCCTCGCGTGCGTCCCGGACCCTGCCCCGCGCGACGACCAGGTCCGGCCCGAGATCGGCCGGGCTGCCGCCGCCGCACAGCGCCAGTACGTGGTCGAACTCGGCACGCAGCAGCTCCAGTACGTGCCGGACGCCCTTCTCGCCGTCCGCGGCCAGCCCCCACAGCACCGGGCGGCCGACGCCGACGGCGCACGCGCCCAGCGCGAGGGCCACGGCGGCGTCGGAGCCGCGCCGGACGCCGCCGTCCAGCAGGACCGGCACCCGGCCCGCGACGGCCGCGGCGACGGCGGGCAGCGCCTCGACGCTCGCCGGGGCGGCGTCGAGCTGCCGGCCGCCGTGGTTGGAGACCACCAGTCCGTCCACGCCCTCGGCGACGGCGATCCGGGCGTCCCCCGGGTGCAGGACGCCCTTGAGCAGCACCGGCAGCCGGGTCTGCGCCCGCAGTCTGCGCAGGTCGTCCCAGGAGAGCCCCGGGGACATGGCGATGTCACGGGGGCGGCCGTCGGGTGCGCCGGGCAGGCCGCGCATGTTCTCGGCGGCCAGGCCGTCGGGCAGATCGTCGAAGCCGTGCCGGGCGTCGCGTTCGCGGCGGCCGAAGACGGGCGAGTCGACGGTGACGACCAGCGCCGTGCACCCGGCCCGCTCCGCGCGGCGTACGAGGGCGAGGGTGACCTCCGGTTCGGGCTGGAGGTAGAGCTGGAACCAGACGGGCGATCCGTCCCGTACGGCGCGGGCGGCCGCAGTCACCTCGGCCACCGGCACGGTCGCCGCCATGCCGGTGACCAGGACCGTGCCGGCGGCCGCCGCCGCGCGGGCGGTGGCCGTCTCGCCCTCGGGGTGCGCGAGGCGGTGGAAGGCGGTGGGCGAGACCAGGACGGGGAAGGCGAGGCGGTCGCCGCACAGCGTCACGGACAGGTCGCGGGTGGCCGCCCCGCGCAGCACGCGCGGCAGCAGGGCGAGCCGGCGGAACGCCGCCTCGTTCTCGTGGAGCGCCGTCTCCCCTCCGGCGCCCCCGGCGAAGAAGTCGTACACCCGCGGGTCCAGCCGCTCCCGGGCCCGCTCGCGCAGGTCGGTGAGGGTGGGGATCACGGCCGGGCCGCCGGGGCCTGCTCGGTGAGCCGGGAGCGCAGGAAGGTCCGCAGGGGTGCGCGGTGGACCTCCTCGCTGTCCCACTCGTTCTCCAGGTTCTCGGTGAGGTGGTGTTCGGCGGTGGCCTTGCCGGGGGCGGTGCCGTCGAAGGCGCGGACCACCGGGTGGAGGTAGCGGCCGTCGAGGCCGGTGGTGTCCTGCTGGGAGACGCGGCCGGCGGTGATGTCGAACGGGTTCACCCGGTCGTGGCCCTCGCCGTATTCGAGGGTGACGGTGAAGTAGGAGCCGACCTCGCCGAAGCCGCCGTCGGCGACGGCGGTGTGCAGGTGGTCGACCGGGACCTCCTCGCAGTAGCGGACCGTGCCGTCCCGGTCGACGAGCACCGCGTCGCCGAGGAAGCCGAACACCTGGAACAGCGCCGAGCTGCGGTTGACACGGTCGATCACGGCGTCGCTGACCGCTTCGGCGGTGGCGGGCAGGGCCCGGGCGGGCCAGGGGCGGTCGTGGTACCGGGCTTCGAGGATGCGGTGCAGGGCGCGTACACCGTACCGGAAGCCGTGGATGAAACCACTGGTGGATTTCTTGAAATCGCGTACCTGGGTGATGGTGCCGGCGAAGTAGAGGCCGGGTACATTCGGGGATTCCCAGGCGTCGGTCTGGGCCGGAAAGCGGTCGTTGACGGCGAGTTCGGGCCGGCACTCCGGGGCGAATATCGACGGGTCGAAGCGGAAGCCGGTGGCGAGAATGACCCGGTCGTAGCGGATGTCCTTGACGACTTCCGCGACCCGGGAAAAGGAAACGGACACCAGGTACCCGCCGTCCGACTGCCGGCGGATACGCAGGATGTTCCCGTCCAGCACCGCGTTCTGCAATTTCAGCTGATACGTGTCGAGGAAGTTGTTGTTGACGGCCCGCAGGTGCCCGACGAAATGGGTCTGCCAGGCGAGCTTCAGTGAGCCGGGACCGGCCACGTGGATGACGGCGGCGGTCTCGACGAGGTTGTCGGCGGTCTCGAACGCGGAGTTGCCGCGGCCGATGATCAGCACCCGCTGCCCGGTGAAGCCGGCCGGGTCGACGTCCACCTCGCCGTAGCGCTCGGCCGTCTCGACGCCCTCGACGGCGGGTACGTACGGGCGGGTGACGCCGGTCGCCACGATGATCCGCCGCGCGCGGTAGGCGGTGCCGTCCGCGGCGCGGGCGAGGAAATCGCCGGGTCCGTCCGGCCCGCCGTACGGACGGGCGATGTCGGTGATGCGCGTGTGGTGGCGGATGCGCAGCCGGTGGGTGGCGGCGAAGTCGGCGAGATAGCCGACCATCTCGTCGGCGGCCGGGAAATAGCGCGGGGTGCGCGCGGTGAACAGCGGGGCGTGCTCGTCCGAGAGCAGCGAGTTCCAGTCGGTCCGCATGTTCAGTTCGGGATCGTCCCAGCCGGTGTGCACCTTGTTGACCGAGATGAGGGTGCGGTGGCGGGGGAAGCGGGTGAAGAACGTACCGGGAGCCGCGCCCGACTCCACGATGAGACAACTGCGTCCGGCCCGTTGCAGGAAATATCCGGCCTGTAATCCCGCGGGGCCCGCGCCGATCACCAGATAGTCGAGCTGTTCTTCGTGGCTCACGCAATTCTCCTGTCACCTGCGGGGGATGGAGATGGAGCGGAAACCGACAGTACTTGAGCATTAAAGAACAGCACCAGGGCGCGCTTAAGTGATCTGCGTCACACTCGAATCCAGGTTTACGAGTACGCTGCACAAGCCAGTGTCACAAGGTCCGGGACTTTTACCCGGAACGCCCTTCTGTCGTACCCGGCGGGCCGCCGCATTACTCTTCCCGCACTCCCGGCCCCGTCCGTCCCGCCGGTCCCGCGACACATTTCAGCCGTTCACACCCACCGGAGCGGATACGAAATGAACCAGCCGCCCGAAAGCCCATTCCCGCAGGCTCTCGTCGACGCCTTCCGCCGGCTGCCGGACCTGCCCGCGTTCGAACACCGGGGGCGCGCCGTCCCGCGCCGCGAGATCCTGGACCTGACCGGCCGCTGTGTGCGCGGGCTGCGCGCGGCGGGCGTGGGGCCCGGGACGTCCGTCGCGGTCGCCGCCGGTGTCACCCCCGAGGCATTCGCCCTGCACATCGCGGTGCACCTGCTGGGCGCCCGGCTGACCGGGCTGCGCCCCGGCCTGCCGCCGGCCCACCTCGCCCGCATCCTGGCCGACGGCGTCGCCGTCCTCGTGCACGACGAACCGTCCGGCACCACCGGACTCTTCGCGGCAGCCGGGCCCGTCCGCCGCCTCCGGCTGGAGAACGACCTGCTGAGCACGGCGGAGCCCGCCTCCCCCGACGACCTCCTGGCCCGCGGCCGCCCGGACGACATCGCCCTGACCACCCTGACCAGCGGCAGCACCGGACTGCCCAAGGAATGCGCGCACACCTACCGCAGCCTGACCGCGAGCTGGTCGTGGCAGCCGGCCCGCCGGTCCGCGCGGACCGCCGCGCTCGCGGCGGCCTACGCGCGCTTCCTGCTCTTCGGCACCCTCACCAGCGCGGTGATCTTCGAACACCTGGGACTGTGCCTGCTGGGCGGCGGCACCGCCGTCATCCCGGACCCGCCCCCGGCCTTCCCGGAGGTCTTCGCGCGGCACCGCGTCACCGCCTGCCTGCTGACCGTCCCCCGGCTGCACCACATCCTCGACACCCTGCGCGGCGACACCGGCACCACCATGGACCTCAGCAGCCTGCGGGCGCTCCTCGTGGCCGGATCTCCCCTGGCGCCCCACCGCCTCGCCGAAGCGGTGGAACGGCTCGGCCCGGTCGTGCACCAGGGATACGGGCAGACCGAGACCGGCATGCTGACCCTGCTCACCCCCGACGACCTGGCCCGGTGGCCGGACACGGCGTACGGCTCGGTGGGACGTCCCCTGGACGGGGTGGACATCAGCGTGCGGGATCCGGCCGACGGCCGGCCCCTCCCCGACGGGACCACCGGGGAGATCTGGGTCCGTACGCCCGGCGCGCTGGCCGGATACCGCCACGACGAGGCCGAGACCCGCGCCGTCCTGCGCGACGGCTGGGTCCGCACCCGCGACCTCGGCCGGCTCGGCGAGGACGGCTTCCTGCGGCTCACCGGGCGCATCCGCGACGTGATCATCGTCAACGCCGTCCTGCACTACGCCGGCGCGATCGAACAGGCCCTGGCCCGGCACCCGGACGTCGACCAGGCCTATGTCGTCGGCGCCCCCGACGAGCGGACCGGCGAGGCCGCCCACGCGTTCGTCGTACCGGCCGCGGGACGCCACCCGGACCGCGCGGCCCTGCGCGCCCACGTCGCCGCGGAACTGGGCCAGGCGAGCGTGCCCGCCACCCTCACCGCCATACGGGAGGTGCCGGTCGCGGCGAGCGGCAAACCGGACAAGAAGGCGCTGTTGGAGCGGGTGGGGACGGAACAGGCGGCGGAGTGAGGGCCCGCCGCCCGTACGGCGGCCCCTCAGCCCGCCTGGACCGTGGCCCGCAGCGTGCCGTCCGGACCGGCGACCAGCACCGGCGTCTCCGCGCCGCCCAGGTCCCGTACGGCCGCGCGGTCCTCGTCCGAGGCCGTCTCCGCCTCGGTCACCACGGCCGCCGCCTCCAGCGACTGCGCGCCGCTCGCGACGGCCATGGCGACCGCCGTACGCAACGCGCTGAGCCGCAACGACTCCAGGGCGACGGTTCCGGCGACGTAGGTGCGCCCGGTCTCGTCACGGACGGCGGCGCCTTCCGGCACCCCGTTGCGGGCCCGCGCGGAACGGGCCAGCGTAATGATCTTGCGGTCTTCCGGGTCCAGCGGTGCGGCTTCGCTCATACGGGCGAGCATATGCGGCCGACGGCCCGGCGGACGCGAGGGGGCGTACGGGTGACCGGTCTCGCAGCCGCGCGGGGGCGTACGGCGGTGACCGGCCCGGCCCGCACGACGGATCAGCCCACCACCGAGTACATCCCGCCCCGGCGGCCCTCCGGCGAGGTCAGCCACTCCAGCTTCGCCCCGGTGTCCGCCTCCGCCGTACGGCGCGGGTTGTGCAGCACGATCGTCAGGTCCGGGCGGGCCGGCACCCGCAGCTGGGTGGACTCGAACAGCAGCGTGCCCACGAGCGGGTGCTCCAGCTCCTTGTGCACCTGCCCGCCGTCCTGCACGTCACCGCGCGCCCACAGCTCCGCGAACTCCTCACTGGCCGCGGACACCTCCCGTACGACGTCCTGGTACCCCTCGTCGCCGGGCCGCTCCGACCACGCCGCCCGGTACTGCGCCACGACCGTCGGCGCGTTCCGCGCCCAGCTGGAGGCGCGGGCCCGGTAGACCGGATCGGTGAAGTACGAGAGCAGGCAGTTGGAACTGGCGCCCTCCTGGCCGTGGTTGAGGACGATCCGCGCCGCCTCGTTGAAGGCGACGGTGTTCCAGTACGGGTCCATGATGTGCGCCGGGAACGGCATCCACGCGTCGATCAGCCGCTGCAGCCCCTCGCACATGTCCGCCACACCGGGGTCCGGGTCCTGCCGCAGCGGCGGGTTGAGCCCGGCCAGCACGTACAGGTGCCGCCGCTCGGCGTCGCTCAGCCGCAGCACCCGCGCCACGGAGTCCAGCACCTGCGGCGAGACGGTGATGTCACGCCCCTGCTCCAGCCACTGGTACCAGGAGGCGCCGACCCCGGCGAGCACCGCGACCTCCTCCCGGCGCAGCCCCGGCGTACGGCGCCGGCCGCCGTCGGGCAGGCCCGCGTCGGCCGGGCTGACCCGGGCCCGGCGGCTCATCAGGAAGTCCCGCAGCTCCTGCCGGCGCCGCGGCTTGGCGCCGCCGGACTCCCCTGTCGTCGGTAGTGCTGCCGCCCGTGCGGATCCGCCCACGCCGTTCCCCCGTCGACCGTTGCTCTCCGGCCGCCGTCGCGGCCGCTGTGTCCGGACCGTGCCTGGTGGTCCGGACACCACGATAAGTTCCCGCTCCCCACGCCGTATTCCTGGGCCGCAGGCTCCTCGTATGCCAACCGAAACGTCCCCGCTTCCCAGCACGGCCCCCGCACCGCCGGCCGGCCCGTCCCCGGCCGTCCCCGCTCCCGCGTCCGGCTCCGCCGCCGTCCCCGCTCCCGCTCCCGCTCCCGCTCCCGAGCGGATGTCCGCTCGTGCCAAGCTGATCCTGCTCCTCCTGTGTGCCGCGCAGTTCATCGTCGCGCTCGACTTCTCGATCCTGAACGTGGCCCTGCCGGTGCTCGGCCGGGACCTGGGCATGGGCCAGGCCGACCTCCAGTGGGCGGTCACCGCGTTCGCGCTGCCGTCCGGTGGGTTCCTGCTGCTGTTCGGGCGGATCGCCGACCTGTACGGGCGGCGCCGGCTCTTCCTCACCGGGCTGGCCCTCTTCGCGGCGGCCTCGCTGCTGGCCGCGCTCGCCTGGAGTCCGGCGGTGTTCCTGGCCGGGCGGGCGCTGCAAGGGCTGGGCGCCGCGGTCATCGTGCCCACCGGCATGTCCCTGCTGACCACCACCTTCGCCGAAGGCCCGCAGCGCGAACGCGCCCTCGGGATCAGCGGGACGCTGCTCTCCATGGGCTTCACCATCGGCATGGTGCTCGGCGGCGTGCTGACCGACGCGCTGGGCTGGCGTTCGACGATGGGCGTGCTGGCGGTGGCCGGGGTGGCCGTACTGGCGGTGGCCCCCTCGCTGCTCACCGAGTCCACCCACCCCGACCGGCCCCGGATCGACGTACCGGGCGCGGTGACCGTCACCGGCGGTCTGCTCGCGCTGATCTACGCGCTCTCCACCGCCGCCGAGGCGGGCTTCGGCCGCCCCGACGTGCCGGTCGCGCTGGTCCTCGGCCTGCTCCTGCTCGTCGCGTTCGTCATCGTGGAGTCCCGGGCCGGGCAACCGCTGGTGTCGCTGCCGATGCTGCGCCGCCCGACGGTGGCGTGGGGCAACCTGGCGGGCCTGGTCACGTTCTCCATGATGAGCGCGGTGATCTTCCTGCTGACGCTCTACCTCCAGGAAGTGCTGCACCTCTCCGCCTTCGTCAGCGGCCTCGTCTTCGGCGTGCAGGGGGCCTTCGCGGTGCTCTCCGGCATGGTCGCCCCGAAGGTCATCGGGCGTATCGGCGCCCGCCGCAGCCTGCTCACCGGGCTGGCGGTGCAGGCCGTCTGCACCGCGGCGCTGCTGGGCGTCGGCACCTCGCCGTCCGGGGTCTGGCTCGCCACGGTCGCCATGACGCTCGCCTGCTTCGGGCACCTGTGGGCGGTCGTCTCGTACGGAGTGATCGTGACCTCCGGTGTGCCGGACACCGAACAGGGCCTGGCCACCGGCCTGGTGACCAGCTCCCAGCAGATCGGCATCACGATCGGCATCCCGCTGCTGAGCGCCCTGGCGTCGGCCCGGGCCGGGGCGCTGCGCGAGGGCGGCTCGGACTTCGCGGCGGCCACGCTCGGCGGTGTGCGGCTGGGGCTCGGCGCGGACGCGCTCGTCGTCGCGGTGGTCGCGGTACTGGCCGCCGTCGGCCTCTCCCGGGCCGCCCGCCGGTCCCGTACGGACTACGTGCCCTCGAAGTAGGCCGACGGCGTGGTCCCCAGCGCCCGGCGGAACATCGCCGTGAAGGCGCTGGGGGTCGCGTAGCCGAGGCCGGTGGCGACGGAGGTGACCGGTGTCCCCCTGGCCAGCAGGGTGACCGCGTGCACGAGCCTGGCCTGCTGCACCCAGCGGGCCAGGCTCATCCCCGTCGCGGCCCCGAACCTGCGGTGCAGACTGCGCGGGCTCAGGTGGGCGTGGGCGGCGGCGGACGCGGCGTCCCAGCGCGCGCCGGGGTCGGCCCGGACCGCCGCGCAGAGGTCCGCCAGCCGGGGGTCGGCCGGTGCGGGCAGGTGCAGTGCCGGTACGGGGCGCGGCGCGAGTTCGAGGAGCAGCAGCTCCATCACCCGGCCGTCCCGGCCCTGCGGGTCGTACGCGACCGGCAGCCGGGTGGCCTCGTCGATCAGCTCCCGCAGCAGCGGGGAGACCGAGACGACGGTGGGGCCGGCGGGCAGCCGCCAGGCGGACTGCGGCTCGATGTAGAGGGTGCGCATGGCGACCGCGCCCGCGCAGGTCATCGCGTGGGTGAGCCCGGCGGGCAGCCACACGCCACGGGTGGCCGGGACCGCCCACACACCGTGCCCGGTGGTGACCGTGATCGCGCCGGTGGTGCCGTAGATCAGCTGGGCGCGGGGGTGGTGGTGACCGGGGATGTGGTGGCCGTCGGGCAGGTCGCGGGCCATCGCGGCGACCGGCCGGGGCACGTTCTGGTAGTCCTCGCGGTTCTCGCTCTTGCCGTACACCGCGTTCGCCTCCGCCCTCGCCCGCACCTGGCACGTTCTCGACATATGTTGGCGCTACAGCGCAAGCCTGCCAGTACGGGGCCGCCCTAGCGTCGTCCCCTGTGACCGAACCAGCTTCCGCGCCCCCGCGCACCGGCCTGACCCGCCCGACCGCCCTGCTCCTCGCCGCGACCAGCGCCGTCACCGCCGCCAACGTCTACCTCAACCAACCGCTGCTGGGCGCCGCCGCCCACGCGCTCGGGGTGGCCCCGGACGTCCTCGGCGCGGTGCCCACCGCCACCCAGCTCGGCTACGCGGCGGGCATCCTGCTGCTCGTGCCGGCCGGCGACAGCCACGACCGGCGGCGGCTGATCCTGGGGCTCGGTACGGCATCCGCGCTCGCGCTCGCCGCCTGTGCCGTCGCGCCCAGCGTGACCTGGCTGGTGGTGGCCGGCTTCGCGGTCGGCCTGCTCTCCCCCGTACCGCAGCTCGTCACACCGCTCGCCGTGGCCCTGGCCGCGGGCGGCGGCGACACGGACCGGGGCCGGGTCGTCGGCACCGTACAGGCCGGTCTGCTGGTCGGGGTGCTGGCCTCGCGCGCGTACTCGGGAGCGCTGGCGGAGCAGGTCGGCTGGCGCGCGGTCTTCGGCTGTTCCTGCGTCCTGACGCTGCTGACCGTGCTCGTGCTGCGCCGCGCCCTCCCCCGCGTCCCGGCCGCCGTCGCCACCCCGTACCGCACCACGCTCGCCTCGCTGCCCCGGCTGTTCGCCGCGCATCCGCCGGTCCGCCGGATCACCGTGTCCGGCGCGCTGGTGGGCATCGCCTTCGGCGCGTTCTGGACGACCCTGACGTTCCTGCTGGAGCGGGACTACGGGTACGGGTCGACCGGGATCGGCCTGTTCGGGCTGGTGGCCGCGGCGAGCGCGCTGGCCTCGCCGTACGCGGGACGGCTGGCCGACCGGCTCGGCGGGCGCGGTGCCCTGGCGGCGCTCATCGGCCTGGTGATCGTGGGCTGGCTGCTCCTGCTGCCGGGCGGCAGCGCCCTGGCCTGGCTGCCGGCCGGGGTGGTCGTGCTGGACGTCGGGGTCTGGGGCAGCCAGGCCGCCTCACAGACCGCGCTGTTCAGCCTCGACCCCGCCGTGCACAGCCGCCTCAACACCCTCTACTTCACCCTGCGTTTCCTCGGCATCGCCGTCGGATCGCTGGCCGGCACGCTGGCCTGGTCGGGCGGCGGCTGGCCCGCCGTGGTGGCCACCGGGGCCGCCACGGCGGGGGCCGGGCTGCTCGTCGCGGTCAGTCCTGACCGGACGCCGCTGCGTCGTCGCCGTCCCTGACCGGCTCGCAGAGCACCGTGACGATCTTGTTGCGGCGGCCGGCCGGGGCCTCCGCGGTCAGCCGCAGCGCCTTCGGCGAGAGCGCGGACGCGTTCTCGCTCAGGTCGATCTCGGCCGTGGCGCCCGCGATCGGCACCCGGCCCAGGTGCTTGGCGAGCAGCCCGCCGACCGTCTCCACGTCCTCGTCGTCCAGCTCCGCGAAGCCGTACAGCTCACCGAGATCGCCGATGTCCAGCCGTGCGGTGACCCGGTAGCGCCCGTCGCCCAGGTCCTCCACGGGCGGCAGCTCCCGGTCGTACTCGTCGGTGATCTCGCCGACGATCTCCTCCAGGATGTCCTCGATCGTCACGATGCCGGCCGTGCCGCCGTACTCGTCGATGACGACCGCGACGTGGTTGCGGTCCTGCTGCATCTCGCGCAGCAGGTCACCGGCGTTCTTCGTGTCGGGCACGAAGACGGCGGGCCGCATCGCCGTGGAGACCAGCTCGGTCTCCGCGTCCCGGCTGATGTGCACCTTCCGGGCCAGGTCCTTGACGTACACGATGCCGACCACGTCGTCCTCGTTCTCCCCGGTCACCGGGATACGGGAGAAACCGGAGCGCAGCGCGAGGGTCAGCGCCTGGCGGATGGTCTTGAACCGCTCGACCGAGATCAGGTCCGTACGCGGCACCATCACCTCCCGTACGAGGGTGTCGCCGAGCTGGAAGACGGAGTGCACCATCCGGCGCTCCTCGTCCTCGATCAGCGACTCCTTCTCCGCGAGGTCCACCAGCGAACGCAGCTCGGCCTCGGAGGCGAAGGGGCCCTGCCGGAAGCCCTTACCAGGGGTGAGCGCGTTGCCGAGCAGGATCAGCAGCCGCGGGACCGGCCCCATGACCCGGGCCAGCGGCAGCAGGACGTACGCCGCGGCGGTGGCGGTGTTCAGCGGGTGCTGGCGGCCGATCGTCCGGGGCGAGACGCCGACGGCGACGTACGAGACCAGCACCATCACCGCGATGGCCACGGTCAGCGCCTGCCACGTCCTGTCGAAAGAGCGCAGGCAGGCGTACGTCACCAGTACCCCGGCCGCCATCTCGCAGCCGACGCGCACCAGCAGCGCCACGTTCAGGTAGCGCACGGGGTCCGCGGCGACGGCGGCCAGCTTGGCGCTGCCCCGCCGCCCGGACCGGACGGCTTCCTCGGCGCGGAAGCTGGTCGTACGGGCGAGCCCCGCCTCGGCACAGGCCGCGAGCCACGCGACGACGACGAGCAGGACCGCGACCGCGATCAGCTGGGTGGTCACCGGATCTCCCGCCGTCAGGTGACGGTGGGGGCCGGAGACGGACCCGTCAGCCCGCGCTCGGCACGCCAGCCGTCGATGATCGCCGCCTGGAGGCCGAACATCTCGGCCTTCTCCGAGGGCTCCTCGTGGTCGTACCCGAGGAGGTGGAGGACGCCGTGCACGGTCAGCAGCTGGAGCTCCTCGTCCATGCTGTGCCGCGTCGGCGCCTCCTCGCCCTGCTTCTTGGCGACCTCCGGGCACAGCACGATGTCCCCGAGGAGCCCCTGCGGGGGCTCCTCGTCGTCCTTGGCCGGCGGACGCAGCTCGTCCATCGGGAAGGACATGACATCGGTCGGCCCCGGCAGGTCCATCCACTGGAGGTGGAGCTGTTCCATGGCATCGGCGTCCACGACGATGACCGACAGCTCGGAGAGCGGGTGGATGCGCATCCGGGCCACGGCATAGCGGGCGACATCCAGGATCGCCTGCTCGTCGATGTCCGTTCCGGACTCGTTGTTGACGTCGATCGACATGAAGTGCTGCTTCTCGTTTCTCAGGTTCGCCGGCCGTTTTGGCTGTCGTACTTCTCGTACGCGTCGACAATACGGCCGACCAGCTTGTGCCGGACGACGTCCTGGCTGGTGAGACGCGAGAAATGCACGTCGTCCAACCCCTCCAGGATCTCCTGCACCTGCTTGAGCCCGCTCTTCGTGCCGCCCGGCAGGTCGATCTGCGTGATGTCACCCGTGATCACGATCTTCGAGTCGAAGCCGAGCCGGGTGAGGAACATCTTCATCTGCTCGGGGTTCGTGTTCTGGGCCTCGTCGAGGATGATGAAGGCGTCGTTGAGGGTGTTGTGCGTCAGCAGGTAGTCCTGTGTGACGTACAGCGAGTCCTCGGCCGCCACCTGGATGCACACCGCTTCCTCGCGGCCCGCCGGCTCGATGGAGTCGATGAACCGCATCGGGCGTCCGCCGCCCCCGGCCGCGTGGTACTTCTCGGCCTTGCGGGCGAGGCGGAAGGGCTCGATGCCTTCGGGGAGACGGATGTCGATGACGTGGGCGTCCCGGCGGTAGCCGACGTCGCGGCCGTTCGCCCGTCCCGGCTTCCGGCCCGCGGCCGCCCGGCGGCGGCTGTAGGCGACACCTCCCAGTGACTGGACCAGCGCGATGACGTCGTCCCGGAGCAGGATCGAGGTCGTCGTGTACTGGATACGGCAGGTCCGGTCGGCCTGCGTCACCGGACCGCCGTCGGAGTCGAGCAGTCCCTGGAGGACGGCGAGACGGACCTCCGCGGAGTTCTGGAGGTAGTCGTCCGGCACGAACTTCGAGTACGACCGGGTGCCGAGCAGGTCCAGGGCCCGGAGCGCTCCCGTGACCGGGTTCTCCAGCGTGACGACATCGCCCGGTGCCTTCACACGGTTCAGCACGTAATCGACGCTGCTCTTCCGCCGGAGGGTCACACCGGGAAGTGCCGCTTCGAGTGCAACGGCGAGTTCGGGGTCGTCGGTGGCGTACGAAGGCGTCGTGCTGCCCGTGAGGCAGCCGTCTCCGAGCAGCAGGCCCAGGGCGTACGGGTCCATGGGGACGGCACGCTCGGGGAAGCAGACCGGCGCCGTGAGCAGCGGCAGCTCGTAACGGCGAGCATGCGCCGCGCGGAGGTTGCCGATCATCTCCTTGGTTTCGAGGACCCGCCACGGCTTGTCACGGCGCTTGTCCGACGCGGTGCGGACCGTCCACAGGTGCTCGCCGCAGCACAGGGTCCAGGAACCGTCCTGCGCGGTGACGCGGTAGATGTCCTTCTCGCCCTGCGGATAGACGCCAAGGACCGGGGTGGGCTCGCCGTTCGACCCGATGACGAGATCGCCCACCTGGAGGTCGCCGATGGGACGCCAGCCGTCCGGGGTCAGGACGTTGGTGAAGGTCGGTTGCGCACGACCCCGCATGTAGGCCAGCGGCGCCACCTCGATCGTCCCCGCCGCCATCAGCCGCGGGATCGAGTCCGGGTCGAGCATGTCGTGGAGGGCGTCGTACAGCGGGCGCAGGTACGGGTCGATCTTCTCGTAGAGCGTGCCGGGCAGGAAGCCCAGGCGTTCGCCGGCCTCGACCGCGGGGCGGGTCAGGATGATGCGGTTGACCTGCTTGGACTGGAGGGCCTGCACCGCCTTGGCCATGGCGAGGTAGGTCTTGCCCGTACCGGCGGGGCCGATGCCGAAGACGACCGTGTGCTGGTCGATGGCGTCGACGTAGCGCTTCTGGTTCAGGGTCTTGGGGCGGATGGTGCGGCCGCGGTTGGACAGGATGTTCTGGGTGAGGACCTCGGCGGGGGTCTCGCTCGACGTCCCCTCGCCGTCCGCCGCGGTGCGCAGCATGGCGATGGAGCGCTCGACCGCGTCCTCCGTCATCGGCTGGCCGGTGCGCAGCACCAGCATCATCTCGTCGAAGAGGCGCTGGATGAGGGCGACTTCCGCGGCGTCGCCGACCGCCCGGATCTCGTTGCCCCGTACGTGGATGTCGGTGGCCGGGAAGGCGTTCTCGATGACCCGCAGCAGGGCGTCTCCGGACCCCAGGACCGTCACCATCGGGTGCTTGGCGGGGACGGTGAACTGGGCGTGCGCCTGCGGTCGTGTAGGTGTCTGAGTCATGGGCCGGCTCTCTGGCCTGCTCATCCCCCATTCGTTGCGCTGCGGGAGCGGTGCCCGGCAGCTCGGCTCCTTGGGATACCCAGGGTACGACGGTGCACTGACAAGCCCGAAGCCTTTTCCGGCGTTCCCCTGTTCCCGTGTTCCTCCGGTGACGGGACGCGCACGGCCGCGGGTCCGCGCGGGGCCGGACGGGTGCGCGTGGGGGGGCTTTCACTCGGGGGGTGTCACGCGGCAGCTGTCACGCGGGGCGGCGGAAACCGAGTGTGGGCAGGGCGCGGGCCAGGGGCCAGGCGCGGTCGGCGGCGGGCAGGAGCGCGTCCAGGAAGGCGTACCGGCGGCGCAGCGCGGCCGCGTCCCCGGCGCAGGCGGACGACCGTCCGTACGCCTCCGCCGCCGTGACCCGCCGCCACCAGGCCGCGATCTCCATCCAGCCCGGCGCGGACAGCGAGCCCCCGAATTCCTGGACGGACAGGGCGGCGGTCAGCCCGGCGAAGGCGAGCCGGTCGGCCAGTGGCCAGCCGGCCAGCGAGCCGGTGACGAAGCCCGCCACGAAGACGTCGCCGGCGCCGGTCGGGTCCATGGCCTCCACCGCGATGGCGGGCACCTCGGCGGTCTCGCCGGTCCGCCCGTCCACCGCGTACGCGCCCTCGGCCCCCAGGGTGACCACGGCGATCGGCACCCGGTCGGCCAGCTTGCGGGCGGCGGCGCGCGGGCAGTCCAGGCGGGTGTAGCGCATCGCCTCCTCCGCGTTGGGCAGGAAGGCCTCGCAGTGCTCCAGTTCGGCGAGGTCGGCCGGATCCCAGCGGCCGGAGTCGTCCCAGCCCACGTCGGCGAAGATCCGGCTGCCGCGGTGGGCGGCGCAGCCGAGCCAGCCCTCGGGGCGGCCCGGTTCCAGCGAGGCGACGCAGGCGCGTGACGGCGGCGGGCAGCCGGGCGCGTGCTTGCCGTCGAAGGCGGTGCGGGCGGGGCCGCTGGGCGCCTCGTGGCCGTGCGAGACCATCGTGCGTTCGCCTTCGTACGCCATGGAGACGGTGACCGGTGAGTGCCAGCCGGCGACGGTGCGGGACATCGACAGGTCGACGTGTTCGCCGCGCTCCAGCGCCTCCCAGCAGTACTCGCCGTACATGTCGTCACCGAAGGCCGCGGCGAGCGAGGTGCGCAGGCCGAGGCGGGCCAGCGCGGTCGCCATGTTGGCGACGCCGCCGGGGCTGGAGCCCATGCCACGCGCCCAGGACTCCGTACCGCGTACGGGGGCGGAGTCCAGGCCGGTGAAGATGATGTCCAGGAAGACCGTGCCGGTGAGGTAGACGTCGGTGGCGGGATCGTCCGCGGTCCGTACGGCGGCCAGCGGGTCGAGCGCGGGCGCGGGGCCCGGCGGGACGTGACCGACCGGACCGCTGCCGGTGTTCCGCTGGACCTCGTGTGCGCTCACCGTGCCTGCCCCTCTCGTCCGTGCGCGTGACGCCAGTCTGCCCGATGCTGCGGTACGTTCCGGCTCATGAGGCTCACGATTTTGGGCGGCGGGGGTTTCCGGGTACCGCTCGTGCACCGCGCGCTGCTGGACGATCCCGCGCAGGCCGTCACCGAAGTGACCCTGTACGACACCGATCCGCGGCGGGTGGCCGTGATCTCCGCCGTGCTGACCCGGCAGGCCGAGCGGCGGGCCGGTCCTGGCAAGCCGTCCCCCGTGCGCGTACGGATCGCCGATTCGCTCGACGACGCGCTGCGCGGCACCGACTTCGTCTTCTCCGCGATCCGGGTCGGCGGTACCGCGGGCCGGGTTTCGGACGAGCGGATTCCGCTGGCCGAGGGGGTGCTGGGCCAGGAGACGGTGGGCGCGGGCGGTGTGCTGTACGGGCTGCGCACGGTGCCGGTGGCGCTGCGGATCGCGGAGCGGGTGGCGGCGCTCGCGCCGGACGCCTGGGTCGTCAACTTCACCAATCCGGCCGGGATGGTGACCGAGGCGATGGCGCAGGTGCTGGGCGAGCGGGTGATCGGCATCTGTGACTCGCCGGTCGGGCTGGTGCGGCGCGCCGCGCGGGCCGCGGGCGCCGACCCGGACCGGGTGTCGTACGGCTATGTCGGCCTCAACCACCTCGGCTGGCTGCGCTCCTTGACCGCCGAGGACGGCACGGACCTGCTGCGGCCCCTGCTGGCCGACCCGGACGCGCTCACCTCCTTCGAGGAGGGCAGGCTCTTCGGCGCCGACTGGCTGCGCGCGCTGGGCTCGATCCCCAACGAGTACCTGCACTATTACTACTTCCGCCGCGAGACGCTCGCCTCCGTGCGGAACGCGTCCGAGACCCGCGGGGAGTTCCTGGAACAGCAGCAGGGCGGCTTCTTCGAGGCGGCGTCCGGCGTCTCTCCCGAGGAGGCGTACGCGCTGTGGGACCACACCCTGCGGGAGCGCGAGGAGACGTACATGGCCGACAGCCGGGAGGCGTCCGGCGGCTGGCAGCGCGACACCTGCGATCTGGAGGGCGGCGGTTACGACCAGGTGGCGCTGGCCGTCATGCGCGCCGTCGCGGGCGACGGGCACGCGCGCCTGATCCTGAACGTCCGCAACGGTACGGCCGTTCCGCAGCTCGCGCCCGAGGCGGTCATCGAAACGGTGTGCGAGGTGGACGCGCGGGGCGCGCGGCCGCTGCCGTGCGCGCCCCTGCGTGAGGACCAGCTCGGCCTGATGCTCCAGCTCAAGGCCGTCGAGCTGGCGACGATCGAGGCGGCGGAGTTCAAGGACCGGGACGCGGCGCTGCGCGCGATGGCGCTGCACCCGCTGGTGGACTCACCGGCGGTGGCCGCCCGCATCCTGGAGCGGGCGGCCACCCTCTGACGTCCCGGGGGCTCAGTGCCCCCGCTTCACCCATTCCTCCAGGTGCGGAGCCTCGGCGCCGATCGTGGTGCCGTCGCCGTGGCCGGTACGGACCTCGGTCGGCGGGGGCAGCGTCAGCAGCCGTTCCCGGATCGACGCGACGATGGTCGGGAAGTCGGAGAACGACCGGCCGGTGGCGCCGGGGCCGCCCTGGAAGAGGGTGTCGCCGGTGAAGACCGTGCCGTGCTCCCCCAGGTCCGGCGCGTACAGGCAGACCGCGCCCGGCGCGTGCCCCGGCGTGTGCAGCACGGTCAGGTCGACGCCGCCGATGGTGAGCACCTGACCGTCCGCCAGTGCCTCCTCCGGCGCCCGGTCGGGGTGGGTCTGCTTCCACAGCGGCAGGTCGTCCGGGTGCAGGTACACGGGGGCGCCGGTGCGGGCGGCGAGCGCCGGGGCGGCGTCGATGTGGTCGTTGTGCGCGTGGGTGCAGATGATCGCGCGCAGCGTACGGCCGTCGAGCGCCGCGAAGATCGCGTCGGCGTCGTGCGCGGCGTCGATGACGACGGCCTCGGTGGCGTCGCCGACGATCCACACGTTGTTGTCGACGTCCCAGGTACCGCCGTCGAGCGCGAAGGTGCCGGAGGTGACCAGGTGGTCGATGCGGGCCGTCATCAGAGCGTCACCACCGAACGCAGTACGTCGCCCTGATGCATCCGCTCGAACGCCTGCTCGACGCCGTCGATGCCGATGGTCTCCGTGACGAAGCCCGCCAGGTCGATCCGGCCCTGCTGGTGCAGGTCGATCAGCATCGGGAAGTCACGGGACGGCAGGCAGTCGCCGTACCAGGACGACTTCAGCGCGCCGCCGCGGCCGAACACGTCCAGCAGCGGCAGCTCCAGCTTCATCTCCGGCGTCGGGACGCCGACCAGGACCACCGTGCCGGCCAGGTCGCGGGCGTAGAACGCCTGCCGGTAGGTCTCCGGGCGGCCCACCGCGTCGATCACCACGTCGGCGCCGAAGCCGCCGGTCAGCTCGCGGATCGCCTCGACCGGGTCGGCGGCGCGCGAGTTCACCGTGTGGGTGGCGCCCATCGTCTTGGCCAGGGAGAGCTTGCGGTCCTCCACGTCCACCGCGATGATCCGCGCCGCGCCGGCCAGCCGGGCGCCGACGATCGCCGCGTCGCCCACGCCGCCGCAGCCGATCACCGCGACGGAGTCACCGCGGCCCACCGCGCCGGTGTTGACGGCGGCGCCGATGCCGGCCATCACACCGCAGCCCAGCAGCCCGGCCACGGCCGGCGACACCTCGGGGTCGACCTTGGTGCACTGCCCCGCGGCGACCAGCGTCTTGTCCGCGAACGCGCCGATGCCGAGGGCGGGCGTCAGCTCGGTGCCGTCCTTCAGTGTCATCTTCTGCCGCGCGTTGTGGGTGTCGAAGCAGTACTGCGGACGTCCGCGCTTGCAGGCCCGGCACGTGCCGCACACCGCGCGCCAGTTCAGGATCACGAAGTCCCCTGGCTCGATGTCGGTCACGCCCGCCCCGACGGCCTCCACGGTCCCCGACGCCTCGTGGCCCAGCAGGAACGGGAACTCGTCGTTGATCCCGCCCTGCTTGTAGTGCAGGTCCGTGTGGCACACTCCGCACGCCTGCACCTTCACCACGGCCTCCCCCGGCCCGGGATCCGGCACCAGGATCGTCTCCAGCCGCACCGGCTCGTTCTTCCCCGGCGCGATGACGCCACGCACTTCCTGTGCCATCGGGACAGCTCCCTCCAAAGATCACGTACGGGATCAATACGGTACGCGTCCCGGGCACCGGAAGCGCCGGTCCGTCGGCGGCCACAGGGCGCCGCTCACCACCGCGGCACCCGGGGCGTCACCCACTCCGGATCGGCGGCCCGCATCGCCGCCGCGTCGTCGCGGTCGCGGAACGTGCCGTCGTCGGCCAGCCAGCGCGCGTGCAGGGCCGCCAGCCGCTCCCGGTCGAGCGTGACGCCCAGGCCCGGGGCGTCGGGCACCGGCAGCGCGCCGTCCGTGAAGGCGAGGCGTTCGGTCAGGACGTCCTCCGTCTGCCAGGGGTAGTGGGTGTCGCAGGCGTACCGCAGGCCGGGGACGGTCGCGGCGACGTGGGTCATCGCGGCGAGACTGATGCCCAGGTGGGTGTTGGAGTGCATGGCCAGGCCGACGCCGAACGTCCGGCAGACCGCGGCGAGTTCACGGGTGCTGCGCAGGCCGCCCCAGTAGTGGTGGTCGGCGAGGACGACCTGGACGGCATCGCGGGTGAACGCCTCGCGGATCTCGTCGAAGGTGGTCACGCACATGTTCGTGGCGAGCGGGAGGTCCGTACCGGCGGCGACCTCGGCCATGTGGCCGGTGGTGCTGGTGGGGTCCTCCAGGTATTCGAGGACGTCCTGGAGCTCGCGAGCGGCCTTCAGGGAGGTCGGCACGCTCCACGCGCCGTTCGGGTCCAGGCGCAGCGGATGGCCGGGGAAGGCGGCGGCCAGTGCCCGTACGGCGGCGATCTCCCGCGCCGGCTCGAAGACGCCGCCCTTGAGCTTGAAGGAGCGGAAGCCGTACGTGTCGCGGAAGCGGCGGGCCTGGGCGACGATGCCGTCCGGGTCGAGGGCCGCGCCCCAGTCGTCGGGCTCGCCACGGCCGCCGGGGTGCGCGGCCCACCGGTAGAACAGGTACGCGCTGTAGTCGACCCGGTCGCGGACCTTGCCGCCGAGCAGGGCGTGGACCGGCAGGCCGGTGAGCTGCCCCCAGGCGTCCAGGCAGGCGACCTCGAAGCCGGAGAGGACGGACAGCCGCAGTTTGCCGGCGGTCTGCACGCCGCGCAGCCCGGCGGCGGTGACGTCCCCGGCTCCGGTGGCCGCCGGGGAGTCGCCGCACACCTCGGCCGCGATCCGCGGCAGCGCGTTCAGGTCCGTGACCGGGCGGCCGGCCAGGGCGTCGGCCAACGGGCGGGCGATGTCGAGGTACTTCGTGTCGCCGTACGTCTCGCCGAGGCCGGTCGCGCCGCCCGCCGTGGTGACCTCGACGATCAGGCGGGGGGTGTAGGGCTGGTGGACGCCCTGGGTGTTCAGCAGGGGCGGGTCGGCGACGAGGACGGGGGTGAGGCGGATGGCGGTGATGGTGGTGGGGGCCCGCTTCTGCGAGCCACACCCTGTCTGCGTACGGAGACACGGTCCGTCCATGGGAACGGAGCGTAGGGAGGCGGCGGAACGGGCGTCAATGGGCGGCCGTGGAAGACGTGAGCGGTGTGCGTGGGCCGGTCCGGGGCGTCTGCGTGCGGTACGAGTGCCCGAGTTCCGGCCCGAGCCCGAAGTAGTGGCGGAAGTTGTAGACGAGCGGGCTCCAGGCGGCCGGATCGATGTGGTCGGTGCCGGGGACGACGATGCGGGCATCGGCGTGCACCTTGCGCACGACGGTCTCGACGATGACGAACTCACCGGAGACGTCCGGCCGCATCCGCTTCGCGCGCGCCTCCAGCTGGAGCGGGCATTCGGCGACACGCGGCGGCCGTACCAGGTGGGACGGCACGGCGGTCAGCCCGGCCGCGCCGAACTTGTCCGGCTCGTAGCGGCAGCCCGCCGGCTTGCCCGGCGGCACCGGATCCCGGCCGGTCAGCGGCGCCAGCCGCTCCACCGCGGGCCACAGCCCGGGGCCCGGCAGGCTGAGCACCAGGCCGGGCCGGCTGCCGAGGTTGTGTGCGGTCTGCCCTTCGCGGCCCAGTCCGAGGACGACCGTCCGGCCGAGCGCCCAGGCGGAGGAGAGGGGGGCGAGGTTGGACGAGCCGTCCTCGTTCTCCGTCGACACGAGGAGGACCGGCGTCCCGAAGTACAGGACGCTCGGCGAGATCTCCAGGTGGGTGGCGGCCGGTCCGGCGGGCGCGGCGCCGGTGGTTGCTGTGTTCATGGCGGGGAGCCTAGGAGCCGGTCGTTTCGGTCCGGACCGAAGCGTCGGCCCGGTCCGGAGCGTCGGCCCGGTCCGGAGCGTCGGCCCGGTCCGGAACCCGGCCGCACCGGTCAGCCTTTACCAACCATTGAATCTTCGCGCGTAGATGACCGCATAAACGCTCTGTTAAACCTAGGTGGCCCCCACCGGTTCACCTAGGAGCAGCACATGCGCCACCCCCTCCTCTCCCGCCGCCGTGTCCGCCTCGGCGCCGCGGCCGCCACCGCGGTCGTCGCCGGCACCGCGGCGTTCGGCGTCGGCCAGGCCACCGCCGAGCACTCCGTACCGCGTACGGACAAGGAGATCCCGAACCTCACCCAGGTGCAGGACAAGATCAAGGCGTACTACGGCGACACGGTGACCGCGGACGGGCAGCACTACGCCTCGCCGCGCAGCAACTACGCCAAGCAGGTGCGCGGCATCACCGACTCGGCCCGGCGCTACCTGGCGAAGGAGGCGGGCAAGCACCACCACGGCAAGAAGCCCGCCATCGTCCTGGACATGGACGACACCACGCTGCTCACCTACAACTACGAACTCCAGGTCGGCTTCCACCACACCGAGGCGGCCCAGGACACGTACCTGGCGAGCACCGACATGGACCCGGTCTACGGCATGGACCGCCTGGTCAACTGGGCGCACGGCAAGGGGTACGAGGTCTTCTTCGTCACCGGCCGCAAGGAGGCGCAGCGCGAGTGGAGCGTGCGCAACCTGAAGAACGTGGGCTACGGCGTCCCGCTCGACCGCACGCACGTCTACCTCAAGGACAAGAACCCGCCGGCCTACCTGCCGTGCGGCGCCAACTGCTCGACGGTCGAGTTCAAGTCCGGCACCCGCAAGCACATCGAGGCGCAGGGCTACGACATCGTCGCCAACTTCGGCGACCAGTACAGCGACCTGAACGGCGGGTACGGCGACAAGACGTTCAAGCTGCCGAACCCGATGTACTTCCTGCCCTGACCGGCCGGAACGGGCGTGCGCGTCCTCAGGTGCGCTTGGGCACCGGGACGCGCATCAGGTCGCGGGCGATGGTCAGCTCACCCTCGAAGCCGGCCGCCCGCGCCTGCCGCTCGAACTCTGCGGGGTCCGAGTACCGCTGGGAGAAGTGGGTGAGGACCAGGTGGCGCACGCCCGCGTCGGCGGCGGCGCGCGCTGCCTGGCCCGCCGTCAGATGGCCGTGGTCCGCGGCCAGCCGCGCGTCCTCGTCCAGGAACGTCGACTCGATGACGAGCAGGTCACAGCCCTCCGCGAGCGCGTGCACCCCGTCGCACAGCCGGGTGTCCATGACGAACGCGAAGCGCTGGCCGCGCCGCACCTCGCTGACGTCGTCGAGGGTGACACCGTTCAGCTCCCCGTCGCGCTGGAGCCGGCCGACGTCCGGGCCCGCGATGCCGTGCGCGGCCAGCAGCTCCGGCAGCATCCGGCGCCCGTCCGGCTCGACCAGGCGGTAACCGTACGACTCGACCGGGTGCGAGAGCTTGCGCGCCTCCAGGACGTACGACGGGGTGCGGGCCAGCACCCCGTCGGCGGCCACCGGCTCCTCGGCCAGCCGCACCGTCTCGCGGTAGGCGGTGGCATACCGCAACCGGTCGAAGAAGCGCCTGCCACTGGCCGGATAGTGCGCGGTGACCGGATGCGGCACCTGGTCGAGGTTGATGCGCTGGATGACGCCGGCGAGCCCCAGCGAGTGGTCGCCGTGGAAGTGGGTGACACAGATCCGGTTCAGGTCGTGCGCGGCGACCCCGGCGCGCAGCATCTGCCGCTGCGTGCCCTCGCCGGGGTCGAACATGATGCCTTCACCGTCCCAGCGCAGCACGTAACCGTTGTGGTTGCGGTGCCGGGTGGGCACCTGGCTGGCGGTGCCGAGGACGACGAACTCGCGTACGGACATGGTGCGGATCTCCTGTCCCGGTCAAACCAGGCGCTGGAGGTCGCGGCCGCCCAGGACGTGCGCGTGGGCGTGGAAGACCGTCTGGCCCGCGCCCGGGCCGGTGTTGAAGATGATCCGGTAGCCGCTCTGGTCCACCTTCTCGTCGGCGGCCACGGCGGCGGCCTCGCCCAGCACCTCACCGGCGATCTTCGGCTCGGCGGCGGCCAGCTCCCCGGCGTTCGCGTAGTGCACCTTGGGAATGACCAGAACGTGCGTCGGCGCCTGCGGGCTGATGTCCCGGAAGGCGAGGGTCGTCTCGGTCTCCCGCACGATCGTCGCGGGCACCTCCCCTGCCACGATCTTGCAGAACAGGCAGTCGGCCTGCGGTTCTCCCGCCACCGGTGGGCTCCTCCCGGGTCGCCGGCCGGTACCCGGCGGCCCGTCCGTCCGGAGCCGGCCACCCGTATCGCGCCGTGTCACATCACCATCATGTCTACGGGACCGGATGTTACCGGGCCGCCCGCGCGGGGTGCTGCGGCGGCCGGGGCGGGAGTGGGTGCGGGGTCGTCAGTTGTGTGCTGCCCAGGTGTGCTGGTCGTCGTTCTGGTGGCCGTTCTGGTCGTCGTTCTGGTGACCGTCGCCCTGGCCGTCGTGGCCGTCCTGACCGCCCTGATCGCCCTGGCCGTCGTGGTCACCCTGACCGTCGTGGCCGTCGCCCTGACCGTCGCCCTGGCCGTCGTGATCGTGGGAGCCGTCCGAGCAGGTGTCACTCGGAGACGGGTCCGGGTCCGGATCCGGGTCCGGGTCCTGGGCGGTCGCCGTCACCGTGACCGTGACGGGCGGCGTGTCCGGCGGGTCGTCCGACGTGTCGCCGCTGCTGGGTGGCTGGACGGTACGGGTGACGGTCGGCCGTGCGGTGCCGGTCGGCCGGTCCGCGTCGCAGTTGCCGAGCACGCTCACCCGGAAGACGACCTGCCCGGCGACGCGCGCGGTCAGGCTGCCCCGTACGCAGCGCCCGTCGACCTCGGAGGAGACCCAGCCGGTGATGGTGATCTTGCTGCCGTGGACGGTCTGGCCCTGGCAGTCGACGGTGGCGACCGACTTCTGCCGCGCGGTGGCCGTCGGATTGACGGTGGCCCGCTGGTCGCCCCGGAGCGTCGCCGTACAGCTCAGCCAGCTGACGTTCACACCGATGCGCTCCAGCGCCCGCGTCCCCGCCTGGTCGGTGGTGACGGCCACCGACGAGGTGTTCAGCCCGCCGGCCGGCTCACAGGCGGACACCCCGATGATCGCGGCACCCACCGTCCCCACCACGGCCGGCAGTCTGCCGCGCCGGGCTCCGGCGAACCGGCTCCGGCCGGACCGCGCCGGCCGGCCCCGCCCGTGCCGTACGTCTCGTACGCGCCCTATGGCCCCCATGTCCGGCAGCGTGCCACCGCCACGGGCGGACCGACAGCCCCGGCTCGGCCACTGTGTGCGCCGCCCGTACGGGCCGTCGCACGGCGCCCGTCACTAAGCTGATCCAGCACAGACCGCCAGCACCCCACGACCAGGAGTCATCCACCATGGCAACCACCCGCACCGCGCAGACCCACTGGGAAGGCAACCTCATGGAGGGCAAGGGCAGCGTCGCCCTCGCGTCCTCCAACGTCGGTACGTTCGACGTGAACTGGCCGGCCCGCGCCGAGCAGCCGAACGGCGTCACCAGCCCCGAGGAGCTGATCGCGGCGGCCCACTCGTCCTGCTACTCGATGGCCTTCTCGCACGGCCTGGCGGGCAAGGGCTACACCGTCGCGGCGCTGGACACCAAGGCCGACGTGACCTTCCAGCCGGGCGAGGGCATCACCGGCATCGTGCTGACCGTCAAGGCCAGCGTGCCCGGCCTGTCCGAGGAGGACTTCCAGGCCGCGGCCGAGGACGCGAAGAAGAACTGCCCGGTGAGCCAGGCGCTGGCCGGCGTCAAGAACATCACCCTCAACGCCGAGCTGGTCTGATCCGGCCCGCCACGCGCAGGCGGCGGGGCCGCGGCGTCACGTACGCCGCGGCCCCGCCGTCGCTCCTGCTGCTGTCGATGTTGCTGTTGCTGCTGCTGCTCACTGTCGCTGTGTCAGCTCCAGCGCCCGGTTCGGCCCAGCAGCAGCGCCGTGGCCGCCGTACCCGCCGTCGACGTGCGCAGCACACTCCACCCGAGCCGGTACGCCTTGGCGCCCGCCTCCTCGAACGCCGCCAACTCCTCCGGCGCCACGCCCCCTTCGGGCCCCACCACGAGGACGATCCGCCCGCTCGACGGCAGTGCGACGGAGGCCAGCGGGGCGCTTCCCGCGTCGCGGTCCTCGTGCAGTACGGCGGCGAAGTCCGCCTCCGCGAGGAGCGCCGCGACCTGCTTCGTCGACATCAGGTCGGTGACCTCCGGAAAGCGCAGCCGGCGCGCCTGCTTGCCCGCCTCACGGGCGGTGTTGCGCCACTTGGCGAGGGACTTCGCGGCCCGCTCGCCCTTCCACTGCGTGATGCACCGGGACGCGGCCCACGGCACGATGGCGTCCACGCCGGTCTCCGTCATGGTCTCCACGGCCAGTTCGCCGCGGTCGCCCTTGGGAAGCGCCTGGACGACGGTGATGCGCGGCGCCGGTTCCGGCTCGGTCTGCGTACCGGTCACCTCGACGACGAGCCGGTCCTTGCCCTCGGCGGCCCGCACCACACCCACCGCGCCGCTGCCGCGCCCGTCCGTCAGCACCACGGGTTCGCCGGCGCGCAGCCGCCGTACGGAGACCGCGTGCCGGCCCTCGGGCCCGTCCAGCACGGTCTCCCCCGCGCCCGGGACACTCTCGACCAGAAACACCGGCGCCGTCACAGCGCACCTCCCAGCTCACCCGGGAGCTCCTGCCCGGTCGGAAAACCGCCCGGCAGGCCGGGCCCGTGTACGTCCCCCGGTGCCGTCCCGGCGCACGCCGCGTCCAGTTCGGCCATCAGCACCTCGACCAGCTGCGCGGCCGGGAGCTGCCTCGCCATGCGATGCCCCTGCCCCGCCCACAGGGCCATGCCCTGCGCGTCGCCGGTCCTGGCGGCGGCCTTGCGCAGGCCCGAGGTGAGGTGGTGCACGGCCGGGTAGGCGGCCGGGGCGTACGGGCCGTGCTCGCGCAGGAAACGGTTCACCAGGCCGCGGGCCGGACGCCCGGAGAAGGCCCGGGTCAGCTCGGTGCGCGTGAACAGCGGGTTGGTCATCGCCTGCTTGTGCAGCGGGTCGGCGCCCGATTCCGGGGTGACCAAGAACGCCGTACCGAGCTGCGCCATCGCCGCGCCCGCCGCCAGCACCGCGGCGATCTGCGAGCCGCGCATCAGGCCGCCCGCCGCGATGATCGGTATCTGCACGGCCTCGCGCACCTGCGCGATCAGCGAGAGCAGCCCGATCCCGGCGCCGGTGCCGTCGGCCTGCGGGTCGTCGCGGTGGGTGCCCTGGTGGCCGCCGGCCTCGATGCCCTGTACGCACACCGCGTCGGCGCCGGACCACTGCGCGGCCTGCGCCTCGGCCGCCGTGGTGGCGGTGACGATCGTGTACGTACCGACCTTGGCGAACCCGTCGAGCACGGCGCGGGACGGACACCCGAAGTGGAACGAGACGACCGGCACCGGGTCCTCGCGCAGGATGGCGAGCTTGGCCTCGTACCCGTCGTCGACGCCGCCGTACGGGTCGATGTCGTCCAGCGGGGTCTCGTACCAGGCCGACTCGCCCGCGAGCTGCTCGCGGTAGACCTCGACGGCCGCGTTGTCGGAGAGCGACGGCTGCGGCATGAAGAGATTGACGCCGAAGGGACGGTCGGTGAGCCCGCGCAGCTGCTTGATCTCCTGGTACATGCCGTCCGCGGTCTTGTACCCGGCGGCCAGGAAACCGAGCCCGCCGGCTCCGCAGACGGCAGCGGCCAGTTCCGGCCGGGCGACGCCGCCGGCCATGGGGGCCTGCGCGATCGGATAGCGGCAGAGATCGGTCAGCGCTGTGGGCATGACCACATCGTGTCACGCCGCACCCGGGGGCCCGAACCGGCCTCGGACCCACCAAGATCAACCACGTCCGGCGATCGGGGGCACTTCGGGCAGGCGCCCGGGTCACCAGGGGCAGACGAGGAACAGCGGCCGGGCAACCGCCCGACCGCCGTTCACCAGGTCCTCGTAAGAGTCAGCGCCCGTTGAACGCATCCTTCAACCGCGAGAACAGCCCCTGCTGCCCCAGCTGACCCCGCCCACCCGGGGGACAACCCCCGGACCCCCGGCAGGACCACACGCCTACCGGCCGTTGAACGCATCCTTCAACCGCGAGAACAGCCCCTGCTGCCCCGGCTGGAACTGCCCCTGCGGGCGTTCCTCGCCGCGCAGCTTCGCCAGGCGGCGCAGCAGCTCCTCCTGCTCCGCGTCCAGCTTCGAGGGCGTGATGACCTCGACGTGCACGATGAGGTCGCCGCGCCCGTTGCCGCGCAGGTGGGTGACGCCGCGGCCGTGCAGCGGGATCGACTGGCCGGACTGGGTGCCGGGCCGGATGTCGATCTCCTCCACGCCGTCCAGCGTCTCCAGCGGGCACTTGGTGCCCAGCGCCGCCGCCGTCATCGGGATCGTGACCGTGCAGTGCAGGTCGTCGCCGCGCCGCTGGAACGTCGGGTGCGACAGTTCGTGGATCTCGACGTACAGGTCGCCGGCCGGGCCGCCGCCGGGGCCGACCTCGCCCTCGCCCGCGAGCTGGATGCGCGTGCCGTTGTCCACACCGGCCGGGATCTTGACCGTGAGCGTACGGCGCGAGCGGATCCGGCCGTCACCGGCGCACTCCGGGCACGGGGTCGGCACGACCGTACCGAAACCCTGGCACTGCGGGCACGGCCGCGAGGTCATGACCTGGCCCAGGAAGGACCGGGTGACCTGCGAGACCTCACCGCGGCCGCGGCACATGTCACAGGTCTGCGCCGAGGTGCCCGGCGCCGCGCCCTCACCCGAACAGGTCGTGCAGACGACGGCGGTGTCCACCTGGATGTCCTTGGTGGTGCCGAAGGCCGCCTCGTCCAGCTCGACGTCCAGCCGGATCATCGCGTCCTGGCCGCGCCGCGTGCGGGACCGCGGTCCGCGCTGCGACGCCGTGCCGAAGAACGCGTCCATGATGTCGGAGAAGTTGCCGAAGCCCGCGCCGAAGCCGCCGGCCCCGCCGCCGCCACCCGCCTGCGAGAGGGGGTCGCCGCCGAGGTCGTAGACCTGCTTCTTCTGCGGGTCCGAGAGCACCTCGTAAGCGGCGTTGATCTCCTTGAACCGCTCCTGGGTCTTCGGATCCGGGTTCACATCCGGGTGCAGCTCGCGCGCCAGCCGCCGGAAAGCCTTCTTGATCTCGTCCTGCGAGGCGTCGCGCCGTACACCCAGGACCGCGTAATAGTCCGTGGCCACTTACGACTCCGCGAGGATCTGTCCGACGTAACGTGCCACTGCGCGTACCGCTCCCATCGTTCCGGGGTAGTCCATGCGGGTCGGTCCGACCACGCCGAGTTTGGCGACTGCCTCGTCGCCCGAACCGTAGCCGACCGCGACGACCGATGTGGACGTCAGGCCCTCATGGGCATTCTCATGCCCGATGCGTACGGTCATGCCGGAGTCCTTGGCCTCCCCGAGCAGTTTGAGGAGCACCACCTGCTCCTCCAGGGCCTCCAGCACCGGCCGGATGGTCAGTGGGAAATCGTGCCCGAAGCGCGTGAGATTGGCGGTACCGCCGATCATCAGCCGCTCCTCGGTCTCCTCCACCAGAGTCTCCAGCAACACCGACAGCACTGTCGAGACCGTGCCCCGGTCCTCCTGCTCGAAGGACTCCGGGAGATCCTGCACGAGCTGCGGCACGTCCGCGAACCGCCGCCCCACCACGCGGCTGTTCAGCCGCGCCCGCAGGTCCGCCAAGGAGGTCTCGCCGAACGGCGCCGGGCAGTCCACCATGCGCTGCTCGACCCGGCCGGTGTCGGTGATCAGGACCAGCATCAGCCGGGCCGGCGCCAGCGACAGCAGCTCCACGTGCCGCACCGTGGACCGGGTCAGCGACGGGTACTGCACGACGGCGACCTGCCGCGTCAGCTGCGCCAGCAGCCGTACCGTACGGCCCACGACGTCGTCCAGGTCGACGGCGCCGTCCAGGAAGTTCTGGATGGCGCGCCGCTCGGGGCTGGACAGCGGCTTGACGCCGGCCAGCTTGTCGACGAAGAGGCGGTAGCCCTTGTCCGTCGGGATGCGCCCGGCGCTCGTGTGCGGCTGGGCGATGAAGCCCTCGTCCTCCAGCGCTGCCATGTCGTTGCGGACCGTGGCGGGGGAGACACCGAGCTGGTGCCGCTGGGTCAGCGCCTTGGAGCCGACCGGCTCCTCGGTCCCGACATAGTCCTGGACGATGGCGCGCAGCACTTCGAGTCTGCGTTCACTGAGCATCGCGCACACCTCCAGTCCGGCCGTGTCACCGGCGCGCGGCCGGGTTCTTCCGGGTCGTCTTCCCTGGCACTCATCAGG
Organism: Streptomyces sp. NPDC052496; assembly: GCF_040679095.1. Classification (NCBI taxonomy): domain Bacteria; kingdom Bacillati; phylum Actinomycetota; class Actinomycetes; order Kitasatosporales; family Streptomycetaceae; genus Streptomyces; species Streptomyces sp. NPDC052496. The sequence goes on from NZ_JBFAUH010000001.1 coordinate 265,184, forward strand.
TCCGAGTGCCAGACCCTGACCAAGTGTACGGCCGGGTCACCTGGGCAGGGCAAGGGCGGCGGTACCGGAGACGTGCGCCACGCTCCCGCGAAAGGCGTACCGCGGGCACGGCGGGCACCCGGAACGCGCCCGGCCCGGCGGGCAACGCTATCGCGACACGGCTAGCGTCTCGGTATGCGTACGACTTGGGAAGAGGCCGGGTGGGAAGAGCTCGGCGCGGGCGTCGGGCGCCGCCGGATGCCCGGCTGGGACGAGACGGCGGGCGCCGTCGTCGGCTCGGCCGGCGTGCTGGTCGTCGACACCGGCGCGACGATCCGGGACGGTGCCGAGCTGCGCCGGCAGCTGCGCGACATCACGGGACGCAACGTGACACACGTCGCGCTGACCCACCCCCACTTCGACCATGTGCTGGGCACCGCGGCCTTCGCCGGCGTCGAGGTGTTCGGCGCGGCCGGCCTGGACGAGTACCTGCCGCGCGCCCAGGACGACCTGCGGCGCGACGCGGTGGCGTACGGCGTGGACCCGGACGCCGCCGCGGAGGCCGCCGACCTCCTCGTCCGCCCGCACCACCTGGTCTCCGGCGAACGCACCGTCGACCTCGGCGACCGGCAGGTCCTGCTCGCCAACATCGGTCCCGGCCACACCGCGCACGACCTGGTGGTCCTGGCCCCCGGCGCGCACGGCTCCCCCGCGGTCGTCTTCTGCGGTGACCTGGTCGAGGAGTCCGGCGAGCCGCAGGCCGGTCCGGACGCGATCCCCGGGCAGTGGCCCGCCGCGCTGGACCGGCTGCTGGCCCTCGGCGGGGAGGACGCGGTGTACGTACCCGGGCACGGCGCTGTCGTGGATGCCCGATTCGTCCGTGAGCAACGCGACGCGCTGAGCCGTCGCTTCGGCGTGTCGCGGCACTGACCGGCCATCCCTTCCTATCGTCTGTCGGATGCGCAGCAGACAGTACGGCCCGGACCTCACCCCGCCGTGGAAGAAGCAGCAGCCGGCACCCGAGGTCGCGGCGGAGCCGGACCTGGTGGTCGAGGAGGCCGTGACCGGGTTCTGCGGCGCGGTCGTCCGCTGCGAGAAGACCGCCGAGGGCCCGACCGTCACCCTCGAAGACCGCTTCGGCAAGCACCGGGTCTTCCCGATGATTCCGCGCGGCTTCCTCCTGGACGGCAAGCCCGTCACCCTCGTACGGCCCGCCGCCCGCCCCGCCGCACGCGGCCCGGCCCGTACGGCGTCCGGCTCCCTGGCCGTCCCCGGCGCCCGCGCGCGGGTCGCCCGCGCCGGGCGCATCTACGTGGAGGGGCGCCACGACGCCGAGCTGGTCGAACGTGTCTGGGGCGACGACCTGCGCATCGAAGGCGTCGTCGTGGAATTCCTCGAAGGCATCGACGACCTCCCCGCCATCGTCCGCTCCTTCTCCCCCGGCCCCGACGCCCGCCTCGGCGTCCTGGTCGACCACCTCGTCCCCGGCTCGAAGGAGTCCCGCATCGCGGCCTCGGTCACGGACCCGGACGTCCTGATCGTCGGCCACCCGTACATCGACGTGTGGGAAGCCGTGAAACCGTCCTCGGTCGGCATCCCCGCCTGGCCGTCCGTCCCCCGCGGCCAGGACTGGAAGACGGGCGTGTGCCGGGCGCTGCGCTGGCCGGAGAACACGGGCGCCGCGTGGCAGCGGATCCTCGGCTCGGTCCACTCCTACAAGGACCTGGAACCGGCGCTGCTGGGGCGGGTGGAGGAGCTGATCGACTTCGTCACGGATGCCTGATCGGCTCGGTCACGGGCGGGAGTGGGGCCTGGGCCGCCGCCCGGTGTCGGGGAGGGGCTGGAATGCGGTGGTGCTCAACTGGACACCGAGGAGGTCCAGCGGCATGGGAGCGCCGAACTTGGTGGTGCGCTGCACCGCGTAATCGGCGTCGTCACCGGCGCCGGTGGGCTCCGTGAGCAGGACACACCGCGCCACGGTGGGATCGATGATCAGGTAGGCGGGGATCCCGCCAGCGGCGTAGATGTTGCGCTTGACGCGGTAGTCGCGGTCGATGCTGATCCGGGAGACGACCTCGACGAGCATCGCGACCGCCTCGGACGGCATGAGCCGCCCGGACGCGGGGCCGGCACCGCGCTCCAGGACCACCAGGTCCGGCTGAGGCTCGCTCACCTCTTCGGCCGTCCCGCCCGACAGCATGATCTCTCCCCGCAGAAGCTCCGCCTTGTATCCCTCGGGAACCTCAAGTCCCTCGAAGAAGGCGACAAGGGGGCGGGGGAGCGATGGCTGCGGCTCGCTCCCCACCCGCACGGACGGGACGCCCGGCGTCCGCTGCCGGCGCCGGCACGCGTACGGGATCTGATCCGCCACGGACGCGACGATGTCGTCATGGGCGCGGTCAGGCCCTGGCGAAATCAGGATCTCGCCCCAGAGGAGTTCCTTCCTGCACCCCTCCGGAACATCCAGCCGCCGGAAGACCCGACCACGTCGTTGGTCGCCCGACCGTCCACGCCGCCCATCGCGCGCCCCTCCGCATCCCCACGTACGTCGAGCGCAGCCTAGGGACGCACCAGAGGGCCGGCCGCAGCTACGCCCGCCCTTCACCCCACCGAGTGATCAGTCCACCAGATCCCGCACCACCGCGTCCGCCAGCAGCCGCCCCCGCAGGGTCAGGACGGCGCGGCCCTGCTCGTACGGGCCGGGTTGCAGGAGGCCGTCGGACAGGGCGCGGGCGGCGGCCTTCGCGCCGGCCGGGGCGAGGATGTCCAGGGGGCAGCCGGCGGCGAGGCGCAGTTCCAGGAGGATGCGTTCGACGCGGCGGTCCTCGTCGGAGAGGCGTTCGCGGCCCGCGCCCGGGGACCGGCCCTCGCCGAGGGCCTGCGCGTACGCGCCCGGGTGCTTCACGTTCCACCAGCGGACACCGCCGACGTGGCTGTGCGCGCCGGGGCCCGCGCCCCACCAGTCCGCGCCGGTCCAGTACAGCTCGTTGTGGCGGCAGCGGGCCGCGTCCGAGGTGGCCCAGTTGGAGACCTCGTACCACTGGAAGCCCGCCGCGGACATCGCCTCCTCCGTGATCAGGTAGCGGTCCGCGTGCACGTCGTCGTCGGTCATCGGCACCTCGCCGCGCCGGATCCGGCGGGCCAGCTGGGTGCCCTCCTCGACGATCAGCGCGTACGCGGAGACGTGGTCGGGCGCCGCGCCGAGCGCCGCGTCCAGCGTGGCGCGCCAGTCGTCGTCGGACTCGCCGGGCGTGCCGTAGATCAGATCGAGGTTGACGTGCTCGAAGCCCGCCGCGCGCGCTTCGGCGACGCACGCTTCGGAGCGGCCCGGCGTGTGCGTACGGTCCAGGATCTTCAGGACGTGCTGCCGGGCGCTCTGCATGCCGAAGGAGACCCGGTTGAACCCGGCCTCCCGGAGTGCGGCGAGGTAGCGCGGGTCGACGGACTCCGGGTTGGCCTCGGTGGTGACCTCCGCGCCCTCCGCCAGCCCGAACTCGTCCCGGATCGCGCCGAGCATCCGCCCGAGATCGGCGGCCGGGAGGAGCGTCGGCGTGCCGCCGCCGACGAAGACCGTATCGACCGGCCGGGGGTCGTCGCCGAGCACCTTGCGGGCGAGCCGGATCTCCTCGGCGACGGTGTCCGCGTAGTTCTCCCGCGAGGCGAGCGCGCCGCCGGAGCCGCGCAGCTCGGTGGCCGTGTACGTGTTGAAGTCGCAGTAGCCGCAGCGCGTCGCGCAGTACGGCACGTGCAGGTAGAACCCGAGCGGGCGGGCGCCCGCGCCGGCCAGGGCGTGACCGGGCAGCGCCCCGTCTTCGGGCATGGGCTCACCGTCGGGGAGTGCGGAAGGCATGTCTTCCATTGTCCGGCATCGGGCGGGGAGCCCGGGCGGGCCCCGTCCGCTACCGCTCCCCCGTCGCCTGGAGCACCAGCAGCGCCAGGTCGTCGTCCGGCGGCGTGTCCGCGAACTCGTGCACCGCGCGCCGGATGTGCTCGGCGACCGCGGTGGCTCCCAGGCCGGTGCAGGCGGCGAGGTGGTGGGCCAGGCCGTCATCGTCGTCGAACTGGTGGTGGCCCGAGCGCCGCTCCGTCACCCCGTCCGTGACGCACAGCAGTGTCTCGCCGGGGGCCAGCTCGAAGGACTCGGACTCGTACGACGTGTCCTCCACCACGCCCACCAGCATCTGCGGCACGGCGGCGATCCGTACCGCACCGTCCGTACCGAGGACCAGCGGCAGCGGGTGCCCGGCGCTGGCCAGGGTGCACCGGGCACCCGCCGTGCCGTCGGCGTGCGGCACGATCTCGCCGTACAGGAGGGAGAGGAAACGGGTCTGCTCGCCCTCGGCGCGCAGTTCGAGGGATGGGTCCAGACCGCTGCCGGCCGCCGCGACCGCCGCCGTCACGGCGGCCACCGAGTCGGCGGCCTCGCGCGCCATGGTCTTGTTGAGCCGGTCCAGCACCTCACCGACACCGAACCCGTCACGGGCCAGCAGCCGCAGTACGGGGCGGGCCAGGCCGGTGACCGCCGCGGCTTCCGGACCGCTGCCGCACACGTCCCCGAGGGCGAAGCACCAGCGCCCGTTCCCGGCGTCGAACAGGTCCCAGAAGTCGCCTCCGGCCCAGGCGCCCTCGCGCGGCTCGTACACCACGGAGGACTCCAGGCCCGGTACGGTGGGCCGCCCCCTGGGCAGCAGGCGGCGCTGCAGCACCTGGCTGATCCGCTCCTGGTTGCGGTACGCGCGGGCCGTGGCCAGGGCGCGGGCGACCCGGCGGGTCAGATCCTCTATGAGGCCCACCACCTCGTCGGGAAAGCGCATCAGCCCGGCCCGCCCGATCAGCAGCGTGCCGTGGTCGCGGCCGCCGGCCACCAGCCGGCAGGCCAGTGCCGCGCCGCCGGGCCCGTACCCGCTCGGCTCCTGCGGCCAGGGCCAGGGCACCGCCGACCCGGCTCCGTCCCGCTGCGGGCCGGGCACCGGGACCGCCGGCGGGTCCTTCTCCAGGGCCATGCGCAGGGCGTCGATCCGGCTCTCGTTGGAGTGCCAGACGCGGGCGAGCCGCGGAGCCTCGCCGCCGGCCCCCTCCCGGCCGTCGTCGTGCAGCCAGACCGCGCACCAGTCGGCGAGGCGCGGTACGACCAGCTGGGCGGCGAGCAGCGCCACCTGTTCCTCGTCGAGCTGTCCGGACAGCAGGTCGGACGCCTCCGCGAGGAAGGACAGGGCGCCGTGGTTGATCCAGTCCGCGTCGGTCCGCCGTGCCGGGGAGCGCCGGGCGGGCGCGGGGGCGAGCAGTTCGGCGGCGCGCAGGCCGCGCTGCAGCTCCAGGTCGTGGTGGGAGAACCGGGCCGGCGGCCCGTAGCCGCGGTGCTGTGCGCCGGCCAGGAGCCGGAACCACACGGTCTTCAGGTCGCGCCGGTACGTGATGCCCCAGGACTCGGCGACCGCGCCGACCAGTTGCAGGCCGTGGCCCCTGCTCTCGTTCGGGGTCGCCGACTGGCGGGCCCGTACGGCGCGTGCGGGGTGGTGGTCGGACACTTCGATGACGATGGCGGTGCGGGGGGTGTTCGTGGCGGGGGCTGCGTCGGCTCCGGCGTCGGGGGCGGCGTTGGCGACGAGGGCGGGGTCGGCGTTGGCGACGGGGGCGGGGTCGGCGTCGGCGGCGGGGGCCGCTTTCGTGTGCGCGGCCGCTTCCGTGCCGGTACCCGTACTCGTACCCGCGGCTGTGACCGTGGCGTCCGTCGCCCCGGGAGCCTCCGCCGTCTCCGTGGTTTCCGGCGCTTCCGTGGCCGCCGTCCCCTCCGTCTCCAGGCGGCACAGCAGTTCCACGGTCGTTCCCGCGTGTACCACGACGTTGGTGACCAGCTCGCTGACCAGCAGGACCGCCTCGTCGGCGAGGCGGTCGCCGATGGCGTCCGCGCCGGGCAGCGACCGGGTCAGCCAGTCGGCCAGGACCGCCCGTACGAACTGGCGCGCGGCCGCAGCGGCGCGTGGATTGCCGGGGAGGCTGGACCGGCGGACGCTGTCCTGCTCGCTGGGAATGGGGGCGGCGGGTGCCGGCCCGGCGGAGACGGGGACGGCAGGTGCGGGCCCGGCGGAGACGGAGGCGGCAGGTGCCGGCTCGGAGACGGTCGCAGCGGGTGCCGGCTCGGAGACGGTCGCAGCGGGTGCCGGCTCGGTAGCGCGACCGGGAACCTGTCTGGACGGCAGGTCGGCAGCTTCCACCGGTCCTACCGGTGCTACCGGTGCTACCGGTCCTACCGATCCTGCGCGTGTCACGGGTGCTGCCGGTTCCACGGCTGCTACGGGCGCGGAGACCGCGCCCTCGGCCCCACCCGCCCCAGTGGCCGATTTCTTCGCCTCCGCACCCTCCTCCCCCGCGGTCGCAGCCGTCACTCCGGCCGCGTCCGTGGCCGCCTCCGTACCGGAATCCACCGGCCTGCCCCCTTCGGAAAGTCCGCCGGAAGGCTCCTCGGGAGGCCCGTCGGGGCTGCCGCGGCCGGGGCGGGACGCCGCCCGGGCCACCGCGGCACCCCGGTCCGGGGTGTCCCTGTCTGACGAAGTTGTCGTCCTCATTGAGCAACTCCCGAGCAGTTCCGCAATAGCGCCGAATACGCCACTCCCAGAGTGACAGACTGAGCGCACCCATAAGCACCGAGTTACTGAAGTGGGGAGACATGGCGGTCGATTCGGCAGTGCCCCGAGTGTCCCTTGAGCCGGGCGGTGATGCCGTGCGCGCCGCCGATCTCAGACCGCTTCTGACCGCCTTGACGTCGATGGCGGCCGGAGACTTCCGTACGCGACTGCCGGTGGCGCAGGAAGGGCTGCTGGCCGAACTGTCCGCGGTCTTCAACCAGATAGCTTCCCGTAACCAGCACCTGGCCGACGAGCTGTTACGCCTGCGGTCGGAAGTCGTCCGCCAGGGCCGGCTGGACGAGCGGATGTCCGCCAGCCCGGGGCCCGGCACCTGGGCCACCTCCGTACAGGCCGCCAACGCCATCATCGACGCCCTGGTCATCCCCACCACCCAGGCCACCCAGGTGCTGGACGCCGTGGCGGGCGGGGATCTGACCCTCCGGGTGGACCTGCACGACGGCAACCGCCCGCTGCGTGGTGACCGCCGGCGCCTGGGCCGGGCGGTGAACCGCATGGTGGACCAGCTGTCGCTGTTCACCGGCGAGGTGACCCGGGTGGCCCGCGAATCCGGTACGGAAGGCCGGCTCGGCGGGCGCGCCAAGGTGGCGGGGCTGTCCGGGAGCTGGCGCGATGTGACCGAGGCGGTCAACACCATGGCGGCCCGGCTGACCGCCCAGGTCCGGGACATCGCGCTGGTGACGACGGCGGTGGCGCGCGGTGACCTGACCCGGCAGGTGACGGTCGAGGCGGCGGGCGAGCTGCTGGAGCTGAAGCTGACCGTCAACACGATGGTCGACCAGCTCTCCGCCTTCGCCGACGAGGTCACGCGGGTGGCCCGCGAGGTCGGCACCGAAGGGCAGCTGGGCGGCCGGGCCCAGGTGCGCGGTGTGTCGGGCGTCTGGAAGGACCTCACCGACAACGTCAACTTCATGGCGTCCAACCTGACCAGCCAGGTACGCAACATCGCCCAGGTCACGACGGCGGTGGCGAACGGCGACCTGAGCCAGAAGATCACGGTCGACGCGCGCGGCGAGATCCTCCAGCTGAAGCTGACCGTCAACACGATGGTCGACCAGCTCTCCGCCTTCGCCGACGAGGTCACCCGCGTCGCCCGCGAGGTCGGTACGGAGGGGCGGCTCGGCGGCCGGGCGCACGTACGCGGCGTGTCGGGCGTCTGGAAGGACCTCACCGACAACGTCAACTTCATGGCCGACAACCTCACCTCCCAGGTGCGCAACATCGCCCTGGTGGCGACGGCGGTCGCGGAGGGCGACCTGGGCCGGAAGATCACCGTCGAGGCGAAGGGCGAGATCCTGGAGGTGAAGTCGACGATCAACACGATGGTCGACCAGCTCTCCGCCTTCGCCGACGAGGTCACCCGCGTCGCCCGCGAGGTCGGCACCGAAGGCAATCTCGGCGGTCAGGCGCAGGTGCGCGGCGCCTCGGGCGTGTGGAAGGACCTCACCGACAACGTCAACTTCATGGCGTCCAATCTCACCTCCCAGGTACGCAACATCGCCCAGGTGACCACGGCGGTGGCGGACGGCGACCTGTCGAAGAAGATCACGGTCGACGCGCGCGGCGAAATCCTGGAGCTGAAGGACACCGTCAACTCGATGGTGGAGCAGCTGCGGGCGTTCGCCGACGAGGTCACGCGGGTGGCCCGCGAGGTCGGCACGGAAGGCAACCTCGGCGGCCGGGCGCAGGTCCGGGGCGCCTCCGGGGTGTGGAAGGACCTGACGGACAACGTCAACTTCATGGCGTCCAACCTGACCACGCAGGTGCGCAACATCGCGCTGGTGGCCACCGCGGTCGCGCAGGGCGACCTGTCGAAGAAGATCGACGTGGACGCGCGGGGCGAGATCCTGGAGCTGAAGACCACGCTCAACACGATGGTCGACACCCTGTCGTCGTTCGCGTCCGAGGTCACCCGTGTGGCCCGCGAGGTGGGCAGCGAGGGCCGGCTGGGCGGCCAGGCGCGGGTCGAGGGCGTGTACGGCACCTGGAAGCGGCTGACGACGAACGTCAACGAGCTGGCGTCGAACCTCACCACCCAGGTGCGGGCCATCGCCGAGGTGGCCTCCGCGGTGGCGGCCGGCGACATGACCCGTAACGTCACGGTTGAGACCCAGGGCGAGGTCGCCGAGCTGCGCGACAACATCAACCTGATGGTCTCCAACCTCCGCGAGACCACCCGCGCCAAGGACTGGCTGGAGTCGAACCTGGCCCGGCTGGCGGGTCTGATGCAGGGCCACCGGGACCTGATGGAGGTCGCCGATCTGATCCTGCGGGAGCTGACACCGCTGGTGAACGCCCAGTACGGGGCGTTCTTCCTGGCCGACAGCGACCGCGACGACATGCAGCTGGCCTTCATCGCCGGGTACGGCTCGTCCCTGGACACCACGATCGACACGCCCGGCTCCATGGACCACGGCCTGGTGCGCCAGGCCGCCCTGGAGAAGAAGCGCATCCTGGTGGAGGACGCGCCACCGGACTACATCAAGATCAATTCTGGGCTGGGCGAGGCCAACCCGGCGACCGTCGTCATCATCCCGGTGCTGTTCGAGGACCAGACGCTGGGCGTCATCGAGCTGGCGTCCTTCTCCCGCTTCTCCGACGTGCACCTGGCCTTCTTCGACCAGTTCGTGAACACCATCGGCGTGGCCATCAACACCATCGTCGCGAATTCCCGTACGGAGTCGCTGCTCGGCGAGTCGCAGCGGCTGGCCCGCCAGCTCCAGGAACGCACCGACGAGCTCCAGCGGCGCCAGGCGGAGCTGCAGCGTTCGAACGAGGAGCTGGAGGAGAAGGCCGCGCTGCTGGCCAGCTCGTCCCAGTACAAGTCCGAGTTCCTCGCGAACATGTCGCACGAGCTGCGCAATCCGCTGAACTCGCTGCTCATCCTCGCCCGGCTGCTCGCCGACAATCCGGACGGGCACCTGAACGAGCAGGAGGTGCAGTTCGCGATCACGATCCACCGGTCCGGGTCCGACCTGCTCCAGCTCATCAACGACATCCTCGACCTCTCCAAGATCGAAGCGGGCCGGATGGACGTACGGCCCAAGCGGCTGCCGCTGATCAAGCTGCTCAACTACGTCCACGACACGTTCCGGCCGATGACCCTGGACCGGGGACTGGCCTTCGAGGTGTCGGTGAGCGAGAACGTCCCCAAGGAGCTGTTCTCCGACGAGCAGCGCCTCCAGCAGGTGCTGCGCAACCTGCTGTCCAACGCGGTGAAGTTCACCGCCGCCGGCAAGATCGACCTGCGGGTGGACCGTACCGGCGACGGCTCGATCGCCTTCACCGTCACGGACACCGGCATCGGCATCGCGCCGGAGAAGCTGCCGGTGATCTTCGAGGCGTTCCAGCAGGCGGACGGCACCACCAACCGCAAGTACGGCGGTACGGGCCTGGGCCTGTCGATCAGCCGGGAGATCGCGGGGCTGCTCGGCGGCCGGATCACCGCGAGCAGCCGCCCCGGCGTCGGCAGCGTCTTCACCCTGCACGTCCCCATCGACTGCCCCGGGTACGCCCCCGAGCCGCTGGAGAGCGGCGAACAGCGCGCGGACGGCGCGCTGCAACTGGCGAAGACCCCGCGGCACCACCCGCGCTCGGGGCCGCCCGCCCCGCGCGACGAGGCGCCGTGGCCGACCACCACCCGGCTGGAGGACTGGGTGAGCGGGCCGTCGGGGCCGCTGCTGTCCGGCTGCCAGGTCCTGGTCGTCGACGACGACATCCGCAATGTCTTCGCGCTCACGAATGTGCTGAGCCGGGTCGGCATGCGGGTGCTCTATGCCGAACACGGCCGGGAGGGCATCGAGATGCTGGAGAAGAATCCCGGTGTCAACCTGGTGCTGATGGACATCATGATGCCGGAGATGGACGGTTACGAAACCATTCGCGCGATCCGGCGTACGCCGCGCTTCGCCGATCTTCCCGTCATCGTTCTCACCGCGAAAGCGATGCCCGGCGACCGTGAGAAATCCCTGGAGAGCGGAGCCAACGAATACGTTCCCAAACCCGTCGACGTGGACCGCCTGCTGGCCGTTGCCGTCGACCTCCTGTCCCGGCACGGCTCCGGCACCCCGGCCCCGGGCGGTGAATCAGGCAAGCAAGACCCCGACGCGACCTCTTCGAGGTCCCCAGGCACCGAAGGCCCATCATGACCCATGCACCCGATACCGGCGCCGGCGCCGGAACCGACGACCGGGCGGGCATCCTTCTCGTCGACGACATGGAGGACAACCTCGCCGCGCTCGAAGCGGTCCTGGGCTCGCTCGGCGAGCCGCTCGTCCGGGCCCGCTCCGGTGAGGAGGCGATGAAGGCGCTGCTGCGGCAGGAATTCGCGGTCGTCCTGCTGGACATTCTCATGCCCGGCATGGACGGCTTCGAGACCGCCTCCAACATCAAACGCCTCGACCAGACGAAGGACATCCCGATCATTTTCCTGACCGGGACGGACAGTGACTCCGGATTCGCCTTCCGCGGCTATTCCACCGGCGCCGCGGACTATCTCACCAAACCCTTCGACCCGTGGGTGCTCCGCGCCAAGGTCAACGTCTTTCTCGACCTGCACCGCAAGAACCGGCAGTTGCGCCGACTCATAAAGCAGGACCACGCCCGGATGGGCGAGTTGGCGGACCGTATCTCCGAGATCGAACGCCGCCTTTCCGGCAGCTCAGAACCCGGCGAACGCGAATTGAGCGAGAGCGTGGCCCGCATGGGCGAGTCGGTGCGGGCGCTGCGCCGGGAGCGGTAGGACCGGCGGAGCGGCAGGCAGGGACGGATCCGCCTAGGAAGTTTCCGGGGCGGGGACTGTGCGGCTGTGCGGCTGTGCGGCTGTGCGGGGGGTCGCTCCAGGCGGTGGGTGGGTTCCGTGAACGAGCCGACTCCGGGCGGTGCGGCCATCGGTGAGTGCCGGTGGCCGCACCGCTCGGAGCCGGGGCGCGGAACCGGGGCGCAGAGCCGGGGCGGGCTCGGTCCGAGCGGCCCCGCCGTGCCTCCGGGCGCCTCCGTCACGCGCCCCGGGCGTCCCCGTCACGCCCTCCCGGGCGCCCCCGTCACGCCTCCCGGGCGCCCTCGTACATCTCCTCCAGCAGGTCCTTGAAGGCCCGTTCCACCACCGGCCGCTTGACCTTGAGGCTGGGCGTCACCTCGCCGTGCTCGACGTCCAGATCCCGCGGCAGCAGCCGGAACTTGCGGATCTGCTGCCAGCGCTGGAGCCCCTCGTTGACCCGCTCCACGTACCCCTCGATCAGCTCGCGGGTCTGCGCCGCGCCCACGACCTCGGCGTACGTCGCGCCCTGGAGGCCGTGTTCGGCGGCCCAGCCCATGATCGTCGGCTCGTCGAGCGCGATCAGCGCCGTACAGAAGTTCCGGTTGGCGCCGTGCACCAGCACGTTGGAGACGAACGGGCAGACCGCCTTGAACTGCCCCTCGACCTCGGCCGGTGCGATGTACTTACCGCCGGAGGTCTTGATCAGGTCCTTCTTGCGGTCGGTGATGCGCAGATAGCCGTCCGGGGACAGCTCGCCGATGTCACCGGTGTGGAACCAGCCGTCCGACTCCAGCACCTCGGCCGTCTTCTCCGGCAGCCCGTGGTAGCCCTCCATGATGCCGGGACCGCGCAGCAGCACCTCGCCGTCCTCGGCGATCCGCACCTCCGTGCCGGGCAGCGGCTTGCCGACCGTGCCGGTGCGGTACGCCTCGCCGGGGTTGACGAAGCTGGCCGCGCTGGACTCGGTGAGGCCGTACCCCTCCAGGATGTGGATGCCGGCGCCGGCGAAGAAGAAGCCGATCTCGGGGGCGAGGGCGGCGGAGCCGGAGACCGCGGCGCGCAGCCGGCCGCCGAACGCCTCGCGCAGCTTGGCGTACACGAGCGTGTCGGCGATCTTGTGCTTGGCGCTGAGCGCGAAGGGGACGGAGGCGTTGCCGGTGCGGCGGAAGTTCTCCTGTGAGGTCTTGGCGTACTCCCGTGCCACGCCCGCCGCCCACTGGAAGATCTTGTACTTGGCGGCGCCGCCCTCCCGGGCCTTGGACACGACTCCGTTGTAGACCTTCTCGAAGATCCGCGGCACGGCCGCCATGTAGGTCGGCTGGACCACCGGCAGATTCTCAATGATCTTGTCGACCCGGCCGTCCACCGCGATGACGTGCCCGACGGAGATCTGCCCGGCGGTCAGTACCTTCCCGAAGACGTGCGCCAGCGGCAGCCAGAGGTACTGCACATCGTCCTCGGTGACCAGGCCGGTCGCCTGGATGGCCCGTGCCATGTACGACCAGCAGTCGTGCGGCAGCCGTACGCCCTTGGGGCGGCCGGTGGTGCCCGAGGTGTAGATCAGGGTCGCGAGCTGGTCCGCACGCAACGCCGCGACCTGCTCCTGCACGCAGTCCGGGTTCTTCTCCAGGTGGGCGGCGCCGCGCCGCTCCAGCTCGGCCAGGGAGAGCACCCAGTCCTCCGGGTCGCCCTCGGCGGACTGCGCGGCCGCCTCGTCGATCACCACGACATGGGCCAGTTCCGGCAGGCCGGCGCGCTTCTCCCGGGCCTTGGCGAGCTGGCCCGCGTCCTCGGCGATCAGCACCCGGCTGCCGGAGTCGGCGAGGATGAACGCCGTCTCGTCCGCGTTGGTGCTGGGGTAGACGGTCGTGGTGGCCGCGCCGGAACACAGCACCCCGAGGTCGGCGAGGATCCACTCGACGCGGGTACTGGCGGCGAGCGCCACCCGCTCCTCGGGCCGCACCCCCAGCGACATCAGCCCGGCGGCCACCGCGTACACCCGCCGGGCGGCGTCGGCCCAGCTCAGCACCTTCCAGTCGTCCGGCCCCCGGCCCTCGGCGGGCGGCACCGGGTAGCGGTACGCCTCGTGGTCGGGGGTGGCTGCGACGCGCTCCAGGAAGAGGGACGCCACGGAAGGTGGCCGGTTCTCGATCAGCGTCTGGGTGTCCGTCACGGCATCCTCCGGGGCCCGCTACGTTGCTGGTGACTCGCGAGTAACCTTCGAGCAGTGATCAGACTAGAGCGCGTTGCGCCATGGCGTAAGGGGCTGCGGCGGACTGGTTCAGGATGGGACCAGTCCGGTGGGTGTCAGGTGCATGTTTCGGCCGGAGCTGGTGGGGAGCAGGGCTGCCGCGGGTTGCCCGGGACGCCCCGGGAGCTCGTACGGCCCTGGTCGTGGACGTGGCGCGAGCCGATCGTGGGTACGCCCGTACGTGGCGTGAGCCGATCGCGACGTACGCCGATCGTGGGGTACGGGCGTAAGCCGATCGGGTGATACGGATGCGCGCCGCCGCCCGTGCGCCGGCCACTCCGGCCTGTCGACAGCGCGGCCGGAAGGCGCCGGCGGGGCGCGGGCGACGGACGGCGGATCAGCGGCGGAGGGAAGCGGACTGGATGCCGATGCCCTCGGCGTTGGGCGCGTTCGAGCTGGCCGAGTCGCCGATCATGTGGCCGACCCGCTCATCGCCCTTGATCGTGCCGTGCAGCTTCTTCAGGCCGTCCCCGACAGTGGTGACGGCCCGCTGCGCACCGTCGACCGTCCCGCTGACGCCGCTCTTGAACTTCTGCGCCCCCGACTCGTCGGCGACGGCGGGCGCGGCGACGCCCACGGACAGCGCGGCCCCGGCCAGCAGCGCGGCGGCCCTGGTGTACTTCATGCGTATCCCTTTCCGGCGCGGCCTCCTCGGCGGCACGGCACTCATGCCGCCCGGACGCCCCCTCGGCCGCCCGGAACACCGCTGCCACCCACGACAACGGCGCCCGCCGCATCCCGGAAACCACCTGACCACCGTTTTCCCGGCCGACCGCCCGGATGCCGTACGCCACCGGACGTCCGAGCGGATGCGTACGGGGCCGGACGTCCGAGCGGATGCGTACGCGACCGGACGTCCGAGCGGATGCGTACGCGGCCGGACGTCCGAGCGGATGCGTACGCGACCGGACGTCCGAGCGGATGCGTACGCGACCGGACGTCGGAGCGGATGCGTACGGGGCCGGCCGAGGTGAGCCGCCGGGAAGCGCTCAGCCCCCGGCCGGGGTCGGCCAGGGGCTGAGCGGAGGTGCGGGGTCGGGGCGGGCCCGGAGCCGGGGGCCCGGAACCCGGGGGCCCGGAACCCGGGGGCCCGGAACCCGGGGGCCCGGAACCCGGGGGCCCGGAACCCGGGGGCCAGGAGCCGGTGGGCCCGGAACCCGGGTTGCCCGGCCCGCCCGCTCACGCGGCTGATTCCCGCCCGGCTACTTCTTGCTCTTGGAATCGCCGTCGGAGTCGGAGGACAGCACGGCGATGAAGGCCTCCTGCGGGACCTCCACGCTGCCGACCATCTTCATCCGCTTCTTGCCTTCCTTCTGCTTCTCCAGCAGCTTCCGCTTTCGGGAGATGTCACCGCCGTAGCACTTGGCGAGCACGTCCTTGCGGATGGCGCGGATCGTCTCGCGGGCGATCACCCGGCTGCCGATGGCGGCCTGGACCGGCACCTCGAAGCTCTGCCGCGGGATCAGCTCGCGCAGCTTGGAGACCAGCCGGACACCGTACGCGTACGCCTTGTCCTTGTGGCAGATCGCGGAGAACGCGTCGACCTGGTCGCCGTGCAGCAGGATGTCGACCTTGACCAGGTCGGCGATCTGCTCGCCGGTGGGCTCGTAGTCCAGCGAGGCGTAACCGCGGGTCTTGGACTTCAGCTGGTCGAAGAAGTCGAAGACGACCTCGGCGAGCGGGAGGGTGTAGCGGATCTCGACGCGGTCCTCGGAGAGGTAGTCCATGCCGAGCAGGTTGCCGCGGCGGTTCTGGCACAGCTCCATGATCGCGCCGATGAACTCGCTGGGCGCCAGGATCGTGGCCCGTACGACCGGCTCGTGCACCTCGGCGATCTTGCCGGTCGGGAACTCGCTCGGGTTGGTGACCTCGTGCTCCGTACCGTCCTCCATGTTCACGCGATAGATCACGTTGGGGGCGGTGGCGATCAGGTCGAGGCCGAACTCGCGCTCCAGGCGCTCGCGGATGACCTCCAGGTGCAGCAGGCCCAGGAAGCCCACGCGGAAGCCGAAGCCGAGGGCCGCGGAGGTCTCCGGCTCGTAGACCAGCGCGGCGTCGTTGAGCTGGAGCTTGTCCAGCGCGTCGCGCAGCTCCGGGTAGTCGGAGCCGTCGAGCGGGTACAGGCCGGAGAAGACCATCGGCTTGGGGTCCTTGTAGCCGCCCAGCGGCTCCTCGGCACCCTTGTTGAGCTGGGTGATGGTGTCGCCGACCTTGGACTGGCGGACGTCCTTCACGCCGGTGATCAGGTAGCCGACCTCGCCCACGGACAGGCCGTCGGCGGCCGTCATCTCGGGCGAGTTCGTGCCGATCTCCAGCAGCTCGTGGGCGGCGCCGGTGGACATCATCTTGATCCGCTCGCGCCTGCTGAGCGTGCCGTCGACGACCTTCACGTACGTCACGACACCGCGGTACGCGTCGTACACCGAGTCGAAGATCATCGCGCGCGCCGGCGCGTCCTTGACGCCGACCGGGGCCGGCACGTCACGGACCACCTTGTCGAGCAGCTCGGCGACGCCCTCACCGGTCTTCGCGGAGACCTTCAGCACGTCCTCGGGCTCGCAGCCGACGAGGTTGGCCAGCTCCTTCGCGAACTTCTCGGGCTGCGCGGCCGGCAGGTCGATCTTGTTCAGCACCGGGATGATCTGGAGGTCGTGCTCCATCGCCAGGTACAGGTTGGCGAGGGTCTGCGCCTCGATGCCCTGGGCGGCGTCCACGAGGAGGATGCACCCCTCGCACGCGGCGAGGGAGCGCGAGACCTCGTACGTGAAGTCCACGTGGCCCGGGGTGTCGATCATGTTGAGGATGCGGGTCGCGCCGCCGTCCTCGTCGGTCGGGGCCCAGGGCAGCCGGACGGCCTGGGATTTGATCGTGATGCCGCGCTCGCGCTCGATGTCCATGCGGTCGAGGTACTGCGCGCGCATCTGCCGCTGGTCGACGACGCCGGTGAGCTGGAGCATCCGGTCGGCGAGCGTGGACTTGCCGTGGTCGATGTGCGCGATGATGCAAAAGTTACGGATGAGAGCCGGGTCGGTACGGCTCGGCTCCGGCACGTTCGTAGGGGTCGCGGGCACGCAGGGTCCATTCAGAGAACGCGGGTAGGCGGGACTCGGTTGTTTTTCGTCCCCCCATGGTCCCATGCGCGGCGGTCCTGGTCCGGTTTGGGAGGCCGAGGAGGCTGCTGGTAGCCTGGTCCACTGCGCTTTGTGCCCTCTCTCGTACGAGGCGCAACTCGAAATTCCAACGAACCTGAAAAGGCTCTTTCGTGGCGAACATCAAGTCCCAGATGAAGCGGATCAAGACCAACGAGAAGGCTCGGCAGCGCAACAAGGCTGTGAAGTCCTCGCTGCGTACCGCCATCCGTCGCACCCGTGAGGCCGTGGAGGCCGGTGACCTGCAGAAGGCCGCCACCGCCCAGGCCGAGGCCGCCAAGAAGCTGGACAAGGCCGTCAGCAAGGGTGTCATCCACAAGAACGCCGCCGCCAACAAGAAGTCGGCGCTGGCCAAGAAGGTCGCGGCCCTCAAGGCCTGAACCTGTTCTTGACGTACCACCTCTGCCGGTAAGGACTCAGCGGCCCCTCTCTCCGCTCCTTCCGTTGCACCACCGCGCCGCACACGGCCAGCGTTCGCCACGCGGGTACGGCGCACACACAGCTTGAGACGACGGACCTCGCGGTCACTCTTCCCCAGGGTGCTGCGGGGTCCGTCGTCGTGTGGGGGGGGGCGCCGGGGCGGGCCGTCGGGACGGGTATGGCCCCGGTCACCGTTACGGCCATGGGGACCGTTCCGTTCCGCTACGCTGCCGCGCATGTCGATTCCGGGGGACCAGCACAATCCCTATGCGCAGCCACACCCGCCCACTCCCTCCCCGCCACCCTCTCCCCTGCCGTCCCAGCCGGGACCGGGACCGGGGCTGGGGGCAGGGCCGGGTCCGGGGCTGGGGGCAGGACCGGGTCCGGGTCTGGGTCCGTACGGGCCCGGGGCGCCGCAGCACAATCCGTACGCTCCTGGGCCCGTCCCAGGTGGTGGCCCTGGGCACGGCCCCGGTGATGGCGCTGCCGGCGGCTCCGGGGGTTCGGGGGGCGCCGGCGGTGCGGGCACGCAGCACTGGTTGTGGGCGCTCGGCGGCGCGGTCGCCGCGTCGGCGATGGGCGGCGCGATCCTCTTCGCCGCCGGTGCCTTCGGGGACGCGCAGCCCGATCCCGACCTGGCGGGCTACTCGTACACGTCCGATCTGTGCAACGTGACCTCGTTCACGCCGTTCGAGAGCGCGAACTACAAGATCAAACCGGCCGGGAGCTCGTCGTCGGGCTCCTCCGGCAGCAAC
Source organism: Streptomyces sp. NPDC052496 (assembly GCF_040679095.1). Classification (NCBI taxonomy): domain Bacteria; kingdom Bacillati; phylum Actinomycetota; class Actinomycetes; order Kitasatosporales; family Streptomycetaceae; genus Streptomyces; species Streptomyces sp. NPDC052496. Next base: position 283,141 of record NZ_JBFAUH010000001.1, read on the forward strand.
ACGCAGAACCCGCAGTACAGCGGCGTCCAGCAGGGCGCGCTGGACTCGATGTGGTGCAACGCCGAGATGAAGGCGTCCGACGCGGGCAGCAACGACTACTCGTCGATCTGGGTCTACAGCAGCGCCACCCTGCACAAGAAGACTGACCCGACGGCCGAGTTCGCGGACAGCTACCGCGCGTACGGGAGCCAGCGCAGCTCGATCGCGTACAAGGTCACTTCGGTGCCGGGCATCGGTGACGAGGCGTACCTGGTCAGCCGCTCCGACGACACCAACGGCTCGTACGTGATCCTCGGGGTCCGCGACGGCTGGGCGACGTACCAGATCACCTGGTCGAGCTTCACCTCCCGCAGCGGCTCGGCCAAGCCGCCGACGACCGAGCAGGTCACGGGGATGCTGAAGACGAGCGCCACGGAGACGCTGCGGAAATGGGGCAACTGAGCGGAGGGTGACCGGGCCGGGGTTTCGGCCCGGCTCGCACCGGTCGGACGGGCGGGATTGGGGGGACTGGCCGGGCGGGACTGGCTGGGATTGGGCAGGGCTGGGAGGGCCGGAGGGCTGGCCGGGCGGGACTGGCTGGGAGCGGGCGGGGCTGGCCGGACCGGGCGGGCTGGTCAAGACTGATCGGGGCTGGCCGGACCGGGCGGGACTGGCCGGGACCGGGCGGGACTGGCCGGGACCGGGCGGAACGGGATGGAACCGGCCGGGATCGGCAGGGGCCGGACGGAACCGGCCGGGATCGGCAGGGATCGGTCGGAGCAGGCTGGGATCGGCCGGAATCGGCAGGGGCCGGACGGAACCGGCTGGAATCGGCAGGGGTCGGTCGGAGCAGGCAGGGACCGGCCGGAACCGGTCCAGGATCCTACTTCCCCCGCGATCAGCGGGAGCGAGCCGCGCGGGCGATGGTCACGACGGCCTTCTCCAGCGCGTACTCGGGGTCGTCGCCGCCGCCCTTGACGCCGGCGTCGGCGTCGGCCACCGCACGCAGCGCCGTCGCGACGCCGTCCGCCGACCAGCCGCGCATCTGCTGCCGGACCCGGTCGATCTTCCAGGGCGGCATGCCCAGCTCGCGGGCGAGGTCGCCGGGGCGGGCGCCCCGCGGGGCGGAGGCGAGCTTGCCGATGGCGCGAACGCCCTGGGCGAGCGCGCTGGTGATCATGACGGGTGCGACGCCCGTCGACATGGCCCAGCGCAGCGCCTCCAGGGCCTCGGCGGCCCGGCCCTCCACGGCACGGTCCGCGACGGTGAAGCTGGACGCCTCGGCACGGCCGCGGTAATAGCGGGCCACGATCGCGTCGTCGATGGTGCCCTCGATGTCGGCGACGAGCTGCGAACAGGCCGAGGCCAGCTCGCGCAGGTCACTGCCGATCGCGTCCACCAGCGCCTGGCACGCCTCCGGGGTGGCGGACCGGCCCGCCGTACGGAACTCGCCGCGCACGAACGCCAGGCGGTCGGCGGGCTTGGTCATCTTGGCGCAGGCGACCTCCCGCGCACCGGCCTTGCGGGCGGCGTCCAGCAGCCCCTTGCCCTTGGCGCCACCGGCGTGCAGCAGCACGAGAGTGATTTCCTCGGCCGGGGCGCCGAGGTACTTCTTGACGTCCTTGACCGAGTCGGCGGACAGGTCCTGGGAATTGCGGACCACCACGACCTTGCGTTCGGCGAACAGCGAGGGGCTGGTCAGCTCGGCGAGCGTGCCGGGCTGGAGCTGGTCGGGCGTGAGGTCACGCACATCGGTGTCCGCGTCGGCGGCGCGGGCCGCCGCCACCACCTGCTGCACGGCGCGGTCCAGGAGCAGGTCCTCCTGGCCCACGGCGAGCGTGAGGGGGGTGAGCGGGTCGTCGTTTGCTGCTTTCCTGGCCATCGCGCTCCAGCATCCCACGCCCCACTGACAGCGGCGTTCGGTCCCCGCCCCGCCGCTGCCGGACAATGACCGGGTGAGCGATGTACGACATGTTCTGGTGCTGCCCGACCGCGACTCCGCCGAGGAGGTCGCCGAAGCGCTGGCCGAGCGCTTCGGCATCACGGAGGAACCCCAGCTCGTCCGGGACGCCCTGGCGGGCGAGGACGACGCCGAGGACGCCCAGTGGCTGGTGGTCGTCGAAGACCCCGAGAAAATCCACGACCCGGCGAAGCTGGACGCCCTGGCGGACGAGTACGAGGGCTGGCTGGAGGCCGAGTAACGGCACCGCCGCACCATCAGCGGCCGGGCCGGGCCGGGCCGTACCGGACCGCGGCCCGGTACGCGCCGCCGACCGCCGAGCCGGGCGGGCGCGCGACGCCGGCCGCCGACCGGACCGGCACCCGCTGTCAGCCGCGCAGCTCCGGTATCCGGTCCAGCGTGATGCCGAAGTGGGTGCGGTAGGCGGGCAGCACCTCGGCCTCGGTCAGCTCGCGTTCCTCCCGGCTGTCGTCGGCGCCCGTGATCACGAGCGTACGGCCGGAGAGCGTGACGCGGCCGGTCTCCGTCAGCCGGGAGCACACCAGCGACCGCGTGAACGGCGAATCCGGCGAGGTGCGGTGGTACCAGGAGCCCGCCACGAAGTCGGCCAAGGCACGCGGCCGCTGTTCCAGCCGGTACTGGGGCACGCCGTCCCGCAGGACGTCGAGGTCGCCGTCGGCGGTCTCCTCGATGCGGAACACCCCGGCGGGGTCGGGCTGTTCGTCGCGGCTGTCCAGGCGCAGCGGATACTGGCTGTTCCTGCCGAAGCCGATGTCGGCCAGCCACGGCCCGCCCTGCCCGTCGCCGGTGTGGGCGCGCAGAGCGAGATGGTCGTACGGGATGCCGAGGCCGTCCGGGCCGTGGACGCGGGCGGCGAGGAGGTCGACGCGGTAGCCGAGCGCGCGGAGCAGGGCGGCGAAGGCACCGTTGAGCTCGTAGCAGAAGCCGCCGCGCGAGGCACCGACGACCTTGTTCACCAGCGACTTGTACTCCAGGACCACGTCCTCGGCGAGGTGCACGGAAAGGTTCTCGAAGGGCACGGCGCGCAGATGCCGCAGGTGCAGCTCGCGCAGCGCCTCGGCGTCGGGCGCGGCCGGCCGGGTGGCACCGATGCGCCGCAGGTAGGCGTCGGTACGCGCCCGGTCGAGCGGCTCGACGCGCAGCCGCTCGCCCTCCGAGGGGCGGGTGGCGGACGCTTCGCCGTTCGCCTGCGGCGCCTGCGGAGCTGCCGGGGTCGGCGGTGCTTGCGGGCCCGGCCGGGAGGCGGACCGGTGCTGCTGGGAGTCCATCAGGTACTCGTCCTCTCGGTCGCGAACCAGCGGCGGGTGCGCTCCGCCGACGGTCCCGGGACGCCGGCCACGAGGTCGGCGACGGTCTGTTTGGCCAGCTCGCGGCGCCAGGCCAGCTCCGCCCTGCGCATCGCGGTGGAGATCCCGCAGGGACGGCGGAAGTCCCGGTCGGGCGCTTCCGAGCCGGAGCCCTGGCGGCGGATCTCGGTGCACCGGAAGGCGTCGTCGGTGCCCTCGATGGCGGCGACGACGTCCATCAGGGAGATCCGCTCGGGCGGCCGGGCCAGCCGGAAACCACCGCGGGCGCCCGGGGTCGAGGTCAGGATGCCTGCCCGGGTGAGGGCCTGAAGGCGCTTGTTCAGATAGGCCGGGGGCAGTGCGAACGAGGCGGCCAGCCGGGCCGTCGACACGGGCCGCTCGTCCCCGAGCGAGGCCAGGGCCACACAGCAGTGCAGGGCCCATTCGACGCCCTCGCTCATCCTCATATTTCTGGAGTTTACAGGTCCTGATTTCAGGCCCGGCCGGGTACGCGGTACGCCGGGACCGCTGCCGCCACGGGTGACCGGCCTCCGGCTGAACGGGCGTGAGCCCGACATCGAGCGGGGTGGACGACATGACTGTCCCTTCTGGACGGTGGAGTACCTCTCCACGTACGGGCAGCCCGACGACGGTTCGCTCGCCGCCGAGTTCCGGGCCTTCATGGGCTCCGACACGGCGAAGAACATCCTGCGCACGTACCAGCACGTGCCCTGCGCCGACCAGGCGAACGTGCCCGGCTCCGCCTGCCGCCCCTGACGGTCGTGGTCAGCCGGTCCCGGCCGCCCAGCACCGCGATGGCGCCGTCGGTGTCCGTACGCAGCACCCGGGCGCCCTGGGCCCGCAGCGCCTGGACGGTGCGCGGCGCCGGATGGCCGTACGGATTGCCGGCGCCGCAGCTGATCAGGGCGACGCGCGGCGCCAGGCGGCGTATCAACCGCGGGTCCTGGTAAGCGGAACCGTGGTGCGCGACCTTCAGCACATCCACGGCGGGCAGGTCGGGGCGCGCGGACAACAGGGCCTGCTGGGAGACCGGTTCGAGGTCGCCAAGCAGGAGGAACGTCAGGTCGGCGGTGCGCAGCAGCAGTGTGATACTGGCGTCGTTGGGGCCCTCCACCGCACGCGAGGAGGCCGCGGCGAAGGGGTGCCCCGGGCCGACGGCCGGCGGCCACAGGACCTGCCAGCTCAACGGGCCGAAGCTGCGCTGCTCCCCCGGCGTCGAACCGGTCACCGGCACGCCCGCGGCCGCTGCCGTGCGGTGCACGAAGGCGGCCTGGCCGGGCGGTTCGGGCAGGGTGGTGGTCTCGATGGCGCCGACCGATCGCCTGCGCAGGGCGCCGGGCAGCCCGCTGACGTGATCGGCGTGAAAATGGGTGAGGACGAGCAACGGAATCCGGCGCACGCCCAGGTCGGTCAGACAGCGGTCGATGGCGTCCGGGTCCGGGCCGGTGTCCACCACCAGGGCAGTGCCCTCCCCCGCGGCCAGCACCAGGCCGTCGCCCTGCCCCACGTCGCACGCCACCGCACGCCAGCCCGGGGGTGGCCAGCCGGTGATGACGCGGATGACCGGGACCGGGCGCAGGATCGCCACGAGCAGTGCCAGGACGCCGAGGACACACAGCCAGGGACGGCGCAGCAACCGCCGTCCGAGAAGGACGGACACCACCGTCACCGCGGCCAGCAGCGCCGCCCCGGCCCACCCGCCCGGCCAGTCCAGCTCCGCGCCCGGCAGCCCCGCTCCCGTACGGGCGACGCCGGCGACCCACTCGGTCGGCCAGCTCGCGCACCAGGCCAGCGCGTGGGCCAGGGGCGGGGCGAACGGCGCGGTGGCGAGCGCCGCGAAGCCCAGGACGGTGGCCGGGGCGACCGCTAGCTCGGCCAGCAGATTGCAAGGGACGGCGACGAGGCCGACGCGGGAGGCGAGCACCACGATGACGGGCGCGCAGACCGCCTGCGCAGCGGCTGCGGCGGCCAGCACCTCGGCGAGGCGGGGCGGCACCCGGCGGCGTTGCAGGGCCGCGCTCCAGCGGGGCGCGAGGGTGAGCAGGGCGCCGGTGGCCAGTACGGACAACAGGAAGCCGTAACTACGGGCCAGCCAGGGGTCGTGGAGCACGAGTACCAGGACGGCGGCGGCGAGCGCGGGGACGAGGGAACGACGGCGCCCAGTCCCGATGGCGAGCAGGGTGATCAGACCGCAGGCGGCGGCGCGCAGCACGCTGGGGTCGGGGCGGCAGACGATCACGAAGGCGAGGGCGATGGAGCCGCCGACGAGCGCGGTGGTGCGCAGCGAGAGGCCCAGCAGCGGTGCCAGGCCCCGCCGTTCGGCCCGTACGGCGAGGTGGGGCGGGCCGATGAGCAGCACGAGCAGGATGGTGAGGTTGCTGCCGGAGACGGCGAGCAGGTGGGTCAGGTCGGTGGCGCGGAAGGCGTCGTCGAGGTCGGGTGGCACGCGCGCGGTGTCACCGACCACCAGGCCCGGCAGGAGGGCGCGGGCGTCGGGACTCAGTCCGTCACTGGCTTCCCGGAGCCCGGCCCGCAGCTCGCCGGCGAGACGTTGCAAGGCGTCGGGGTCGCGGACGACTTGGGGGGCGGTGGCCGTGGTGACCCGTAGGGCGGCCGCGGCCCGGTCGGACGGCTGGAGGGGCGGTGCCGCGCGGGCCGTGATGCGGACGCGGGTCGAGGGCAGGAGGCGCTGCCACTCGGCGAGGCGCTTCGTGCGGTGCACGACGACCAGTACGGGGGTGCGGGTGGCGGTGACCGTACCGTCCGGCGCGGTGACGCGGAGCGCGTCCGCGGTGAACACGAGGGCCGGAGGCGCTTGCCGGGCACCGCGTACCCGTGGGCGGGTCAGCCGTGGGTCGCCGGTCAGCTCCACCTCGGCCGTGACCGTGGCGTGCCGGCCTGCCAGCCCCGGGAGCGGGCCACGTCGTACGTCCGCCACGTGCAGGGCGGCGGACGCGGCTCCGGCGACCGCGCCCAGCAGCACGGCGGCGAGCGCGATCAAGGCCCCGGCGGACCGCCGTTCAGGGCGGCGGACCGCGACGACCACCGCGATCGCCGCCAGGACCACGGCCGCGGCACAGGCCCCCGCCACCGAACCGCCGGACCACCCCAGGGCCAACGCCGCCGCTCCCCACGCGGCCAACGCCGGGCCGGCCAGGCGTAGATCGATGATCGGGTCCGGTTGGCGGGGATCGGCGGCCCCGTAAGGGGACGCCGCGGTCGCGTGGATGGCGGAACGGTCGGTGGCGGTGCAAGTGCCGGCGTCCGGGACTGGGTGGGCCGGTGGGGGCGGAGGACTGGGGTTGGTGGGGCGAGATGGAGTGGGCGGTGTGGGTGGGGTTGGTGGTGTGGACGGAGTGGTGGGAGGCGGGGTCATGGCTGGACCAAGGGGCGCAGGTCGGCGAAGCGGCGGTTGCCGATCCCGTTGACTTCGCGGAGCTGTTCCACGGAGCTGAAGCCGCCGTGCGCGGTGCGGTATTCGATGATGTGCCGGGCCAGGACCGGGCCGACGCCGGGCAGACTGTCGAGCTGTTCCGCGGTGGCGGAGTTCAGACTGACGGGCGCCGCGCCGGCGCCCGTACCGCCGGGAGACCCGGCGCTCCCGGAGGAACCGCCACCACCGGTTCCCGCCCCGGACGCCGCGCCTGCCCCGGCCCCCGGGGCCGCCGCTCCGGCCCCCGCGCCCGCCTGCTGCCCTGCCGCGCCCGGCGCCGGCCCCGGCGCGTCCACGGCGATCTGTTCACCGTCGACCAGCAGCCGGGCTCGGTTCAGCCCCCGGGTGTCGGCGCCGTCCAGCACCCCGCCCGCCGTTCGCAGTGCGTCGGCGACCCGGGAACCCTGCGGCAGCCGGTGGACGCCGGGCCGGTGCACCTTTCCGACCACATCGACCACGAGCACCCGTCCCGCGGCAGTCGGCGCCACCCCTGCGGGTGTGGGCGCCGCCGCCTGTGGCGCCGGGGCCGGGACCGGCAGCGCCGGAGCCCTCACGGCGACCGGTGCGCGTACGGGCTCGGGCTGGGACACCAAGAAGTGATGGACCGCGAAAGCCACCGCCACCAGGAACACCAGGGCCAGAGCCGCCAACGCCCTCGGATCGATCGCGCATCTCGACTGCACCCACAACGGCAGCCGCTCCCGCACGGCGAGGCGTAAACGGCCGGCTGGGCCGGGAGAGGCAGGAGAAGGGGCCGGACGGAGGGCGTGGTCGGCATCGACGGCAGGATCGGCACCAGTGGCTGGGCCGGCACCGACGGCAGGGTCGGCATCGGTGGCAGGGCCGGCATCGGTGGCTGGGCCGGCACCAGTGGCAGCGTCGGAATGGGCAGCAGGGCCGACACGAGCGTTCTCGGTGACCGGTGCCGGTGGGCTGCCACCGCCCGGTTCCGCCGAGCCTGCTCGCCGGTCCGGCTCGGGCGGGCCCCGGAACAGGCTCTCGGCCCGTGTACGGACCGCGGCGGCCACCTCTGCCTGCCGGACGGCCCGCCCGCGCACCGCGCCACGTACGGCATTCCGGCGGGACGGCGGGTCAGGGACGGGAGATGAGGAGGGAGGGCCGGAAGTCCGATCCACACCGGAAATGGTTACGGAGAGTGATTGCTGGGTCATGTCGAACGACGTTAGACGCCTCGCGCCGATTCCGCCGCGAGTCGTCAAATGCCGTGGATAACCCTCTAGTTGTGGATAACGAGGTCACCTGAAGGAGGTATCTGCGTCAACGCGGCGAGACCACAGCGCCCAGCAGCCCCGGCCCCGTGTGCGCCCCGATCACCGCGCCCACCTCGCTCACGTGCAGCTCGGCCAGTCCCGGCACCCGCTCGCGCAGCCGTTCCGCCAGCGCCTCCGCCCGTTCGGCCGCCGCGAGGTGGTGCACGGCGATGTCCACCTGCGCCTCCCCGGCCCGCTCCACGGCGATCTCCTCCAGCCGGGCGATCGCCTTCGAAGCTGTGCGGACCTTCTCCAGCAGGTCGATGCGCCCCTCGGCGAGCTGGAGCAGCGGCTTGACCGCGAGGGCCGAGCCGAGCAGCGCCTGCGCCGCCCCGATCCGGCCGCCCCGCCGCAGGTAGTCGAGGGTGTCGACGTAGAAGTAGGCGGATGTCTGCTCGGCACGCTTCTCGGCCGCGGCCACCGCCTCGTCCAGGCTGCCGCCGGACTCCGCCGCCTCGGCCGCCGCCAGGGCGCAGAAGCCGAGCGCCATGGCGACCATGCCGGTGTCCACGACCCGCACCGGTACGGGAGCCTCGCCGGCCGCCAGCACCGCCGCGTCGTACGTGCCGGAGAACTCCGAGGACAGGTGCAGCGAAACGATGCTCTGGGCGCCTGCCTTGGCGATGTCCCGGTAGGTGGCCGCGAAGGCCTCGGGGCTCGGCCGCGAAGTCGTCACGTACTTGCGCTTCTGCAGGGCTTGGGCGACCGATCTCGCCGAGATCTCCGTGCCCTCTTCCAGAGCCTCGTCACCGAGGACGACGGTGAGCGGCACCGCCGTGATCCGGTGGCGCCGCAGTGCCGCCCGCGGCAGGTAGGCCGTTGAATCGGTGACGATCGCGACATGGCGGGACATGACTGGGAGGTTATCCGGGGATCCCGGAGGCCGACAGTGCGGGCCCTTTCATGATCCGTCAGGTTTGGCCAAGGGTTTGCCAAGAGCAGCCGAGCCGCCGGTCGCGAGACGACGGCCACCGGCCCGACAGCGCCGGGATGCCCCCGGAATCAGGTCGTCCGCTCCGTACGCGGCGCCTTCTGCCACGCGTACGAAGGCTGCGTACGCGGATCCCGGGCCGTGATGGCGGGCTTCTCGTCCTCGACGGGCCCCCACGACGTCCGCGCAGCCGGGCCCGTGGCGGGAGTCCCGGCCGCTCCGGTCCCCGACACGCCTGCTCCGGGCACCCCGGCCTCCGACGCCTCTATGCGCTCCTCCAGCGGCTCCTTCGACCAGTGCCGCAGCGCCCCCGCCTCCATGTCGATCTGCTCACCGAGCGTGGCCAGGTCGTCGTCGGCGAACTGCCGGGCGCGGTCCCGGGCGGCCCACCGCAGCGACTCGGCGGAGTGCGTGATGCGCTGCAGCCGCTCCCGCAGCTCCGGCAGCCGGGCCGTGACGCTGGCCTTGTCGGGCTCCCGCTCCAGCCGCTTGAGCTCGTCGTCCAGCTCGTGGCCGTGGGCGCTGAGCCGCTCGAAGAGGCCCAGGGCCTCCTTGAGCGAGGCGTCCTCGGCGGCGCCGGTGTGCAGCGCCTCCTGGGTGGCCCGCATGGACGTACGCAGCGACAGCCGCAGCTGGGCCAGCTCGCCCGCCACGCCGGGCTGGGTGAACTGCCGGGCCCGCAGGGTGGTGTCCTCGACCGTCCGGCGCGCCTGCGCCACACCCCGGTCCACCCCGCGCTTGGCCGCCTTGACGGCCTTGACCGTGACGAAGACGCCGGCCACGACGAACAGCAGGAAGAGGAGCCCGAAGATCGCGGCGACGGCTTCCATGGTTTCTCCTCGTCATGACAGCGGTGCGGTGGGCGACGGCGTGCGGCGCCGGGGTTCCGGCTCTTCCACCGTAAACGCCACGGGCAGGTCGAGGGTTCCCTTCGAACCCCCAACCTGCCCGTAATGGTCATCCCTTAGCCGCGCCCCGCGGCGGGCCCGGCCGGCTGGAACCGGCCACGTCCCGTGGGGCCCGGCGCCCGGAATCAGCGCCTCACGCGGGAACGATGTTCACCAGCTTCGGCGCCCGCACGATCACCTTGCGGATGCCCGCGCCGCCCAGCGCCGCCACGACCGCCGGGTCCGCCAGCGCCGCCGCCTCCAGGTCCGCGTCCGAGACGGACGGCGCGACCTCCAGGCGGGCCTTGACCTTGCCCTTGATCTGCACGACGCAGGTCACGGTCTCGTCGACCACGTAGGCCGGGTCGGCGACCGGGAAGTCCTGGTGGACCACCGAGTCGGTGTGGCCCAGCTTGCGCCACAGCTCCTCGGCGATGTGCGGCGCCAGCGGCGCGACCAGCAGCACCAGGCGCTCGGCCACCGAGCGCGCGACCGGGCCGCCCGCCTTGGTCAGGTGGTTGTTCAGCTCCGTCACCTTGGCGATGGCGGTGTTGAAGCGCAGGTTGGCCAGGTCCTGGCCGACGCCGTCGATCGCCTTGTGCAGCGCGCGCAGCGTGTCCTCGTCCGGCTCGGCGTCGACGACGGTGGCCTCGCCGGTCGCCTCGTCCACGACGTTGCGCCACAGCCGCTGCAGCAGGCGGTACTGACCGACCACGGCGCGGGTGTCCCACGGCCGCGAGACGTCCAGCGGGCCCATCGCCATCTCGTACAGGCGCAGCGTGTCCGCGCCGTACTCCGCGCAGATCTCGTCCGGCGTGACGGCGTTCTTCAGGGACTTGCCCATCTTGCCCAGGACGCGGCTGACCTTCTCGCCCTGGTAGTAGTACGCGCCGTCCCGCTCCTCGACCTCGGCGGCCGGTACGGCGATCCCGCGGCTGTCCCGGTAGACGAACGCCTGGATCATGCCCTGGTTGTACAGCTTGTGGAACGGCTCCGAGGAGGCGATGTGCCCCAGGTCGTGCAGCACCTTGGACCAGAACCGCGCGTACAGCAGGTGCAGTACGGCGTGCTCCTGGCCACCCACGTACAGGTCGACGCCACCGGTGGGCTGCCCCTCACGGGGGCCCATCCAGTACTGCTCGACCTCCGGGTCGACCAGCGCGGTGTCGTTGCCCGGGTCGGTGTAGCGCAGCTCGTACCAGCAGGAACCCGCCCAGTTGGGCATGGTGTTGGTCTCGCGGCGGTACTTCTTCGGGCCGTCGCCCAGGTCCAGCTCGACGTTGACCCAGTCCTCGTTACGGGACAGCGGGGTCTCGGGCTGGGTGTCGGCGTCGTCCGGGTCGAAGGTGCGCGGCGAGTAGTCGTCCACCTCCGGCAGCTCCAGCGGCAGCATCGACTCGGGCAGCGCGTGCGCGACGCCGTCCTCGTCGTACACGATCGGGAAGGGCTCGCCCCAGTAGCGCTGACGGCTGAACAACCAGTCGCGCAGCCGGAAGTTGACGGTGCCCTCGCCGATGCCGTTGGCCTCCAGCCATTCGGTGATCTTCACCTTGGCATCCGGGACGGTCAGGCCGTCCAGCGAGATGTCCGCGCCCGAGATGTCCGCTCCGGACGAGTTAACGATCTTCGCCTCGTACGAGTCGAAGGCGTTCTCCCAGGTGGCGGGGTCCTGGTCACGGTCGTCCGACGGCTCGACCACGCAGCGCATGGGCAGCTCGAAGGCGCGCGCGAAGGCGAAGTCACGGCTGTCGTGCGCCGGGACCGCCATGATCGCGCCGGTGCCGTAGCCCATCAGCACGTAATCGGCGATGAAGACCGGGACGCGCTCGCCGCTGACCGGGTTGGTCGCGTACGCGCCGGTGAAGACGCCGGTCTTGTCCTTGGCCTCGGCCTGCCGCTCGACGTCCGACTTGGCCGCGGCCTGCTTGCGGTACGCGGCGACGGCCTCGGCCGGGGTGCCGTACCCGCCGGTCCAGACCTCGTGGGTGCCCTCCGGCCAGGCGTCCGGGACGATCGAGCGCTCGCCGGAGACCAGCTCGTGCTCGGGCGCCAGCACCATGTAGGTGGCGCCGAACAGGGTGTCCTGGCGGGTGGTGAAGACGGTGATCTTCTCGTCGCCTACGGGGAAGTCGACGCGCGCGCCCTCGGAGCGGCCGATCCAGTTGCGCTGCTGCAGCTTGATGGCGTCCGGCCAGTCCAGCCCGTCCAGGTCCTCCAGCAGGCGGTCCGCGTAGGCGGTGATGCGCATGTTCCACTGGCGCAGCTTGGCCTTGAAGACCGGGTAGTTCCCGCGCTCGGACCGGCCCTCGGCGGTGACCTCCTCGTTGGCCAGCACGGTGCCCAGGCCGGGGCACCAGTTGACCGGCGCGTCCGAGGCGTACGCCAGGCGGTACTCGCCCAGGACCTCGGCGCGCTCGGCGGCGCTCAGCTCGCTCCAGGGGCGCCCGTCCGGCGTCGCGCGCTCTCCGGCCTCGAACTGCGCCACCAGGTCAGCGATGGGGCGCGCCTTCTTCGCGTCGGCGTCGTACCAGGAGTTGAAGACCTGGATGAAGATCCACTGGGTCCACTTGTAGTAGGCCGGGTCGATCGTCTCGATCGACCGGCGCTGGTCGTGGCCCAGGCCCAGGCGGCGCAGCTGGCGCCGCATGTTGACGATGTTGGCCTCGGTGGAGACCCGCGGGTGCGTGCCGGTCTGCACGGCGTACTGCTCGGCGGGCAGGCCGAAGGCGTCGAAGCCGAGGGTGTGCAGGACGTTGTGGCCGGTCATCCGCAGGTGACGGGCGTAGACGTCGGTCGCGATGAAGCCCAGCGGGTGGCCCACGTGCAGCCCCGCACCCGAGGGGTACGGGAACATGTCCATGACGAACTTCTTGGGCTTGGCCACCAGCTCCGGGTCGCCGGCCAGGTCGCCCTTCGGGTTCGGGGCCTCGTACGTCCCCTGCGCCTCCCAGAAGTCCTGCCAGCGCGCCTCGATGTCGGCGGCCAGCGCTGCCGTGTAACGGTGCGGCGCTGCCACCTCGGCAGCCGAAGTCGTCTCGCTCATCGTCCTCAAAGCTCCATCGGTCGTCTCTGCCTGCGGCTACTGCGAAAAGTGCGATCTCTGCGGAAACAAAAAGACCCCTCGCACAGGAGGGGACGCCGCGCCGATGCCGACCGGAAGCTCACCGGTCGGTACTGATCAGCGCGGCCCGCTAAGCAGAAGGCGTACGGCACGCATGGCGCCAGGGTACCGCAGGGGGCACCGGGCCCGCTGCGAGCCGTCCGACTGCGCGGGGGCGGCGCCCCGGCGGACGAGGGCTTCCGGGGGCGGACAGCAGCGGGCGGGGGCGGACGGAGGTGGCTGGGGGCGGGCGGGCGCGGTCGGGGCGGGCGGAGGTGGGCGGAGGTGGGCAGGGCGGGCGGGGGGTGGTCCGCGCGTCTGCGGCAGCGCCTTACGGCCGGCGGCGCGGCACACTCCGCGGCGTTGAGCGGCGGCGGCCTCCCCGACGGGCCTGGGCAACCGACGGTGGCGGGTGCGTTCGCCGAGCCCAGGCGACCGACGGTGACGGGTACGTTCGCCGAGTCCAGGCGACCGACGGTGACGGGTACGTTCGCCGAGTCCAGGCGACCGACGGTGACGGGTACGTTCGCCGAGCCCGAGCGACCGACGGTGACGGATGCGTTCGCCGAGTCCAGGCGACCGACGGTGGCGGATGCGTTCGCCGAGTCCAGGCAACCGACGGTGACGGCTCCCGGCAGCACCGCTTGGGCAAGCCCGACCACCGGCGATCACGGCTCTCGAACACGCCCGACCACCAACGATCACAGCCCCTCGAACAAGCCCGACGGCCGACCGTAGCAGCGCGCCGCCCCGCTTCACGCCGCTTACGGAAAGCCCGCCGGCCCGTTGTCCCGCGCCCCTACTTTTCCCCCATGCGTCCCCACCGCAAGAGCCGCGCCGCTCCGGGCCCGCGGCCCCCTGGCTTACGCCGCCTCCCCGTCCGTCACTCTGTCCGCCTCCCGGGCCTGCCCCGCCCGGGAGGCGGCCGGCGCCGCCCCGGCCTACGGGACGGGCCGCGCCACACGGCACCTACAGGACCGGCGGCGTCCCTGCCCCCGCGCCGCCCCCGCCTGCGCCGCCGGCCCGCGCTCGCCGCCGGAGCCGTCGCCGCCCTCGCGCTCCTCCTGCTCTCCGGCACCGACCCCCTGCGCGGCTTCCTCGACTTCACGGGCGGTGTGCTGACGCTCGTCTCGCTCACCGCCGCCGTCGTCTGGGGGCTGGTCGCTTCGGGCCGTACGGTCCTGCTGCCCCGCAGCCGGCTGCTCGCCCAGGGCGTCCACCGGGCCCTGGGTACCGCCTCGCTCGGGTTCCTGGCCCTGCACATCGCGGTGAAGGTCGCCGAGGAACACGCCTACGTCCACAACGCGCTGCTGCCCTTCACCGACACGCCCGCCGACGCGTCCACGCTGATCGGCTTCGGAGCGGTGGCCGGCTACCTGATGGTGCTCGCGGCCGCGTCCGGCGCGCTCCGCAGCGCCTTCGCCGGCCGCGGCCGCGCCTCGGAACGCTGGCGCGCGCTGCACGCCTGCGCGTACCCGGCCTGGTCCCTGGCGCTCGTGCACGGCCTCAAGTCGGGGCGTGCCCCCTCGGGCTGGGTCACCACCGGGTACGCGCTGTGCCTGGCGGCCGTCGCCGCCGCTCTCCTGGCCCGTACCTTCCTCCCGCATGTCCTACGGGCCCGACTGCGCGCCCGTACGACCGACACCCCACCCGCCCCACCACCCCCTCCTCCCTACCCGGAAGCCTCACCCCCCTCCCCGTACCCGAGCACCGCACCACCTCCGCACGGACACCACGCCCTCCACCCCGAGCACGCCCAGTCCCCTGAGTCCATCCAGCCCCCTCAGTCCCTCCAGCCCACCCAGCCCGGCTGGGCCGCCCAACCAGCCCCATCCGCCCGAACCGCCCACCCCGCCTCCCACGGCAGGAGCCGACCGTGACCGGCCCGCTGCCCGACGTCCCGCCGGTCCAGGTCGTCGGCCCGCCCCGGCTGACCGCGGGCTTCGACGAGGCCGAGCGCCTCGACCGCCGGGCCCACCTGCTCACCCACGGCTCGCCGCCGTCCCTGTCCGCGAGCCGGCTGGCCGAGCTGGCCGGCGCCATCGCGCTGCGCGGCCGGGGCGGGGCGGGCTTCCCCCTCGTACGGAAGCTGGAGGCGGTGGCCCACCACGCGCGGCGCTCCGGCGTGCGGCCCGCGGTCGTCGTCAACGGCTGCGAAGGGGAGCCCGCCTGCCGCAAGGACACCGTCCTGCTGTGCCGGGCGCCGCACCTCGTCCTGGACGGCGCGCTGCTCGCCGCCGACGCCCTGGGCGCCCGCACGCTGGTGGTCGGCGTGACCAAGGACACGGCCGAGCGGTCGGTACGGGACGCGCTGGCCGAACGCGGCCTCAGCGACCGGCGCCGCGGGCGGTCGCTGCGCGCCCGGCTCGTCCGCGTACCGGAGCGGCTGGTCTCCGGTGAGGCGTCCGCGCTGATCCGGGCCGCGGAGGGCGGGCCGGCGCTGCCGCCGGGGCGGCGCGTGCGGGCCGCCGAGTCCGGGCTGGGGGGCGCGCCCACGCTCTTCTCCAACGCCGAGACGTTCGCGCAACTCGCCGTCGCGGCCCGGATGGGCGCCCACCGCTACGCCGCCACCGGGGCACCCAGCGAGCCCGGCACCCTGCTCCTGACCGTGTCCGGCGCGGTGCCCTCCCCCACCGTCGTCGAGACGCCGAGCGGGGTGCCGCTTCCGTACGTCCTCCAGATGTGCGCCGCCGACCCGGCCCCCGGCGGCGTCCTGGTGGGCGGCTACCACGGCGCCTGGCTGGACGCCGCGACCGCGTACGCGACGGTGGTCACCCGCGAAGCGCTCGCGGCCGGCGGCGGAGCGCTCGGCGCGGGCGCGGTGCTGCCGGTGCCCGCCGGCACCTGCCCGCTCGGCGAGACCCTGCTCGCAGCGCGCTGGCTCGCGGCCGAATCGTCCGGCCAGTGCGGGCCCTGCCGGCTGGGCCTGCCCTCCATGGCGCGCGCACTGGCGGACATCCTGGCGGGCGGCGGCCAGGAAGCCCTGGAGGGCGTACGGCGTGCCGCACAGACCGCGAACGGGCGTGGCGCCTGCAAACACCCCGACGGAGCCGCACGGTTCGTACGCTCCGCCCTGGACGCCTTCGCGGACGATCTCGCCGCGCACACACTGGGCGGCGGATGCGGCCGGGAGACCGCCGGCGTACTGCCCCTCCCCGCACCGGAAGCGGCGGACGCGGCCGACGGTACGGGCACGGGGGCCATGGCACCGACGGCTGCCGCAGGGCGACTGGCGGTGGACTGGACGCTGTGCGAGGGGCACGGCCTGTGCGCGAAGCTGCTGCCGGAGGCCGTGAACCTCGACCCGGACGGCTATCCGCTGATCACAGAGACCGCCCTGCCGGCCCGCCTCCACCAGCGCGCCCAGCGCGCGGTCAGCCGCTGCCCGGCCCTCGCCCTGCGCCTGGAGAAGTCCTGAGGGAGCCCGCGGGCCGGCGGCGGACCTGACCGCTGTCCACCAGGGCCCGGAAGGCGTCCACGTCCCCGATGACCTGCGGCAGTTGGAACGCGACGGCCTCGTGACCCGTACCGTCCATGCCTGCGTCCCGCCCCGCGTGGAGTACGCGTTGACGGAACTGGGCGCGACGCTGCTGGACTCCGTCGTCGCACTCGGGGAATGGGCCACCGCCCACCGGCAGGAGATCGGCGACCACCGCCGCCGCTACGACGCGGCCCACCCGCCACGGACGCGGCCCTGAGGTCGGCGCACCGACCCCAGCGCAGCGCCGTGACCGGGGCAGGCACGTGCCCCCTGGAGTGGGCGGGCGTGGGCGGTGGTGTCAGGTGGTGCGGGTGTAGACGGGCACCACGGTCCTGTGCAGCTTGGTCTGCTGGCTGCTGTCGGTGCAGCCCCAGACGTAGCGGTAGAGATTGAGTTCCTTGGTGGGCACGGTGTGGGTGATCTGCCCGCCGGTGGCGTCGGCGGCCCCGAAGGGCTTGTGGGCCGTGTGGTGGTGGGAGGCTGCGGTCCGCCAGCGGTCTTCGTGGGCGTCGTAGCGCTCCAGGGCACTGGTGAAGCGGATGTCGGTGGCACTGATGTCCGGGACGACGCTTACGTTCCGGGAGGCGGTGACCTCGGCGCTGACCTCCGTCTCGGTGGCCGAGGTGCGGCGGGTGGTGACCTCGGCGAAGGCTTCCAGGTGGTGCCCGATGACCCGGCCGTCTCCCGTGCTGTGGTGGCGGCCGGTGTGCGGATCGCGCAGGGTGCCGAACTCCAGGCCCTGCATCGAGGGCGGCACGAAGAGCACCAGGCGGCCGTGGACACGGGCCCCGGACAGCAGGCTGCCGCCGATGTGTTCGTCGGTGCCGAAGGTCCACTGGAACGCGTAGTCGCTGAGCCGGTCCGCGTCCAGCTTCGCGGAAAGACCGACCGGGACGTCCGGCTGCAGGCCGGGATCCTCGCGGAAGTTCTCCCGTTCTTCGACCACGGTGGTGAAGCGGCCGTTGATGTCCCGGCGCAGCAGCTTGAGCCAGCCCCGCGACCGGTAGGTGCCGGTGCGCTTCCAGGGCGCGTCACCGCTCTCGCTGTCACGGTGGTGGGCTGTGCCCCGCACGTGGCCGACGACCCAACGCTTGCCGTTGCTGTCCGGCTCTTCGATGTCGACCACCAGGTGCGCGTCCGCGCGCCAGCGGCCCACCGCGTTGGAGCCGCCGATACGGTGCCAGCCCACCCGCGCCCGGTCCTCCGCCGGATCACACAGGCGGATCACGCCCGGCTCGGCCGGCTCCGGCGCCTCGATCGGCACCTCGGCCTCGGCACCGTCCTTGATGGGCTGCGTCTGCGTCGTCATGCCGCCTCCGTCACTCGCGTACGAAAGATCACACGACGACGCCTGCTCCACCGCGCGCCGCCCACGCATCGCTTTTCAGCCCCGCTCGGCCGGCCGCGGCGGCGCCGTTCCGGGCGGGCCCGCAGCCGCCCGCGGCGGCCGAGCGCTCTCCACCCCGGGCGCCGTGATGTCCGCACGTGAACAGCCCCACCCGGGCATCGCGATGATCCGCACGTGAACAGCCCCACCCGGGCACCGTGATGCTCCGCACGTGAACAGCCCCACCCACCACCGCCACGCGACCGTCCCGGCCCCGCAGCCACGCCACCCGCACGCTCCACGGCACGAGCCGTCCCCGGACAGCGCCGCAAGGAACTGCGGAGCCGGCCCCTCAGTCGCGGTCGGCCCCGACTCGGCCTCGAAAACCAGAAGATCCCGCCCGATCGAATCGATCGGACGGGATCCCGTGGACCGGACCTGAGAGATCTCAAGAACGGTCCTGCTGTGGAGCTAAGGAGAATTGAACTCCTGACCTCCTGCATGCCATGCAGGCGCTCTACCAACTGAGCTATAGCCCCTTGCTGTGGTCCGCCGCGGTTCTTTTCCTTGCGGCTCCCCGCTGCGGCATCGCCTACATTACACGGCCCTCCCCGCCTTCTGCCAAATCGGTTGTCCAGGGGCCTGCGGAGAGGGGCCGATGTACTGTCGGCGGGCCGTGCCCGATTCGTCCTGGGGAGCTGTTCGTCGTGTCCGCGCTGGAGCTGGAACAGTCCGCTGCACCCGGCGGCGCCTCCCCGCTGAGGAGCTTCGTCCGCCGCCGTCCGCTGCTGGTGGCTGCCGTCGGCTGTGTGCTGTCCTTCGCCGCCTTCTGGATCACACAGCGGCTGGTGAACGTGACGATGATCGATCTGATGGTCTACCGCGCCGAGGGCTGGACGGCCCGTAACGGCGAGGACCTGTACGACATGGTCGCGACCTCCGCGAACCTGCCCAACACCTATCCGCCCTTCGCGGCGCTGCTGTTCACGCCGCTGACGCTGGTCGATGTACCGACGATGCGTACGCTCGCCACCCTCGGCAACCTCCTGCTGATGGTGGCGGTCGCCCACCTCGGGCTGCGGCTCGCCGGGCGCCCGAGGCGGGTGCCGCCGCTCGCCGCGGCGCTGGGCGTGGCCGCGCTGCTGGTCTGGTGCGAGCCGGTGTGGACGACGCTGCGCTACGGCCAGATCAACCTGCTGCTCGCCGTGCTGGTCCTGTGGGACCTGACCCGTAAGGACACCAACCGGTGGGCCGGTGTCGGCATCGGCCTGGCGGCCGGCATCAAGCTCACCCCGGCCCTCTTCGCCGTCTTCCTCGCGCTGGCCGGGCTCGTACGGGCTGGGCAGCGGCTGCGGGCGGGGGCGGGACCGCGGGCCGCGTGGAACCCCTGGCTGCGGCAGGCCGCCGTCGCCTGCCTCACCTTCCTCGGCACCGCGCTGCTGTCCGCGTTCGTGCTGCCGCACGACTCCCGGCGCTTCTGGACGGAGATCATCTTCGCTGCCGACCGGGTCGGCGAGGTGGAGATCACCGCCAACCAGTCGCTGCGCGGCGCGCTGGCCCGGCTGCTGCACACCCACGATCCCGGCCTGTGGTGGCTGGTGACCGCGGCCGTCGTGGCCGTCTTCGGGCTGACCGTGGCGGTCGGCGCGCTGCTGCACGGCCGCCGGGCCTGGGCAGCCGTCGCCTGTGCCGTGACCGCGCTGCTGGTCAGCCCGATCTCCTGGTCGCACCACTGGGTGTGGGGCGTACCGATGCTGATCCTGCTCGGGTCGGAGGCGATCGGCCGCGGCGGCTTCGGCAGCCGGACCGGGCGGCGCTGGTGGACGGGGACGCTCGCGGCGGGCCTCCTCTTCTGTTCGTTCGCCCTCTGGTACGTGCCGCACCGCTACCACCACCACGAGGAACTGCACCAGAACGGCGGCCAGATGCTGCTGTCCGGGATCTATCCGATCACCGGGCTGGTCTTCCTGGCACTGACCGCCGTCCTGGTGCGGCGGGACCGTGCGGGTGGAGGCGGGTCGCTGCCGGACACCGGGCACGGCACAGCCGCGCCCGGCAACAGCCGCAGGACGGTCACCCCGCGGCCCTGAGCCGCCTCCGGAGGACTGGGCACTGGGCGCCGGGCACCGCCCGGCGCCCCGAGCACGTGCCCGTCCCCGCCTCGGCGCGTGCACCGCCCCCCTCAGCGAGCTCCGTGGCCGTGCCCGCCCGGCTGGTGATGATGGAACTTCAGCACCTCACCCGGCATGACGACGAACGGGCGCATCATCCCCATGTCCTCGTGCTCCAGCAGGTGGCAGTGGTACATGAACCGCCCCTTCGCACCCTGGAAGCGGGCGAGCACGTTCACCAGCTGGCCCGGCGGGACCTGTATGACGTCCTTCCAGCCCTGGTCGCCCGGCGATATCGGGGCCGTACCGCCGTATTCGAGCGGGGCGCGGGTGCCGCCGACCTCGTTGTCGTACGGGCTGTTCGGGTCGCCGTCCGCCGGGTAGCGGTCCCGGCTCAGCACCTGGAAGTCGACGAGGTGGATGTGCATCGGGTGGGTGCCGGCGCCGCCCAGGTTCAGGAAGCTCCACTGCTCCCAGTCGCCGTGCCGGACCATGTGGCCCAGCGTGTCGTCGAACATCCGGGCCGTACGGCGGTACGTACGGACCTTCCCGTCCGCGCCGCGTATCTGGATGATCCCTTCGGTGGGCTCCTGGACGGGCGGGGTGGGGATCTCCTGCATCTCCCACATCTCCGGGTGGAAGTTGCCGACCGGTCCGGGCGGAGTGAGGGCGACCAGCCGGTGCTCGTGCCGGGGTACCGAGTCGTGGGTGAGCCGCTCGAAGGACGGGGAGATCACCTGCGGGAGCACGAACGGGTCGCGCACCTGCGCCGTGCCCACCCGGAACTGCATCACGTCCGGATACGTGACCCCGGGCGCTGCGTTGACGAGCCGGAGCGTACGGCCGCGCAGCCGCCCGAAGTCGATGAGCAGGTCCATCCGCTCGGCGGACGCCAGCGACAGCGGGCCGTCCACCGGGACCGGCCGCGGCAGCAGGCCGCCGTCCGAGCCGATCTGCCACACCGCGCCCGTCACCGGCGCACCGGTCGCGTCGTCCACCAGCCGGAGCTGGAAGGTGCGGCTGTTCGCCGCGTTCAGCACGCGGAAGCGGTACCAGCAGGCCGCGACATCGGCATGGGGCCAGATGACCCCGTTGACGAGGGTGTACGGGCCGGTGAAGGGCAGGGAGACGTTCTTGCCCTGCTTGTCCTGGGCCACGACCTGCGTCTTGTGCAGCAGACGGCCCGTCAGGCGGCCGTCCGCGTCCGTGTCGAGGTTGCGGTCCTGGATGACGAGCGGTATCTCCCGCCTGCCGGAGGGCAGTTGCAGCACGTCCTCCTCGTCGTCGCGGATCAGATACATGCCGGCGAGGCCCGCGAAGACGTTCCACCGGGTGATGTCCATGGCGTGGTCGTGGTACCACCAGCACGTCGCCCGGTGATCGTTGGGATACTCCGAGAGCTGGCTGTCGCCGGGCGAGACCGCGTTCTCCGACCAGCCGTCGTTGCCGCCGCCGGTCACCGCGCCGTGCAGGTGGGTGACCGTCCAGGGCGGGAGGTCGGCGACACCCTCCACGAGGGTGCTGTTCGCCCGGCCCGGCTCGTCGGTGGGTAACGGCGCGCCGTCCAGGGGCTTGGCCTCGGCGGCGGTGACCGGATAGCCGCCGGTGAGGCGGTTGTTCCAGTTGACGCGCAGCCGCCGGCCGCGGCGTACCTCGATGGTCGGGCCCGGGTAGTGGCCTTCGTACGCCCACACCTTCGTCGGCGGCAGCTCGGAGTGCAGCCGGACCCAGGTGGTGGTCTGGTCGATGTCGATGCCGCGCAGGGCCTCCTTGCGGCTGGGCCGCAGGACGGGCGGGATGCGCAGCTCGTCGACGAAGGGTGTCAGCCCGGCCGCGGCCGCCCGCTTGGGCGGCGCCTCGGACGGCCGGTCCGCCGCCGCTTCCCGGACAGGTTGAATGGTCATGTCACTCACGATGCGACCCCCGTAACGCTTCCCCCGTGCCGCCGGCCGTCTCCGGCGGCAGCTTTCCCACGGACAACGCCCCGCCGTTCGCACGGAGTTCCGCCTTCAACGGGAAATTTCGCACTGATGCCCGCAACACCACCGCACCCGGTAGGAGACCCCTCATCCCGTAGGACGCCACCCCATTCGGTTCATCCCGTAGGACGCCACCCCATTCGGCGGGACACCACCCCATCCAGCAGGTATGCCGACATCTTTGGCCAAAGCCAGAAGCCCTGCCCGAGCCGGAGGCCCCGCCCGAGCCGGAAGCCCAGCCCAACCTGGGAACCCGTCAGGACCCGTCACACCACTCGCTGCTGGACGGCACCGCGCTCGGCCCCGCCGCACCGCCGACCGCACCGCCGACCGCCCCGCCACCGCCCTCAGGCGGTCGCGAAGGAATAGAAACGCTTCAGCGTGCAGTGCTCGTCGAGCAGACGTCCGTAGATCGGCTCCCCGTCGAGTTCGCGGTACGTCTCGATCGGGTCGCCTTTTATGACCAGGGCCCGGGCGCACTCCTCGCACCAGTACTGGTAGTCGGGGTTGACCGGCTCCATGTCCCGGACGATCGGCGTCCCGCTGCCGCACCAGTCGCATTTCCTGCTGTGAGCGCCCATCAGTCAGCTCCAGCTGTGGCCGCAGGCCGTACACACGAACGAGATGCCGCCGTTGTCGCCGAGCACCTGCGCCACGTGGGCCGAGCCGCAGGACGGGCACTGGAGTGCGGCGCTGCCCGCGCCGTACGTACCGTCGGCGGGGCGGGCGGCGTGGCCGGGGCGGTCGGTGCGGGGCCGGAGAGCATCCTCGGGCAGCGGGCCGGCGCCCTGCGCGGGAGCGGCCGCGTCGAGCAGGTCATCGACCTCCTCCATGATGCTCGTGGGCATCGCGTTCTCTCCTCCCCTGCCGGCGCCGTCCGAATTCTGCCACGGACCGCCGACCGGGTCAGTCCCGCCGCCGCACCCGTTGTACCGGCCGCCCTGCTTCGTACCGGGGGCTTCGCACCCGCCGGTGCACGAAATGATCCCGCCTCCCAGAGTGGGAGACGGGATCATCCGAGGTGTGGAGCTAAGGAGAATTGAACTCCTGACCTCCTGCATGCCATGCAGGCGCTCTACCAACTGAGCTATAGCCCCGGGTCTTGTTCCGCTCCTCCGGGGTTTTCCCCGGCGGCGCCGCGAACAAGAAGAACTCTAGCCTGCGACCAGCCCAATTGTGAAATCCGGTCGTCCCGGCCGCTCGGAGAGGCGGTCCGCGGGACCGCGGGGCCGGGTCACGGGGCCGCTCAGGCGTCGTCGCCGAGGACCGGCTCCGGCAGGGTGCCGGCGTTGTGCTCCATCAGGCGCCAGCCTCGGGCGCCCTCGCCCAGCACGGACCAGCAGCAGTTCGACAGGCCGCCCAGCCCCTCCCAGTGGTGGGACTCCAGGCCCAGCAGCCGCCCGATGGTCGTACGGATCGTGCCGCCGTGGCTGACGACCACCAGGGTGCCGCCGTCCGGCAGCTTGTCGGCGTTGCGCTCCACGACGGGGGCCGCGCGGTCGGCGACCTCGGTCTCCAGTTCGCCGCCGCCGCGCCGTACGGGCTCGCCGCGCTTCCACGCCGCGTACTGCTCGCCGTACTGCGCCACGATCTCCTCGTGCGTCAGGCCCTGCCAGGCGCCCGCGTACGTCTCCCGCAGCCCTTCGTCGTACGTGACCTCCAGGCCGGTGACGGCCGCCAGCTCACGGGCGGTGGCCACGGCTCGGCTGAGGTCGGAGGCGATGATCGCGTCCGGCTCCAGGGCCGCGAGCAGCCGGGCGGCGCGCCGCGCCTGCGCCACGCCCTCCTCGGTCAGCTCGATGTCCGTGGAGCCCTGGAAGCGGCGCTCCAGGTTCCACGCCGTCTGGCCGTGGCGCCACAGGACTATCCGGCGGCCACGGCCGCCCTTGGTGCCGTTCAGCTCAGGTCTCCGTCCTGCTCGGCAGCGGTGGCCTCGGCGTGCGCCGCGGCCTTGCCGCGGGTGGCCTTGGCCTCCTCCGGGAGGTCCAGCTCGGGGCAGTCCTTCCAGAGGCGCTCCAGGGCGTAGAAGACGCGCTCTTCGCTGTGCTGGACGTGGACGACGATGTCCACGTAGTCGAGCAGCACCCAGCGGGCCTCGCGGTCGCCCTCGCGGCGCACCGGCTTGGCGCCCAGGTCCTTGTTCAGCCGCTCCTCGATCTCGTCGACGATCGACTTGACCTGGCGGTCGTTGGGGGCCGAGGCCAGCAGGAACGCGTCGGTGATGGAGAGCACGTCGCTGACGTCGTACGCGATGATGTCGTGCGCGAGCTTGTCGGCGGCCGCCAGCGAGGCGGCCTTGATCAGCTCGATGGAGCGGTCGGTGGCGGTCACAATCCAGCTTTCGGGATCGGTGGTCAGGTACTCACCAAGGGTCTCACGGACCGCCGACACTCCCACCGGGCTTTACGGGCGGGCCCCGGCGGCCGTCCCCGGCCGCTCCGCAGGCCGGGCAGCCAGGGGCGGCCCGGACCCGTCCCGGACCGCCCTCCCGGCGCCCTCAGCCCTTGTAGTCCTGGCCCAGGACCACCGACACGTCCGCGTTCGAGGCGACCTTGCCCTGCTTGACCGCGCCCGCCGGCAGCCCCAGCGTCTTGGCGGCCTCCTCGGCCTTCGCCTTCTGGGCGGCGTCCGCATACGTCACCTCGGACGCGGGCTTCGCCGCGGCGGTGCCGCCGTCGACGAACGAGTACCCGCCGTTGACCAGGGAGATCCGTGCCTTGTCGGTCGCTTCCTTCTTGCCGGTGGCGTTCTGGACGCTGATCCGGGGGGTCGAGCTGGGGTCGGCCTTCTTGACCGTACCGCCGAGCACCTCCTTGACCACGCCGTCCGCCGCCTGCCGGCTGAGCGTGCCGTCCTGCTGCACGGGCAGCAGGGTGGTCCCGTAGGCACCCGCCTTGGCCAGCTCGGCGCGCTGCGCGAGCGAGCTGCCCAGCTCCGCCTCGGTGAGCGGCGGGTCCAGGACCTGGAGCAGCGACTTCACGGTGGCCGTGGCGCCGTCCGCGTCGCTGGAGACCTTCTTCAGGGTGGCCTGCATCACCTGGCCGAAGCGCTCCAGCTGCTTGTTCTGCGGTTCGCCGGGCGCCTGGTAGGTGGCGTACGCCACGGCCGCCTGGCCGTTCAGCTCCTGGGCCCTGCCCTGCTTGACGAGCGGCTTGTCGTCCTTCTTGGCGCCGGGAACGGTGGCGTCGGTGTCCAGGGTGATGCCGCCGGTCGTCTCGACCAGGTTCTCCAGGTACGGGGTGTCCAGCCGCCAGCTGGCCTTGATGTCGGCGCCGAGGAGGGTGTTCAGGGCCTCCCGGGTGGGGTCGATGCCCTGGTCCTTGACCGACTTGGCCAGCGTCGTGGACCCGCCGTCCTCGGTGGAGACGACCAGACTGTTGGGGAGCAGGACGGTGGTGCCCTTGTGGGCGCTCTCGTTGTCGACGAGGAGTGCGGTGGAACTGTTGCCCTTCGGGTCCTTCAGATGCACGACGAGCACGTCGCGCTTCTCCCCGGCGCCCCCGGCCTCCTTGCCCGCCCCGGCACCCGAGAGGCCGGGCAGTTTGCCCGCCCACCACAGGTAGCCGGCGCCGCCGAGGAGCAGCAGGACCAGCAGCACGATCAGCATGACCTTGCGGCTGCGGCCGCGCCGCTTGGCCTCCTCACGCCGCTCGGTCCGGCTCTCGGTGAACTTGAGCCAGTCGATGACGTCCTCGGAGTCCTCGGTCGGCTCCTCGATGAACGAGAACTGCTCGGTGCGGTAGTCCGTGTCCGGGGCGCTCCCGGAAGCCGGCGCGGCGCCCTGGCCCGGCGCCCGGCCGCCGGGGCCCGACGCCCCGCCGCGCGGGGTCCGCCCGGCGGTCTCCTGGCCGGCCTGCCCGTACGGCTGCTGCTCCGGCTCCTGGTAGGCGACCTGCTCGTACGGGGGCTGCGCCGACTGCTGCGGAATCCAGCCCTGCTGCTGGGACTGCTGAGGCTGATGAGACGGCTGGGCCTGGTGAGGTTGCTGGACCTGCTGGACCTGGTGGGGCTCCTGGAACTGTTGGGGCTGCCCGTACGGGTCGTACTGCTGAGGGTGCTGAGGGCTCTGAGGGTGCTGAGACTGATGCGTCTGCTGAGAATGCTGCGCCTGCGACGGGTGGTGCTGCGCCTGCTGGGGGTACTGAGCCTGCTGAGGCACCTGCTGCTGACCGTACGGGTCATAGCCGTACCCCTGCTGCCCGGCGCCGCCCTGCCCCGCCCCCTGCTGCCCCGGAATCTGCCCACCGGTGCCGTGCTGCCCGCCCTGCTGCTGACCGTACGGGTCGTACCCGGCCTGCGTGCCGTACGGGTCGTAGCCCACCGGCTGCCCGTACTGGTCGTACGCGACCTGTTGCGGCGCCTCCGGGTACACCGGCTGCCCGTAGGCGTCGTAGGTGTACCCCGGCTGCCCCTGCTGGTCCTGGGCATACGGGTCCTGCGGCACGTACGGGTCGTGTCGGTCGTTCACCGGTGCCCCTTTCCGTGAGCCCCGTCGGCGGCCGTCGTCGCGGCCGTCGGCAACAGATGTCAACGGCCGTCGTGGCCGGTCAGGTCCTCGCGGTACAGCTCGCGCTTGTCGATGTAGCGCACGACACCGTCCGGCACCAGGTACCAGACCGGATCCCCCTGGGCGACGCGCGCCCGGCAGTCGGTCGAGGAGATGGCCAGGGCCGGCACCTCGACCAGGGACACCGCTCCTTCGGGCAGCCCGGGGTCGGCGAGTATGTGCCCGGGCCTGGTCACCCCGATGAAGTGGGCCAGCGAGAACAGCTCCGGCGCGTCGTGCCAGGTCAGGATCTGGCCGAGCGCGTCGGCGCCGGTAATGAAGAAAAGGTCCGCGTCACGGTGCAGGTCGTGCAGTTCCCGCAGCGTGTCGATGGTGTAGGTCTTGCCGCCGCGGTCGATGTCGATCCGGCTGACGGAGAACTGCGGATTGGACGCGGTCGCGATGACCGTCATCAGATAACGGTCCTCGGCCGGCGACACCGTCTTGTGGCTCTTCTGCCACGGCTGCCCCGTCGGGACGAATATGACCTCGTCGAGGTGGAACTGGCTGGCCACCTCGCTGGCGGCGACCAGGTGTCCGTGATGGATCGGGTCGAACGTCCCGCCCATCACTCCGAGCCGCCGCTTCACGGGCCCTGTCTGCTCTCCCATGCGTGCAGACCCTACTGGGCGCTGCGCGGTGCCGGTGCCCGCCCTCAGCGGTCCCGGTTGAAGCGAGTGGTGATCCAGAGCAGCAGGAGCAGGGCGATCAGCGCGCCGCCGCCCGTGACGAACGGGCTCAGGCTCTCGTGCCCGCCGCCCTTCTCACCGCCTTCGGCGAGGGTGACCAGGTGCTGTGCGGTGGTGTGCAGGCTCATCGTCGGCAGAACCAATCCGGGATGGGGTCGGACAGAGACTTCCGCCACATCGTATGCGCGAGCTCACCCGCGTCTCACGCCGACTCCGCCACGGAGGGCGTTCGTACGCCCGTCCGCGGGCCCCTCGGGGCCGCGGGCAGGCGGGGCGGCCGGGAACGGGGCGGTGTCAGCCCCGGTCGTCCCTGACGTTCTTGGCACCCCTGACGTCCTTGGCGTCCTTGGCGTCCTTGGCGTCGTTGTTCCCGTAATTGTGCAGCAGGACCCATGCGAGGAGCACGGCCCCGAGGATGCCGACGATCAGGACGGTGCGCAGGATCCATCCCGGGCCGTCGTTCTTCGAGGTCTCCGCCGCGGCGGCGAGCAGCACGCTCGGGTTCGGCATGACTGAAGCGCTCCCTTTGTACGGGCATGTGGGCATCTGCGGGCCCCTGGTGCGCTCGCCAGCGTACGCCTGGGCATCCAAATGGCTGTCAGTGGCGTCCTCTAGTCTGAATCACACGCAGTCGAACAGGGGGAGGCCCCAATGACGGAGAGCCCAGGCGGCAGCGAGCGCGTACCGAGCCGGGACCGCAGGAGGTTCCCCGGGATCTCGTCCCGCGCCTACGAGCACCCTGCGGACCGTTCCGCGCTCGTGGCCCTGCGCAAGCTGAGCGGGTTCGACACCGTCTTCAAGACGCTCAGCGGTCTGCTGCCGGAGCGCAGCCTGCGGCTGCTGTTCCTGTCGGACTCGGTGCGGGTCAGCGACCAGCAGTTCGCGCACCTCAACGACATGCTGCGGGACGCCTGTTACATCCTGGACCTGGAGAAGGTCCCGCCGATGTACGTGAACCAGGACCCCCAGCCGAACGCCATGTGCATCGGCCTCGACGAGCCCATCATCGTGCTGACCACGGGTCTGGTCGAGCTGCTGGACGAGGAGGAGATGCGCGCGGTCATCGGCCACGAGGTCGGCCACGCCCTCTCCGGCCACGCGGTGTACCGCACGATCCTGCTGTTCCTGACGAACCTCGCGCTGAAGATCGCCTGGATTCCGCTGGGCAATGTCGCGGTCATGGCGATCGTGACGGCGCTGCGGGAGTGGTTCCGCAAGTCGGAGCTGTCGGCGGACCGGGCCGGTCTGCTGGTCGGGCAGGACCTGCAGGCGTCCATGCGCGGTCTGATGAAGCTGGCCGGCGGCAACCACCTGCACGAGATGAACGTGGACGCGTTCCTCAAGCAGGCCGAGGAGTACGAGGCCGGCGGCGACCTGCGCGACTCCGTGCTGAAGGTGCTGAACATGCTGCCGCGCAGCCACCCGTTCACCACCGTGCGGGCGGCCGAGCTGAAGAAGTGGGCGGCCAGCCGCGACTACCAGCGCATCATGGACGGCCACTACCCGCGCAAGGACGAGGACAAGGACACCTCGGTCTCCGACTCCTTCCGCGAGTCCGCCGCGCACTACGCCGAGTCGGTGCGCACCAGCAAGGACCCGCTGATGGGCCTGGTGCGCGACATAGCCGGCGGCGCCGGTGACCTGGGCGGCAAGCTGCGGGACACGGTCTTCCGCGGCGGCTCCCGGCCCGGCGGCTCCGGCGGTACGGGCGGCTCCGGCGGCGCGAACGGTTCGGACGGCGCTAACGGGTCGGACGGTCCGGGGCCGGCCGGCCAGTAGCCGCCAGCCTTCCGCACAGCCCGGTGTTCGAACGGCCGCGGGCGTACGGGTCGGTGGCCGCCGGCCCGGCACCCTCGGCCCGCTGCCCCGCGAGCAGCGGACGCAGCGTGCCCGACGCGTCGGCGGAGCAGGACATCGGCCCCGCCTGGAGGTTGCTCTGCAGCACCTCCAGGCGGTGGTCGCCCAGGTCGTCACGGCTGATACGGAAGCGCAGTTCGCGGCGGACGGTGAACAGCGAGGCGGCAGCAGCCTGTTGGCCCGGTGCGGCTCCGGCGGTGGCCGGACGCAGGGCGTAGGCGAAGGTGAAGTCGGCGCTGACCTCCAGCGTGTCCGCGCTGACCTCGGTGGCCGAAAGTGTCCCGCTGACCCGTACGGCGGGATCCGCCAGCTCCACCTGCCCCGGGTCGAAGCGGGTCAGCCAACCGGTGGCCGCGTGCCGTCCGTCGTCGGCCGGGTGCGCCAGACTCCGGTCGAACTGGTCGAGTTGGCCGGGGTCGAGCAACAGCCCCACCGGCCGTACGGACCCGCCCGTCAGGGTGGCCGGGTCGATCGAGGAGCGCACGATGTAGTCCTTGGCCAGGGTCAGGGCGGAGACGACCTGGCCGTCGGAGAAGTGCTCGGTCCGCTCGACGGCGGGCAGGTTCACACCCGCCGCGCCGATGCGGTACTGCGCCGCGGGGCTGCGCGCGAAGAGGTCCGCCGGTTTCCCGCCCGGCACGGCGCCGTCCGGCGCCAGCGGTACGACCGTGGACCGCAGCGGCTCCGCCGCCATCGGCTCGGGCGGCCGGTAGGGGTGGCGGACGCCCATGTAGATGGCGGTGCCGAAGGCGATGACGATCAGCAGGGCGAGGAGCACGGCCTGCCGGGCGCCGCCGAGCCGGGCCCAGACGTGCCGGGTGCGTACGGCCCGCGCGTGGTCCTCCATGCGCTCCCTCGCCGAGTACTCCTGAAGGCGTGCAGCTCGTACGAACGATTCGTCGAAGACGACGGATCGGTATTCGTCCTCTCCGCCTCCCGCGGCGCCCTCGGGAGTCCCTTCGGGAGGGTCACCAGCACCGGCCATACCACAAGAGTAGGTCTGCGGAGGCGCCGGTAAACGCCCTGGTACGGGACAAGTTCGGCGGATTCTTCCGGAGCTGGGTCTGCCGCTTGCGGCGGCCGGGCCCGCTCAGGGAGCCCGTCCGGCTCTGCCGTGCGCGCTCAGCCCGTACGCGGCGTGGCCGGCGCGGGCGGCGGCGTCGACTCGGCCGAGGCGGACGCCGACGGCAGGAGGCTGGAGCGCACGGGCGGCACGCCGTCCACACCGCTGGTCGCGGGCGGTGGTGTCGGATTCTGCGTGCGCCCCCCGGATGCGCCGCGGTAGACCGCGGAGAAGGCCAGCGCGACCAGACCAATGCCCATGAGGACGGCGAGCACCCAGGCCACCGGGCGGTGCCAGCGGACACTGCCGCGGTAGGGGCGCAGGGCGCCGCCGTACGGCCCGTACGGTCCATGGGGGCCGTACGCGTCCGGGTCCGCGCCCCGCTCGCGGGGGTCGTCGGCGCCGCGGCCGTAGCGGCGGCCCGTGGCGCGGGGCCGGCCGTCCGGGGGGTCATCGGCGTCCGGGTCGGTGCCGTAGCCCGGGCGGGCGCGGGCGGCGTCGGCCTCGGCGCGGGCCTGGGCGGCGGCCAGCATCCGTTCCACCGCGGTGGGTTCGTGGAAGCGCGCGGACCGCACGAAGTCCTCGTCGAGGACCACGGAGGCGAACTCCTCGTCCGCTTCCCCGTGGCTCGGCTGACTGTGCTCGTCGGGCTCCTCGCCGTCCGGGAACGGCTTGCCCCCCACGTCGTCCGGCACCCGTCCAGACTAGCCCGGGGCGGCCGGTCATGGGCGGGGAGCACGGGAATTCGGCCGCGGACCGGGGCGCTCGGCGCCCGTGGGGCCGACGGACGGCGTGCTCACCGCCGTACCGCCGGCGCCGGCAGCGGAGACCGGACTTCCCCCGCGTCACGGACGTCCCGCCCCACCGTCAGCGCGTGCCGTGCCCCCGCCCTACCGTCAGCGCCTGCCGTACCCCCGCCCCCGTCAGCGCGTGTGACCGTCCCCCGTGACGATGTACTTCGTCGAGGTCAGCTCCGGCAGTCCCATCGGGCCGCGGGCGTGCAGCTTCTGCGTGGAGATGCCGATCTCGGCGCCGAACCCGAACTGGCTGCCGTCGGTGAAGCGGGTGGACGCGTTGACCGCGACCGTCGTGGAGTCCACCAGCTGCGTGAAGCGGCGGGCGGCGGCCTGCGAGGTGGTGACGATCGCCTCGGTGTGCCCGGAGGACCAGCGGCGGATGTGCGCGACCGCCGCGTCCAGGTCCTGCACGACGGCCGCCGCGATGTCGTACGAGAGGTACTCCGCCGCCCAGTCCTCGTCCGTGGCGGGCGCGACCAGGCCGGGCCCGGCCTGCTGCCAGGCCGTGTCGCCGTGCACGATCACACCGGCCTGGGTGAGCGCCTCCAGCGCCCGCGGCAGGAACGTCTCGGCGATGCCGGCGTGCACCAGAACCGTTTCGGCGGCGTTGCACACGCTCGGCCGCTGCGCCTTGGAGTTGATCAGGATGTCCAGCGCCATGTCGATGTCGGCGTGCTCGTCCACGTAGACATGGCAGTTGCCGGTGCCGGTCTCGATCACCGGGACGGTCGACTCCTCCACGACCGTACGGATCAGCGAGGCGCCGCCGCGCGGGATCAGCACGTCGACCAGGCCGCGCGCCCGCATCAGCTCGCGCACCGAGTCGCGGCTCTCCCCCGGCACCAGCTGGACGGCGTCGGCGGGCAGCCCGACGCTCGCCACCGCGTCCCGCAGCACCTCCACGAGCGCGGTGTTCGAGGCGTAAGCGGAGGAGGAGCCGCGCAGCAGCACCGCGTTCCCCGCCTTCAGGCACAGCGCGGCGGCGTCCACCGTCACGTTCGGCCGGGCCTCGTAGATGATCCCGACGACGCCCAGCGGGACGCGCACCTGCCGCAGGTCGAGGCCGTTGGGCAGGGTCGAGCCGCGCAGCACCTCGCCCACCGGGTCCGGCAGCGCCACCACGTCGCGGACGTCGGCGGCCATCGCCGTGACCCGCTCGGGCGTCAGGGTGAGCCGGTCCACCAGGGACTCGCCGGTGCCCGCGGCGCGGGCCTTGGCGACGTCCCCGGCGTTGGCCTCGACGATCTCTTCGGTGCGGGCCACCAGGGCGTCGGCGATGGCGAGCAGCGCGCCGTCGCGCGCGGTGCGCGGCTGCGGCGCCAGGACGGCTGCCGCTTCCTTGGCGCGCCGGGCGGTCTCGATGACGGGTGAGGAGTGCGCTGATTCGCTGGTCATGGCTCACAGCGTAGCCGGACGGCGGAACCCGGCCCGGCCGCATCTTGCCTGGCGGGACGCGGCCGGGCCGGTACGAGGACCGGTGCGGGTGTCAGTACGGATGCACGCCCACCCGGGAGGCGGGCGGCGGCCCGTACCCCTCGGCGACACGCTGGTGGTACGTCTCCCGGTCGATGACCTCCAGGCCCACGATCTCCCACGGCGGCAGCCCGGCCGAGGAGCGGTGCTCGCCCCACAGCCGCAGCGCGACCGCCGCCGCGTCGTGCAGGTCACGGGCCTCTTCCCAGTAGCGGATCTCGGCGTGGTCGTGGGCGTAGCGGCTGGTCAGCAGGAAGGGGTGGTCGTGGGCGAGCTGTTCGAGCGCCCGCCGGACCTCCTGGACGGGGGCCTCGGCCCCCGAGACGCTGAGGGTGACGTGCCACAGCCGGGACGCTTCCCGCCGGGCGGCCACCGGCCGCTCGGACGGCGTCCGGCCCGGCCCCGCACGGTCCCCGGACGCGGCACCGCCGGCCGCTGCGGCGGTTCCCACGCTGGTCAGTGTGCGCTCCGCCGTCCCTCGGGGCAGCGCCCCTGAGCGCCCTCGTCTCACCGGCGGCCTCCTGGTATGCGTATCGCTCCGCTCGTACGTACGGGGGCGGAGCCGATCGGTGCTGTCGTCCTTCACCGGCACCGGACCGCCGCCGGATGCGCCGCCGCGTGCGGACCTCCCGGGTCACCGCGGGGCGCGCTGCTCCGGGGCCCGGTCGCGGGCGGTTCCTCGGCAGTGGTCCGGCACTGCTGTCCCACGGCGCGCACTCGCGCGCGGCGGACGGCGCTCCCCTGACGCCGTCCCCGCAACAAAGTTGACCAGCCCGCGGGCCGTCGCGGGGGCATTTTCGAGAAGGTCTCCGTGGAAAGGCTGGTCTTTGGACCTTTCCTGCCACTTGTTTCCCTGTTGTGACGACCGTCAGTGGTGCAGGACGACCAGATCGTCACGGTGCACGACCTCGCGTTCGTACGCGGGGCCCAGCTCGCGGGCGAGATCGCGGGTGGAGCGGCCGATCAGCCGCGGGATCTCCCGGGCGTCGAAGTTGACCAGGCCGCGGGCGACGGCGCGGCCCGCGGTGTCCCGCAGCTCCACCGGATCACCCGCGCTGAACTCCCCTTCGACGGCGGCGATGCCGGCCGGCAGCAGCGAGGAGTGCCGTTCGACCACGGCCGTCACGGCGCCGTCGTCCAGCACCAGCGCGCCGCGTGGGGTGGAGGCGTGCGCGAGCCACAGCAGCCGGTCGGCGGAGCGGCGGCCGGTGCGCAGGAAGTGGGTGCCGGTGGGGCCGCCGGCCAGCGCGTCGGCGGCGTGCACGGCGGAGGTCAGCACGACCGGGATGCCGGCCGCGGCGGCGATCCGGGCCGCCTCGACCTTGGTGACCATGCCGCCGGTGCCGACGCCGGCCCGGCCCGCGCTGCCGATCGAGATGCCCTCCAGGTCGGCCGGGCCGCTCACCTCGGCTATCCGGGAGGTGCCGGGGGTGCTGGGGTCGCCGTCGTAGAGCCCGTCCACGTCCGAGAGCAGTACGAGCAGGTCGGCGCGGACGAGGTGGGCGACCAGGGCGGCCAGCCGGTCGTTGTCGCCGAAGCGGATCTCGTCGGTGGCGACGGTGTCGTTCTCGTTGACGATCGGTACGGCGCCCATGGCCAGCAGCTGGTCCAGGGTGCGGAAGGCGTTGCGGTAGTGGGCGCGGCGGTTGGTGTCGTCGGAGGTCAGCAGGACCTGGCCGACGCGGCGGCCGTAGCGCGCGAAGGAGGCGGTGTAGCGGGCGACCAGCAGGCCCTGGCCGACGCTGGCGGCGGCCTGCTGCCGGGCCAGGTCGCGCGGCCGCCTGTCCAGGCCGAGCGGCGCGAGGCCGGCCGCGATGGCGCCGGAGGAGACCAGCACGATCTCCTTGTCCTGGTGTTTGGCCAGCACGTCCACGAGCGCGTCCACCCGGTCCGCGTCCAGGCCGCCGCTCGCCGTGGTCAGCGAGGACGAACCGACCTTGACCACGATCCTGCGGGCGTCCGTCACGTCCTGCCTTGCGCCTGCCACTGCCTACCCCTGTGCTCGCCTGTCACCGCCGGGTACGGGACGTCCCGTGGGCGGGAGGTTCCGTCCGGGTGTTTCCGTACGTCCGCAAATCTACGGCAGCCGGGCGGCCCGACGCCCGCGGGAGCCCCGCGGCCCCGGCAGCGCGGAAGGCCCCCGGTGCTCCCGGGGGCCTTCCGCGTACGCGTTCCCGTGTGTCAGAACGGACGGAAGTCCTGGAACTCGCCCTCCGCCTCGTCCCGCGCCGCCTCGCGGTCGCGGCGGCGCACCGCGGCCGGACGCGGCGCGTCCATGCGGTGGTCCTCGCCGCGGCGGCCGAGCATCTCGGCGCCCGCCGCCATCATCGGCTCCCAGTCGAAGACGACCGCGTTGTCCTCGGGGCCGATCGCGATGCCGTCGCCGGCGTGCGCGCCGACCTTGCGCAGCTCGTCCTCGACGCCGAGGCGGTTGAGGCGGTCGGCGAGGTAGCCGACGGCCTCGTCGTTGTTGAAGTCGGTCTGGCGCACCCAGCGCTCCGGCTTCTCGCCGCGCACGCGGAAGAAGTTCTCGCCCTCCGGGGTGACGGTGAAGCCCGCGTCGTCCACGGCCTTCGGGCGGATGACGATACGGGTGGCTTCCTGGACGGGCTTGGCGGCGCGGGCCTCGGCGACGATGCCGGCCAGCGCGTACGACAGCTCCTTGAGGCCGGTGCGCGCGACGGCCGAGACCTCGAAGACGCGGTAGCCGCGCTCCTCCAGGTCGGGGCGGATCATGTCGGCGAGGTCCTGCCCGTCCGGGATGTCGATCTTGTTGAGGACGACGACCCGCGGCCGGTCGTCCAGGCCGCCGTACTGCGCCAGCTCCGCCTCGATGATGTCGAGGTCGGAGACCGGGTCACGGTCGGACTCCAGGGTCGCGGTGTCCAGGACGTGCACGAGCACCTCGCAGCGCTCGACGTGCCGCAGGAACTCCAGGCCCAGGCCCTTGCCCTGGCTGGCGCCGGGGATCAGGCCGGGTACGTCCGCGATGGTGTAGACGGTGGAACCGGCCGTGACCACGCCGAGGTTGGGCACCAGGGTGGTGAACGGGTAGTCCGCGATCTTCGGCTTGGCGGCCGAGAGCACCGAGATCAGCGAGGACTTGCCGGCGCTCGGGTAGCCGACCAGCGCGACGTCCGCGACGGTCTTGAGCTCCAGCACGATGTCGCGGGCCTCGCCGGGCTCGCCGAGCAGCGCGAAGCCGGGGGCCTTGCGGCGGGCGGAGGCCAGCGCGGCGTTGCCGAGGCCGCCGCGGCCGCCCTGCCCGGCGACGAAGGTGGTGCCCTGGCCGACCATGTCGGCGAGCACGTTGCCCGCGCGGTCCAGGACGACGGTGCCGTCCGGGACGGGCAGGACCAGGTCCTGGCCGTTCTTGCCCGCGCGGTGGTCGCCGGCGCCCGGCTGGCCGTTGGTGGCCTTGCGGTGCGGGTGGTGGTGGTAGTCCAGGAGGGTGGTGACGTCCTGGTCGACGACCAGGATCACGTCGCCGCCGCGGCCGCCGTTGCCGCCGTCCGGGCCGCCGAGCGGCTTGAACTTCTCGCGCATCACGGAGGCCACGCCGTGGCCTCCGTTACCCGCGGCGACATGCAGCTCGACGCGGTCCACGAAGGTGGTCATGGTGGGGATGCCTCCAGATACGACGGGATTGTCTCTGTACTAACACGCCAAGGGCGGACCGGCCTTCCCGCGTACTGCGGGGAGAGGCGGTCCGCCCTCGGAGTGGTGCTGCTGAGCTATCGCTCGATACCGAAGTGGTGGGTCACTCGGCGATCGGGACGATGTTCACGACCTTGCGGCCACGGTGGGTGCCGAACTGCACCGCGCCCGCGTCCAGGGCGAACAGGGTGTCGTCGCCGCCGCGGCCGACGCCCGTGCCCGGGTGGAAGTGGGTGCCGCGCTGGCGGACCAGGATCTCACCGGCGTTGACGGCCTGACCGCCGAAGCGCTTCACGCCGAGCCGCTGAGCGTTGGAGTCGCGACCGTTCCGAGTGGACGATGCGCCCTTCTTGTGTGCCATGTCTCCTCAGTCCCTTACTTCGCCGGCGAGTCGATGCCGGTGATCTTGATCGCCGTGTACTGCTGGCGGTGACCGATCCGCTTGCGGTAGCCGGTCTTGTTCTTGTACTTCAGGATGTCGATCTTGGCGCCCTTGTGGTGGTCCACAATCTCCGCCTGGACCTTCACCCCGGCCAGCACCCACGGGTCGCTGGTAACCGACTCGCCGTCGACGACGAGCAGCGTCGAGAGCTCGACCGCGTCGCCCACCTTGCCGGCAGAAATCTTGTCAACCTCGACGATGTCGCCGACAGCAACCTTGTGCTGGCGACCACCGCTACGCACGATTGCGTACACGCGGATCTCACTCTCTCGCTAGATACGGGACCACTGATGCCAGCCGCCCACACGGGTTCAAGACGATCCCGTGAAATCCGAATGGACGAGCGGCCTCCCCCGGCGGACCGGGAGGTGTTTGCTCAGGGGTTTGGCGTGCTACAGACGCCGACGGTCAAGGTTACGGGGCCTTGACCGGGGGGTCAAACCGGCCCCGGGCCGCGTACGGCCCGGAGCGCGGTCCACCCGCTCAGTCCTCCGTCGAAGCCGACACCGACGCGGCCGGGGCCTGCTCGGCGGCAGCGGTCTTCTTGGCCGCCGCCTTCTTCGTCGTGGCCTTCTTCGTGGCGGCCTTCTTGGCAGGCGCCTTCTCGGCCGCGGTCTTCTTGGCGGTGGTCTTCTTCGCCGCCGTCTTCTTCGCGGGCGCCTTCGTGGCCGTCTTCTTGGCCGCCGTCTTCTTCGCGGGCGCCTTCTTGGCCGCCTTCTTCGCCGCGGTCTTCTTGGCGGGCGCCTCCTCGGCGGCCTCCTCGACGGCCTCGGCGGCTTCGGGCGCCTCGGTGACCGCGACGTCGCCCGTGCGCACGGCGTCGTCCGCGGGGACGGCGTCCGTGGGCGCCTCGACAGCCGGTTCGGCGACCGGCTCGACGACGGCTCCGGCGACCGGCTCGGGCGCGGCTTCCGCCGCCGGAGCCTCCTCGGCGACCTTGGGCGAACCCGCGGGAGCCGACGCCTTACGGGTCGCACGGCGGCGCGGACGGGCCGGCGCGGGCTCCGCGGCCGGTTCCGGCGCCACGGCGGGCTCCGGCTCGGCGGCCGGTGCCGGGGCGGGCTCCGGGGCCTCCACCACGATCGCGGCGGCCTCGGACGCCTTGGGCGCGCCCGCCGGGGCGGTCACCTTGCGGCCGGCGCGACGACGGCCACGGCCGCGTACGCCACCGGCTGCCGCCTCGGCCTCCGCCGGGCTGCCGAACCACTCGTCGGTGTCGGCCACCGCGGGCTGCAGCTCCGCCTCGGTCACCGCGGCCGGCTCCAGCTCCGGGTGCTCACCGGCCCGCGCGCTCTCGGCGGCGTCCTGGTGCTCGTCGTGGTGCTGGTGGTCGTGGTGCTGGTGGTCCTGGCCGGACGCGCCGCCCTTGCCGCCCTTCTTCTTGCGCTTGCCGCCGCCACCGCCGCCGACCGAGGACGGCTGGTCCATGTGGACGATGACGCCGCGGCCGTTGCAGTGCACGCACGGCTCGGAGAAGGACTCCAGCAGGCCCTGGCCGACCCGCTTACGGGTCATCTGAACCAGGCCCAGCGAGGTGACCTCGGCGACCTGGTGCTTCGTACGGTCGCGGCCCAGGCACTCCAGCATCCGCCGCAGCACCAGGTCCCGGTTGGACTCCAGCACCATGTCGATGAAGTCGATGACGACGATGCCGCCCAGGTCGCGCAGCCGCAGCTGGCGCACGATCTCCTCGGCCGCCTCCAGGTTGTTCCTGGTCACGGTCTCTTCGAGGTTGCCGCCCTGGCCGGTGAACTTTCCGGTGTTCACGTCGATGACGACCATGGCCTCGGTCTTGTCGATCACCAGCGAGCCGCCGGAGGGCAGCCAGACCTTGCGGTCCAGCGCCTTCATCAGCTGCTCGTCGATGCGGTACGTCGCGAAGACGTCGACGTCCGAGGTCCACTTCTGCAGGCGGTCGACCAGGTCCGGCGCCACGTGCGAGACGTAGCCGTGGATGGTCTCCCACGCCTCGTCGCCGCTGACGATGACCTTGGAGAAGTCCTCGTTGAAGATGTCACGGACCACCCGGACGGTCATGTCCGGCTCGCCGTACAGCAGGCTCGGCGAGCTGGTGGAGCCCGCCTTGGCCTTCTTCTGGATGTCCTCCCACTGCGCCTGGAGGCGCTCCACGTCGCGGCGCAGCTCGTCCTCGCTGGCGCCCTCGGCGGCGGTCCGGACGATGACGCCCGCGTCCTCGGGGACGATCTTCTTCAGGATCTGCTTCAGGCGCGCCCGCTCGGTGTCCGGCAGCTTGCGGCTGATGCCGGTCATCGAGCCCTCGGGCACGTAGACCAGGTAGCGGCCCGGCAGCGAGACCTGGCTGGTCAGGCGGGCGCCCTTGTGGCCGATCGGGTCCTTGGTGACCTGCACCAGCACGGACTGGCCGGACTTCAGCGCGGTCTCGATGCGGCGCGGCCCGTTGGCCATGCCGAGCGCCTCGAAGTTGACCTCGCCCGCGTACAGCACGGCGTTGCGGCCCTTGCCGATGTCGACGAAGGCGGCCTCCATCGACGGCAGGACGTTCTGCACCTTGCCGAGGTAGACGTTGCCGACGTACGAGGTCGCCTGCTCCTTGTTGACGAAGTGCTCGACGAGCACGTTGTCCTCGAGGACGCCGATCTGGGTGCGCTCGCCGCTCTGGCGGACGACCATGACGCGCTCGACGGCCTCGCGGCGCGCCAGGAACTCCGCCTCGGTGATGATCGGCACCCGGCGGCGGCCCTGCTCGCGGCCCTCGCGGCGGCGCTGCTTCTTGGCCTCCAGACGCGTCGAGCCCTTGATGGACTGGACCTCGTCGGACGGCTCGTCCTTCTTGCGCGGCTCACGGACCTTGACGACCGTACGCTCCGGGTCGTCGCCGCCCTGGGCGGCGTCCCCGTCACCGAGGTCGCCGCTGCGACGGCGGCGGCGCCGACGCCGACGGCTGCTGCTGGAGCCGCCGCCCTGCTGCTCGTCCTCCTCGGCGGGCGCGGCCTGCTCGGCCGGCTCCTCCTCGGCGGCGAGCTCCCCGGCGTCGGACTGCGGCGCCTCGCCCGGCTGCTCGTCGCTGCCGTCGGCGGCCTCACCACGACGGCGGCGGCGGCCACCGCGGCGGCGGCGGCGCGAGGGGCGGTCGCCCGACTCGTCGTCGCCCTGTGCGGTGTCGCCGCGCTCGTCGTCGGTGTCGTCCTCGTCGTCGTCCTGGAGGTCCTGCGCGTCCTGGACAGGCTCGGCCTGCTCGGCCTTCTCGGCCTTCTGAGCAGGCGCCTGCTCGGCGGCGGGCTGCTGCTCGGCCTCGACGGCGGCACCCCGGCGGCGACGGCGACGGCCACCGGCCGCGGGCTGCTCGTCCTGCTCGGCGGGCTCCTCGACAGCCTGCTCGGCCGCCGCGGCGGCGGCAGCGGCAGCGGCCGTCTCCGGGGTCTGGAACATCGGCTCGGTGAAGACCGGCGCCTGGAAGACGGCCGTCGGCGGGCGCCGGTCGCGGCGGCGGGAGCCACGGACGGGCTCCTCCGGCGCGGCCTCGGCCTCGGCACGCGGCTGCTCGGCGGCGGACTGCTCCTGCTGCGGGGCCTCGGCGGCACGCTCGGTACGGCGGCGCGAGCGGCGGCGCGGCGCGTCACCGGAGCCGGCCGCGGCGGCCTGCTCGGCGGCCTCAGGGGCGGCAGCGGCGGCCGGAGCGCTCTGCGCGGCGGCGTCCGCCTGCGGGGAGCCCGCGGGGGCGGTGGCCTTACGGGTGGCACGGCGGCGCGTACGGGCGGGCTTGGTGTCCTCGACGGGCGCGGCCGGGGCCTCGGCGGCCTGGACCTCGGCGGTCTCCTCGGCCTCTTCCTCGTCCTCGGCGTCGGTCTGCGCCGGGGCCGCCACGGCGGGCTGCTCGGCGGCGGGCTGCGGCGAGCCGGCCGGAGCGGTGGCCTTACGGGTGGCACGGCGACGCGTACGGGCCGGCTTGGCGTCCTCGCCGGAGACGACCGTGGAGGCGTCGCTCCGGCCGTCCTGCGCGGCGCTCACAGCCGCGCCGTCCGCGGTTCCGGCGCCGCTGTCCGCGGTCACCGGGCTCTCGGCCGGAGTGCTCGCCGCCGTGGGCGGGCCGGCCGGCCGGGAGGCCGCACGGCGCCGGCGGCGCGGCGGCAGCGTGTCGCTGGGGGTGCTGCCTCCGGAGGACTGCTCCGAAGGGCCGCTGGGTTCGTTGGGCTCAATGGGTTCGAGCATGCGGGCGGTTCTCCCGTCACGCTCCCGGGCGCCACGCCTGATTCCGGACGCGGCCCGCCGATGATGCGCGGTGCCGCCCTCCGGGGCGCGGGCGCCGCACGGGAGCTGTCGTCTCGCTCGCCGGGCCCGTAGGTCGGGGACCGGCGAAAGTCTGCTGGTCAGTGCGTCTGCCGGACCGGGGTGGCTCCCTGGTTGATCGGCGACGCGACGACGGCGGTCCTGAGCAGGACCGTCCGGCGCCTCGCGGCACTCAGCCGGCGGCCGTTGTCGTGCCGGCCTCGGCAGCGTCGCGGTCGGGCGCGAGCGGGTCGGTCACCGCGCCGGTCTCCTCATCGAGCAGCCCCTGCGCCAGCCTGGTCACCGCTGCGGGGACCGGCGGCGCCAGGTCGGCCGTAGCTCGGAGGCCGGACAGGACGTCGTCGGGTCGTACGGCAGGTGTCAAATGCCGAACAACCAGCCGCAGTATCGCACAGGCTTTGCCGTCCGGCCTATCGCCCTCGGGGGCGGCGGCTTCGAGGCGGGTGACCGCTGCCCGCGCGTCGAAGGTCCGCATGCCGTTCTTCGTACGGCGTTCGACCTGCACGTCCTCGGCGGCCAGGAACGCCTCGACGGCCCGTGCCGCCTCGGCGGGCTCGACGCCGTCGAGCCGCAGCTCCCACACCGAGGCCTGCAGCCGGTCGGCGAAGCCGGAGGTGCGGGCCTCGACCGCGTCGGTGATGTCCAGACCGGCCGGCAGCGACGCGTCCAGCAGCTCCCGGAGCAGCGCCGGGTCGCGGCGCTCGGCGAGCTGGATCTCCAGGTACTCGGCCTCGCTGCCGGTACCGGTCGGCGCGGCGTTGGCGTACGACACCTTGGGGTGCGGGGTGAAGCCCGCCGAATAGGCCATGGGGACCTCGGCGCGGCGCAGCGCCCGCTCGAAAGCGCGCTGGAAGTCGCGGTGGCTGGTGAACCGGAGGCGGCCGCGCTTGGTGTAGCGCAGTCGGATGCGCTGCACCGCCGGTGCGGGCGGCGGGCCTTCGGGCTGTCGCTTGCCCAGTGTTACTTCTCCTTGTGTGAGGGCGCTGCTGGACGTGACCCCCGCGTGAGGCGGGGACGGTCCCGGATGACACCTACCCGGCGTCGACCGGTCCAGGCCCCCGCCCAGGCGGGGACACGTCGCGCCCGGACGTCTTACCTAGAGTACGTGCCTGCGGTACCGCCGGTTCCCGCCGGGGCTCCGGCACCGCGGCACGCTCCGGCCGCCCCGGCGCCCCGAACAGGGCCCGCCGGACGTCGGCACGGGCCTGCCGTACGGACTGCCGGGCGGCGGCCAGCGCACGCCGCGCGGCGCGGCCCGCCCGCCCCGCCGCGCGCCGCACCGGGCACCACAGGCCGTCCCGTACGGCATGGCCCACCGGAGTGAGAACCGTGCGGTACACCCAGCGGAACGGCTCGACGAAGATCCACCGCAGGAGTGTGCCGAGGAACCGGCCGACGGCCCGGGAGACGTACCCGGCCACCCGCCAGCAGTGCCCGAACGCGGCGCCGGTCTCCCGCACCACGACCGTCACCGCGACGCCGACCGCCCGGCCCACCGGGGCCAGCACGTACCGCCACACCGCGACCGCCGGGACGACGACCGTCCACCGTACGAGCGCGGCCACGGCGGCCCCGATGCCCCGGACCACCCAGGCGATGCCGTGCCCCACGGGGGTCAGCACCCGCCGGTAGCACCACTGGGCAGGCAGCACGAACACATGCCGTCCGAACCATGCCAGCCCCGCCCCCAGCCCGCGGACCAGCCACGCGGCCCCGCCGCCGAGCCACAGCACGGCATGCCCGACCGGCGTCAGCACCCAGCGGTACACCCAGACCGCCGGCACCACGACGAGGTAGCGCACCAGCCAGGCCACAGCCACACCGAGGCCGGTCCCGACCGGCACCACCACATACCGCCACAGAGCAACCCAAGGCCAGAAGAAGAGCGCCTTGCCCACCCACGACAACGCAGCACCCAGCCCCCGCCCGGCCCAGGCGACCCCACGCCCGGCCGGCGCCAGCACCCACCGGTACACCCAGACCGCCGGCGCGACGACCAGCACCCGCCCCAGCCACCCGAGCCCCCACCCCACCGGCCGCAGCACCCCGCGGTGCAGCGCCCGCCCACCAGCGACCAGCCCGTCCCACACCAGCCGCACCGGCACCACGAACACCAGCACCACAATCCGCACCGGCACCCGCACCACCCGCGTCAGACACCCCTCCCCCGCCCCGTACCGCTCAGACACTCCACCCCGTCCCCGCCCCTCGGACAACCCCGCCCCACCCATGGGCTCCATGCGGCTTCTTCCCCCTCGCGCCCGATATGAGCACTGTCACACCTATGCCACGGCCCGGCCACCGCGCCATCGCGGGGGCCGGGCCGGGTACGTACCTGGAACTTCGTCGTTGGTGAGCTTATGACGAAGCACACGGCACGCGAACAGCGGACCCACGAAGCGGAGGTGACCTGGAAAGCGGCTGACCTGCGCCTGCTGCACGAGCTGGAAGCAAAGGAGAGACTGCTCCCGCCGGACGCGCCACGAGCGCTCCTGTCCGTACGGCTGTCCGTCCTCACAGCGGAGACCACTTCACCCGCCCGACAGGAACTCGACCTTCGCGTCTTCGCACTGGAGCGCGGCTACCGGGTCGTAGGCGTCGCCCGCGACCTGAACGTCTCCGCGACCAGAGTCCCACCGTGGAAGCGCCGCCGGCTCGGCCCTTGGCTCAACGACAGAGTGCCGGATTTCGACGTCCTGCTCTTCTGGCGCCTCGACCGCTTCGTCCGCCGACTGACCGACCTGAGCACGATGACGGACTGGTGTCTCAAGCACGGCAAGAACCTGGTGTCCGTGCACGACACGATCGACCTGTTCAGTCCGGCCGGAAGAGCCGTCGCCGAGATCATCGCGAGCATCGCCGAACTGGAGACGGCGGGTACCAGCCGACGCGTGGCGAGCCTGTGGGATACACCAGGGAACAGTCCGACTGGCTGGTCGGAAAGCCGCCGTACGGATACGTCATCGACGACCGCGGCAGACTGGTCATCGATCCGAAGGCGCGCCGCGTGCTCCGCTGGTGTCTGGACGCCGCACATCGTGGGGTGCCGGCGCGCCGCATGACCACCGTCCTCATGCGCGCTCGGATCCCCACCGGAGGCGGTGGGAACTGGACCACCTCGACACTGCTGCGCAGGCTGAGGAACCCGGCGCTCATGGGACTCCGGGTCCGAGAGGACAAAAACGGCGGTGTCCGCCGGTCGAGGCTCGTCCTCGGCAGGGACGGCAATCCGATCAAGGTGGCGGACGCCGTCTTCACCGAAGCGGAGTGGCAGTCCCTCCAGAATGTCCTCGACGCGCGTACGAGGTGCCAGCCCGCCAGGAGGCCGGGCGGTGCGACCGAATTCCTGGGCATTCTGGTGTGCGCCGACTGCGGGACGAACATGACCGTGCACCGAACGCTCACGGAGCAGCGTGCTTACAGCTATCTGCGCT
The DNA here is from genome assembly GCF_040679095.1 of Streptomyces sp. NPDC052496. Taxonomy (NCBI): domain Bacteria; kingdom Bacillati; phylum Actinomycetota; class Actinomycetes; order Kitasatosporales; family Streptomycetaceae; genus Streptomyces; species Streptomyces sp. NPDC052496. Next base: position 327,155 of record NZ_JBFAUH010000001.1, read on the forward strand.
GCCGCGGCTGCCGGAGCGGTGGCCGGGGCGCTCCGGCACCGGAAACCGTCTACACCCGCCTGCTCGACGCCGTCACCACGGCACTCGGCGCGGTACCGGTCAGGGTGCGGGAGTACCTGCCCGCCACGGAGCCCGGGCCGCAGTGGGCCCGCGGGACCGGCACCGTCGAACGGGATCGATGGGTCATGGTCGGCAACGGCGACACCTTCCGCGACCGCTGGAAACGGGCCGGCCGGGGGACGGTGGCCGAGGATCTCCGACGCGCAGGCGTCACCTGCACGGTGCGCCGGAAGAAGGTCCCCGGGGCCAGAGCGCCCGAGGTCCAATTGGTACTGATCATTCCGGACGACGTCGAGGAACGTCTCGTCATCAAGAACGACGCCTTCGCGGACCGATGAGAACGGGCCTCCCCTGCCCAGCGGCAGAGGAGGCCCGTCGTCAGGCGCTACTTGTTGACCACGCTCAGCGGCAGCAGCTTCTTGCCCGTCGGGCCGATCTGGATGTCGAGATCGAGCTGCGGACACACCCCACAGTCGAAGCACGGCGTCCACCGGCAGTCCTCGACCTCGGTCTCGTCGAGGGCGTCCTGCCAGTCCTCCCAGAGCCAGTCCTTGTCCAGGCCGGAGTCGAGGTGGTCCCAGGGGAGGACCTCCTCGTAGGTGCGCTCGCGGGTGGTGTACCAGGCGACGTCGACGCCGTACTCGGGGAGGGTCTCCTCGGCGGCCTTCATCCAGCGGTCGTACGAGAAGTGCTCGCGCCAGCCGTCGAAGCGGCCGCCGCCCTCGTAGACGGCGCGGATCACGGCGCCGACGCGGCGGTCGCCGCGGGAGAGCAGGCCCTCGACGATGCCGGGCTTGCCGTCGTGGTAGCGGAAGCCGATGGAGCGGCCGTACTTCTTGTCGCCGCGGATCTTGTCGCGCAGCTTCTCCAGGCGGGCGTCGGTCTCCTCGGCGGAGAGCTGCGGCGCCCACTGGAACGGCGTGTGCGGCTTGGGGACGAAGCCGCCGATGGAGACGGTGCAGCGGATGTCGTTGGACTTGGCGACCTCGCGGCCCTTGGCGATGACGTTGACCGCCATGTCGCCGATCTGGAGGACGTCCTCGTCGGTCTCGGTGGGCAGGCCGCACATGAAGTACAGCTTCACCTGCCGCCAGCCGTTGCCGTAGGCCGTGGCGACCGTACGGATCAGGTCCTCTTCCGAGACCATCTTGTTGATGACCTTGCGCATCCGCTCGCTGCCGCCCTCGGGCGCGAAGGTCAGTCCGGAGCGTCGGCCGTTGCGCGTCAGCTCGTTGGCAAGATCGACGTTGAAGGCGTCGACGCGGGTCGACGGCAGCGACAGACCGATCTTGTCTTCCTCGTACCGGTCGGCGAGCCCCTTGGCGATGTCACCGATCTCGGTGTGGTCCGCGGAGGACAGCGACAGCAGGCCGACCTCCTCGAATCCCGTGGCCTTCAGACCCTTGTCCACCATCTCGCCGATGCCGGTGATGCTTCGCTCCCGCACGGGGCGCGTGATCATGCCTGCCTGGCAGAAACGGCAGCCGCGGGTGCAGCCACGGAAGATCTCGACCGACATCCGTTCGTGGACGGTCTCGGCCAGCGGGACGAGCGGCTGCTTGGGGTAGGGCCACTCGTCCAGATCCATGACGGTGTGCTTGGACACCCGCCACGGGACGCCGGAGCGGTTCGGCACGACGCGCGAGATGCGCCCGTCGGCCAGGTACTCCACGTCGTAGAACTTGGGGACGTACACGCTGCCGGTCTTCGCGAGACGGAACAGCAGCTCGTCGCGCCCGCCCGGGCGGCCCTCGGCCTTCCAGGCGCGGATGATCTCGGTGATCTCCAGCACGGCCTGCTCGCCGTCACCGACGACCGCGCAGTCCAGGAAGTCGGCGATCGGCTCCGGGTTGAAGGCCGCGTGGCCGCCCGCGAGGATCAGCGGGTGGTCCTCCGTACGGTCCTTGGCCTCGATCGGGATGCCCGAGAGGTCCAGGGCGGTGAGCAGGTTGGTGTAGCCCAGCTCGGTGGAGAAGGACACGCCGAGTACGTCGAAGGCGCTCACCGGGCGGTGCGCGTCCACGGTGAACTGCGGCACATTGTGCTCGCGCATCAGCGCTTCGAGGTCGGGCCAGACGCTGTACGTGCGCTCGGCCAGCACACCCTCGCGCTCGTTGAGGACCTCGTACAGGATCATGACGCCCTGGTTGGGCAGCCCGACCTCGTAGGCGTCCGGGTACATGAGCGACCAGCGCACATCGCAGGAATCCCAGTCTTTGACGGTGGAGTTGAGCTCTCCACCGACGTACTGGATGGGCTTCTGGACATGCGGGAGAAGCGCTTCCAGGCGCGGGAAGACCGTCTCGACAGGCATCGCGGCGTCTTTCATGAGCTGGCTGGGGTGACCATCCAGCGTACCCCGGGAACGGGGAGCTGTTGACGGGCGGCGGGGTGGTGGGCGTGGGGTGATGAGGTGGGGACGGTGGGTTACGGGGGGGATGGGGGGTGGGGGGATGGGGTCCGTCGAGTTACCGGGGGCGGGGTACGGGCGCCGGGGGCGGGGCACGGGCGCCGGGGGGCGGCCGGGTGCCCCGCCCGCCGGTGCGTCACCCCCGCAGTTTCCTGCGGTGCGCCTTCTTGGAGGCCTTCCGCCACACCTCGGGCAGCTCGCGCTCGCGGGCGGCCGCTGCCGCTTCCTCCCGCCCGTACAGCAGTCCGAAGCTGAACCCGCCCTCCCCCGCGCTGTGCGCCTGTACGGCGAGATCGCGCAGCGCCGCGCGGGCCACCACGCTGTCCTGGTGATCGCCCAGGAGCTGCTGCACCCGCTTCATGCGGGTGGCGAACTTCTTCGCCGGGCGCCCCAGCACCGGCCGCGCCGCCTCCGCCGTGTACCGGACCCGCTTGGCCGCCTTGCGTGCCGCGTGCAGCGCCTCGTCGCGCTCCGTGCCGGGCGGTGCCGCCAGCGCGGCCGCCATCCGCCCGTCGAGCCGCCGGTAGTCCTTCAGCACGGCCTTCACCATCACCCGCGCCGGCGGGCGCGCCGCGGCAGGACGCAGCGGCGGGGCCGCGAGGAGGGCGTGCAGGCTGTCCAGCAGCGCGAGGTGCCGCGCCCCGTCCAGGACCGCGAGCAGCGACTCCCGGGAACCGAGGCGGCGGCGCTGCGACCACAGGCGCAGGCGTGCTGCCACCGGCCCAAGCCGCAGCGTCCGCGGCAGATCCGCCAGCCCGGCACGCAGCCGCTCCGCGAGCACCTCACGGTCCCGGTCGACACCCAACTCCCCTGCCAGCCATTTGAGTTCGACGCCGATCGGGTCGGTTGCCGACCTGTCCAGGACCGCGCCGTACGAGCGGAAGGCGCTGCGCAGGCGGCGGGTGGCGACGCGCATCTGGTGCACCGAGTCGGGCACGTCACGGCGGACGGCCGGGTCCAGCTCCACGAGGGCGCGGACCTGCTCATGGACATAGGCGAGGACGGCTTCGCCGGCGGTGGGGGGTGTCCGCGTTTCCTTTCCCTTCTTGCCCCTCTCGCTCCTCTTGCCCCTTCCACCCCTCCCGCCCCTCTTGGCCCCTTTCATCCCCTCGGACTTCTTGGCCCCCTTGACCCCTTCCGCCCCCTCAGGCCTCTCGGCCTCCTTCGCCCCTCCGCCCCCACGGGGCTGCTCCGCCGTCTCCGCCAGCGCGCGGGCCAGCTTGGAGGCCGAGGCCGCGGGCCGTACTCCTGAGGTCAGGAGGACCTCCTCCACGGCGTCCAGGAGGACGGGGGTGCCCTCCCCCACCAGTTCCACCTCGATCTCGCGCCAGCGCGCCCCGACCGCCACCCGGCCCGACGACGCCATTCCCTGGTTCTGACCCTGACCCTGGTCCTGACCCTGGCCCAGCGCCCCGTCCTCCCGCTCCGTGCCGTCCACCCGGTGCGCCACCACCTCGTCGACCGCCACCTCGGCCAGCGGCTCCCCGCGCGCGTCCTCCAGCACCCGCAGTGTGCGCCGGGTCCGCAGGTGTGCCACGGGCGCCAGGCGGGTGCCGCGGACGCGTGAGCGCACCAGCGCCGCGAGTTTCGGCGGCAGCCGGTCGGCCGGCGGCATCCGTACCTCGTCCCGTACGCCGGGGGCGACCGGGAGTTTCAGGTGCCAGCCCGCGTCACTGCCCCCGGTGCGCCGCCGCAGCGTGATGCCGTCGGCGGCGAGCCGCTGATCAGGGGTGTCGTAGTAGGTGGCGGACAGGACGACGGTGCCCTGGTCCGCGATGGCCTCGACCCCGGCGACGCCGGTCAGGTCGGGCAGTTCGGTGCTGTCGTCGGCCTCGTACTTCCGCTCGATTTCCCGCACGGTGTCCGCCATGGATCGAATCTAGCCGCGTGTGAGGCGCCGAGGCAGTCCCCGACCGGACGTTCGCGCGGTGGCGCGTCGCGCGGTGGACGGGTTCCGGGCTGGCCACGCGGCACCCGGGCCAAAAACAGTTCATCTCTGTATGAACACCTGCGAATGGTGGATAGCTCCTTTCCGGCCGGTTGCGGAAATACGCCGTCTTGCCGTCGGCAGTTGCCGCTCGGACGATCGGTCCCCTCATCCCGTGCGGACCGCGGCGGCCAGGAGGGCCGCGGTGCGTCCGCGCGCCCTTTCCCAAGGAGGAGCGATGACCACTCCCAACGGCCGCCAGAGCCTCAGTCCCGATGCGGCACGGCAACTCGCCACCGCCACCAAGACCACGCCGCAGATGCGCGGCATCACCCCGCGCTACCTGCTGCGCGCCCTGCCGTGGGTGGACGTCGACGCCGGTGTCTACCGCGTCAACCGCCGTCGTACGTTCATCCTCGGTGACGACCGGATCAGCACGTTCTCCGAGGGCGACAGTCACCGCATCGTCCCCGAGGACCTGCGCGAACTGCCGTTCCTGCGGCAGGCCGACGAGGGCCAGCTGCGCGAACTCGCCGAGACGTGCGACGAGGTGGCCTTCGAGGCCGGGCAGACGCTGTGCTCGGAGAGCGACACCGCCGACCGGCTCTGGGTGCTGGTGCGGGGCCGCGCCGAGAAGCGGGTGACCGGCCGCTACGGCGAGGACGCGCTGCTGGAGATCGTCGGCGACGGCCAGTTCTTCGACCTGGAGGCCTGGGCCAAGGGCGAGACGCTGCCGTACCGGGTGCGTACGCTCACGCCCGGCGTCGCCCTGTGCATCCACCGCTCCAAGCTCGCCGAACTGGCCGACCGCGACGAGGCGTTACGCAACTCGATGGAGACCTACTGCGCCGGCGACGGGCCGACGCCGGGGGCCGAGGCGCCGGTCGACCTGGCCTCCGGGCACGTCGGCGAGCCGGTGCTGCCGGGCACGTACGTGGAGTACGAGGACACACCGCGCGAGTACCACATGAGCCTCGCCCAGACCGTGCTGCGCGTACACACCCGCGTCGCCGACCTGTACAACCAGCCCATCGACCAGACCCGGGCGCAGAGCAACCTGACCGTGCACGCCCTGCGTGAGCGGCAGGAGTCGATGATGCTCAACCACCCGGACTTCGGCCTGTTCAACCAGGTCGCGCCGGGAATGCGGGTGCAGCCGCGCACCGGTGCGCCGACCCCCGACGACCTGGACGAGCTGCTGGCCAAGGTGTGGAAGCAGCCCGCGTACTTCGTCGCGCACCCGCGGGCGATCGCCGCGTTCGGCCGCGAATGTACCCGCCGGGGTGTGCCCCCGGTGACCGACACACGGTTCGGCAGTCCGCTGCTGACCTGGCGCGGCGTGCCGCTGCTGCCGTCCGACAAGGTGACGATCAACGGCGCGGGTACGACGGAGATCCTGCTGATGCGGGTGGGCGAGGCCGAGCAGGGCGTGGTGGGTCTGCGCCCCAGTTCGGTGCCGGACGAGGCGGAACCGGGCCTGTCCATCCGCAACATGGGCGTCGACCAGAAGGCCATCACCTCGTACCTGGTCACGGCGTACTTCAACACCGCCGTCCTGGTCGAGGACGCCCTCGCCGTCCTGCAGAACGTCGAGGTGTCCAAGTACCATGACTACTCCTGAGGCCACGGGGCTCGCGGCACCGCTGAGCGCGCTCCTCGGCAAGGGGACCAGGACGGGCACCGCGGCTCCCACCACCAGCACGGGCACGGCAACGGGCACCACCGCGGCCCCGAGTACCGCGCCGGTCACCGCACCGAACAGCGCACCGAGCACGGGCGCGGCTCCGGGCGCGGGGGCGACCGTCGTACCGGCCGCGGCCATGGCGGGCCTGCCGGGCATGCAGCAGGTCCCGAGCGCGGACTCCGCAACGGGCGGTGCCACGTCAACTGCCGTACCGGGTGCGTCAACTGCCGTACCGAGTACGGCGAATGCGGCCACCGGAACGGACCAGTACCTCGGCACCGGCGCCGGCACCGTCCCGGGCATGAGCGCGGTCCCGGGCACGAGCACAGCTCCGGGTACGAACGCGATCCCGGGCATGACCGCACTCCCGACCACGAGCGCAATCCCAGGCATGACCGCACTCCCAACCACGAGCGCAATCCCAGGCATGACCGCACTCCCAAGCGCGGACGCCGTCCCAGCAACCGCCACCACCGAAGCGATCCCCACCACCCCAGCCCCCACCACCGTCCCCAGCGCTCCCACCACCCCGAGCGCTACCACCACCCCCACCCCATCCACCCCGCAACAGCCCCCCGGCACCCAACGCGGCGCCTTCTCCCCCGAGATGGCCCGCGGCGACTTCCCGATCCTGCACCGGCTGGTCAACGGCCGGCCGCTGGTCTGGCTCGACAACGGCGCCACCACGCAGAAGCCGCGCCAGGTGATCGAGGCGCTGGCCGCGTTCTACGGTTCGGCCAACTCCAACATCCACCGCGGCGCCCACACCATGGCCCGGGACGCGACCGCCCTGTACGAAGCGGGCCGGGCCGCCGTCGCGGACTTCCTGGGCGCCCCGTCCCCCGAGGAGATCGTCTTCGTCCGGGGCACCACCGAGGCGATCAACCTGGTCGCGCAGACCTGGGGGCGGGCCAACGTCGGTCCGGGCGACGACATCCTCGTACCCGTACTGGAGCACCACTCCGACATCGTGCCCTGGCAGCAGCTCGCCGCCGAGACGCATGCCCGGGTGGTGCCGGTCCCGCTGCTGCCGGACGGGCAGATCGACCAGTTCGCCTACGCCGACCTGCTGTCCTCCCGTACCCGGCTGGTGGCCGTCAGCCATGCCTCCAACGTGCTGGGCACCGTCCCGCCGGTGGCGGAGATGACGGCGCTGGCCCACCGTTACGGCGCCAAGGTGCTGGTGGACGGCGCGCAGGCGGTGGCTCACTTCCCGGTCGACGTGCAGGCTCTGGACGCCGATTTCTACGCCTTCTCCGGTCATAAGCTGTTCGCGCCCACGGGCATCGGCGCGCTGTACGCCAAGCCCGAACTGCTGGCGTCGATGGCGCCGTGGCAGGGCGGCGGGAACATGATCGAGTCCGTTTCGTTCGACCGCACGACGTTCGCGCCCGCGCCGCACCTCTTCGAGGCCGGTACGGGCCACATCTCCGGCGTGGTGGGGCTGCTCGCGGCCCTCGACTGGCTGTCGGCCTTCGACCACGAGGCCGTCGCCGCGTACGAGTCCCAGCTGCTGGCCTACGCGCAGCAGGCCCTGGCGGCCGTGCCGGGCCTGCGCGTACTGGGCGAGGCCCCGGACCGTATCGGGGTGCTGGCCTTCACCCTCGCGGGCCACGACTCGACGGCGGTGGCGCAGGCCCTGGACCTGGAGGGCATCGCCGTCCGCTCCGGCCACCACTGCGCCCAGCCGGCCCTGGCCCACTACGGCCTGGACAGCGCCGTACGCGCCTCCCTGGCCCTGTACAACACCCCGGAGGAGGTGGACCAGCTGGCGGCTTCCCTGCTGCGGCTCCAGCAGTCGTCGTGAGCACCACCGTGAGCTGACCGGCAGCGCCCGCCCCACCGTCGGGGCGGGCGCTGCTCCGCCCACCCCTCCCGATAAAGTGCGCTTCTCGACTCGCGCACATCACGGCAGGGGGGACGATGCTCGCGCATCTGGCGGACACCGCGCGTCAGTTGGCTGGTGTGTTGTGGCAGCAGCACACGGTTTACCGGGACCGGGCGGGTGGGGTGGTCATACGGGGGGAGCATGTGCAGCGGTGGATCAGTTTGTCCGCCACCGGGACGCGTGGTGAGGTGCTGATACGGGCGGGGCGCATTCTGGAGGGTGGTACGAGTGCGCCGGCGCGGGCGGAAACGGTCCTGCGGCTGGACAGTGGTACGGCTGAACTGGCTACCGCGTGCCGCCGGTTGCTGGCCGACATCGCGGTCGGTGCCGCGCCGGACGCGGGCCGCGTGTTCCGGCCCGACGAGACCCGGTCGCGGGGTCGCAAGCGGCCGGGCGCGGCGCGGGTCGCTCTGTGGATCGTCCTCGCCACGGTGGCCGGCGCCGCCGTGGTCGCCGCCCTCGTCGCGTACAGCTCCTACCGCGCCGCCCGCTGACGTACGGGCGGCGCGGCGTCAGGCCGACACCGGCCGCTGCACGTGGATGGACTGGAGCAGTCCTATGGCGATCCAGACCGCGAACATGGACGTGCCGCCGTACGAGACGAACGGCAGCGGCAGTCCGGTGACGGGCATGATGCCGAGCGTCATGCCGATGTTCTCGAAGGCCTGGAAGGAGAACCAGGAGACGCAGCCGGCCGCGACGATCGTGCTGTACAGCTCACTGGCCTCGCGGGCGATCCGGCAGGCGCGCCACAGGACCACGCCCAGCAGGACGATGATCAGGCCCGCGCCGAGGAAGCCCAGCTCCTCACCAGCGACGGTGAAGATGAAGTCGGTCTGCTGTTCCGGGACGAACTGGCCGGTGGTCTGGCTGCCCTGGAAGAGGCCGGAGCCGGTCAGCCCGCCGCCGCCGATCGCGATGCGCGCCTGGTTGGTGTTGTAGCCGACGCCGGCCGGGTCCAGGCTCGGGTTGGCGAAGGCGGCGAAGCGGGCGATCTGGTAATCGTCCAGCAGGCCGAGCTGCCAGACGGCGACACAGCCGGCGACGCCGGCGCCCACCAGGCCGAGGATCCACCGGTTGGAGGCCCCGGAGGAGAGCAGGACGCCGAGGATGATCGCGCCGAGGACCATCACCGAGCCGAGGTCCGGCATCAGCATGATGATGAGGACGGGGACGGCGGCCAGGCCGAGGGCCTGGACGACGGTGCGGTGGTCGGGGTGCGGGCGGTCGCCCGCGTCGACCCGGCCCGCGAGGATCACCGCCATCCCCAGCGTGATCGTGATCTTGGCGAATTCGGCGGGCTGGAGGGAGAGCCCGCCGGGGATGGCCAGCCAGGAGCGGGAGCCGTTGATGGTGGCGCCCAGCGGGGTGAGGACCAGCAGCGACAGCAGCAGCGACAGGACGTAGAGGATCGGCACCGCGCCGCGCAGCGTGCGGTGGCCCAGCCAGACCGCGCCGGCCGCCAGGGCCAGGCCGATGCCGGTGTTCAGCAGGTGGCGCAGCAGGAAGCCGTACTCGTCGCCGTGGTTCAGCTCGGTGCGGTTGCGGGTGGCGGAGAAGACCAGCACCGCGCCGATCAGCGACAGGGCCAGGCAGCACAGCAGCATGACCCAGTCGAGGCGGCGCACGACCGAGTCGCGCGCGGTCAGTCTGCCCCAGGCGCCGCGGTCGGGGCTGTAGCGGCGGACGGTGAAGCCGTTCGCCGTGTGCGAGCTGGTCACTGTTCCCGCCTTCCGGCCGCGGCGGGCGGCGGGGTGGCGGCGACGGGCTTGATGGGCTGCGCCTGGATCGTGCCGTCGCCCAGGATCTTGGGCAGGCCGGTCTGCGGCTTCGGCAGCAGCGCCGCCTTCTCGTCGATCTTGCCCTTGTCGTCCACCCCGTACAGCGCGTTGTAGATCTTGCGCACGGCGGGCCCGGCGGAGCCGGAGCCGGTGCCGCCCTGGGAGATGGTCATGACGATCGTGTAGTCCTTGGTGTACGTGGCGAACCAGCCCGTCGTCTGCTTGCCGTAGACCTCGGCCGTACCGGTCTTGGCGTGCATCGGGATCTTGTCCTGCGGCCAGCCCTGGAAGCGCCAGGCGGCGGTGCCGCGGGTGGCGACACCGGCCAGCGCGCCGTCGATCTGGGACAGCGTCTTGGCGGTCACCGGCAGCTTGCCGTGCGCCTTGGGCTCGATGTGCTCGATGTGCTTGCCGTCGGGGCTGACGACGGCCTTGCCCACGGTCGGGTTGTAGAGCGTGCCGCCGTTGGCGATGGCCGCGTAGATCGTCGCCATCTGTATCGGGGTGACCTGGGTGTCGCCCTGGCCGATGGAGTAGTTCACGGAGTCACCGGCGCGCATCTTCATGCCGGACTCGCAGTTCTCCCTGGCGATCTTCGACACGTAGTCGTCGCCGCTCTTGCCCTGCTTGCACCAGCTGTCCTTGTTGGCCTCCCAGTAGCGCTTCTTCCACTGGCGGTCGGGGACGCGGCCGGTGACCTCGTTGGGCAGGTCGATGCCGGTCTCCTTGCCGAGGCCGAACTGGTGTGCCGTCTTGTAGAACCAGTCCGCCGGGTTCTTCGGCTTGTTGCCGCCGTCCTTCTGCCACTGCTGGTACGCCAGGTTGTAGAAGACGGTGTCGCAGGAGACCTCCAGCGCCCGGCCGAGGTTGATCGGCCCGTAGCCCTTGGACTCGAAGTTCTTGAAGACCTGGCCGCCGATGTTGAAGGAGGCGGTGCAGGGGTAGGTGCCGTCGAAGTCGTAACCGGCGTTGACCGCGGCCGAGGTGGAGATGACCTTGAAGATCGAGCCGGGCGCGGCCTGTCCCTGGATCGCGCGGTTGAGCAGCGGGTAGTTGGAGTCCTTGCCGGTCAGCTTCGCGTAGTCCTTGCCGCTGATGCCGCCGACCCAGGCGTTGGGGTCGTAGGACGGGTTGGACGCCATGGAGATGACCCGGCCGGTCCTGTTCTCCATGACGACCACGGCGCCCGCGTCGGCCTTGTAGTTGGTGCCGGTGTTCTTGTCGTGCGTGTCGCGGGCGTCCTTCATCGCCTGGGCGAGTTCCTTCTCCGCTATGGCCTGGACACGGGCGTCTATGCTCGTGACGACGTTGGAGCCGGGAATCGCCTTGTCGCTCTTGGCCTTGCCGATGACCCGGCCGAGGTTGTCGACCTCGTAGCGGGTCACGCCGGCCTTGCCGCGCAGCGCGCTGTCGTAGGTGCGCTCCAGCCCGGACCGGCCGATCTGGTCGGAGCGCAGCAGCGGCGAGCGGGTGTTCTTGGCCTTCTGGATCTCCTCGTCGGTGACCGGCGAGAGGTAGCCGAGGACCTGGGCGGTCTGGGCCTTGCCGGGTGCGGCGTAGCGGCGTACGGCGGTGGGTTCGGCGGAGATGCCGGGGAAGTCCTCGGAGCGTTCGCGGATCTGGAGGGCCTGCTGGGTGGTGGCCTCGTCGGTGATCGGGATGGGCTGGAAGGGTGAGCCGTTCCAGCAGGGCTGCGGGGTCTTGGCGTCGCACAGCCGGACCTTGTTGCGGATCTCCGTCTCCGACATGCCCAGGACCTTGGCGAGCCGGCCGAGTACGGCCTTGCCGTCGTCCTTCATCTTCAGCAGGTCGGTGCGGCTGGCGGAGACGACCAGGCGGGTCTGGTTGTCGGCGAGCGGGATGCCGCGGGCGTCGAGGATGGAGCCGCGGGTGGCCGGTTCGACGACCTGCTGGACGTGGTTGTTGCGGGCCTCGTCGGCGTACTCCCGGCCGTTGCGGATCTGGAGGTACCACAGCCGGCCGCCGAGGGTCAGCAGCAGGGAGAAGACGAGGATCTGGATGGCGACCAGCCGGATCGTGACGCGCGAGGTACGGCCGGTCTCCGGAATGTTGGTCACAGTCGCTTGACCCCCTTGATGCGTCCTGGCTTGTTACGGGCCGGTCTGCCGAGCAGTCCGCCGCGCTGGCCGCCGATCCGGGCCTGCTTGGAGGTCAGGCCGGTGCGCATCGAGCGGCTCGCCTTGAGGCCGGTGCCGGAGCCGATCCAGCCGTGGACGCTCTTGCGGCCCTTGGCGGAGCCGCCCGTTCCGCCGGCCGCGTCGGTCGCCAGCGGGTCGTGTTCCGTCCTGCGGGCCAGCGCCATGACCAGGGGTACGGCGAACGGGGCCAGCAGCAGGTCGTAGAGCGTCGCGGTGAACAGCAGCCAGCCCAGGCCCACGTGCCGGGCGGCGGAGTCCCCGACGAGCGAGCCGACGCCCGCGTACAGCAGCGTCGAGCCGAGGGCGGCGGCGACCACGACGATCAGCGGCATGGTGGCCGAGCGGTGCTGTCCGGTGTCCGGCTTGGTCAGCCCGGCCACGTACCCGATGACGCACAGCACCAGCGCGTACCGGCCGATGGCGTGGTCGGAGGGCGGCGCGAGGTCGGCGAGCAGGCCGGCGCCGAAGCCGACCAGGGCGCCGCCGGTGTGCCCGTAGACCAGCGCCAGGCCGAGGACGACCAGGAGCAGCAGGTCCGGGGTGGCGCCGGGCAGTTGGAGCCGTGCCAGCACGCTGACCTGGACCAGCAGGGCCACGACCACCAGGGCGGCCGAGAGCAGGGTCCTCTTGATGCGCATCGGTCAGCTCCTGGGGGAGGCGCTCGCGGTGGGGGTGGCCGTGACGGTGACCGTCGGGGTCGGCTTGGGTTTGGCGGGTTTCTGCGGCAGCACCGTGTCGCGCGGGTCCTCGCGGGGCGGCTGGACGACCACGCCGACGATGTCCAGCTGGGAGAAGCCGACGAACGGGCGGACCTGGAGGGAACGGGTCAGATCGCCGTTGGACGGGTCGACCTTGACGACCCGTCCGACCGGGACGCCGGGCACGAACGGCTTGTCGGCGCTGGAGCCGAAGGTGACCAGCCGGTCGCCCTTCTTGACCTCCGCCTTGCCGTTGAGGAGCTGTACGCGCAGCGAGTCGCCGCCCTGGCCGGTGGCGAAGCCGATCTCGTTGGTCTTCTCCATGCGGGTGCCGACGGTGAAGTCGGGGTCGTTGGCGAGCAGCACGGTGGCGGTGGTGCGGCCGACGGTGGTGACCCGGCCGACCAGGCCGTCCCCGTTCAGGACGGTCATGTCGCGGGCGATGCCGTCCTTGGAGCCGGCGTCGATGGTGACGGTCCAGGAGAAGCCCTGCGCCGCGCCGATGGCGATGACCTGGGCGCCCTTGATGCCGTACTGGCCGGTGCCGGCGGTCTTGAGCATCTTGTCCAGCTCGGCGGCGCGGTTGCGGTTGCGGTCGGAGGAGCCCAGTTTCGCCTTGAGTGCGGCGTTCTCCCGCTCCAGGGCGCTGATACGGGTGTGCCGCTCGCCGGAGTCGCGTACCGCGCCGACCGCGTTGCCCACCGGGTCGACGACCGTGGCGATGCCGCTCTCGACCGGACCGAAGGCCGCGGCGGCGGCCTGCCGGGCACCGGCGAGCGGGGACCGTTCGCCGCCGCGGATGTCCACCGTGATCAGCGCGAACGCGATCGCGACCAGCAGCACCAGTAGCAGCCGGCTCTCTCGTGTGTCCCTCACGTGCGGCGGCCGTGTCCTTCCTCGTAGGACCGGCCGGCTGCGGGCCCGCGCCGGTCGCGCTGGGGAGTGCGGTTGTGCCTGTGTGCGCACAGCTCGCCCCTGGGGGCGTGGTGCCTTTATACGCAGTGCTCGCCCGTAGGGGCGTGGTGCTTGTATATCAACGATCCGCCGTACGGACGATCAGCCGCCCGTACGGCGGAATGTCGGCTTCCGCTAGCGGCGCGGCTGGGAGTCCAGGACCTGCTGGAGCGCCTCGAACTCCTCGACGCACTTGCCGCTGCCGAGCGCGACGGAGTCGAGCGGGTCCTCGGCGATGTGGATCGGCATGCCGGTCTCGCGGCGCAGGCGCTCGTCGAGGCCGCGCAGCAGGGCGCCGCCGCCGGTGAGCACGATGCCGCGGTCCATCACGTCGCCGGACAGCTCCGGCGGGCACTTGTCGAGCGTCGTCTTGACCGCGTCGACGATGGAGTTGACCGGCTCCTCGATGGCCTTGCGGACCTCGGCCGCGGAGATCACGACGGTCTTGGGAAGTCCGGAGACCAGGTCCCGGCCGCGGATCTCGGTGTGCTCGTCCTGCTCCAGGTCGTACGCCGAACCGATGGTGATCTTGATGCTCTCGGCGGTGCGCTCGCCCAGCAGGAGGCTGTACTCCTTCTTGATGTGCTGGATGATCGCGTTGTCCAGCTCGTCGCCGGCCACCCGGATCGACTGGGCCGTGACGATGCCGCCGAGCGAGATCACGGCGACCTCGGTCGTACCGCCGCCGATGTCCACGACCATGTTGCCGGTGGCCTCGTGGACCGGCAGGCCGGAGCCGATCGCGGCGGCCATCGGCTCCTCGATGATGTGCACCTGGCGGGCGCCGGCCTGGGTCGACGCCTCGATGACCGCGCGGCGCTCGACTCCGGTGATACCGGAGGGGACACAGACGACCACGCGCGGGCGCGCCAGGTAACGACGCTTGTGGATCTTGAGGATGAAGTAGCGGAGCATCCGCTCGGTGATCTCGAAGTCGGCGATCACGCCGTCCTTCAGGGGCCGCACCGCGACGATGTTGCCGGGGGTGCGGCCGATCATCTTCTTCGCCTCGGCCCCGACGGCCAGGATGCCGCCGGTGTTGGTGTTGATGGCCACGACCGACGGCTCGTTGAGGACGATCCCGCGACCCCTGACGTACACCAGCGTGTTGGCGGTCCCGAGGTCGACAGCCATGTCACGGCCGATGAACGACATGTTGTTCCCCATGAGGATACGTCTGGCCTTCCCAACTGGAGCGAATGCTTACTTGAGGTCGGCAGGTGTGGTGCGCCGGGGCGCGGAAGCTCCATCGTAGTCACGAAGTCCCCGCCGCTCGAACGCGGTGCGGGGTTCCTTCGCCATTGTCGGCGGAACACGGACCCGCCCCCCTCAATGGGGACGTCGTGTCGCGCCGAAGCGTTCCCCCCGTTCGCGGCGCGGAAACCGCGGGGCGGCCGGCGGGCGGCCGGTCGCCCCAGGTCATCAGGGGTTCCGGTGCGGCAGGATCAGGACAGACCCGGGAAGAAAATCTTGATTTCACGCTCCGCCGACTCCGGCGAGTCCGAGGCGTGGACGAGGTTCTCCCGGGTGATGGTCCCGAAGTCGCCGCGGATCGAACCGCTGGGCGCCTTGATCGGGTCGGTCGGGCCGGCCAGGGCCCGTACGCCCTCGATGACCCGCTCGCCCTCGACGACCAGGCTGACCACCGGGCCCGAGGACATGAACTGCACCAACGGCTCGTAGAAGTCCCGGCCGACGTGCTCGGCGTAGTGCTGCTCCAGGATCGCGCGGTCCAGGGTGCGCAGCTCCAGCGCGCTGATCGTCCAGCCCGCCTTGCGCTCGATACGGCCGAGAATCTCACCGACCAGGCCGCGGCGGACCGCGTCGGGCTTGAGGAGGACGAGCGTGCGCTGGCTCACGGGGGTGGCTCCTTGTGTTACGCGACAGACGGCAGGTGCCCTGAGGCTACATGGGTGACGGCGTTGCGCTGTACGCGGTACCGGGGCCGGTCACAGGGCCGAACGGGTGGTGCGGGCGGAGATTTCGTACGGGTGTCCGATACGGGTCCGGCCCCGGACGGACGCCGGGGCCGGACCGCACGCGCTCGCGCTCAGGCCGTGCCCGGCTGCGCCCCCTCGTCCGCCTGGGCCGCCTGCGCCGCCCAGCGTGCCTTCGCCTCGTCGATCTTGCGGCCGAAGTGCACCGACGCCCACCACAGCGCGGCGAAGACCGCCCCGAGGAAGAACATCGTGCCCACCACGAAACCGCTGGCGATCAGGGCCACCTGGAGGGCCCAGCCCAGCTGGACACCGCCGGGGCGGGTGAGCACCCCGCACAGCAGGACGCACAGCAGCATCGCGATCCCGCTGACCGTCCAGACCGTGGCCGTGGAGTGCCCCGAGGTCTGCATCGCGACCAGACCGGCGAAGCCGATCACGAAGAACTCGCCGATCAGCGTGCTCGCACACAGCGTGCGCATGGTCAGTTCCTCCCCAGGAGCAGCCGGGCCTCGCCGACCGTGATCACGGAGCCGGTGACCAGCACGCCGGCTCCGGAGTACTCGCCCTCCTCCTCCGCGAGGGTGATCGCCGCCTCCAGCGCGTCGTCGAGCCGCGGCTCGACCTGCACCCGCTCGGAACCGAAGATCTCCACCGCGACGCCCGCCAGCTCGTCCGCGTCCATGGCGCGGTGGCTGGAGTTACGGGTCACCACGATCTCCGCGAAGATCGGCTCGAAGGCCTCCAGGACGCCGCGTACGTCCTTGTCCGCGCTGGCGCCGAGCACCCCGACGAGTCGGCTGAATCCGAACGCCTCGCTGACCGCCTCGGCCGCGGCCCGCGCGCCGGCCGGGTTGTGCGCCGCGTCCAGGATCACGGTCGGGCTCTTGCGGACGACCTCCAGGCGGCCCGGCGAGGACACCGCGGCGAACGCGGAGCGGATGGTGTCGATGTCGAGCGTGCGGGCGTGCTCGGAGCCGATGCCGAAGAACGCCTCCACGGCGGCGAGCGCCACCGCGGCGTTGTGCGCCTGGTGGGCGCCGTACAGCGGCAGGAAGATGTCCGGGTACTCGCCGCCCAGGCCGCGCAGCGTCAGCAGCTGGCCGCCGACCGCCACCTCCCGGCTGAGCACGCCGAACTCCATACCCTCGCGGGCGACCGTGGCGTCCACCTCGACCGCGTGCTTGAGCATCACGGACGCCGCGTCCACCGGCTGCTGCGCCAGGACGACGGTGGCGTCCTTCTTGATGATCCCGGACTTCTCACCGGCGATCTGCTCGGGAGTGTCGCCGAGGCGGTCGGTGTGGTCCAGCGAGATGGGCGTGACGACGGCGACGTCCGCGTCGATCACGTTCGTCGCGTCCCAGGTGCCGCCCATACCGACCTCGACGACCGCGACGTCCACCGGGGCGTCCGCGAAGGCCGCGTACGCCATGGCGGTGAGCACCTCGAAGAAGGACAGGCGGTACTGCTCACGCTCGTCGACCATCTGCACGTACGGCGCGATGTCCCGGTACGTCTCGATGAACCGTTCCGCCGAGATCGGGGCGCCGTCCAGGCTGATCCGCTCGGTCACCGACTGCACGTGCGGGCTCGTATACCGGCCGGTACGCAGGTCGAAGGCGGTCAGCAGGGACTCGATCATGCGGGCGGTGCTGGTCTTGCCGTTGGTGCCGGTGATGTGGATGGACGGGTACGCGCGCTGCGGCGAGCCCAGCACGTCCATCAGCGCCTCGATGCGCCGCACCGAGGGATCCAGCTTCGTCTCCCCCCAGCGGCCGGCCAGCTCGGCCTCCACCTCGCGCAGCGCGCGGTCCACCTCGGGGTCCTCGGGACGGGCGGGTACCCCGTCGCCCTGGGGCGGGCCGGCCTGCGCGCGCAGGGTACGGCTGCCGGCCTCGATCACCGCGAGGTCGGGGTCGCGGGTGGTCTCGGCCTCCACCATCTCCTCGAAGGGGTCGGCCGGATCGGGGATCGGGTCGGGGTCGTCGTTTCGGGGGCGGTCGTCGCTCACGGGTCCAGTCTACGAGCCGCCTGTGACAGCGGCGGCGCCGCGGGCCCGCGGCCCGGGCCGCCGCCGGAATCGGGCCCGGCGGCCCCCGCCGCTACGACAGCGCCGCCTTCATCATCGCCTTGGCCACCGGCGCGGCCAGCCCGCCGCCCGAGATCTCGCTGCGGGCCGCGTCGCTGTCCTCGACCATGACGGCGACGGCCACCTGGCGGCCCTTGCCGTCCTTGGCGTAGGAGACGAACCAGGCGTACGGGGTGCCCTTGTTGTCCACGCCGTGCTGGGCGGTGCCCGTCTTGCCGCCGACCGTCAGGCCGTCGATCTTGGCGTTGGAGCCGGTGCCCTCGTTCACCACGGTCTCCATCGACGACTGGAGCTGCTGGGCGGTGCGCTGCGACATCGCCTTGCCGTACGTCTTCGGCCCGTACTGCTGGAGCGTGTTGCCGCCGCCGTCGGTGAGCTTGTCCACCAGCTGCGGCGTCCGGAGTTCGCCGCCGTTGGCGATGGCCGAGGAGACCATGGCCATCTGGAGCGGCGTCGCGGTGTCGTCGAACTGGCCGATGCCGGACAGCGCGGTCTGCGCCTTGTCCATGCCCTGCGGGTAGAGGCTCTTGCCGGCCCGTACCGGGGTGTCCAGCTTGCCGTCGTTGAAGCCGAACTTCTCGGCCTGCGCGCGCACCTTGTCCTGGCCGAGGTCGGCGGCCAGCTTCGCGAAGACGGTGTTGCAGGAGTACTGGAGCGCGGTGCGGAGGGTGGCGTTCTTGCAGGGGGCGGAGGCGCTCTCGTTCTTCAGCGGGGTGCGGGTGCCCGGCAGGGTGTACGGGTCGGGGCTGTCGGTGGCCTCGTCCACGGAGGAGTACAGGCCGTTCTCCAGGGCGGCCGCCGCGACGACCAGCTTGAAGGTGGAGCCGGGCGGCAGCGGCTGCCGCAGCGCGCGGTTGATCTCGGGGTGCTTCTCGTCCGCGGACAGCGCCTTCCAGGCCTCCTGGTCGTCGCTGCCGGAACCGGCGAACTTCCCCGGGTCGTACGAGGGCGTGCTGACCATGCCGAGGACCTTGCCGGTGGCCGGGTCCAGGGCGACCGCGGCGCCGGTCTTGCCGTGGAGCGCCTCGTAACCGGCTTTCTGCACCTTGGAGTCGATGGTGGTGGCCACGTCGCCGCCCTTGGGGCGCTGGCGGGTCAGCGCGTCGCCCGGGTTCTGGAGGCGGCTGTCGGAGCCGTCCAGGAGGTCGCCGTACAGGCTCTCCAGCTGGTTGCTGCCGAAGATCTGCGAGGTGAAGCCGGTGACGGGGGCGTAGAGCGGGCCGTTCTTGTAGGTCCGCTTGTTCTTGAGGGTGCCGTCGGTGGCGGTGGAGCCGGTCACCGGCTGCCCGTCGACGAGGATGTTGCCCAGCGGCTGCGCGTACTTGGCTATGGAGACGCGTGGATTGTGCGGATCGTCCGAGAACGTGGCCGCCTTGGCCCCTTGCAGCCAGGTGACCCACGCCAGCAGCGCGAGGATCAGCAGGATGCAGAAGACCGAGACGCGGCGCAGGGGTTTGTTCATGGGTGGCGCGGCTCCTCGTCGCTGGACGGTGCGTGCGGCCGGCGTCGTACGCTGTACGTTTCGCCGGAAAGTCCCGTTTGCGGGCCCCATGCTCCCCCGTCTCGATGAGAGGCGGATGAGAACGCACCGGCCACCGCCGCAGAACGCACCGGCCACCGCCGCACCGTGACGCACGCCTCGGATCGCCGCCCCCGAGCAACGCACCACCCCCCTGCCCGCATCTTCTCCGGCGGGCTCTGTGAGCCTTGACCCACACGAAGATCGAGGAAGTCCGGAAGAAACGGGCCCCGGGGGCGGCGGCGTACGGCCGCCGGGCACCGCCGGGCAGGGCAGGAGCTGAAGAGCGTGCGGGTGCCGGCCATCAGTCAGCGGATGCACTTGGTGCTGCTCACCGCGTGGACCGTGCTGTGGTTCGTCGTGGTCGAGCCGAACGGGGGTTTCTCCTGGCACTACCTGCGTACCGGCGGCGAGCTGATCTACCAGGGCTCCGCCGGCGACGGCACCGGCGGCCTCAACCTCTACGCCCACCACCCCGAACTCCAGATGGGCCCCATCAGCTTCCTGGTGGCCGGCCTGTTCAACCCGTTCCCCGAGCACACCGGCCAGTTCCTGGCCGCGGCCCTGATGTCGCTGCTCGGCCTGGTGATCGTGGTGCTGGCCGGGCGCAGCGCCGCCTGGCACTTCCTGGGCACCGGCACCAACCACCAGCGGCTGCGCCAGCGCGTCCTGATAGCCGGCCTGGCCTTCATCCCCATGTGGATCGAGGTCTCGGTCCGCTTCGGGCACCTGGACGACGTCCTCGCACTGTTCTTCACCGCGCTGGCCGTACGGTCGGTGACCCGCGGCAACGCCGCGCTGACCGGCGTCTTCCTCGCCCTGGCGATGGACTCCAAGCCGACCGCGCTGGCCTTCGTACCGCTGCTGCTCGCCCTGCCGAAGGAGAAGTGGCTGCGTGCGGGGCTGTGGATGGCTGGGCTGGTCGCGGTGGCCTGGCTGCCGTTCTTCGTCGGTGACCTCCATTCGTTCTCGGCGGCCAAGTTCGCCATTCCCAACCATCCGGCGTCCGCGCTGCGCTGGCTGGGCGTGGCCGACCCGGAGACGCCCGGCTGGGACCGGCCGGCGCAGTTCGCGCTGGGTCTGCTGCTGGGCTGCCTGGCGGTGTGGCGGGGGCGCTGGGCCGCCGTCGTCCTGCTCGGCGCCAACGCCCGGATCGTCCTGGACCCCAGCGTCTACACGTACTACACCGCGTCCGTCCTGCTCGGCACGCTGCTGTGGGACGTCATCGGCCAGCGCCGTCTCGTGCCCTGGTGGAGCTGGCTGGCGCTGCTGATCCTGTACGGCAGCGTCTTCGCGGTCCCCGACGACTCGGCGCGCGGCCTGATCCGCCTGGCGTTCGTGGCGGTCTCGACCGCGTACGTCCTGCTGTGGCCGGTGCGGGAACGCGGCGACCGGCGCGGCTCGGGACGGCGCAGGCCCCCCGCCCGTAAGGACGAGGGGCCTGCGGAGAGCCACGCGCCGGGGACCGCCCCGGCGCCCGGCGTCACGCCTTGGGCAGGGCCTCCAGCTGCGCGCTGATGCGCACGATGTCGGCCTCGGCCGTCTCCAGCCGCGTACGGATCTTGGCGACGACGTGCTCCGGGGCCTTGCCCAGGAACGCCTCGTTGCCGAGCTTCGCGGTGGCCTGGGCCTTCTCCTTCTCGGCCGCGGCCAGGTCCTTCGACAGCCGCTTGCGCTCGGCCTCCACGTCGATGGCGCCCGACAGGTCCAGCGCCACCGTCGCGCCCGCGACCGGCAGCGACGCGGTGGCGGTGAACTCCTCACCCGCGGGCTGCAGGCGCAGCAGCGAGCGCATCGCGGCCTCGTGGGCGGCCAGCTGCGTACCGGCCAGGTCCAGCCGGGCCGGGACCTTCTGGCCGGGCTGCAGGCCCTGGTCGGAACGGAAGCGGCGGACCTCGGTGACGACCTGCTGGACGGTCTCGATCTCCCGCTCGGCGGCCGCGTCGCGGAAGCCGGAGTCGGCGGGCCAGTCGGCGATCACGACGGACTCGCCGCCGGTCAGCGCCGTCCAGAGGGTCTCCGTGACGAACGGCACGACCGGGTGCAGCAGCCGCAGCGTGACGTCCAGGACCTCGCCCAGGACGCGGCGCGAGGCGTCCGCGGCCGGGCCGCCCGCCATGAACGTGGTCTTGGACAGCTCCACGTACCAGTCGAAGACCTCGTCCCACGCGAAGTGGAAGAGGGTGTCCGACAGCTTGGCGAACTGGTAATCGTCGTAGTACGCGTCCACCTCGGCGACGACCGTGTTGAGGCGGGAGAGGATCCAGCGGTCGGTCGCCGACAGCTGCTCGGCCGGGGGCAGCTCGCCCTCGACCGTCGCGCCGTTCATCAGCGCGAAGCGGGTGGCGTTCCAGATCTTGTTGGCGAAGTTGCGCGAGCCCTGGACCCAGTCCTCGCCGATCGGCACGTCCGTACCGGGGTTGGCGCCGCGGGCGAGGGTGAAGCGGACGGCGTCGGAGCCGTACTTGTCCATCCAGTCCAGCGGGTTGACCGCGTTGCCGAAGGACTTCGACATCTTCTTGCCGCGCTCGTCGCGGACCATGCCGTGCAGGGCGATGGTCTTGAACGGCGGGGTGCCGTCCATCGCGTACAGACCGAACATCATCATCCGGGCGACCCAGAAGAAGAGGATGTCGTAGCCGGTGACCAGGACCGAGTTCGGGTAGAACTTCTCGACACTCGGGGTCTTCTCCGGCCAGCCGAGCGTGGAGAACGGCCACAGACCGGACGAGAACCAGGTGTCCAGGACGTCCGTGTCCTGCGTCCAGCCCTCGCCCGTCGGGGCCTCGTCGTCCGGTCCGACGCAGACGACCTCGCCGTTCGGGCCGTACCAGACCGGGATGCGGTGGCCCCACCACAGCTGGCGCGAGATGCACCAGTCGTGGAGGTTGTCGACCCAGCCGAAGTAGCGGGACTCCATCTCCTTGGGGTGGATGTCCACCTTGCCCTCGCGGACCGCGTCACCGGCGGCCTTGGCGAGCGGACCGACCTTGACCCACCACTGCATGGACAGCCGCGGCTCGATGGTCGTCTTGCAGCGCGAGCAGTGGCCGACCGAGTGGGTGTACGGGCGCTTCTCGGCCACGATGCGGCCCTCGGCGCGCAGCGCGGCGACGATCGCGGAGCGGGCCTCGAAGCGGTCCAGGCCCTCGAACGGGCCGTGTGCGGTGATCACGCCGCGCTCGTCCAGCACCGCGAGGTTGGGCAGGTCGTGCCGACGGCCGATCTCGAAGTCGTTCGGGTCGTGGGCCGGGGTGACCTTGACCGCGCCGGTGCCGAACTCCGGGTCGACGTGCTCGTCGGCGACGACCGGGATGCGGCGGCCGGTCAGCGGCAGCTCGATCTCCGTGCCGACCAGGTGGCGGTAGCGCTCGTCGTCGGGGTGGACCGCGACGGCGGTGTCACCGAGCATCGTCTCGGCACGGGTGGTGGCGACGACGATGGAGGCGTCGCCCTCGCCGTACGTGATCGAGACGAGCTCGCCCTCGTCGTCCTGGTACTCCACCTCGATGTCCGAGATGGCGGTCAGACAGCGCGGGCACCAGTTGATGATCCGCTCGGCGCGGTAGATCAGCTCGTCGTCGTAGAGCCGCTTGAAGATCGTCTGGACGGCCTTGGACAGGCCCTCGTCCATCGTGAAGCGCTCACGCGACCAGGCGACACCGTCGCCCAGGCGCTTCATCTGACCGGAGATCTGCCCGCCGGACTCGCCCTTCCAGCGCCACACCCGCTCGACGAACGCCTCGCGGCCCAGGTCGTGGCGCGAGACGCCCTCCTTGGCCAGCTCGCGCTCGACGACGTTCTGGGTGGCGATACCGGCGTGGTCCATGCCGGGCTGCCACAGCGTCTCGTAGCCCTGCATCCGCTTACGGCGGGTGAGGGCGTCGATGAGGGTGTGCTCGAAGGCGTGCCCGAGGTGGAGCGAGCCCGTGACGTTCGGCGGGGGAATGACGATCGTGTACGGCGGCTTGTCGCTCTTCTCGTCCGCCTCGAAGTAACCCCGCTCCACCCAGCGCTCGTACAGCGGCCCCTCTACCTCGGCCGGCGCGTACTGGGTCGGCAGTTCAGTGGGGCTGCTGTTCGTCGGCCCGCCGTCTCGGGGGCTCTGCTGAGTGTTCTCGGTCACGACGCTCAGTGTACGGGCGCGGATGTCGCAGTCTCGAATCGGTTTGGCCCCCGGAGCACCGGCCGGCCGTGGCGTCGTACAGGATGTTGGCGACGCACAGACATCAACTGTGACGGGCGTCATCGGACGCCGTCAGTCGCCACGAGGGGAACCCGCTCCATGAGCTACCACCAGCCGCCTCCCGGCCCGTACGGCCAGCCGCCGCAGCAGCCGGGACCGTACGGGCAGCCCGCGCCGCAGCCGGTCGGGCAGCCCCAGTACGGCTACCCCCAGCAGGGCGGCCAGGTCCCCCCGCAGCAGCCTTACGGATACCCGCAGCAGGCGCCCCAGCCCGGCTACCCGCAGCAGCCCCAGGCGCCGTACGGCCAGCAGCAGGCCCCGTACGGGCAGCAGCCCGCTCCGTACGGCCAGCAGCCGCAGAACGGCGGCAAGGGCAAGGGCCTGAAGGTCACCCTCAGCATTCTCGCGGTGGCGGCCGTGGCGGGCATCGGCGTGGGCGCGTACTACGCGTTCGGCCCGGGCGGCGACGTGAAGCCCTACACGATCGCCCTGCCGGCCGACCTCCTCGGCGGGACGTTCAAGAAGGCCAAGGGCAAGGACCAGACGAAGGACGAGTCCAAGGACGCGGAGACCAAGGCGCTGGGCATCACGGAGGGCACCAGCGTCCAGGGCACCTACGCGAACGGCAAGGGTCAGCCGCTGATGCTCACCGGTGTCTACGGCAAGGTCGCCGACCCCAAGAGCACGGTCAACAAGATGGTCGCCCAGATCGAGAAGAAGTCGGAGCGGACGGACACCCAGGGTGCCAAGGTGGAGACCGTCACCCCGGTGACGGAGTTCTCGCCCGACGGCTTCGACGGTTCGGTCATGAAGTGCAAGGCGGTCAAGGGCACCGCGTCGCGGGCCGGCCTCAGTGCGACATCCACGGTGACGTGGTGCATCTGGGGGGACTCCAGCGCGGTCGGCATCGTCATGAACAACGGGGTGCAGGCGCCCACCAACTCCACCGGCCCCGCCTTCTCCGCGCAGGAGTTCGCCGAGAAGACGCGCGAGATCCGCGACGCGGTGCGGCGCGAGAAGTAAGAGCCGCGGGCGCGCCTGACCACCCGAGGGGGATACACCATGAGTTTCGACCAGCCGCCGCCGGGGCCGTACGGCAGCAGCGGACAGCAGCAGCCGCAGGGCGGGGGCTTCGGGCCGCCCCAAGGGCTGCCTCCGGGCCCGCCACAAGGCCCTCCGCAGGGCCCGCCCCCTGGGCCGCCGCCCGGTCCGTACGGCTACGGCGTACCCCAGCAGCCCCAGGCCCCGCAGCAGCCCGTACAGCCGATGCAGCCGATGCAGCCCGCGCCGTTCCCGCCGCCGGGTCCGCCCGGTGGCGGCGGCGGGAGCACCGGCAAGATCATCGCCGGGGTGGCCGCCGGGGTCGTCCTCGTGGGCGCCATCATCGGCGGGGCCGTCATGCTCGTCTCCGGTGACGACAGCGGCCGTACCCGGACCGGCGGCAACAGCTCCGCCGAGGACGGCGCGCGGCAGCCGATGCGGCTGACGACGCCCGCGACGGTCGACGACGGCGCGTACACGCTGGAGAAGGACAAGGCGGCCCTCCAGCGCGACGGCCGGAAGCTGGGCTCGCCGCCGCCCGGCATCACGCAGGAGATCGCCCGCTACCGCGGCACCCGCGACGGCCGGACGACCGGTCTGGTGATCTCCGGTGGGTACGGCACCATCTCCGACCCGGACCGCGTGATGGACGGCATGTTCAGCGGCGTGACCGGCGGGGGCACCACCGTCGTACGGCAGCGCGAGACGTTCCGGCCCGGCGCGGCCGGCGGCGACGTGAAGATCGACTGCGAGGTCCTGAAGATCCCGGCGTCCGGCTACGCGCCGGTGTGCGGCTGGGCCGACGGCTCGACCGCCGCGGTGCTGCTCTACATGAACGGCGAGCTGCGCTCCCCCTCGGACATCAGCCTGGCGCAGTACGCGGACACCACCGCCGTGGTGCGCGGCGAGACCCGTACCCCTCGGTAGCCGGGCGAGCACAAGGGCCGCCTCGCGACCGGTGGTCGCGAGGCGGCCCTGGGGCGCGTCCGTGCGGGGGGAACGGACGCGCTACGCGCTCTTCTCGTGGTGCTCGCCCGGCTCTCCGCCGCGGTTGCGCGGGACCAGGGTCGGGTTCACGTTGGAGTGGACGACGTCTTCGGTGATCACGACGCGGGCCACGTCCTTGCGGGACGGGACCTCGTACATCACCGACTGGAGGACCTCCTCCATGATGGCGCGCAGGCCGCGCGCGCCGGTGCCGCGCAGGATCGCCTGGTCGGCGATGGCCTCCAGGGCCGGGCGGTCGAAGTCCAGCTCCACGCCGTCCAGTTCGAACAGGCGCTGGTACTGCTTGACGAGCGCGTTGCGCGGCTCCAGGAGGATCTGCAGCAGCGCCTCGCGGTCGAGGTTGTGCACCGAGGTCAGCACGGGCAGCCGGCCGATGAACTCCGGGATCATCCCGAACTTCACCAGGTCCTCCGGCATGACGTCCTGGAGCTGGTCCTTGGACTCGATCTCGCGCTTGGAGCGGATGTTGGCGCCGAAGCCGATGCCCTTGGCGCCGGACCGGGCCTCGATGATCTTCTCCAGACCCGCGAAGGCACCGCCCACGATGAACAGCACGTTCGTCGTGTCGATCTGGATGAACTCCTGGTGGGGGTGCTTGCGGCCGCCCTGCGGGGGCACCGAGGCGGTGGTGCCTTCCAGGATCTTCAGCAGGGCCTGCTGGACGCCTTCACCCGAGACGTCACGGGTGATCGACGGGTTTTCGCTCTTGCGGGCGACCTTGTCGATCTCGTCGATGTAGATGATGCCGGTCTCGGCCTTCTTGATGTCGAAGTCCGCGGCCTGGATCAGCTTGAGGAGGATGTTCTCGACGTCCTCGCCGACATAGCCGGCCTCCGTCAGCGCCGTCGCGTCGGCGAAGGCGAACGGGACGTTGAGCATCCGGGCGAGCGTCTGCGCGAGCAGCGTCTTGCCGGAGCCGGTCGGGCCGAGCAGCAGGATGTTGGACTTGCCGAGCTCGATGCCGTCGTCGCCGCCGCGCGCGCCACCGTTCTCACCCGCCTGGACCCGCTTGTAGTGGTTGTAGACGGCGACCGAGAGCGCCTTCTTGGCGGGCTCCTGGCCTACGACGTAGCTCTCCAGGAACTCGTAGATCTCCCGGGGCTTGGGCAGTTCCTCCCAGCGGACCTCGGAGGTCTCGGCGAGCTCCTCCTCGATGATCTCGTTGCAGAGGTCGATGCACTCGTCGCAGATGTACACACCAGGCCCCGCGATGAGCTTCTTCACCTGCTTCTGACTCTTCCCGCAGAACGAGCACTTGAGCAGGTCGCCGCCGTCACCGATGCGTGCCACGAGGTGCTTCCCCTTCGCCTGGGATCCGCATTGCTCCGCGGACCCGGGTGCTTGCCTATCGACGGTACCTTGCCGGGCCCCCCGTACGGGCCCCCCTTGGACCGACTCGGTCAACCCGGTCCAAGGGGGCGTGTCACCGGCTCACTTCGCGACGGGTCGCGATCAGACGGAAGCGGCCGTCTTACGGGTGGAGACGATCTGGTCGACGAGACCGTACGCCAGGGACTCCTCGGCGGTCAGGATCTTGTCGCGCTCGATGTCGTCGCGGATCTTCTCGATCGGCGTGGTGGAGTGCTTGGCCAGCATCTCCTCCAGCTGCGTACGCATCCGCAGGATCTCGTTGGCGGCGATCTCCAGGTCGGAGACCTGGCCGCGGCCGGTCTCGCTGTACGGCTGGTGGATCAGGACGCGGGCGTTGGGCAGCGCCATCCGCTTGCCGGGGGTGCCGGCGGCGAGCAGCACGGCCGCGGCGGACGCTGCCTGGCCCATGCAGACCGTCTGGATGTCGGGCTTGACGAACTGCATCGTGTCGTAGATCGCGGTCAGCGCCGTGAAGGAGCCGCCGGGCGAGTTGATGTAGATCGAGATGTCCCGGTCCGGGTCCATCGACTCCAGGCACAGCAGCTGCGCCATGACGTCGTTGGCCGACGCGTCGTCGATCTGCACGCCGAGGAAGATCACGCGCTCCTCGAAGAGCTTCGCGTACGGGTCGTACTCGCGCACGCCCTGCGAGGTGCGCTCGACGAAGCGCGGGACGATGTAGCGGGACTCGGCGGGCATGCCCTGGAACTCTGCCTGCGGGGCGTCGGTGCGCTCGTAGAGGCTACGGCCGGGGAAGTTGTTCATCTGGAGGTTCACCGTCCTGGTGGCGGTCAGAAGGGGCTGGAGTCGGCTGCTGGGTGCGTCTGCGGGGCGCTCAGGCCCCGGTGCCGCCCCCGCCCGGAACGCCCGCCGCGGTGGTCATGACGTCGTCGATGAGGCCGTACGCCTTGGCCTCCTGCGGGTCGAACCAGCGGTCCCGGTCGGAGTCGCGGGTGATCTGCTCGACGGTCTGGCCCGTGTGCTGGGCGGTGAGCTCGGCCATGCGCTTCTTGGTGTGCAGCAGCCGCTCGGCGTGGATCTTGATGTCCGACGCGGAGCCCGCCAGGCCCGCGGAGGGCTGGTGGATGAGGATCTCGGCGTTGGGCAGCGCGAAGCGCTTGCCCGGGGTGCCGGCGCTCAGCAGGAACTGGCCCATCGAGGCGGCGAGGCCCATGGCGATGGTGACCACGTCGTTCTTGATGTACTGCATGGTGTCGTAGATCGCCATGCCGGCCGAGATCGAGCCGCCCGGGCTGTTGATGTAAAGGAAGATGTCCTTGTCCGGGTCAGCGGCGAGGAGCAGCAGCTGCGCGGTGATCTTGTTGGCGATGTCGTCGTCGACCGGCTGGCCGAGGAAGATGATCCGCTCGCCGAGCAGCCGGTTGTAGACCTGGTCGCCGAGGCCACCGAAGGTCGGCTCAGCGGCGGCGGAAGGCATCGGGATCGTCACGTGTCCACCTGCTCGTTGTCGGACGGCCCAGGGCCGTCTCAGCGTCGTCTTCTGGGGCGTGGGGAGGGCGCGGCGTGCTCCGCCGGCGCCGTTTCGGGTACTCCCCTGCCCTCGTATCTACGGACCCTAACGCGCTGGTCGGCGGGCGCCATCCCGCATTGTCAACTGTTCGCTGTGAGCGCAGGCTCACGGGCGTCCGGCAGCCTTCCCGGGGCCCTGACGACGTACGGGCCCGAACACGCGGGCGTGGCGTGTTCGGGCCCGTACGTCTACTGGCGCTGCGGGACGGCCGGAGCCGCCCGTGCGACCGGGAAGGCCGGGACTCAGGCCTCGGTCTTCTCGGGCTTCTCGGCCTTCTCGGCGTCGGTGCCCTCGGCCTCGGAGGCCTCGACGGTCTCCGTGGTCTCGGCAGTTTCATCTTCGTCGTCCAGGTCGACGACCTCGCCGTTGGTGTCCTTGACCGTGGCGGCCTCGACGACGACCGCGAGGGCCTTGCCGCGGGCGACCTCACCCACGAGCATCGGCACCTGGCCGCCCTCGACGACCGCCTGGGCGAACTGGTCGGGGGACATGCCGGAGGACTGCGCGCGGCGCATGAGGTGCTCGGTGAGCTCCTCCTGGCTGACGTTCAGCTTCTCCTTGTTGACCAGCTCGTCGAGGATGAACTGGGTCTTGATGCCCTTCTCCGCCTGCTCCTTGGTCTCGGCGTCGAACTCCTCCTCGGTCTTGCCCTGGATCTCCAGGTACTTCGCGAGGTCGAGGCCCATCTGGGCGAGCTGGTGGTTGACCAGGTTGTGCTTGCGGGTCTCGATCTCGTCCGCGAGCAGCTTCTCCGGCATCGGCACCTCGACCAGCTTCAGCAGCTCGTCGAGGACCTTCTCCTGGGCCTGGGTGGCCTGGTCGTACTTCTTCATCTGGGCGAGGCGCTTGGCGCTGTCGGCGCGCAGCTCCTCCAGCGTGTCGAACTCGCTCGCCAGCTGCGCGAAGTCGTCGTCCAGCGCGGGCAGCTCACGGGCGGCCACGGCGGTGACGTCGACCTTGACCTCGGCCTCCTTGCCGGCGGCCGAGCCGCCCTTCAGCTCGGAGGTGAAGGTGCCGGACTCGCCGGCCTTCAGGCCCTTGACGGCCTCGTCGATGCCGTCGAGCAGCTCGCCGGAGCCGACGGTGTAGCTGACGCCCTTGGCGACGCCGTCCTCCAGCACCTCGCCGTCGACCTTGGCCTCCAGGTCGATGGTGAGCACGTCGCCGTCCTCGGCGGCGCGCTCGACCGGGGAGGTGGAGGCGAAGCGGTCGCGCAGCTGCTCGACCGACTTGTCGATGTCCTCGTCCGACACCTCGACGGCGTCGACCTCGACCTCGATGCCGGAGTAGTCCGGGATCTCCAGGGCCGGGCGGATGTCGACCTCGGCGGTGAAGGCCAGCAGCTCGCCGTCCTTCAGCTCGGTGATGTCGACCTCGGGCTGGCCGAGGACGTTCAGCTCACCCTCGTTGACCGCTTCGGTGTAGAACTTCGGGAGCGCGTCGTTGACGGCCTCCTCCAGCACGGCGCCGCGACCGAACCGCTGGTCGATGACGCGGGCCGGGACCTTGCCCTGGCGGAAGCCCTTCACCGTGACCTGCTGGTTGATCTTCTTGTACGCCGCGTCGAGGCTGGGCTTGAGCTCCTCGAAGGGCACCTCGACAGTGAGCCGAACCCGGGTCGGGTTCAGGGTCTCCACGGCGCTCTTCACGGTTCGGTCTCCTTGGGGCTGACTTCTGGGGTTCTGCTTGAGATCTGCCGACGCCCGGGACCGGGCGCCCTGCGGATCGCGCCCGGGAGAAGGACACACGGGCACGCAGCTTGCATAGTAACCGCAAGCGGGTTGGCACCCGCAATGTGATCTTGACAGGCCGCTTACGGGCCCTTCGGCACGGGCTCCGGGAAGAGGGCCGTGCGGCCGGGGCGCGGGGCGCCCGGGACACCGTACGGCCGGCCGGGAAGGGCCGGGACGCCGTACGGCTGAACGTGGAGAAACCTGCTGGTCGGGGTGGCCGGATTCGAACCGACGACCTTCCGCTCCCAAAGCGGACGCGCTACCAAGCTGCGCCACACCCCGTCGGTGCGACACGTAGGGTACATGGCCGTGGCCGGTACGGCTGCCGGATATCCACGGGCGCGGCCCCTGGACCAGGGGGCGCACGGCGGACGGGCGGGGGCGCACGGGGCCGGAACGGCCTGCCGCGACCGGCGGCGCCGGGGCGGAGTGTGCGGCGGACCCGGGTGACCCGCTACGATGCACTGCGTGCCGCGGTCACCCGACCGGCGGCGCATGCGGGCGTAGCTCAATGGTAGAGCCCCAGTCTTCCAAACTGGCTACGCGGGTTCGATTCCCGTCGCCCGCTCCATGGACCGTGGCCCGGCCGTGAGGATCTCCTCCGGACCGGGCCTTCGGCGTTCCCGGGGGCCGCCGCGCCCGGCATCCGCCGCCGGCCGGCGATTCTTGTCACGTCCTGACCATGTGCGCCCCCTCCCCGGCGCGCCTCACTAGGGTGACCCCATGGAGATCTGGCTGAATCCCGCGTGTTCCAAGTGCCGTTCCGCCGTCGACCTGCTGAACGAGGAGGGGGCGGACTACACCGTCCGCAGGTACCTCGAAGAGCCGCCGACCGCCGCGGAGTTGCGGGAGGTGCTGGGCCGGCTGGGGCTGGAGCCGTGGGACATCACACGGACGCAGGAGGCCGAGGCGAAGGAGCTGGGCATCGGCGCGTGGGAGCGTACGGACGCCGCGCGGGAACGCTGGATCGAGGCGCTGGCCACGCGGCCGCGGCTGATCCAGCGGCCGATCATCACGGCGGACGACGGCACGGCGCTGGTCGGGCGCAGCGAGGAGGCCGTGCGGGAGGCGGTCGCGCGGAGCGGACGCGACGACCGCTGATCGTCCCGGCGGGCCCGTGCGCCGTGGGGTGCCGGGGTGCGGGCCCGTACGGCGCTAGAAGCTGATGTTGTTGATCGTCTCGGCCACCGAGTTCAGGAACCGGTTGATGGACGGCGCGATGCCGGTGGAGGCGAGGAAGAAGCCGAAGAGGATGGCTACGAGCGCCGGTCCCGCCTTGAGCGACTTGCCGCGTATCAACACGATCATGATGATGCCCAACAACAGCACGACGGACAGCGAAAGAGCCACAACTGATCACACCCTCGGTCGGAACGCCTGGCCGGCCCCGGAAGCATGCAGCCGCGCACACCCCCGCTCGGCACCCATCGTGCCACCAAGTCACTGCCCAGTGGAGGCGGGTGGCGAATCATCGGCCAAGGCTTTGCCTCCGCTCCGGACGGCCGCGGCGCCGCGCCCGGGCGGACACCGGCCCGGCGCCCGGGAATTGACGCCACGGAACGCATTCGGCCGCGCGGCCGGAACCGTGCGCGACCGCCCGGCCGGAGGGCACCGCACCCGTCGGCCCCCTTTTGTGCCTACGTGAATTGATGTGGCACGAGCCCCGCCGACGGACGGCCACCGCCCCGACATACCGGTAGCGAAGCGGACATCACCCCCGCGTCCACGACGGGGCATATGCCCTCGCCTAAGGGGGTGACACAGCCCGGGGCAGACATTCACCGGCCCTCCGGAAAATGCGGCGAGAGTTCGCCCGGAACTCCCGGCGACCGCCGCCCGCAAGGGAATTGCCCGGCACGCCGCACCCGTATTACACATTCGGCGGAGAAGGTTTTACGCATTCCGCGGCCGCCACCAGGGCGCGTCAGATGTCCCCCGCCGCACCGACCCCACGACGCGTGCTTCCCTCGGGCGCCGGACCCCTGGCCGGGGCGCGGCGGGCCCCGCCTCGGGGGCCTCGGGCAGCGGTCCGCGCGCCACCGGACGACCCGGGGCGGAAGCGGCACCGCCCGCCGCCGGAAGCGTCCGGGGCGCTTTCTTCGACCATGCGAAGTATCTGGCGATCACCCTGGTCGCCATGGGGCATTCATGGGGGCCGCTGACCGGTCGGAGCCGAACCGCCGGAGCGCTCTACATGACGGTGTACGCGTTCCATGCAACGGCTGCTCCAGTTCCTGCCGTTCTTCGTCCTGGGGCTGAACCTGCGGTTCGCGCACTTCGCGCTGGTACGGCGGCGTGGTCCTACCGCCGGGAAAGCGCCCAGGAGTTGGGGGCGCCCTGGCGGGCGGGGGTGGTGATGACGCTCGCGATGTTCGACTGCTCGCTGGTCCTGACCGGCTGCTTCCTCGCCTGGGTGCCGGCCCGCCGTACGTGGTGCACGGTGCCGGGCTGGAGCCGAGGACGGCGTGGGCGTTCAGGAAGGAACCGGCGGGACGGGGCTGAGGCCCGCCACCGGGTGGCCGCCGAGCGCCGCCATCCGGGCCGCGACCTGCTCGGGCGAGGGCCGCTCCAGGCTGTCGGCGAGGGCGCCGTCGGCGAGGAAGAGGACCCGGTCGGCCCAGGAGGCCGCCACCGGGTCGTGGGTGACTATGACGACCGTGGTGCCGAGCCCGTCGACGACGCGCCGCAGCAGGCCGAGGACCTCGCCGGCGGAACCGGCGTCGAGCGCGCCGGTGGGCTCGTCGGCGAAGAGCACGTCCGGGTCGGTGACCAGCGCGCGGGCGATGGCGACGCGCTGCTGCTGGCCGCCGGAGAGCCGGCCGGGACGCCGCCCGGCGTGACCGCCGAGGCCGACCCGGGCGAGCGCCTCGGCCGTGCGCCGTGGGTCGGCGCGCTGTCCCGCGAGCCGCATCGGCAGGGCGACGTTCTGCTCGGCGGTCAGCGACGGCAGCAGGTTGAACGCCTGGAAGACGAAGCCGAGGCGTTCGCGGCGCAGGGTGGTGAGCCGGCTCTCCCGCATCCGGGTGAGGTCCGTACCTCCGACGCGGACCGTGCCGCCGGTCGGCCGGTCCAGGCCCGCCGCGCACTGCAGCAGCGTGGACTTCCCCGAGCCGGAGGGGCCCATCACGGCGGTGAAGCTGCCGTGCGGGAGGGTGAGGTCGATGCCGCGCAGGGCGTGTACGGCGCCCGCTCCGCGCCCGTACTGCCGCCGGACGCCGCGCAGCTCCACGGCGCAGGAGTGGCCCGCCTCCTGCTCCGGCCCGGCCCGGCGCCTGTCGCGCAGCCCCATCACGCCGCCTCCCGTCTCGTACGTCCGTCGTCCCGTGCGCCCGTCGCCGCTGCGTCCGTCGTCCCGTGCCTCCGTCGCCTCGTGCTCCGGTCGCCCTCCGACCGTACGGAGCGGGGGTGAACCTGGGCCATGACGGCTGCCGGTGGCTCCGGGGTGGGGAAAACCCCAGCCAGGGCTCTCCTCGGGAGGGCTGGTGAAGGTCCCGGAGGCGGGTCGGTGGAGGAACGGGTGGGTGCCGGCGTGGCAGGTGGCGCGCACGGGGCCGCCGGGCCGGAAAAGTCGTTTGGTAAACTAACCATTAACGCTTTCTTGACTCCCCCTTGACCGAACAGCGTCCGGCCGAACTTCTGGAGGAGCCATCGGACACGCAGAAACCCTCCTCGCGATGGGCGGGGCCTTCCTGGCCGCCGCCGTCCTCGCCCGCCTGGGCAGCCGTATCGGGCTCCCCACGATCCCCCTGTTCATCCTGGCCGGGATACTGCTCGGCCCGCACACCCCCGGCGTCTCGCTGGTCGACGACCCGCACGAGCTGGAGATGCTCTCCCTGCTGGGTCTGGTGCTGCTGCTCTTCTACCTCGGCCTCGAATTCCACCTGGACGACCTCAAGGAGGGCGGCCGGAAGATGGCCGTCGCCGGGGCCGCCTACCTGGCGCTGAACGTCGGCGCCGGACTCGTCTTCGGCTTCCTGGTCGGCTGGGGCACCCCCGAGGCGCTCGTGCTGGCCGGTGTGCTCGGCATCTCCTCGTCGGCGATCGTCACCAAGGTCCTGATGGACACCGGCCGCCTCGGCAACCCCGAGACCAAGCCGATCCTGGGCATCATCGTGGTCGAGGACATCTTCCTCGCGCTGTACCTGGCCGCCCTCCAGCCGGTGATCTCCGGCGCCGACTCGATGGCCTCGGCGGTCCTCGACGCGGGCAAGGCGTTCGGCTTCCTGCTGCTCCTGGCCGTGGTGGCCCGCTGGGGTACGCGGGTGATCGGCAAGCTGATCGCCACCAAGGACAACGAGCTGCTGGTCATCTCCTTCCTCGGCGCCGCCGTCTTCGTGGCGGGCGTCTCGGAGTGGTTCGGCGTCGCGGACGCGATCGGCGCGTTCATGGTCGGTCTGATGCTCGGCAGCACCAGCTCGGGCAAACGGATCATGGAGCTGGTGCATCCGCTGCGGGACGCCTTCGGCGCGATCTTCTTCTTCGCGTTCGGCCTGTCCATCGACCCCGGTGACCTGCCGTCGGTGGTCTGGCCGGTGCTGATCGCGGTGGTGCTGACGCTGGTCATGAACGTGGTCGCGGGGCTGGTCGCCGCGCGGATCTACGGCTTCGGGCCGCGCCCGGCCGCGAACATCGCCACCGCGCTGCTGGCCCGCGGCGAGTTCGCGCTGATCCTGGCGACGATGGCGGCGGGCGCCGGGCTGGACGAGCGGCTGGCGCCGTTCATCGCCGGGTACGTGCTGGTCCTGGCCGTCCTGGGGCCGCTGGCCGCGGGCCGGTCCGCGTGGCTGGCGCGGATCCTGCCGGGCGGCGGGGACCGGACGGTCACGGCACCGTCCACGGCTCCCGCGGCAGCGGGCGGCCGGTCTCCAGGAGCGTCTTGAGGTGGGCGAGCACCGCGTACCAGCTCTGGGCCGCCGCGTCCCGCTCGGCCTCGCCGGCCAGGCCCTCATGAGGCCGCGGTCGGCCCGGGGCCGGTGAGGGCGTGCCAGGCCTGCTGCGGCGTGCCCTCGATGTGCGTGACGTTGCCGAAGGTGAGTGTGCCTGCCGTGCCGTCCTCCGTGTGCCGTGCCGGGCGTCCGGCTCACCGTACGGCTCAGTCGCGGCAGATCAGCAGCAGCGCGCGGTCGTCGTTGACGTCCTTGGCGACGGCTTCGATGAGGTGCCAGGCGGCGCCGGCGAAACCGCAGGCCACATAGCGGTCGGCCTCGCCGGTCAGCCGGTCGATGCCCTCCGCGATGTCCCGGTCGGCGGCCTCGACCAGGCCGTCCGTGAAGAGCATCAGGACGTCACCGGGGCGCAGCGTCCCCTTGACCGGGTCGAACTGCGCCCCGTCGTACACCCCGAGCAGCGGCCCTTCGGCCGCCTTCTCCTCCCAGCGGCCGGTGCCCGCGCTGAGCTGGAGGGCGGGCAGGTGCCCGGCGGACAGCAGCTCGTAGTCGCCGGACTCCAGGTCGAGCACCAGGTGGATGGAGGTGGCGAAGCCCTCGTCCCAGTCCTGGCGCAGCAGGTAGCCGTTGGCGGCGGGCAGGAAGCTGTGCGGCGGCAGCGAGCCGAGCAGGCCGCCGAAGGCGCCGGACAGCAGCAGAGCGCGGGAGGCCGCGTCCATGCCCTTGCCGGACACGTCGGTCAGCACGACTTCGAGGATGTTGCCGCCGTGCGTGCGTGAGGCGACCACGAAGTCGCCGGAGAAGGACTGCCCGCCGGCCGGGCGCAGCGCCATCTCGCGGTGCCAGCCGGCCGGCAGTTTGGGCAGTTTGCTCTGTACGCGGATACGTTCGCGCAGGTCGAAGAGCATCGTGCCGCCCCGTCGCCACGGCACGCCGACCCGGCTGCGGAACTGCGCGATCAGCAGTCCGGACAGGCCGACCGCGGCGACCACCAGGACCGTGCCCGGCGTGATCCGGTCGCGGCCCTGGTCGTACGGGCCGAGCAGGGACGCCTCGACGATCAGCGCGGCGGCGGAGGTGCCGTACAGGGCGAGCAGGTTGGCCGGGCGCAGCAGCAGTCCGCCGGCGATGACCGGCAGGACCAGCGCGGTGGGCGCGATCCAGTCGGGGCGCCAGACGGTGCCGCAGGCGATGGCGGGAATGGCGATCAGGAGGGCCACCAGGGCGATCCAGTCGGAGCCGTCGCCGCGGAAGTAGTCGACCCCGGCCTTGCGCACGCTGATGCGGACCCGGTGCATCGCCTTGCGCCACCGGGCCGTCGGGGACTCCGCTCCCGTGCTGCTCGCCATTGTTCTGGGACCTTATCCACCCGTTCGGCGGCGCGTCGATTCACGGCACGCCGCCTGGCGCAATCACCGGGAAACGCCGTTCGAAAAACGGTCGCGCGGGCGGAAGCCGTCCTGCTACGCATGGCGTATGACGACCGAGTTACGGCAGCTTCGGCCGGACGAGTGGGACGACTGGTACGACAAGCTGGAACGCGCCTTCGGCGGCACCCCGGAGGCGCCCGAGGAGCGGGCCCTGTGGCGCCGCCTCGGAGAGCCTGAGCGCTGCCTGGCGGTCCGCGACGGCGGCGAAGTGGTGGGCACCGCGGGGGCGTTCTCCTTCCGGCTGTCGGTGCCCGGCGGCGCCGTCGTCCCCGTGCCCGGCGTGACGCTGGTCAGTGTGCAGCCCACGCACCGGCGGCGCGGCATCCTCCGCGAGATGATGCGCCACCAGCTCGCGGACTTCCGGGCGCGGCGCGAGCCGCTGGCCGTGCTGACCGCCTCGGAACCGGCCATCTACGGGCGCTTCGGGTACGGCGCGGCGTCCGAGGCGGTGCGCATGACGCTGGACACGCTGCGCCTGTCGGTCCGCGTGCCGGAGGGCGGTGACGACGTACGGCTGCGGCTGGTCGACCCGGAGGACGGGCTGGCGGCCTGCGAGAAGGTCTACGAGCAGCTGGTCACCGGCCGGCCCGGGATGCTCGCCCGGCAGCCCGGCTGGGAGCGGCTGCCGCTGCTCGACCCGGAGGCCGACCGGGACGGGGCCGGGCCGGTGCTGTGCGTGCTGGCCGAGGTGGCCGGTGAGGTGCGCGGGTACGCGCGCTACGCCGTGAAGGCCGCCTGGAGCGGGGGCAGCCCGGACGGGACGGTGGTCCTGCGGGACGTCGAGGCGCTGGACCCGGTGGTCTACGCCGCCCTGTGGCGCTACCTGTTCGGCATCGACCTGACGTCGCGCGTGACGGTGCTCAACCGGCCGGCCGACGATCCGCTGCTGCACCTCGTGGACGACATCCGGGGCTCCCAGGTCGTGGTGCGCGAGTCGCTGTTCGTCCGGCTGGTGGAGGTCGGCGAGGCCCTGGCGGCGCGGACGTACGCGACGCCGCTGGACGTGGTCCTCGACGTGGCCGACCCGTTCTGCCCGTGGAACGAGGGCCGGTGGCGGCTCACCGGTGACGAGAAGGGCGCCTCGTGCGAGCGGACCACGGACCCGGCCGACCTGGCGCTGTCCGTGCGCGAGCTGGGCGCCGCCTACCTGGGCGGCTTCTCCCTGGGCGCGCTGGCCACGGCGGGCCGGGTGCGCGAACTGCGGCCGGGCGCCCTGCGGGAGGCGTCGACGGCGTTCGGCACGTACGGCAGGCCGTGGCTGCCGCACGGCTTCTGAGGGCGGCGCGCGGCGCCCCGGCCCCCGCCCGGCCCCAGGCCTATTTCGGCTGGCAGGTGGGGCACCAGAAGAGGTTGCGGTTGGCCAGGGCCGCGGTGCGGATCTCGGAGCGGCAGATGTGGCACTCCTGGCGGGCCCGGCGGTAGACGTAGACCTCGCCGCCGTGGTCGTCGACGCGCGGCGGGCGGCCCATGGCCTCCGGGAGGTGTGCGTCCCGTACCGTGTCGATGCGGTTGTGCCGCACGCCTTCGCGCATCAGCGCGACCAGGTCCGCCCAGATGGCGTCCCATTCGGACCGGAGAAGATCACGTCCGGCGCGGTACGGGTCGATGCCGTGCCGGAAGAGGACTTCGGCCCGGTAGACGTTGCCGACGCCCGCGATCACCTTCTGGTCCATCAGCAGCGCCGCGACGGACGTACGGCTGCGGGAGATCCGCGCCCAGGCGCGCTCGCCGTCGTCCTCCGGGCGCAGCGGGTCGGGCCCGAGCCGGTCGTGTATCGCCTGCTTCTCGGCGTCCGTGAGCAGCGCGCAGGCGGTGGGCCCGCGCAGGTCCGCGTAGGCCGTGCCGTTGGCCAGCCGCAGCCGGACGGTGTCGGTGGGCGGCGGCGCGGGGGCGTCGCCGAAGGTCAGCTTGCCGAAGAGGCCGAGGTGGATGTGGACCCACCCGGCGGGCCCGAAGCCGAGGAAGAGGTGCTTGCCGTGCGCCTCGGCGGTGGTCATGACCTGGCCGTCGATCAGCGCCGCGCTGTCGGAGAACTTGCCCTGGGGGCTGCTCGCCCGGACCGGCGCGCCTTCGAAGAGCGCACGGTGGTCCAGCGCGAGGCGGTGGATCGTGTGCCCCTCGGGCATGGGCCGGTGCCTCCTCGGCGGGATGGGACGGGGTGCGTACGGCGTCCGCCCGCGCCGGGAGCGGCGCGGGCGGTACGGGCGGGCGGGCTCAGCCCTGCTGCGGGTGGTGGGCCGGGATCTCCGGCAGCTCGCCGGTGCTCTCGTAGCGGGAGAGCATCTCGATGCGGCGGGTGTGCCGCTCCTCGTTCGAGTACGGCGTGGCCAGGAACGCCGCGATGAAGCTCGTGGCCTCCTCCTGGGTGTGCATCCGGCCGCCGACCGAGATCACGTTGGCGTCGTTGTGCTCCCGGCCCAGCTTGGCGGTCTCCTCGCTCCAGGCGAGCACCGCCCGTACGCCCTTGACCTTGTTGGCGGCGATCTGCTCACCGTTGCCGGAGCCGCCGATGACGATGCCCAGGCTCTCCGGGTCGGCCGCGGTCCGCTCGGCGGCTCGCAGGCAGAACGGCGGATAGTCGTCCACGGCGTCGTAGATGTGCGGGCCGCAGTCCACGGGCTCGTGGCCGTGGGCCTTGAGCCAGTCGACGAGGTGGTTCTTCAGTTCGAAACCGGCATGGTCGGAGCCGAGATACACGCGCATGTGCTGAGTGTGGCACGAGTGTGTGTCCCGACGGGCCCGGGGTAGGTGTCGCCGGGGTTCCCGCCTGCCATACATGCGGTGTACACGCGGTGACGTGCGGAAATGAGATCCACGCAACGATCCGGATTCAGATCTTCCAAACCGCCCGTTAACGCGGTTCTAATGCGGGGACTCGACACCGAGAACCACAGAAGGACGGTGCACATGGGCGCGCACCCGCCGACCATGAACGCGGGCCAGGCGGCCGGGAACCCCGGCGGCGGCCCCGGCGAGGGCCGGTCTCCCGACGGCCTTCAGGCAGGACTCAAGAACCGCCACCTGTCGATGATCGCGATCGGCGGGGTGATCGGCGCGGGCCTGTTCGTGGGCTCCGGCGCGGGCATCGCGGCCGCCGGGCCCGGCATCCTGCTCTCGTACGCGCTGACCGGCCTGCTGGTCGTCCTGGTGATGCGGATGCTCGGCGAGATGGCCGCCGCCTCCCCCACCTCCGGCTCGTTCTCCGCCTACGCGGACCGGGCGCTGGGCCGCTGGGCGGGCTTCACCATCGGCTGGCTGTACTGGTTCTTCTGGTCGGTCGTGCTGGCCGTCGAGGCGACCGCGGCCGCCTCGATCCTCACCGGCTGGGTGCCCGCCGTCCCGCAGTGGGCGTGGGCGCTGCTGGTGATGATCGTGCTGACCGGCACCAACCTGATCTCGGTGGGCTCGTTCGGTGAGTTCGAGTTCTGGTTCGCCGGGATCAAGGTCGTGGCGATCGTGGTGTTCATCGTGGTCGGCGCGCTGGCGATCTTCGGGCTGCCGCCCGGCGACCACGCGGTGGGCATGGCGAACCTGACCGGCCACGGCGGCTTCCTGCCGAACGGGCCCGGCGCGATCCTCTCCGGCATGCTGCTGGTCGTCTTCTCCTTCATGGGCAGCGAGATCGTCACCCTGGCGGCCAGCGAGTCGCCCAACCCGGTGCAGGCCGTCCGCAAGGCCGTCAACAGCGTCATCTGGCGGATCGCGCTGTTCTACATCGGCTCCATCACGGTGATCGTGACGCTGCTGCCGTGGGACGACCCGGCGCTCGACAAGAGCCCGTACGTGGCCGTGCTGAAGTCGCTGGACATCCCGGCGGCCGGCACCGTGATGGACGTCGTGGTGCTCACCGCCGTGCTGTCCTGCCTGAACTCCGGCCTCTACACCGCTTCCCGGATGGCCTTCTCGCTCGGCGAGCGCGGCGACGCGCCGAAGTCCTTCGCCCGGGTGAACAAGGGCGGCGTCCCGGCGACCGCGATCTGGGCCTCGGTGGCCTTCGGCTTCGTCGCGACGATCTTCAGCTACACCTCCAAGGACACCGTCTTCGAGTTCCTGCTGAACTCCTCCGGCGCGGTGGCGCTCTTCGTCTGGCTGGTCATCTGCTTCTCGCAGCTGCGGATGCGCAAGGTCATCGAGCGGGACATGCCGGAGCGGCTGACCGTACGGATGTGGCTGTACCCGTACCTCACGTACGCCACGATCGCGCTGATCCTCTTCGTCATCGGCTACATGTTCTACAACCCCGACGGGCGCAAGCAGATGGTGCTCTCGGTGGTCGCGGCCGTCGTCGTACTGGCCGTCGGCCTGGTGCTGGACCGGCGGCGGCGCGCCAAGGGCGAGGCGGCGGGCGACGCCCCCGCACCGGGTCAGGGGGACGTGCGGAAGGACTCCTTGACCCGCTCGTAGGCGCGCAGGGCGGCGGTCCCGGCGGAGTCCAGGTACCAGAGGTTGAGCTGGTAGGTCCGGTTCCCGGTACGGAAGCCGAGCTGCCGCCCGTGGGCCGGCCTGCCGTCCCGGAGGTAGGCGAACTCCCAGACGACGGCGGGGTGCCCCTGGAAGGTGGTGCGCTCCAGCCGGATCCGGCGGTAGCCCGGCACGTCGTACTGCTGTGCCTCGTACTGCTGCCAGACCGTGAGCAGATCACCGCCGGAGGACGGGTCCTGACGCGCCGAGACGAGCGTGGACCCGTCCTTCGTGCTGTACGTGACGTGGGCGGCCGACTCCTCGGTACGGTTCCAGCCCGCGGGCGGCACCCAGCTGAAGCCGCTCTCGGCACGGCGGGGGCCGGACGTGTCCGCCGGGGCGCCGCTGCCGGTGCCGGGGCTCGTGCTCGTGCTCGTGCTCGCGGTGGAGGGGCGGGCGCTCCCCGTCCCCGTCCCGGCCGTACCGCCGGGGTCCGCGCCGCGCGTCGCGACGAGGATCACCACGACCGTGACGGCCGACGCGAGGACGCCCCCGGCGGCCAGCAGGGCACGGCGCTCGGGACGGGAACGGGCGGGCGGGGCCGCGGGAGCGGCCGGGGGTGCGGGGCCGGGATCAAGGACCGCTGGAGCGGCGGGGGCTTCGGCGGGGACTTCCTGTCCCGGTGCCGGGGCCGGCGCCGGGTCGGCCACCGTGGGCGTACGGACGTCCACGACCCGCGCCGCGTTCATCGGCGCCGTCGGATTCGCCGCCGCGGCCCGGCGGACCAGCGGTTCGAGGCGTGCCTCGACCTCGTCGAGCGCGGGGCGTGCCTCGGGTGCCTTGTTCAGCAGGTCGGTCAGCACCTCGCGCAGCGGGCCCGCGGCGGGCGGGATGGCCGGCTCCTCGTGCAGCACCGCGTGCAGCGTGGCGAGGGTCGTGGCCCGCGTGAACGGTGACTGGCCGCCGACCGCGGCGCACAGGGTGGCACCCAGCGACCACAGGTCCGAGGGCGGCCCCTGCTCCTGGCCCGCCACCCGCTCGGGCGCCATGTAGTCCGGCGAGCCGATGAGCATCCCGGCCATGGTCAGCGCGGTGGCGTCCTGCATGGCGGCGATGCCGAAGTCGGTCAGCACCACCGCGCCGCGGTCGTCGATCAGGACGTTGCCGGGTTTGATGTCCCGGTGGAGTACGCCCACGGCGTGCACCTCGCGCAGGGCACGGACCAGTCCGGTGCCGACCCGGGCCGCCGCCTCCGGGGCCAGCGGGCCGTCCTGGGCGAGGATCTGCTCCAGGGAGCGGGCCTGGACGAGCTGCATGACGATCCACAGCCGGTCGCCCTCCTCGGCCACGTCGTGCACCCGCACCACATTCGGATGGTCGATACGGGCGGTGGCGCGGGCCTCGCGCAGACTGCGTTCGCGCTGCACCACGCTTTCCTCGCCGGCGCGTTCGTCGATATGTATTTCCTTGACCGCGACCCACCGGTCGAGCATTTCGTCCTGGGCGCGCCACACCCGCCCCATTCCGCCGCGTCCGATCAATTCCAGCAGGCGGTAACGCCCGGCCGCCAGACGCCCGGGCCCCACCTCGCTCGCATTCCCCACCATGCCCAGCCCCCACAGCACCCGCGGAATCTTGTGGTACCCATCAAATACCTCTGTCGAGGACGGGGAAAAGGGGGGTTCAAGAATGTACACAACCCGACAGGGAAAACGCGCGTCCGTGGTCGCCGCGGCCGCCGCGACGCTGGCGCTGGCGGCCGGTCCTGCGGCGCTGGCGGCCGATCCGGTGCCCGGCAGCAGCGCGGGCGGAAAGGCCGGCCCGAGCGCTCCGGCGGGCTACCGGGTGACCACCGAACTGCCGGAGCGGATATCGGTGAAGACCGCCACCGGCGCGACCACGCTGACCGCCAAGGTCACCAACAAGGGCAGTGCCGACACCGGCGCGATACGGCTGACGGTGGCCGGATTCCAGGGGCTGACGGTCAAAAACGTGGCGGGCTGCACCAAGGTGCCCGAAGCACGTCTGCCGGAGGGCGCGAACAGCGCGTATTCGTGCGCCATCGGTTCCCTGGCGAGCGGTATGAGCCGCACGTACCAGGTCACCGCGCAATTCGATCTGAAAAAGCAGGGACAGATCTGCCTGCCGGTGACACTGAGGAACACCGACACCCTGCTCTGGCAGCAGGGCCCGGTCGATTTCGGCACCCGCAGCCCGGTGTCCGACGCGCCGGACACCCCGCTGATGCTGAACACGGTCAACGTACCGGCCGGTTCGGCGACCACCTCGCCGGCGCCCTCGGAGGCCGGCTCCACGGCTCCCGCGCAGCGGCTGCCCCAGACGGGCGCGCCCTCGGTGCTGCCGCTGGCGGGCGCCGCGGCGGCGCTGCTGCTCCTCGGCGGCGCCGGGGTGTGGGTCACCACCCGTAGGTCGGCTCACCGCTGAGGGCGGACCGTACGGCCTGTGTAGGTACGCGGAATGCGGCCGGGCCCCGTACCGCCACGTGGGGTGGTGGTACGGGGCCCGGTCCGGTTCCGTACGGGGGGACGGCGCGCGCGGTGTCAGCCGCGGCGGCCGAGCAGCTTCCACGCGGTGGGCAGCGCGCCCATCGCCAGCGCGGCCTTGAGGGCGTCGCCGACCAGGAAGGGGACCAGGCCGGCCGCGACCGCCTGGCCGAGCGACATGCCGGTGCTCAGCGCGAGGAAGGGCACACCGACCGCGTAGATCAGGGCCG
The DNA here is from genome assembly GCF_040679095.1 of Streptomyces sp. NPDC052496. NCBI lineage: Bacteria > Bacillati > Actinomycetota > Actinomycetes > Kitasatosporales > Streptomycetaceae > Streptomyces > Streptomyces sp. NPDC052496. The sequence goes on from NZ_JBFAUH010000001.1 coordinate 370,585, forward strand.
TGCCGACGGCCATCGTGCCGGCCGTGCGCAGCGCGCCGCGGTCGCCGCCGCGGCGGGCCAGCGCGCCCACCGCGGTCGAGGCGAGGAGCATGCCGAGGACGTAACCGAAGGTCGCGCCGCCCGCGCCGGAGGCACCGTTCGCGAACCAGGGCAAGCCCGCCATGCCGAGCAGCGCGTACAGCGCGAGCGAAGCGAAGCCGCGGCCCGCGCCGAGCGAGGCACCCACGAGCAGGGCGGCGAAGGTCTGGCCGGTGACCGGGACCGGGGAGCCGGGGACCGGAAGGGCGATCTGCGCGGCGATGCCGGTGAGCGCGGCGCCGCCGACGACCAGTGCGGCGTCGCGGACGCGGGCGCGGGTGGCGTCCGCCGCGGGCAGCAGATCGGCGAGGACCGCACCGGGCCTGGTGGTTGCGTCAGCAGTGCTCATCGGAACTCCGCGGGGTGTGAGGTGGAGCGGGGACAGGGGGACGCGATGACGTTAGTCCAGCGCCCCTGAGCCGATCATCGTGTGGCGGCGACAAAGGCGCAATGGTGTCCTTGGAGACTTCCGTACAACGCCGCTGCCCCGGGGCCGTACCGGCTCGTCAGCGGTCTTCGCAGGTCACGTGATGCTCATCACGGCATGTTCCCCGGACGGGTGCGCATTTTGTGGTAGCGCGCGGCGGGCGGGGAAACTGGGGCCCAACGCGGAACCCTGTCGGGTTCCCCCAAAGACCCTTGCGAGAGTACAAGTCCATGCACGACGCATCCACCGCCACCGGAACGCCACCTCCGGGCGATGGCGCCGGCGAGCGCGAACCGCTGTCCGCCGGGCTCAAGCAACGCCACCTGACCATGCTCGGGCTAGGTGGGGTGATCGGCGCGGGCCTGTTCGTGGGCTCCGGCGCCGGTATCGCGGTGGCCGGCCCCGGCATCGTGCTCTCGTATCTGATCGCGGGCGCGCTGGCCATGCTGATCATGCGGATGCTGGGCGAGATGTCCTCGGCGATGCCCGCGTCCGGCGCGTTCTCGGTGCACGCGGAGCGCGCGCTGGGCCGCTGGGCGGGCTTCAGCGTGGGCTGGCTGTACTGGTTCCTGCTGGTGGTGGTGCTGGCGGTGGAGGCCACCGGCGCGGCGCAGATCGCCAACGGGTGGGTGCCCGCGGTCCCGCAGTGGGGCTGGGTGCTGATCTTCATGCTGGTGTTCACGGCCGCCAACCTCACCGCGGTCAAGAGCTTCGGCGAGTTCGAGTTCTGGTTCGCGACGCTGAAGGTCGCCGCGATCGTGCTGTTCCTGGTGCTCAGCCTGCTCGCGATCTTCGGGGTGCTACCGGACACCGACGCGGTCGGGCTGGCCAACCTGACCGGGCAGGGCGGCTTCCTGCCCAACGGCTGGCAGGGCGTGATCTCCGGTGTCCTCGCCGTCGCGTTCGCCTTCGGCGGTCTGGAGGTCGTCACCATCGCGGCGGCCGAGTCCGACGACCCGGCGCGCAACGTGGCGCGCGCGGTGCGCAGCGCGGTGTGGCGCATCCTCTTCTTCTACGTGGGCTCGATGCTGGTCGTGGTGACCCTGCTGCCCTGGTCGTCGATGCAGCCGGGCAAGAGCCCGTACGTCGCGGTGCTGGACAGCATCGGCGTGCCGGGTGCGGGCCAGATCATGAACGTGGTGGTCTTCGTGGCGCTGCTGTCCGCGCTCAACGCGAACCTGTACGGCTCCTCGCGGATGGTCTTCTCGCTGGCCGAGCGGGGCGAGGCGCCGCGTTCGCTGCTGAAGGTGACGGCGGGCGGGGTGCCGCGCCGGGCGGTGCTGTCCTCGGTGGCCTTCGGCTTCGTCTCCGTACTGCTGAATCTGCTGTGGCCGGACACGGTCTTCCTCTACATGCTGAACGCGGTCGGCGCGGTGCTGCTGTTCGTCTGGGGCCTGATCGCGGTCTCGCAGCTGCGGCTGCGGCGGCAGATCGAGCGCACGGCGCCGGAGAAGCTGACCCTGCGCATGTGGGCGTTCCCGTATCTGACCTGGACGGCGCTGGCGGCCATGGTGGCGGTGCTGGTGCTGATGCTCACCGACGACGGGGCGCGGCCGCAGTTGCTGTGGTCGGCCGCGGCGACCGCCGCGGTGCTGGTGGTCGCGGGCCTGCGGGAGCTGCGGATGCGGCGTTCCGGCCGCTGACGGGCGCGCGGCACGGCGCCACGGGCGTGGGGCAGGCCGGAATCGGCCGCCCCACTTCCGCTCCGGGAACACGTTGGGTCACGTCTCACAACGGTGTGGATACGGCCGGTCACGATCACGTCTGAATACCGAACAACTGCTGCACGACTGTTGCCCTCAGCGGACACAGACACTCAAACTGAGCGCGTTTTCCGTCGATCGTCTCGCTCCGCTCTCACTTAATGGGACAGGTACGACCATGAATCGGACACCTTCGTCCACCACGCCCGAGCGCGAGCGGACCGGTCAGGTCCCGGGCGCCGGACCTGGCGCGGACGGCTCCGGTGCCGCGGCCGGCCCGGAGGCCGGCTCCCCGCTGTCCAACGGCCTCAAGCAGCGCCATCTGTCGATGATCGCCCTCGGCGGCGTGATCGGCGCCGGGCTCTTCGTCGGCTCCAAGGAAGGCATCGCGGCGGCCGGCCCCTCGATCGTGCTCGCCTACGCCGTCTCCGGCTGCCTGGTCATGCTGGTGATGCGGATGCTCGGCGAGATGGCGGCGGCCAGCCCCGCCTCCGGCTCCTTCTCCGTGCACGCCGGACGCTCGATCGGCCCGTGGGCGGGCTTCACCACCGGCTGGATGTTCACCGCGCAGCTGTGCGTGGCGGTGGCGGCCGAGGCGATCGGCGCCGCCGGGATCATGACCGGCTGGTTCCCGGACACGCAGCCCTGGATGTGGGTGCTGCTGTTCATGGTGGTCTTCTGCGGCGCCAACCTGGCGGCGGTCAGCAACTTCGGTGAGTTCGAGTTCTGGTTCGCGGCCCTGAAGATCACCGCGATCGGCATCTTCCTCGTGCTGGGCCTGCTCGCCATCTTCGGCGTGCTGCCCGGCACCTCCGCCCCCGGCGTGGCCCACCTGAGCGGTGACGGCGGCTTCCTGCCCAACGGCTCGGACGGCCTGGTGATCGGCCTGCTGGCGTCGGTCTTCGCCTACGGCGGGCTGGAGACGGTGACGATCGCCGCCGCCGAGTCCAAGGACCCGGTCCGCGGCGTGGCCCGCGCGGTGCGCACCGCGATGTGGCGGATCGCCCTGTTCTACGTCGGCTCGATGGCGGTCATCGTCACCGTCATCCCCTGGAACAACGCGGACATCGCCAAGAACGGCCCCTACGTCGCGGTCCTGGACTACCTGCACATCCCCGCGGCCGGCCAGATCATGAACGTCGTCATCCTGATCGCGCTGCTGTCCGCGATGAACGCCAACATCTACGGCTCCTCCCGGATGGCGCACTCGCTGTCCGCCCGCGGCCAGGGCCCGCGCTTCCTGCGCACCGTCAGCGGCGGTGTGCCGCGCCGCGCGGTCATCCTGTGCTCCGCCTTCGGGTTCCTCGCGGTGCTGTTCAGCTACTGGTGGCCGGAGACCGTCTTCCAGTGGCTGCTGAACATGGTGGGCGCGGCGATCCTCGTCGTGTGGGGCTTCATCGCCGTCGCCCAGCTGCGGATGCGCCGCCGGCTGGAGCGCGAGGCGCCGGAGCGGCTGGTCGTGCGGATGTGGCTCTTCCCGGTCCTGACGTGGGTGGCGCTGGCCGGTGTGGTGGCGGTGCTGCTGCTGATGCTGCGGGACGAGAACCAGCGCATCCAGCTGTACTTCACGGGCGGATTCGGGCTGGTGCTCGTCGCCGTCGGTCTCGCCAAGCAGCGAATGGCGCGGCAAAAGGACATCGGCTAAGCGCAAGTAAGGCCTACCTCACCGAAAGCGGAAGTGCGGTAAGGCTTACCTCACCAGAATGCGCCGCTCTTTTCGGAGGCGGTGCCGGACCTCGGACCGGGGTCGGGCACCGCCTCCTTCTTTCGGCCCAGACTCCGCCCCTCGGCCGCTCGGTGATCACTCATGCTGGTAGCGTGCAGTTGCAAGTCGATTGCAATTAAAGGTCGTAAGCAGCTGGAGGGCTCGACATGGCCACCTACAATCTTCCGGAACTTCCGTACGACTACGCGGCGCTCGAACCCGTCATCAGCCCCGAGATCATCGAGCTGCACCACGACAAGCACCACGCCGCATACGTCAAGGGCGCCAACGACACCCTGGAGCAGCTCGCCGAGGCGCGCGACAAGGACCAGTGGGGCTCGATCAACGGCCTGGAGAAGAACCTCGCGTTCCACCTCTCCGGCCACATCCTGCACAGCATCTACTGGCACAACATGACCGGCGACGGTGGCGGCGAGCCGCTGGACAAGGACGGCGTGGGCGAGCTGGCGGACGCCATCGCGGAGAACTTCGGCTCCTTCGCCAAGTTCAAGGCCCAGCTGACCAAGGCCGCCGCCACCACCCAGGGCTCCGGCTGGGGCGTCCTGGCCTACGAGCCGATCACCGGCCGCCTGATCGTCGAGCAGATCTACGACCACCAGGGCAACGTCGGCCAGGGCTCGGTCCCGATCCTGGTCTTCGACGCCTGGGAGCACGCCTTCTACCTCCAGTACAAGAACCAGAAGGTGGACTTCATCGAGGCGATGTGGCGCGTCGTCAACTGGCAGGACGTGGCCAAGCGCTACGCGGCCGCCAAGGAGCGCTCCAACGTCCTGCTGATCGCCCCCTGATCCAGGACCTCCTGAGCGTCCTGCCTCGTGATCGTCTTCTCAGCCTTCACCCGGCAGGCGGATAGCGGAAGGGCCCCCGTGGGGACGTGACCCACGGGGGCCCTTCTGCGTCCGGCGGGCGCCCGGCCGGTTCCCTGACCCGGCCGCTCAGTCGAAGACCGGCCCCCGCGTCCGCGTCCGCTTGATCTCGTAGAAGCCCGGGATGGACGCGACCATCAGGGTGCCGTCCCACAGCTGGGCGGCCTGGTCGCCCTTGGGGGCCGGGGTGACGACGGGGCCGAAGAAGGCGATCTGCTCGCCGTCGGAGCCGGGGACGGCGATGACCGGGGTGCCGACCTCCTGGCCCACCAGGTCGATGCCGGCCTTGTGGGAGGCGCGCAGCTCCTGGTCGTACGCGTCGGTGTCCGCCGCGTCGGCCAGACCGGCGGGCAGCCCGGCCTCCTCCAGCGCGGCCACGACCGTCTCCTTCGTACGCGGCAGGCCTTGGTGGTGGAAGCGGGTGCCGAGCGCGGTGTAGAGGCGGGCCAGCACCTCGGAGCCGTACTGCTGCTCGGCGGCGACGCACACCCGGACCGGGCCCCACACCGGGCCGCCGGGGCGGTTGCGCTCGCGGTACTCCTCGGGCAGCTGGTCGAGCTTGTCCTCGTTCAGCACTCCCAGGCTCATCACGTGCCAGCGCACCTCCACCGGGCGCACCTTCTCCACCTCCAGCATCCAGCGGGAGGTCAGCCACGCCCACGGGCAGGACGGGTCGAACCAGAAGTCGGCCGGGGTGCGGCCGGTGGCGGCAGCGGTCTGGGACACGGTTGCTCCTCGGGCGTACGGACGGACGGCCGGTCGGCGGATCGGCCACCGGCTTCAACCGGGACGCGGCGTGCCATGATTCCCCGTGTTCGACATACGAGACGAGGACGAGGGAGTCACGTCGTGCCCGGTGAGAATCTGACCCGAGACGAAGCCCGGGAACGGGCCGGACTGCTGAGCGTCGACGGGTACGACGTGGCGCTGGACCTGCGCTCCGCGGTCGGTGAGGGCGAGGCCGCGCGCACCTTCCGTTCGCGCACCACCGTGCGCTTCCGGTGTGCCGCACCCGGCGCCGCCACCTTCGCCGACCTCGTGGCGCCCGCCGTCACCGCCGTCACCCTCAACGGGCGGGAGCTGGATCCGGCGGAGGTCTTCGACGGAACCCGGGTCGCCCTGGCGGGCCTGGCGGCGGAGAACACCCTGGTGGTCGACGCGCAGTGCGCGTACAGCCGGACCGGTGAGGGTCTGCACCGCTTCGTGGACCCGGAGGACGGTGAGGTCTACCTCTACACGCAGTACGAGCCGGCCGACGCCCGCCGGGTCTTCGCCGCCTTCGAACAGCCCGACCTGAAGGCCCCCTTCCGCTTCGAGGTGACCGCGCCCGACGGCTGGGTGGTGCTCAGCAACGGCGCCCAGGTGGGCGAGCCCGAGGCGGGCACGTACCGGTTCGCCGAGACGCAGCCGATCTCGACGTACATCACGGCCGTCGTCGCCGGCCCGTACCACTACGTCTCGGACACCTACCGGCGCACCCTCGACGACGGCACGGAACTGGAGATTCCGCTCGGCGCGCTGTGCCGCAAGGGGCTGTCACGGCACTTCGACCCCGCGGACATCTTCACCGTCACCAAGCAGGGCCTGGACTTCTTCCACGAGCACTTCGACTTCCCGTACCCCTTCGGCAAGTACGACCAGGCGTTCGTGCCCGAGTACAACATCGGCGCGATGGAGAACCCGGGCTGCGTGACCTTCCGTGAGGAGTTCGTCTTCCGCGGCAAGGTGACCGACGCGTCCTACGAGCGCCGCGCCAACGTGATCCTGCACGAGATGGCGCACATGTGGTTCGGCGACCTGGTCACCATGCAGTGGTGGGACGACCTGTGGCTCAAGGAGTCGTTCGCGGACTTCATGGGCGCGCTGTCGCTGGTCGAGGCGACCCGCTTCACCAACGGCTGGATCACCTTCGCCAACGGCCGCAAGGCCTGGGCGTACCGCGCCGACCAGCTGCCCTCCACCCACCCGGTCACGGCCGACATCCGCGACCTGGAGGACGCCAAGCTCAACTTCGACGGCATCACGTACGCCAAGGGCGCGGCCGTCCTCAAGCAGCTCGTCGCGTACGTGGGCCGGGACGCGTTCCTGGAGGGCGCGCGGCGCTACTTCAAGCGGCACGCGTACGGCAACACCCGCCTGGCCGACCTGCTGTCCGTCCTGGAGGAGACCTCGGGACGCGACCTGGCCGCCTGGTCGCGCGCCTGGCTGGAGACGGCCGGCGTCAACGCGCTCACCCCGCAGGCCACCTACGACGCCGAAGGCCGCGTCACCGAACTGAGCATCCTCCAGGAAGCCGTCCCCGAGCGCCCCGAACTGCGCCCGCACCGGGTGGCCGTAGGCCTGTACCGGCGGGAGAACGCGGACGGCGCGCTGGTCCGCTACGCCCGCGCCGAGCTGGACATCGCCGGCCCGCGTACGGTCGTCACCGAGCTGACCGGCGCCGAGCGCCCGGAGCTGATCCTGGTCAACGACGACGACCTCACGTACTGCAAGGTCCGCTTCGACGAGCGGTCGCTGGCCACGCTGCGCGGCCACCTCGGCGAGCTCACCGAGCCGCTCTCGCGCGCGCTGTGCTGGGCCGCGGTGTGGGGCCTGACCCGCGACGGGCTGATGCCCGCGCGCGACTACCTCGATCTCGTCCTGCGCTTCGCGGGCCGCGAGTCGGACATCGGTGTGCTCCAGTCGCTGCACGCCCAGGCTCGTTACGCGCTCACCCACTACACGGCGCCCGACCACCGCGACCCGGCCGCGCAGGAGCTGGCGCAGGGCGCGCTGCACGAACTGCGGCTGGCCGAGCCGGGCAGCGGGCACCAGCTGTCCTGGGCGCGGTTCTTCGCCTCGGTGGCCATCACGGCCGCCGACCTCCAGCTCCTCCAGGGCCTGCTGGACGGCACGGCCAAGATCGACGGCCTGGCGGTGGACCAGGAGCTGCGCTGGACGTTCCTGGAGCCGCTGGCCGCGCACGGCGCCGCCGACCGGGCCGCCCTGGACACCGAACTGCGGCGCGACGACACCGCCTCCGGCCGCCGCCACCACGTACGGTGCCTGGCCGCCCGGCCCTCGGCCGAGGTCAAGGCGCAGGCGTGGGCGGACGTGGTGGAGTCCGACGAGCTGTCCAACGCGCTGGTCGAGGCGACCATCTCGGGCTTCGTGCAGGCGTCGCAGCGGGAGCTGACGGCCGCCTACGCGCCCCGCTACTTCGACGCCGTCGAGCGGGTGTGGCGGGAGCGGTCGATCGAGATCGGCATGGCCGTGGTCCGGGGGCTGTTCCCCCTGCACCAGGACCGGCAGGAGACGGTGGACGCGGCGGACGCCTGGCTGGCCGGGCACCCGGAGGCGCCGCCCGCGCTGCGGCGGCTGGTGTCGGAGTCGCGCGACGACCTGGCGCGGGCGCTGCGGGCGCAGGCCTGCGACGGGCAGGCCGCCCGCTGACCCACGGCGCCTGCGTGCGGGGCCCGGACGGGTGTCCGAGTGCGTGCGCGGGCGCCAACTCCGCCCGGACCGGCGATTTTCGGCAGTCGAACGCCCGTACTTTAGGACGGCGTTGTCCGGGTTCGTCGACGGGCGTGTAACAGGCGTTAGGAGGCCGGACGGCAGCGGGAATGGCCGGGGCATGAACCACACTTCCCCAACCTCCGGCGGGGAGTCCCCCACCCCGCTCTCCCCCCGTCCGCTGCACGCCCGCTCCGGCACCGGGCCGCGCGTCCTGACCACCCGGCAGCTGCGCGAGCACGGCATCGGCGCGGCGGAGGCCGCCGAGCGGTGCCGCCCCGGCGGCCCCTGGCAGCAGGTGCTGCCGGGCGTGCACCTGCTCCACCCCGGGCCGCCCACCAGCGAGGAACGCCTGCACGCGGTGCTGCTGTACGCGGCGAGCCGGCCTCCTTCCGTCCCGGCCCAGGGCGGTACGGCGCCCGACGCGGAGCCGATGATCACCGGGCTGGCGGCGCTGGCCCTGCACCGTTTCTCCTCCGCTCCCCCGCTGCTCTCCCTGGACCGCGTCGAGGTCCTGGTACCGCGCACCCGGCGGCTGCGCACCACCGGGTTCGCGCAGGTCGTCCGGGCGCGGGTGATGCCGCGACCGCAGCAGATCACCGGAGTGCCGGTCGCTCCCGTACCCCGCGCGCTGGCGGACGCCGTCAGCGGCCTCTCGGACGCCTGCACGGTGGGCCGGCTGCTGACCGAAGCAGTGCGCGGCGGCCACTGCGAAGCGGCGGCGGTTGTACGGGAGTTCAGCCAGGCGCGGCTGCTGAACCTGCCGTACGTGGTGGACGCCGTGCACGCGCTGCTCGCCGAGGGCCGCGCGCTGGCCGAGGGCCGGCTCTACGAGCTGGTGCGGGAGTACGGGCTGCCGGACCCGCTGTGGAACGTGGACCTGCGGCTGCCGGGCGGTCCGCACCTGGGCGGCGTGGACGCGTACTGGCCGGAGCAGGCCGTGGCCGTGGAGATCGACGCCCGGGTGCCACGCCAGGAGGACGACGCTCTCCAGGCGCAGTACGTCCGCAAGCGTGAGCACCTGGAGCGGCTGGGCATCACCGTCGTCCACATCACTCCGCGCAAGCTGCGGGACGCGGCGGAGGAGCAGGCGGCGGTGGTCCGTACGGCTCTGATGGCGGCGGACGACCATGAGCCGGGGCCGTACGTGGTGGTGCTGCCGCGCTGACGCCGGCCGCGGCTGTGTGCGGGCGCACCGTTCAGCGCCGCCGCAGCAGCAGCTCGGTGTTGCGGTCGCCCGGGTCGCCGGCGAGGTCGCTGCGTGCTCCGGGGGCGTTGCAGGACAGTTCGCGGTAGAGCGCCGCCAGGCCCCGCTGCGAGAGGTCGCCGAAGTCCGTACGGTGCGGCGCGTGCGACTCCACGAGCGTGGTGAACAGGGACAGCGTGCCGTCGCGGTTGTCCGTCACCTCCACGACCCGCGCCAGCTGCGGGAAGTCGATGTGCGAGGCGGTGGTGACCTCCCAGAAGGTGCCGTGCGGGGTGATCCGGTTGCGGTGGCTGTGCCCGTTGATCCAGGCCAGTACGTTGCGGTGCCGGGAGAGCAGGGCGGCCAGCTCGGGCCCGCCGTGCCGCCGTTCGGCCGGGCGGGACGGGTCGGGCAGGGTGTTGTCCATGGACGTACTGGTGTGGTGGCTGAAGACGAGGACGTGCTCGTACGCGTGCGCCCGCAGCGTACGGTCCAGCCAGCGCAACTGACCGGAACCGACGGATCCGGTGTGGTGGCCGCCGGGGTCGGTGGTGTCCAGGCTGATGCCCACCACGTCCTCCGCGATGCGGAACGTGTAGTACAGCCGGTCCGCGGCCAGGTCGGCGGCCGTGTAGCCGTGGCCGTACGGGCCGGGCCCGGTGTGCCGGGGGTCGAGGTGCGCGCGCAGGTACGCGGCGCGGGTGAAGGGGGCCCGGCGCTCGTCCGGGGTGACGGAGCGTGCCCGCTTCCCGTGCGCCCGCAGCAGCTGCGCGAACTCCCGCCGGCCCGGGCCCGAACCGTGGCGCACCGCCAGGTAGGCGCGGATCGCCTCGTCGGGCGGCAGCAGTTCCAGCTTGCGTCCGCCGGTCGCCACCTCCGCCAGGAACGGGTCGTCGGGGGCGCAGCAGCCAGCGGGCAGCGAGTCGTGGTTGCCGGCGGTCGAGTACCAGGGCAGGTGCAGTCCGGGGCTGGTGACCGTACGGGTGGCCGCTTCCAGGAAGCCGGGGATGCCGGGGAAGCCCCGCAGTTTGTCGGCGTCGCGTTGGGCGCTGTCCGGCTGCCAGTAGAGCGGGTGACCGCTGTTCTGCACGCCTTCGTAGTGCCGCGGGTCGCCGGAGTTGGGGGTGATCCGGCCGCCGCTCAGCGCGGTCAGGAACCAGTCGAGTTCGATACGGGAGTTGTTGTCCGTGTTGTCGCCGGTGGTCATCGCGAAGGACAGCGGCGCCCCGGTGGCGGGCCCGCCGGGCAGGCTGTTGACGCGCTCCACGAGGGAGACCGCGCCGGCGACGGACAGGGCCTCCTGCGGGCGCCAGGCGCCGGCGGACCGCACCCGTAGGTACTCGTAGCGCAGCGGGTGCTGCACATCGACCACGTGCAGGTCGGTGAGCTGCACGAAGGAGGCCAGTACGGTGCGCCGGTCGGCCCGGCCGGGGCGCGCGGCGGCGAGGTCGCGGCGTACGACGCGGCGCCAGCCGGGGCCTTCGGCGAGCCGGCGGTATCCGGCGGCGCCGCGCGGGGTGGCCACCGAGGCGAGGGTGGTGCCCTCGGCGTACGGCACCCGGGGAACAGGCGGCGCGGCGACCGGCTCCGGGGCGACGAGGGGTGGCACGGAGATGCCCGGCGCGGCGGCCGGGGCGGCACCGGTCCCGTGGACCAGCGCGAGGGCGGCCGTGGCGCCGACGGCGCCGGTGGCGGTGAGGAGGGCCCGGCGATCGAGGCCGGGGACGGTGGGGGCGGCGGACCGTGTACGGGGCATGCACGAGCTCCCTGGTACGGACGGGCAGCGGCGAGGGCAGTGCGGTGAGCCCGCAACTGCCTTCTCACCAGGAAGCGTTGGCAGCCGGCGTGGACCTCGGGTGAACCGTGCGGCAACGCCGGCCGCCGATCGCCGGACAGGGATCACAGCGGTCGACGATGGTTACCGGACGCTCGGACCAGGGGCGGGGCGAGGTCACCGGAGGTTCATGTCGCGGGGTAGGCGGGCGGCGGACCGGACCGGCCGGGCGCCGGACGCCGGATGACGGAGGCGCCGGGCGGGCAGCCCGCACAGCCCGGACGAATGTTCACAATCTTGTGATCACATCCCTCCCCAAACCCCGTCTCCTTACGTCATATTGAGCGGTCATACAGGTCCGATTTCCGGACCCTTCACCCTGAAGAGGTGTGCGATGACCCCCGACACCCCCCGTCCGGCCGCCGGCCGGGCCAGACGCACGGCCCGGCTCGCGGCCGTCGCGGCCGTCGCCGTGGCGACCGCGGCCGGGCCCGCCCTCGCCGCCGCGGGCACCGCCCACGCCGCCGGCACCGACGCGGACCCCCGGATATCCGCCGGCACCACGGCCGAGCCCAAGGCCCCGCACGACAAGCTCGGTTCGCAGGACGCCGAACTGCTCGCCCGCGCCAAGTCCGGCGGCGCCCGGTTCGTCTCGCTGATGCTCGCCACCGCGCCCGGCTCCACCGAACAGGCGGCCGCCGGACTGGACTCCCTCAAGGGCGCTTCCGTAGGACGTACGGACGACAAGCTCGGCTACGTCCGGGCCACCGTGCCCACCGCCCAGGCCGACGCGGCCATCGCGAAGATGCAGAAACTGTCCTCCGTGCACGCCATCGACCTCCGGCAGGAGATCAAACTGCCGGACCCGCGGCCCGGCGCGGACAGCGGGGCCAAGGGCAAACCGCAGGCCGGAAGTTATCCGGCACCGAGCAGGCAGACTCCCGCGAAGAACCCCTACCAGCCGTCCTTCGAGACCGGCGCGGTGGACTTCGTGCGCGACCACCCGAAGGCCGACGGCCGCGGCGTGACCATCGGCATCCTCGACTCCGGCGTGGACCTGGCGCACCCCGCGCTGCAGAAGACCACCACCGGCGAGCGAAAGATCGTCGACTGGGTGACCGCGACCGACCCGATCAGCGACGGCGACCAGACCTGGCGCCCGATGACCACCGCGGTCTCCGGCCCGTCCTTCACCTACGGCGGCCGGACCTGGAAGGCGCCCGAAGGCGCGTACCGGATCAGCACCTTCGCCGAGGCCGCCACCACCGGCGGCGACATGAAGGGCGACCTGAACCGGGACGGGGACACCACCGACCGCTGGGGCGTGCTGTACGACCCGGCCGCCGGCACGGTCCGGGTGGACCTCAACGACAACGGCGACTTCACCGACGACGCGCCCATGAAGCCGTACAAGGACGGCTTCGACATCGGCTACTTCGGCACCGACAAGCCGGACACCCCGATCGCCGAGCGCATCCCCTTCACGGTGGAGATCCGCAAGGACGTCCCGACGGATCCGCTCGGCGGGGACTGGGCGGGCAAGAAGGCCGACTTCGTCAACATCGGCGTCGTGGAGTCCGAGCACGGCAGCCACGTCGCGGGCATCACCGCCGCCAACGGCCTGTTCGGCGGGAAGATGAACGGCGCGGCGCCCGGCGCCAAGCTGGTCTCCTCGCGCGCCTGCACCTGGAGCGGCGGCTGCACCAACATCGCGCTCACCGAGGGCATGATCGACCTCGTCACCCGGCGCGGCGTCGACATCGTCAACATGTCGATCGGCGGCCTGCCCGCGCTCAACGACGGCAACAACGCCCGCGCCGAGCTGTACACCCGGCTCATCGACACCTACGGCGTGCAGCTGATCATCTCGGCGGGCAACAGCGGCCCCGGCGCCAACACCATCGGCGACCCCGGCCTGGCCGACAAGGTCATCAACGTCGGCGCGTCCATCTCCAAGGAGACCTGGGCGGCGAACTACGGCTCGGCGGTGACGCGGAAGTACGCCATGCTCCCGTTCTCCTCCCGCGGCCCGCGTGAGGACGGCGGCTTCGCGCCGGTCATCACCGCGCCCGGCGCCTCGATCAACACCATCCCCACCTGGGAGCCCGGCGGCCCCACCGCCGAGGCGGGCTACGAGCTGCCGCCCGGCTACGCCATGCTCCAGGGGACCTCGATGGCCGCGCCGCAGGCCACCGGCGCCTCGGCGCTGCTGCTGTCGGCCGCGAAGCAGCAGCGCGTCGCGCTGCCCCCGGCGAAGCTGCGCACCGCGCTGACCTCCACCGCCAAGCAGATCAAAGGCTTCCAGTCGTACGAGCAGGGCTCCGGCCTGATGGACATCCGCGCCGCCTGGTCCGCGATCCGCGACGGCGCCGCCGCCCATGAGTACACCGTCCGCGCCCCGGTGAAGACGGCCCTGTCCGACTTCCTGAAGACGCCCGGCTACGGCACCGGCCTCTACGACCGCGAGGGCGGCCTCAAGGTACGGCAGTCCCGGACGTACGAGGTGACGATCACCCGTACCACCGGCCCCGACCGCCCCGTCCGCCACGAGCTGGACCTGATCAACAACGACGGCACCTTCGACCTGCCGGACGAGGACGGCGCGGTCTGGCTGCCGCTGAACCGGCCGGTGACCGTCGAGATCACCGCCAAGCCGCGCACCGCCGGCATCCACAGCGTCACCCTGGACCTGGACGACCCGCGCACCGAGGGCGTCGACCGCAAGATCCTCGCCACCGTCGTGGCCGCCGAGCCGCTGGCCGCGCCCACCCACGCGGTCGTCAAGACCGGCACCGTCCAGCGCAACGCCACCACCTCCCACTTCATCGCCGTCCCCAAGGGCGCCAAGGCCCTGGAGGTCTGGATGAGCGGGCTCGCGGCCGGCAGCCAGACCCGCTGGATCGCGATCACCCCGCAGGGCGTCCCGGCCGACCCGACCGGCACCCCGAACTGCTACCCGAACTACCCCAACCCCGCCAACACCTGCGACCCGACGCGGCGCACCTACAAGAACCCGGCGCCCGGCGTCTGGGAGATCGAGGTCGAGTCGCGGCGCACCTCGCCGCTGCTGGACAACCCGTACACGGTCACCGCGTCCACGGTCGGCGCCGTCTTCGACCCGGCCGTCCGCGTCCTGCCGGAGGTCAAGGTGGGCAGCCCGGCCCCGGTGACGTGGAAGGTCACCAACGCCTCCGCCGCCTTCGAGGGCACCCTCAAGGGCGGCGAGCTGGGCTCGTCCCGCACGGAGCGCCCGACGGTCAAGGAAGGCGAGTCGCAGCGGTACGAGATCGTCGTGGGCGCCGGGGTGTCCCGGCTGGACGCCGCGATCGGCGCGCCCGCCGACGCCAAGGCCGACCTGGACCTGAGCGTCCTGCTCGGCGGCAAGGTCGTCGCCTCCTCGGCGACCGGCGGCTCGGACGAGGCGGTCAGCATCGCCAAGCCGGCGCCCGGCACGTACACCGTCGTCGTGGACGGCTACGCGGTCCCCGCGGGCAGCACCGCCTACGACTACCGTGACGTGTATTACTCCGCCGGACTCGGTTCCCTCAAGACGGACGAATCGAAACCCGTGAAGCTGGGTAGCGGAGCATCGACGCAGGTCACGGCCGAGGTCTCGGTCGCGGGCCCGGCCCCCGCCGGACGCGAGTTCTTCGGCGAGGTCCAGCTGCTGAGCGCTTCCGGCACGGTCACGGGCAGCGGCGGCGTGCGCATCGAAAAGGTCGTGCCGTGACGGCCTGAGATAGTGGACAGTAACGGGGCGGGTGCCCTCGACGGCACCCGTTCCGCTGCTGTACGTACCGAACAAGGAGTGCCATGAGGATCGGAATCGTCGGAGCCACCGGTCAGGTCGGCGGCGTGATGCGGGGCATTCTCGCCGAGCGGAACTTCCCGGTGGAGCAGCTGCGACTGTTCGCCTCGGCCCGCTCCGCCGGGCGTACGCTCCCCTGGCAGGACACCGAGATCACGATCGAGGACGCGGCCACCGCGGACTACTCCGGTCTGGACATCGTGCTCTTCTCGGCCGGCGGCGCGACCTCCAAGGCGCTGGCCCCGAAGGTCGCCGACGCCGGCCCGGTCGTGATCGACAACTCCTCCGCCTGGCGCATGGACCCCGACGTTCCGCTGATCGTCTCCGAGGTCAACCCGCAGGCGATCTCCGAGCGCCGCAAGGGCATCATCGCCAACCCGAACTGCACCACCATGGCCGCCATGCCGGTGCTGCGCCCGCTGCACGCCGAGGCCGGGCTGACCGCGCTGGTCGTCGCCACCTACCAGGCGGTGTCCGGCAGCGGGCTGGCCGGCGTCGCCGAGCTGGACGAGCAGGTCCGCAAGGCCGTCGAGCAGGACGCGACCAAGCTGACCCACGACGGCTCGGCCATCGACTTCCCCGAGCCGGACAAGTACGTCCGCCCGATCGCCTTCAACGTGCTCCCGATGGCCGGCTCCATCGTCGACGACGGTCTGAACGAGACCGACGAGGAGCAGAAGCTCCGCAACGAGAGCCGCAAGATCCTGGAGATCCCGGAGCTGAAGGTCTCCGGCACCTGCGTGCGCGTCCCGGTCTTCAGCGGCCACTCGCTCCAGGTCAACGCCCGCTTCGCGCGCGAGATCACCCCGGAGCGCGCCAACGAGCTGCTGGCCGGTGCCCCCGGCGTCGCCCTCTCGCACATCCCCACCCCGCTCCAGGCCGCGGGCCAGGACGCGTCCTACGTGGGCCGCATCCGCAAGGACGAGACGGTCGACCACGGCCTGTCGCTGTTCCTCTCCAACGACAACCTGCGCAAGGGCGCGGCCCTGAACGCGGTCCAGATCGCGGAGCTGGTCGCGGCGGAGCTGCGCGGCTGAGGCGGTTCCGCGGGTGCCCCGGGGCCCGTACGGATCTTCCGTACGGGCCCCGGGGCGTATCCGTACGTACGGTTACGGCCGCCGCACCTCGAACTGGAAACACCCGTACTCCAGCGCCCGCACGTGCACCAGCACCACGTCCGGCTCCGCGAACGCCTCCGCGAACGCCGCGTCGAACCCGGCGTCCGCGTCCTCCGGAATCTCGAAGAACCGCCCGCCGACGATGTGCCCGTCCGCGTCGTAGCGCCGCAGCGTCCGCAGGGCCCCCGGCCGCGCGAACGGATACCCGGCCCGCCCGGCGTCCGGCCCGCCGCACTCCCCGGCATGGATGAACACCGGTCCGCACTCGTCGTAAGCCCCCGGCCGGGCCCGCCGCTCCTCGGCCCACCGCCGCAGCGGCGCGTACGAGACGAGCGCGACCCGCTCACCTTCCGCGATCGGCCGCAGGCAGCAGCGCAGCGGGCTGCCCACACTGTCCACGCGATCGCTCGCGCCCCCGGCGGCGAACGGTTCCATGGCCCGCCCGGAGTCGTCCGAGACGCGCAGTTCCTGGAGGGCGGTTTCGGGGATGGGGAGGGGTGTGTACGTCGTCATGCGTACAGAGTGGGCGTGCATCCGGCCCGTTTCCGGCGGGAATCGGACGTGGAGGTGGGGCGTCGCGCTCAGAGCGCCAGATGCCTGCGCAGGGCCGCGTCCAGGCCCGCCAGCACCTGTGCCGGTACGCTGCCGACCCGCCGCCCCAGCCGCTCGACGGACACCGCGCGCACCTGCTCGCACTGGGCCTTGGAGTCCCGCGGAAGCCCGCAGTCGTCGGCTGCCAGCAGCACCTGGAACGGGTAGACCCGGGTGACGTTGGAGGTGACGGGCACCACCGTGAGCACGCCCCGTCCCGCACGTTGCACGGACCGGTTGGCGGCGTCGCTGGACACCAGAACCGCGGGACGCATCTTGTTGGCCTCACTGCCCCGGACAGGCTCCAGGTCGACCAGGTAGATGTCACCGCGCCGCATCGACGATCCCGTCACCCGAGGTCCGGTCCCAGAGCTGCGCGTCGTCGCTCTCGTCCCACTCCTCCCACGCCGAGGCGTAGTCCGCCTCCAGCTCGGAAGTGCGCAGCAACTCGACTGCCGCGTGTATCACGGCTGATCGGGATTGGGCGTCCGTCTTCTTGCCGTACGCGTCGACGAACGCGACGTCCTCTTCCGGCAGACTGACACTGATCTTCATACCTCTTATCCTACCCGGGTCGGATCGCACATGCCACCCTCGATACCACTCTCTGCGACGCACGGCTCCATGGAAGGATTGGCCCAAAGTCCGATGCGAAGGAGATGAACGGGTGCCTGGCACGAATCTGACCCGCGACGAGGCGCAGCAGCGGGCGCGGCTGCTGAGTGTGGACGCGTACGAGATCGATCTGGACCTCTCCGGTGCGCAGGAGGCGGGTGAGGGCGGCACCTTCCGGTCGGTGACCACGGTGCGGTTCGACGCCGCCGAGGCGGGGGCGGAATCGTTCATCGACCTGGTGGCGCCGGCCGTGCACGAGGTGGTGCTGAACGGGGAGAACCTGGACCCGGGCACGGTGTTCGAGGACTCCCGGATCGCGCTGCCGGGGCTGCGTGCGGGCCGTAACGAGCTGAAGGTCGTCGCGGACTGCGCGTACACCAACACCGGCGAGGGCCTGCACCGTTTCGTCGACCCGGTCGACCAGCAGGCCTACCTCTACACCCAGTTCGAGGTGCCGGACGCCCGCCGGGTGTTCGCCAGCTTCGAGCAGCCCGACCTGAAGGCCACGTTCACCTTCACCGTCAAGGCCCCCGAGGGCTGGACGGTCATCTCCAACTCGCCGGCGCCCGAGCCGCAGGACAACGTGTGGCGCTTCGAGACGACGCCGCGGATCTCCACGTACATCACCGCGCTGATCGCCGGCCCGTACCACAGCGTGCACAGCACCTGGGAGGGCGAAGGACGGTCCGTGCCGCTGGGCATCTACTGCCGGCCGTCGCTGGCCGAGCACCTCGACGCGGACGCGATCTTCGAGGTCACCCGGCAGGGCTTCGACTGGTTCGAGGAGAAGTTCGACTACGCGTACCCGTTCGCCAAGTACGACCAGCTCTTCGTGCCGGAGTTCAACGCCGGCGCGATGGAGAACGCGGGCGCGGTGACCATCCGCGACCAGTACGTCTTCCGCTCGAAGGTGACCGACGCCGCGTACGAGGCGCGCGCCGAGACGATCCTGCACGAGCTGGCGCACATGTGGTTCGGCGACCTGGTCACCATGGAGTGGTGGAACGACCTGTGGCTGAACGAGTCGTTCGCCACCTACACCTCCATCGCCTGCCAGGCGCACGCGCCGGGCAGCCGCTGGCCGCACGCCTGGACCACGTTCGCGAACTCGATGAAGACCTGGGCGTACCGGCAGGACCAGCTGCCGTCCACGCACCCGATCATGGCCGAGATCCGTGACCTGGACGACGTGCTCGTCAACTTCGACGGCATCACCTACGCGAAGGGCGCTTCCGTGCTGAAGCAGCTCGTCGCCTATGTCGGCAGGGACGAGTTCTTCCAGGGCGTGCAGGCGTACTTCAAGGCGCACGCCTTCAAGAACACCCGCCTGTCCGACCTGCTCGGCGCCCTGGAGGAGACCAGCGGCCGGGACCTGAAGACCTGGTCGAAGGCGTGGCTGGAGACGGCCGGCATCAATGTGCTGCGCCCGGAGCTGACGGTCGCCGAGGACGGCACGGTCGCCTCCTTCGCGGTACGCCAGGAGGCCCCGGCGCTGCCGACCGGCGCCAAGGGCGAGCCGGTGCTGCGCCCGCACCGCATCGCGATCGGCTGCTACGACCTCAAGGACGGCAAGCTCGTCCGTACGAACCGGATCGAGCTGGACGTGGACGGCGAGCGCACCGAGGTGCCGTTCCCCGCGGGCACGCCCCGCCCGGCCGTCATCCTCCTCAACGACGACGACCTGTCGTACGCCAAGGTCCGCCTGGACGAGGACTCGCTGCGCGTCGTCACCGAGCACCTGGGCGACTTCACCGAGTCGCTGCCGCGCGCGCTGTGCTGGGCGTCGGCGTGGGACATGACGCGGGACGGTGAGCTGCCCGCCCGCGAGTACCTGGAGCTGGTGCTGTCGGGCATCACCAAGGAGTCCGACATCGGCGTCGTGCAGTCGCTGCACCGCCAGGTGAAGCTGGCGCTGGACCTGTACGCGGCCCCGGCCTGGCGCGAGACGGGCCTGGCGAAGTGGACCGAGGCGACGCTGGAACAGCTGCGGGCCGCGGCCCCCGGCAGCGACCACCAGCTCGCCTGGGCGCGCGCGTTCGCCTTCGCGGCCCGTACCGACGCGCAGCTCGACCTGCTCCAGGGCCTGCTGGACGGTACGCAGGAGATCCCCGGCCTGGCCGTGGACACCGAGCTGCGCTGGTCGCTGGTGCAGCGGCTGGCCGCGACCGGCCGTGCCGACGAGAAGACCATCGAGGCGGAGCTGGAGCGCGACCGGACCTCGGCGGGCGAGCGGCACGCTGCGGCGGCCCGGGCGTCCCGGCCGACCCCCGAGGCGAAGGCGGAGGCCTGGGCCTCGGTCGTGGAGAGCGACAAGCTGCCCAACGCGGTCCAGGAGGCCGTCATCAGCGGCTTCGTCCAGACCGATCAGCGCGAGCTGCTGGCCCCGTACGCGGAGAAGTACTTCGCCGCGGTCAAGGACGTCTGGAACGCGCGCAGCCACGAGATGGCCCAGCAGATCGCGGTCGGCATGTACCCGGCCCTCCAGGTCTCCCAGGAGACCCTGGACGCGACCGACGCCTGGCTCGCCTCGGCGGAGCCGAGCGCGGCCCTGCGCCGTCTGGTGACGGAGTCCCGCTCCGGCATCGAGCGCGCGCTGAAGGCCCAGCGGGCGGACGAGGCCGCCGCGTAACGCACACCGCACGCGCCGGAGGCGCCCCGGGCCTGGTGGTCCGGGGCGCCTTCGCCGTTGCGTGCCCTTCGGTCCCGGGCAGGGTGACGCCCGGCAGCCGGCGCGCCGGGCGCTGCCGTCTGCCGGGCGGGCCGGTGGTCCGCCGGGCCTCGCCCCCTCCGCCGGACCCCGCCCCCCTCCGGCGGGGCCTGGCGGCCGGGGACGGGCCGGGTCAGCCGTTCAGTTCGTCGAAGCGGCGGACGAGTGCGGCGCGGCCGGCGTCGGTGAGGTCGCCGTGCAGGCGCATCCGGGCCAGGCCGCCGTCGGGGAAGACGTCCAGCCGTACGTGGGTCGCGGTGACCGGGCGCGGGAGCGCGAAGCGGTGCGGGGTGTCGGGCTGGAGTGCGGTCTGCGGCAGGATCTCGAACCAGGCGTCGTCGTCGGCCGGGTCGGCGGTCGCCGCGTCGCAGCCGTAGAGGGCCGCCCAGCCCGCCGCGTTGCCCTTCAGGTACGCGGTGTCGATCTCGACGGCGCGTATCTCGCCCTGCGCGGCGAGGCGGAAGCGTACCCAGTCGTTGGTGTCGCGGACCCGGCGGCGGCGGTTCTCCCAGCCGTCGTCCATCTTGCGGGACAGGTCGGGCTGGATGATCTGCGCGGGCGAGGAGTAGAAGCGGTCGGAGGCGTCCTCGACGACACCGCCGTGCAGGACGGACGCCAGGTCGACGGTGCCGAGCACGTCCAGCCAGGCCGGGTCGGGCACGACCTCGCCGTACACCCGCAGCCGGGCGATGCCGCCGTCGGGGTGCTGCTTGAGGCGCAGGTGGGTGAAGCGGCGCTCGGCCGTCACCTCGAAGCCGTTGGCGGCGTGGCCGCGTACCGGCGTGCGCGGGACGATCTCCTGCCACTTCACGTCGTCGGCGAGCAGGTCCTGGGGGCTCGGGCTGCCGGGCAGCGCGGTGGCCTCGACGGTGATCTGCTGCGGGTAGTTGCCGCGGAAGTGGGCGGTGTCGACGATGACGCCCCGGACGACGCCGGGGGCGGCGAGGCGGATCAGCGCCCAGTCGTGCTCCTCGTCGGTGGGGAAGGGGTGCGCGCCGTCGGCCCCGCGCCGCCGCCGGGTCTCCCAGCCGTCCATGATCTTGCCCTTGTGGCCGAAGCGCTCCGGGTCGAAGACCGCGGGTCCTGGCGTCAGCAGGTTCTCGCGCTCGGCGAAGAACTCGTCGTTCGCGGCGATGACACCGGCGCCGAAGCGGCGGTCGGCGAGGTCGACGAGCGAGGTGAAGGGGAAGTCCCCGCCGCGGTAGTCCGCGTACGGGTCGCCGCCGCCGTACGGGGCGGCGTCGTTGGCGTGCGGGTCGGTGAAGGAGGCAACGGCCGGGGTGGTGGTCATCTCTGCCCTTCGGTGAGGGGGTGACGCTGACTCCTCGACGATCGCAGGATCGATTCCTCCAGGTCTATCGAAAGTTTCTGGAGGCTATGTTCAGGCAAGCTGAAAGATGTGCGCGTATCAGGTGATCCGAACGGTATGGATGTTCAGGCACACCTGAACGGGATGCCTCAGTGAGCCGCCTCCCCCGGCGGTACGGCCGCGTCCTCGGCGACCCGCCGGAGCGCGGCCAGCACCCGCGCCAGCCCCGGCGCCCCTTCCGCACCGCGCCGTACCGCCGCCACCACATGCCGTCGCGGCTGGTCGGCACGGAGCACCCGCACCGCCACCGCGGCGCCGCCCTCGTCCCGTACGGGCGCGGACCGGCCCCGCGCCCCCGACATCGCCATCCGCGGCACCAGCGCCACCCCCATGCCCGCACCGACCATGGCCAGGATCGCGTCCCAGTCGGCGGCGGCGTGCGCCTGTTCCGGCACGAAACCGGCGTGCTCGCACGCGGTGGTGGTGATCTGCGACCAGGGGCCGCTGCTCCCGTAGATCCACCGCTCGCCCGCCAGGTCGGCGAGCCGCAGGCCCGGCTCGTCCGCCAGCGGGTGCCCGGCGGGCAGCGCCACGTCCAGCGGGTCGGCGAGCAGCGCGAGCCGGGTGAACTTCGGGTCGCGCGGCGTCGGCGCGTGCGCGGCCAGCGACAGCGCGAGGTCGACGCTGCCCTCCGCCAGCAGCTCGTACGCCTCCGCCGCCTCCGCCTCCCGTACGGACACCGCGAGGCCCGGGTGCGAGCCGCGCAGGTCCCGTACGGCGGGGACCACCAGCGCGGGGATCGAGGTGGAGAACGCGCCGACCCGCACCTCCCCCGCCTCGCCCTGGAGGTAGCCGAGCAGTTCGGCGTCGGCGCGCTCCAGTTGCGCGAAGACGGCATCGGCGTGCCGCAGGACCAGGTGCGCGGCGTCCGTCAGGCGGACCCGCCGGCCGTGCGCCTCCAGCAGCGTCACCCCGAGCTGTCGGGCCAGCCCGGTCAGCTGCTGCGAGACCGCCGAGGGCGTCAGGTGCAGCGCCTCGGCGGCCGCGGTGACCGTACCCAGCTCGTGCAGGGCGCGCAGGACGCGCAGCTTCTTGATGTCCCAGTCGGCCATGCGGGCAGCGTACGCAGGCGGAACGGCGGTCTCCCTATCCCCGTGCCGCCCGGCGGGCCTCCCGGGCCGCCAGCCGCTCGTCGAACTTGCGCGCCTGGTCGTCCAGGCCACCCATGAACAGCCCCAGCTCCTCCTGGGCCCGCAGGCCGGCCGGGCCGAGACCGCCGATCTCCAGGACCTTCAGGTAGCGCAGCACCGGCTGGAGCACGTCGTCGTGGTGGATGCGCAGGTTGTAGATCCCGCCGAGCGCCATGCGGGCCGCGGCGCGTTCGAAGCCGGGCATGCCGTGGCCGGGCATGCGGAAGCCGGTGACCACGTCCCGTACGGAGCACATGGTCTGGTCGGGCGCGAGCTCGAAGGCGGCGGCGAGCAGGTTCCGGTAGAAGACCATGTGCAGGTTCTCGTCGGTGGCGATGCGGGCCAGCATCCGGTCGCAGACCGGGTCGCCGGAGTGGTGGCCGGTGTTGCGGTGCGAGATGCGGGTGGCCAGCTCCTGGAAGGCGACGTACGCGATCGAGTGCAGCATGCTGTGCGCGTTGTCGGACTCGAATCCGGCCGACATGTGCGCCATCCGGAAGTTCTCCAGCTCGACCGGGTCCACGGCCCGGCTGGTGAGCAGGTAGTCCCGCATGACGATGCCGTGCCGGCCCTCCTCCGCCGTCCAGCGGTGCACCCAGGTGCCCCAGGCGCCGTCCCGCCCGAAGAGGGAGGCGATCTCGTGGTGGTAGCTGGGCAGGTTGTCCTCGGTCAGCAGGTTGACCACCAGGGCGATCCGCCCTATGTCGGTGACCTTGGACTGCTCGGGGGCCCACGGTTCGCCGCCCATGACGCCGTCGAAATTGCGGCCGTCACTCCAGGGCACGTACTCGTGCGGCATCCAGTCCTTGGCGGCCTTCAGGTGCCGGTCGAGCTCCTTCTCGACGACCTCTTCGAGGGCGTACAGCAGCCGGGTGTCGCTCCATGCGGCCTGGCCGCGCTCTCCGGCATGGCGGTCGGGGGCGATGGTCACGGGTACTCCTGGGGACGGGGTTACCTACGGCTCCGTAGGTTACGCCATCGTAGGTTAGGGCCGTGTGAAGACAAGTTCGCGGGCGGGATCCGGCCCGCGGCGGGAGGGCGGCAGCGGCCCGGTGCGGTATACGCGGGCACGAAAAAGAGGGCGCCCGCAGGTTCTCGCGAACCTGCGGGCGCCCTCGAAGAGGCGTGGGAAGGAGTCCCGGATCAGACCTTGGACTGCTTGCGGGACTTGTCACCGGCCATCACCAGACCGGCGATGACCAGGAAGAGGACGAGGGGAGCGGCGACATAGAGGCCGAGCGTCTGGACGACACTCAGGCCCGGACCCGGGTCGTCACCATCGTCGCGGGTGAGCGCGAACGCGGGGGACGACATCAGCAGCATCAGCGCGGTGCCGGCCGTGATGGTTCCGGCGCGCAGGGCGTTCTTCTTGACCAGATTGCTCACGAGGTCAACGTATCGGACGCCGTTCACCCTCGCGCGCCCGGGGTGGCCTTACGGTTGACCGCGCCGGACGGGAGCGTGCTCACGGCCGGCCGGGGCCGGGACAGGTGGGCCGTCACGGGCGTCAGGTGCGGAGCGGCGCGGGACGCGAGCACCCGTACGCGTACGGCGTCGGCGGTCACCGGCGCGGGCAGCGCCAGGATGCGCCGGTGGCCGACGGTCGCCCCTCCGGCGATCCGCCGCCAGACCCCGCCGGCCGCCCGCGCCTCGACGGCGAACCGTTCCACCCGCTGCCCGTACCGCAGGTCCTCACCGAGCCCGACCCGGTCGAAGGTGATCACACCCGGGGCCCGGCCGCCCTGCAAGAGGTCGCGCCCGTACGTCTCCCGTACGGCCCGCCCGAAGCCGGTGAGGGAGGCGACGTCGGCCGCGTCGATCCGGCCGCTCCGGTCCGGTGCCGCATTGAGCAGCAGCGACGCGTTGCGGCCCACGCTCTTCTCGTAGAGGTCCATCAGCCGGGCGGGCGTCTTGGGCCGCTCCCAGGGATGGTGGAACCAGCCGGGCCGGAGCGAGACGTCCGCCTCCGCCGGATACCACTGGAGGTACGTGGTGGTGGGGGCCAGCAGCCTGGCGCGGGAGCCGATGTCGGCGTCGGTGGAGTCGTTGGGCAGGCCCCCGGAGAGCACCGACCAGGGGTCGACAGCGGACGGGGTGACGCTCCACTCCGTCTCACGCGCCACGCCGCGCTCGTTGCCGACCCAGCGCACGCCCTGCGGCCCCTGGAAGACGACGGTGCGCGGCGAGAGGCGGCGGATCGTCTCGAACCACTGGCGCACGCCGTACCGCTGCGTGATGCCGGCGTCCGCCCACGGGTTCGCGCCGTCCAGCCACAGCTCTTCGACCGGGCCGTACTGGGTGAGCAGTTCGTAGACCTGGTTGAGGTAGTACGCGTCGTAATCGTCGGCGCGGACGGTGAAGGAGGGCAGCCGGCCGTCGCGTACGGCGTCGGCGCGGTCGTCGCCGGGGACGAGGGTGGGGAGGGTGCGCTCGGTGACGGCGCTGCCGTTGCCGAAGCGGCCCAGCCCGGCGGGCGTCCGGCCGCGGTCCGCCAGGGCGACCCGTTCGGGCAGGGTCAGCGGCCTGCCCTCGGCCTGCTTGCGCCGGATCTCCTCGACCCAGCGCGCGTGCCAGGCGTGCGGCAGTTCGGCGCCGTCGGACGGGGAGAGGTAGAGGCCGACCTTGAGCCCGGCCTCGCGGGCGGCCCGTACGTACGCGCCGACGACGTCCGGCTGCCCGGGGCTCGCCCGGACGGTGTGCGGGGTGTAGCGGCTGGGGTAGAGCACGAAGCCGTCGTGGTGCTTGACGGTCAGCATGACCTGCTCGGCGCCCGCCGCCCGGTACGCGCGCATCCACTGGCCCACGTCGATGCGCGGCGGCGCGAACCACTTCGGGTCCTCGGTCCCCGAGCCCCACTCGCGGCCGGTGAAGGTGTTCATGCCGAAGTGCGTGAACGCGGTGACCTCCCGCTGCTGCCAGGCGCGCTGGGCGGCGGTCGGCACGACGTTCGCGGCCTTCTCGATGATCCGCGCCGGGCTGTCGCAGGGCAGGACGGTCATCTGGGAGGCGGGGCGTACGGGGCCCTGGCAGGGGCCCGGGGCGGGCTGCCGGCCGGTGGCGGTGGCCTGCGACGTGACCGGCAGGGCCAGGGGGACGAGAGCGGCGGTGACGGCGCACGCGAACGCGGCCCGCAGCCGGGCGCGTGGGCGGCTTCTTGCCATGGTTCCCTCCAACTCTCCGACCACGCGCGGTCGGATCTCTTGGACGGCGTCCACGGCATGGTGCCGTACGGCCGGAGCGGCCGGAAGACCGGCGCGGGCCGCCGCGCCACCCCCGGCCCGCCTCGACTAACCCTGTTCGCCGCGCAGTTCCCGCATCAGCGCATGGAGCCGGGGCGACGCGGCGATCTCCTCCAAGGACAGCGGGCGCCCCGTCGGGCCGGCGATCGGCAGCCGCCAGTTGGGATATTCGTCCCATGTCCCCGGAAGGTTCTGCGGACGCCGGTCGCCCACCGCGTCCGGCAGCCACACACCGACCATCCGGGCGGGCGTGCGCAGCAGGTAGCGGTGCAGCGCCTTGACCGCGGCCTCCTCACTCCCCCGTCCCTCCGGCAGCAGCCCCAGCCGGTGCAGCGTCTCCAGCCACTCGCCGACCTCGACCGCCTCCGCCGCCTGTTCCTCCCGGAGCGGGCGGTCCAGCAGCCCGAGGCCGTGGCGCAGTTCGGCGTGCTGCCCGGTCAGCCGGGCCGCCGTACTGGGCAGGTCGTGCGTGGTGACCGTGGCCAGGCAGTCGGCGCGCCAGTCGGCGGGCGGCAGCGGCCGGGCCGGTTCCTCGGTGTAGTCGCGTTCGAACCACAGGACGGAGGTGCCGAGCACCCCGCGTTCGGCCAGCTCCGTACGGACCACCGGCTCGACCGTCCCCAGGTCCTCGCCGATGACGGCGGCGCCCGCGCGGTGCGCCTCCAGGGCGAGGACGGAGAGCATCGCCTCGGCGTCGTAACGTACGTACGCGCCGTCCGTCGGCGGCCGCCCCTCCGGCACCCACCACAGCCGGAACAGGCCCATGACGTGGTCGATGCGCAGGCCGCCCGCGTGCCGCAGCATGCCGCGCAGCAGACCGCGGTACGGGGCGTAGCCCTGGGCGGCCAGCGCGTCCGGCCGCCAGGGCGGCAGGCCCCAGTCCTGGCCGCGCGAGTTGAAGGCGTCGGGCGGCGCGCCCACGGACATGCCGGCCGCGAAGGCGTCCTGCTGGGCCCAGGTGTCGGAGCCGGAGGGGTGGACGCCGACGGCCAGGTCGTGCACCAGCCCGATGCCCATCCCGGCCTCCTCGGCGGCGCGCTGGGCGGCGGCGAGCTGCTGGTCGGTCAGCCACGCGAGGCGGCTGTGGAAGTCGATGCGGTCCAGCAGGCAGCCGCGCATCCGTGCCGTACGGGCCGAGCGCGGGTCGTCCAGGCCGGCGGGCCAGCCGCGCCAGTCGGGCCCGTACCGCTCGGCCAGCGCGCACCAGGTGGCGTGGTCCTCCAGGCCGGCGCCCTGTTCGGCGAGGAAGTCGCAGTACGCGGCGCGCCGGCCGGGGCCCAGCGGCACCTTCCGGAGCAGCTCCAACGCTTCCTTCTTCAGCTCCCACACCGCGTCCCGGTCGATCAGCGCGCCCTTGCGCAGGACCGTTTCGCGCAGGTTCTGCGCCCGTACGAGCAGCGCGTCGGCCCGGTCGCGGGCGTCGCCTTCGAGGAAGGCGAACTCGGGGATCTCCTCGATGCGCAGGTGGACGGGGTCGGGGAAGCGGCGGGAGGAGGGGCGGTACGGCGAGGGGTCGGTGGGCGCTCCCGGTACGGCGACGTGCAGCGGGTTGATCTGCACGAAGCCGGTGCCGAGCGTGCGTCCGGACCAGGCGGCCAGGTCGGCGAGGTCACCCAGGTCGCCCATGCCCCAGGAGCGGGCGGAGAGCAGGGAGTACAGCTGCACCATGAAGCCGTGGGTACGGCCGGGCGGCGCGGGCATCCGGTCGGGGGCGACGATCAGGTGGGCGCGGGCGGAACGGCCGTCGGGTGTGTGGGCGCGCAGGGTGTGGATGCCGAGGGGGAGGCGGCCCACGTGGCTGCCGGGGCCGTGGACGGGCTTCCGGCGGCGCTGCCGGGCGTCGGCGCGGCGCGGGGCCCGGCCGTCCTGGCCAGGCGGCTCGTACGCGTACTCCGCGCGGCCTCCGGGGTCAGGACCCCAGTCGAGCACCTCGCCCGACTCGGTCTCCACCCGAAGGGCGGTGCCCTCGGGCAGGCGCGACAGGTCCGGCGGGCGCCCCGGGCGCACCACGACGGTGGGCGGGAGCAGGGCACGGCCCGCGCCGTGGTCGTACGCCTCCAGTGCGGCGCGTACGGCGTGCGGAGTCGAGGCGTCGACCCCGAGTGCGGCGAGCACGGCGACGACGGTGTCGTCACCGACGTGTTCGATGCGGCCCGGTGCGGGCTCATAGGACGTGCACACACCGTGCAGACCGGCGAGCCGCGGTAGGCCCATCAGACCTCCATGGTCTCCGTGCCCAGGCCGGCCGCGGTGGGCTCGCTGGTCAGCGGCAGCTCGGCGGCGATCGGGGACTCGCTGGTGAGCGGAGCGGCGTCGGCGAGCGGAGGCTCGCTGGTCAGGGGCGGTTCGCAGAAGCAGAGCGAGCCGGAGCCGTCCAGGCCGGAGTCGGGGTCGGACACCCCGGCGAACAGATCCGGCTCGACGGGTTTCTCCGGCGCGGAAATTTCCGGTCCGGAGGGTTTGACGCGCTCTGCCGGGTACTCGGGGGCGGACGACAGTGCGTCGAGGAGAAGCTGAGCGGACGCGGCCACGGAGGGCCTCCCGTTCGTCGGTAGTGGGACACGACCTGCCCTACCCACTCCGGGCGGTCGCAGACGTATCCATTCAATCAACGTGACCCAGGTCACACATCCCTCGTGCAGGCGATTTGCCGGTGGCGGACGGGTGACGGCGCAGGGATGCGCCCGGGAGGCACGTTCCGGAGGAAGTCCTTCAGCGCCTCGGGCCGCCCGTGGCGCTCCTTCGGACCGGCCCTCGGACCGGCCTCGGTCCGCCCCTGCGCGCACCCCTTCGTCCGGCCCCTGGCGCACCCTCGGTCCGCCCCTCGGACCCGCCGCGACACGCCGGTCGCACGGGGCATACCCGGCACTTCGCCTGCTGCCGTTGACACCCTCACCACCACAGTGGTGGGCTCACTGCCGAAGGCTTGTCCGGCGGGGTTCCACGGGGTACGAGGCCCCGCGGCGGAAGTCGGCTCAGGGGCGCGCGGCCGCGGGGCCGCCGGGCTGCGGCCGGCCGGTGCGACCGGCCGGGTGAGTAGTGGTTACGGGGACTGAGGAGAGACCGTGCGAGTCCGGAACAGCGTTCGGGACGCCGGATGGGGCGACAGGCGGAGCGAGGGCAGCGGCACGGCCGGGGGCGGTGGAGCCGGGAACGGTGATACGCGCCCGGGCGGAGCCGGTGACGGCGACGTCCGCCGGGCCGGGGGCGCCGGCGCGCCGCCGGCCGGGCCCACCAGCATCGGCACCGGCAGTGCCGGCCGGCTGGGGGCCGCACGGGCGCGGGCCCGTACGCGCGTCGCCGGAGCCACCGCCCTCGCCGCCGCCGTCATCGGCGGGCTCCTGGGGAGCACCGTCCCCGCCCACGCGGCGCCCGCCGACCCGGCCGTCGGCACTCCCGACCTGCCCGGGCAGTCCGACGGCTCCGGCCGGACCGCCTCCGCGGGGCAGCTGCCCGCCGTGTGGCCGCGCCCGCAGTCGATGCGGCCGGCCGGCCCGTCCGTGCAGCTGGGCGACGAGGCCGCCGTCGTCGCCGCGCCGGACGCCGATCCGTACGCCCTGGACGCGCTGCGCGCCCTGCTGCGCGACGCCGGGATGCGTACGGTCCATGACGTCGCCCCGGGGCAGACGCCGCCCGGTGAGGGCCCGGTCTTCCGCGTCGGCGGCCCGGACGCCGAGAGCGCGCTGCGGGCCCTGCGCGCGTCCGCACGCGGCGATCTGCCGTCCGGCGGCTACCGTCTCGCGGTCGGTGAGACGGCGGGCCGGGACACGGTCGCTCTGGACGGTGTCGGGCCGGACGGCCTCTTCCATGCCGTACAGACGCTGCGCCAATTGATCGTGGAGCGCGCCGAGAAGGGCGGCGGCGAGGGCGGCAGTGGTGGCCGCGGTAGGGACGGCGGTCGCGGTGGCGGCAAAGAGCTGGCCTCCGTCGTCGTCCGGGACTGGCCCGGCACCGCCGTACGCGGCATGACCGAGGGCTTCTTCGGCCAGCCCTGGACCCACGAGCAGCGCCTGGACCAGCTGGACTTCCTGGGCCGTACGAAGCAGAACCGCTACCTGTACGCGCCCGGCGACGACCCGTACCGCCAGTTCCGCTGGCGCGAGCCCTACCCGGCGGCGCAGCGTGCGGACTTCCGGGCGCTGGCCGAGCGGGCCCGCGCCAACCATGTGACGCTGGGCTGGGCCGTCTCGCCCGGCCAGGCCATGTGCATGTCCTCCGAGGACGACCTGAAGGCGCTGCGCCGCAAGGTGGACGCGATGTGGGCGCTGGGCGTACGCGCCTTCCAGCTCCAGTTCCAGGACGTCAGCTACAGCGAGTGGCACTGCGATGCGGACGCCGACACCTTCGGCTCCGGCCCGGAGGCCGCCGCGAAGGCGCACGCCAAGGTGGCGGACGCGCTCGCCGAGCACCTCGCCGCGAAGCATCCCGAGGCGCCGCCGCTCACGCTCATGCCGACCGAGTACTACCAGGACGGCTCGACCGCCTACCGCGAGGCGCTGGCGGCCGCGCTGTCCGACCGGGTCGAGGTCGCGTGGACCGGCGTCGGTGTCGTCCCCCGTACCATCACCGGAAGCGAACTGGCCACGGCCCGGGAAGCGTTCAGGCACCGGATGGTCACGATGGACAACTATCCGGTCAACGACTATGCGCAGGACCGTATCTTCCTCGGCCCCTACACGGGCCGCGAACCCGCCGTCGCCACCGGTTCCAGCGCCCTGCTGGCCAACGCCATGGCCCAGCCCACCGCGTCCCGCATCGCGCTGTTCACGACCGCCGACTTCGCCTGGAACCCCCGCGGCTACCGGCCCGGCGCCTCCTGGCAGGCAGCCATCGACGACCTCTCCGGCGGCGACGCCACCTCCCGCGCCGCCCTGCACGCCCTGGCCGGCAACGATGCCTCCTCGGTCCTCGCCGCCGACGAGTCCGCGTACCTCACACCGCTGATCGAAGCGTTCTGGAAGGCCCGCGCCGCCGCCACGAACAGCACCGACCCGCGCGACGACGAGCGCTACACCGAGGCCGCCGCCCGGCTGCGGGCCGCCTTCCACACGATGAGCGGCGCGCCGGAACGGCTGTCCCCCGGGCTGGCCGAGGAAGTACGTCCGTGGGCGCGCCAGTTGGCGCGGTACGGTTCGGCGGGCGAGCGCGCCGTGGACATGCTGGTGGCGCAGGCCCGCGGTGACGGGGCGGCCGCGTGGACCGCACAGCGCTCCGTCCAGGACCTGCTGAAGAAGATCAAGAAGAGTCCGGTGACGGTCGGAAAGGGCGTTCTGGGCCCCTTCCTCGACCGCGCGATGACCGAGTCCGACGCGTGGACCGGCGCCCGCTCCGACACCCCGCCCCCCGACGACGGCGCCCACCCCACGTCCCTGACCGTCCCCTTCGACCGTCCCCGCCCGCTGACCGCGGTCACCTCGCTCACCGAGCCGAGCCCGTCCGCCGCCGCCGTCTCCGTGGAGGCGCACGTCCCCGGCGAGGGCTGGCGCCGCCTCGGCGGCCTGTCCAGCACCGGCTGGACGCAGACCGAGGCGCGCGGCCTGAAGACCGACGCGATCCGGCTCGCCTGGCAGGACGGCACCACCGCGCCGTCCGTGCACTCCTTCACGCCGTGGTTCGCCGACACCCCGGCGGCCGGCCTGGAGCTGTCCCGCGACGCGATCGACGCCGACACCGGCGGCACCTTCTCCGTGGACGCCCGGATCTTCTCCCGCCGCCCCGCCGACGTGGAGGGCAAGCTCACCGCCACGGCACCCAAGGGGTTCACCGTACGGGCGCCGGAGCACGTCACGGCCCCGCGCGGCGGCACCGCGACCGCCCGTATCCAGGTCACGGTCCCGCGCGACGCCAAGTCCGGCACGTACGAGATCCCCGTCACCTACGGCGACCAGAAGCGGACGCTGACCGTCCGGACCTATCCGCCGACCGACGGCCCCGACCTGGCGCGCGGCGCCGCGGTGACCTCCTCCGGCGACGAGACGTCCGAGTTCCCGGCCTCGGCCGTCACCGACGGCGACCCGAAGACCCGCTGGTCCTCCCCCGCCCAGGACGACGCCTGGCTCCAGTTCGAACTCGCGCGCCCCGCCCGCCTCGGACGCCTCACCCTGACCTGGCAGGACGCCTACGCGACCGGCTACACGGTCCGTGTCTCGTCAGACGGCGTCACCTGGCGCACGGCGGCCACCGTCCGCGACGGCAAGGGCGGCCGCGAATCCGTCCGCATGGACGCGGAGAACGTCCGTTTCGTACGGATCCAGGGCGACAAGCGCGCGACCCGCTTCGGCTACTCACTGTGGAGCGTGGAGGCGTACGCGGTGAAGGGCTCGGACCGGCCGGCCCCGCCGCCCGCCCGGCAGCCCGACGGCACCCGGCCCGACAGTGCCCGGCCCGGCACGCCCGCCCGGCCCGGCTCCTCCGGAGGCGCGCCCGGGGACACGCCTGGAGGCGCAGCCGGAAGCGCGGCCGGAAGCCCCACCGGAAGCGCGACCGGCACCGCCGCCTCGGCCGCCTCGGCCGAGGGAACCTGGCCGGCGGTCGGCCGGTAGCGGCTCATGCGCGGGGCGCCGGGCCCGGACTCGTCCGGACCCGGCGGGCCCCACGCGAAAACCCGGACCTATGCCGATACGGCATCGATCCGGGCCAGTGCGTCGTCCGCCCCGTACGGCTGCAGATATGGCAGCCAACGGGGATCCCTATGCCCCGTACCGATGATCCGCCAGGCCAGGCCCGACGGCGGCGCGGGCTGATGCCGCAACCGCCAGCCGATCTCGGCGACATGCCGGTCGGCCTTGACGTGGTTGCAGCGGCGGCACGCGGCGACGACGTTCTCCCAGGTGTGCTGCCCGCCACGGCTGCGCGGAACGACGTGATCGACGCTGGTTGCGACGCCACCGCAGTACATGCACCGCCCGCCGTCCCGGGCGAAGAGGGCACGGCGGGTCAACGGGACGGGACCGCGAAAAGGCACCCGCACGAACCGCTTGAGGCGGACCACACTCGGAGCGGGCATCACACGGGTCGCGCTGTGCATCAGGGCGCCGGACTCCTCAAGGCTGACGGCCTTTTCGTTGAGGACGAGGATGAGCGCGCGGCGGAGCGGTACGACGCCGAGCGGCTCGTACGACGCGTTGAGGACCAGGACATGCGGCACGGGTGCCTCCTTGTACGCCGGCGGCGCGTGGCTCGCGCCGGGACGATCTCTCCACAGTGTCCCCCGGTGCCTGGTCGGAGCGCCACCATCACCGGGTAACGGGTCCGAGGTGTTTTCGACCACATGCCTTTACTTCCCCCCAAACAGACCCGCAATTGGTCCGGTCACTCTCGAACACCGGCGCGGACCGCCCCCGTTGCCCCGTTAGTGTGGTTGGTCTGCCCGGGGCACGGTAAGTACCGACCCGGGTCTGCTGTCCCACACGGAGGTCCCTGCTGTGTTCTGGTCCGCTTCCCCAGCCGCCACGCCGCCCGGCGCGCATCGCCGGGCGTCGCTCGACGACGCCACGGAGAAGGCCACCAACGCCGCCGGATGGGTGGAGGAGAACTGGGCGACCTGGCTCACGTCCGCCCTGCAGATCGCGCTGATCATCATCATCGCCGTGATCCTGCGGCATGTGATCCGGCGCACGATCACCAAGCTCATAGAACGGATGAACCGCACCGCGACGGCCGCCCAAGGCACCGCGCTGGGCGGGCTCCTGGTCAACGCCGAACGCCGCCGCCAGCGCTCCGAAGCCATCGGCTCGGTGCTGCGCAGCGTCGCGTCCTTCGTCATCATGGGCACCGCGGCCCTGACGGTGCTGTCCGTCCTGAAGATCAACCTGGCCCCGCTGCTCGCCAGCGCCGGCGTCGCGGGCGTCGCCATCGGCTTCGGCGCCCGCAACCTCGTCACCGACTTCCTCTCCGGCGTCTTCATGATCCTGGAGGACCAGTACGGCGTCGGCGACGAGATCGACGCGGGCGTGGCCACCGGTACGGTCGTCGAGGTCGGCCTGCGCGTCACCAAGCTGCGCGGCCCCAACGGCGCCATCTGGTACATCCGCAACGGCGAGGTCAAGCGCATCGGCAACCTCAGCCAGGGCTGGTCCACCGCCACCGTCGACGTCATGATCGCCCCGGACCAGGACCTGGACCGCGCCCGCGACGTCATCACCACCGTCGGCGAGGAGATGTCCAAGGCCGAACCCTGGAACGAACAGCTCTGGGAGGCCGTCGAGGTCCTCGGCCTCAGCGAGGTCCACCTCGACTCCGTCACCATCAGCGTCTCCGCCAAGACCATGCCCGGCAAGGCCCCCGGCATAGAACGCGAACTCCGCTGGCGCATCAAAAAGGCCCTCGACGCCGCCGGCATCACCCTGGCCCCCCGCCCCCTCCCCGACGACTCCCCCGAACCCCCCACCCCCGACCCCACCGCCACCGTAGCGGCCCCGTCGGCCCTGGCCAGCCCGACTTCCCCGCAGTCGCTGGCGACTACGCCTATTCCGGCGCCGAATATGAACAAATAGTCACCAGCACACAGCGCGCCGCCCCGAACCGGTTCCCGGTTCGGGGCGGTGTCACGTCGGAGGAGTTGGTGCTTCCTTGCCGGGCCTCAGGCCTCCGCTGCCAGGTAGTCGTAATAATCGGCCGGTCCCGTCAGTACAGCCTGGAAATACAACGGCTCCCCATCGCTGTCCAGCGGAACCTCATGACCGGCAACGCGCGTGAAACCCAGGGAGAGCTGCGGCACATACGCGTAGAGCGTCTCGTCCCGGACGGTGAACCCCATGTCCTCCACCCGCTCCAGCAGTTTCCGGGCCGGCGTACGGAAGACGTCGAGGCCCCGGAACCGCACGGTGATCTGTTCGGGACCAGGACGCGGGATCCACACCTCGGCCGCCGTGAGAGTCCGGCCGTCCTCGAAGTGAAGGACGGTCTCGAACTGCGGGTGCAGCACGACGGCCTTCATGTGACGGACCGGATCGGCAACGCCCGCATCCTGAACCTTGACCCGCCCCCATTCCGCAGCCTCGGCCAGGACGGTTTCCGCCGCCGCGCCCAGTGGAAAGCCGGTGATCCCCTGAGGCGGCTCCAGCTCGATGTCCCTCTTCATGCTCTTACCGCCATACGCTTGCTCCCTCTTCCGCGCCTGTCGCCTTGGAGAGCCCTCACCCGAAAACGCTGCACACCTCGCCGGCCGGTCGCGGCCCCATGTCCTCAGCCGTGTCGGCCACCGCCGGCGCACCGCCCTCGGACTCCGGCGTCTCCGGCCCCGGCTCAGCCTCCGCCGGCTCCCACGCGCCGTCTTCCCGAACCCGCTTCGGCCGACGCCCTTCGATCAGTACGCCCAACCCGGCGAGCACCGAATTACCGAGATACCACCAGCCCCCGTGGTTGACCATGAAGAGACGGCCCCGCTCGTCCACGGCCAGCAGGGAATCGTCCCCATGCGATCCGAGCGGGAAGACACGGCTGCCGATCAGCTCCCCGAAACCGCGCATGGTGGCCGGCGCATGACGTCCTTCCCGCGGATCAAGAATGAAACCCCGCAGGCCGCATTCCAGGCCGGGCCCGTGCAGAAGCACATGCAGCCCGTGGAATTGGCGCACCGCCCGTTCCGCTGCCGGGAAGAGCTCCCACGAGGCGCCGGTCCCGGCGCCGGCCGTACTCACCGTCTCCAGCATGGCCAGCAGCGCGGACGACCCCGCGTCGCGCGTCGGCGACCACCCCGCATCGCCGAGCACCGCGAGTACGCTGCGTACGCTGCGATCCGTCACCTCACTCATGCCGTCAGGCTCCGACGAAAGCCACGCCCAGCCGGTCCAGCAAGGACTGACAGGCAGCACAAGGCGCCGTCGACTGCCCGTGGTCCGGGTCGCCCTCTTCACGGATCATCTTGGAGACCATCGCGGCCCCGGTGAAGTACGGAAGAGCCTCCGCGAGGGAAATTGACGGCCGGCCCGGACGCTCCGCGTCGAGACCCCACAGCTGGTCAGAGATCAGCGCGGACTCCGCGCAATAACCGAGAAACGGTTCGCGCATCTCGACCGGAAGGCCGTCGAAGAACTCGCGGACAGCCGGATGCAGATTCGGCTCACCGTCACCGCTGAGGTTCGTATGGCTGTACACCTTTCCTTGCACGAGCAGCGAGGAGGCCGTACCGGGGATGATGCCGGACATAGTGTTAATCCAACTCCTGAAGGTTGTTCACGATCCAATTCCCGAACGCTTCGTATGCATCGCTTCCGAGGAAGAAGAAGCCGGACCAGTGCATGTAGTAGAACTTGCCCGACTCGTCCATCAGCACTCTCGCCCCTTCCGGTTCTTCGTACCCCACCCGGAACAACCTGGTCCCGAGTTCACCGGAACGCTCCGACATCTCCTCGAAGTCACCCGAGTGGCCACCCGCCGGGTTCACTACCAGAATCTCTTCGGGATCGATGGGATTCCGCAGGTCGAGAAGGCCGAAAGAATGCAGGAACTCCACAGCGGCGGGCACGGGAGGGGTCGGAAATCCCTCCTTCTCCGACTGGGCAACAGCCATGTCGACGAACTGATCGATGGTCTCCGAAACATTTCGGCCGACCTCCCAGCCGTTCCCGGCCAGCCACTGCTCCACTTCGCTCTTGGGCCACCCCGGAATGACCATACCTCTCACCTTTCGAACGCCTACCTGTGTGCGACGATTCCCAACGCATGCATCATCGGCCCGCACGTTGTGCACGGCTTCTTGTAATCACCGTGTGAAATACTCACGGGCTCCTCGCCAGGATTCTTTGACGGCTTGACGTCATCACCTATCTGGCGCGTATGCATGATTCCCCCTTCGAGTGCCCGACGAGCATCCTCCGGGGTTCTTATCTTAGTGCCATCCGGATCCATCTGATGAAGGCGGTCCGATATGAGGGAGACTTCGGCACACTTGCCATGGTTCGACGGGACGTTCCTCCCCTGGTCTCGGTATCCACCTGCGATGCCATCCAATACTTGTTGCAGCGCCGGATGCGCCCGTGGATGTTTCTGTGGCTGCCGAACCGGGACTCCCGCTGCGATCTCCTGCGGCGTGCGTGAGATCTTACGCTGGACGGAACTTGTGTGCGCCGTTATGAGGCCGTCATGCAGGAAACTGCCGGCACACCCTTCCCGACGGTAGTCCTTTCCCGGAAAGGGGTTGTTCTGCCCTCCCTTTTGAGCCTTGTCCGCGAGTTCCCTCGCTTGGTTCTCCAAATGGTCGAGTTGGGTCTTCGGATCCAGGTGCGAGACATCGACCGGGTCGGTTCGGTAGTGCCGCATCTGATCGGCACTGTGCCCGTGCCACCAAGGATCCCGTGCCCCGTCCCCGTTCCCGCCGGTCTTTCCCTTACCGGGCGGGCGGCCTCCGCCGCCTCCCCCGCCGGCGTCCGCGCCCTTCGGTCCCTTCGGGTGCGGCTTGCCTCCCTTGCCGAGACCTGAGAAGTGACTGGAGAGTTTCTGATCGTTCTCCTTGTGGTTCTTGGCCATCTGTTTGACGCCGCGGGTCATGTTGTCGTCGAGGTGTTTGGCGGATTTCTTGACCGCGTCCTCGATGCCGTCGATGACCTTGTCGAGCATGGTGTTGGCCGCGTCCGCGATGGCGTCCTTGCCGCGGGTGCGGCCGTGGTGATGCTTGGCGCGGCCGATTTTGCCGCCGGCGTTGGTGCGGAAGTGGCCGCCGGCGCTCTGCAGGCCGGTGACGGCCTTGTCGTGGGCGTCGTGGTCGAAGGTGAAGCCGCCGCTGCCCCCGGCACCGCCGCCGCCTCCGCCTCCCGCGCTCAGCAGCTGCATGGGATTGTCGGCGGCGGACTTGGCGGCGTCCTTGGCGCCCTGGACGCCCTGGCTGAAGCCCTCCTTGCCCGCCTTGGCGGTCTGGCTCAGGTCGACGCCGTCCTTGACGCCCAGCGCGTTGGCGCCGAGCTGGACGACGAGGTCGCCGACCATCGCGGCCAGGGCCTCTTCGACGGGGGTCAGGGCGATGCTGACGACCTGTTCGGCGACCTGCCGACAGACCTCCTTGAACAGGCGCTTGACGATCACGCGCGTGGCCTGGGTCGCGCCCAGCGCGCCGAGTTCGGACAGGCCGAAGGTGAAAGGGGCGGCGGCCTGGGCGGCGATGACCTCGGCGGCCAGGATGCCCAGCTGGACGATCGCGCCGAGCTTGGCGCCCTCGATCAGGACGGCGACGCCGTCCAGGGCGGTGGCCGCCAGTTCGCCGCACTGGGCGAGCTTCGCCAGGTGCGTACCGTTGATCTTGCTCCAGTGGGCGTTCAACGCCTCGGCCGCCTGCCCGCCGCCCGCCGAGGAGACCAGCGCCTGGACCGCCTCGTGCGCCTGGCTCGCGCCGTCGTTGATGTCGCCGGCGAACTCCCGCATGGCCGTCGCCATCTCGCGGTAATCGTCCTCGTCCACATTCGGCCAGGACACCCCGATGATGTCGAGGATCTCGTCGGCCCAGCCCGGCAGCACCACACCCATGCAGAAAACGCCCCCCGTCGAACACCACCGAACCCACTGGTAACAGCCCGGAGGACGCTGCCACCTGCGTAAACGGTTCTTCAAGGAGAGAACGAGCCGACATCTTCGGCAGGTCCCCCGGCCGCCCCGCCGCTCCCCCCGTCACCTGTATGCAGTCGTTTACCGCCCGATCTCCGGGTGACTCGGCTGACCATGGAGACCGAGATCAAGCTGCGCGTCGACGGGCAGGAGTACGAGGTGACGGTGGATTCGCGTACCACCGTGCTCGACGCGCTGCGGGAGCGGCTGGGGATCACCAGCCCCAAGAAGGGGTGCGATCACGGGCAGTGCGGGTCGTGCACCGTGCTGCTGGACGGGCGGCGGGCGACGACCTGTCTTGCGTTGGCCGTGTCGTACGACGGAGCGGAGATCGTCACGGCCGAGGGGCTGGGGGGCGGGGGCGGGGAACTGCATCCCGTACAGCAGGCATTCGTGGATCATGACGCGCTCCAGTGCGGGTACTGCACCCCGGGCCAGGTGTGTTCGGCGGTGGGTGTGCTGCGGGAGGCGGCGCAGGGGTGGCCGAGTGCGGTGACCGAGGTGGGTGCGGAGGGGGGCATCGCGCCGGAAGCGCTGGGGCATGAGGAGATCGCCGAGCGGATGAGTGGCAATCTGTGCCGTTGCGGGGCGTATGTGAATATCGTTCCCGCCGTTGCGGCTGCTGCCGAGGCCACGGCCGAAGGGGTGGACCGGTGAAGCCGTTCCGGTACGAGCGTGCCGCCGACGCCGCCGGGGCCGTGGCCGCCGTGGCGGCGCACCCCGGGGCCGCGTTCCTGGGTGCCGGTACGAATCTCGTCGACCATCTGAAGCTCGGCATCGCCTCCCCCGACCTGCTGGTCGATGTCACGCGGCTGCCCATGGACCAGGTGGAGGAGCTGGACGGCGGTGGCCTCCGGGTGGGCGCGAACGTGCGGAACGCCGACCTCGCCGCCCACCCCGCCGTACGTACCCGTTACCCCGTCCTCTCCCAGGCCCTGCTCTCCGGGGCATCCGGGCAGCTCCGCAACCTCGCGACGACCGGCGGCAACCTCCTCCAGCGCACCCGCTGCGCCTACTTCCAGGACCCCAGCGCCCCCTGCAACAAGCGCGACCCCGGCTCCGGCTGCGCGGCCCTGGAGGGCTGGACCCGCTACCACGCCATCCTGGGCGCGTCCTCGCACTGCGTGGCCGTGCACCCGTCCGACATGGCGGTGGCCATGACCGCCCTGGACGCGGTGGTCGTGACGCTGGGCCCGGACGGTGAGCGCCGGATTCCGCTGACCGAGTTCCACCGGCTGCCGGGCGACGCGCCGCACCGCGACACGGTCCTGCGGCACGGCGAGCTGATCACCGCCGTCGAGCTGCCCGCTGTCCCGTATGCGGCCCGCTCCCGATACCGCAAGATCCGCGACCGTGCCTCGTACGCCTTCGCGCTGGTCTCCGTGGCGGTGGCGCTCGACCTGGAGGACGACGGCCGCACCGTACGGGAGGCCCGTATCGCGCTGGGCGGGATCGCGCACAAGCCCTGGCGGGCCGAGCGTGCCGAGCAGGCCCTGCGCGGGCTGCCGGCCACCGAGGAGAGCTGCCGTACGGCGGCCGAGGCCGAGACGGCCGACGCGCATCCGCTGCGGGACAACGCGTTCAAGGTCCCGCTGGTCCACAACACGCTGGCCGCCGTCGTACGCGAGCTGGTGCCGGAGACGCCGGCGGTTCCTGGCGGCCTGGAGGGGACACGATGACGAGTACGTTCGAGAGCCGGGCCGGGGACCGGGACACGAGTGGGGTGGGGAATCGCCCATCGGATGACCCGGCTCGCCCCCGTGCGGTCGGCGCCGACCAGGAGCGCTCCGACGCCCGCGACAAGGTGCTCGGCCGGGCCCCGTACGCCTTCGAGCACCCGGTGGAACGTCCCTGCTACGCGCACGCCGTGCTGTCCGCCATCCCCCGTGGGCGCATCACGGCCATCGACACGGAGGCCGCGCGCCAGGAGGACGGCGTCATCACCGTACTGACGCACGAGAACGCCGAGCGGCTGGCGTCCACGGACGACGCGGAACTGGCGGTCCTCCAAGAGCCCGAAGTGGCCTTCCGGGGGCAGGTCGTGGGGGCGGTGATCGCCGAGACGCCGGAGGCGGCCCGGGAAGCGGCGTCGCTCGTACGGATCTCGTACGCCGAGGAACCGCACGCATCCGAACTGAAACCGGGCGAAAGTGAGCTGTACCGGCCGGAGACGGCCAACGGTGGTGCGGGTACGGACAGCGAGCTGGGCGACCTGGACGCCGCCATGGAGGCGGCCCAGGCGGACCCGGGCGCGGTCGCGCTGGACGAGACGTACACGACCGCGATGACCCACTGCAACCCGATGGAGCCGCACGCGACGATCGCCGTGTGGCAGGGCGACGAGCTGACGCTGTACGACTCGTCCCAGAGCGTGCACGGGCACCGCGACACACTGGCCGAGGTGTTCGGTATCGACCCGGCCCGGGTGCACATGATCTGCCCGTACGTCGGCGGCGGTTTCGGCTCCAAGGGCGAGCCGCACGCCCACTCGGTGGTGGCGGCGCTGGCCGCGCGGGCGGTGCCCGGACGGCCGGTGAAGCTCGCACTGACGCGGCAGCAGATGTTCACCCTCGTCGGTTACCGCACCCCCACGTACCAGCGGGTCCGGCTCGCGGCCGGCGCCGACGGGCGACTGACCGGCATCGGTATGGACGCCGTCGAGCAGACCTCGCGGATCAAGGAGTTCGCCGAGCAGTCCGCCAACCCGACCCGGACCATGTACGCCGCGCCGCACCGCAGGACCACCCACCGCCTGGCGGCGCTCGACGTGCCCGTACCGTCCTGGATGCGGGCGCCCGGCG
The DNA here is from genome assembly GCF_040679095.1 of Streptomyces sp. NPDC052496. NCBI lineage: Bacteria > Bacillati > Actinomycetota > Actinomycetes > Kitasatosporales > Streptomycetaceae > Streptomyces > Streptomyces sp. NPDC052496. Next base: position 411,752 of record NZ_JBFAUH010000001.1, read on the forward strand.
AGTGCCCCGGCATGTTCGGGCCCGAGGTGGCGATGGACGAACTCGCCGAACGCCTCGGCCTGGACCCGGTCGAGCTGCGCATCCGCAACGACGCGCCGTACGACCCGGAGTCCGGCAAACCCTTCTCCAGCCGCAACCTGGTCGCCTGCCTGCGCGAAGGCGCGCGCCGCTTCGGCTGGCAGGGGCGCGATCCGCGCCCGGGCGTACGGCGGGACGGCCGCTGGCTGGTCGGTACGGGCGTCGCCTCCTCCGCCTATCCGGTCAACCGGGTGCCCGGCTCGGTCGCCGCGGTCCAGTACCGGGACGACGGGCGCTACCGGGTCGGCATCGGGGCCGCGGACCTGGGCACCGGCGCCTGGACCGTACTCGCCCAGATCGCCGCCGACGCCCTGGACGTCCCGCTCGACCGCGTCGAACTGCGCCTCGGCGACACCGCGCTCCCGAAGGCGACCGTCGCGGGCGGGTCCTCCGGGACGGCGATGTGGGGTTCGGCGATCGTGGCGGCGGCCCAGACGTTCCGCAAGCGCCACGGCCACGACCCGTCACCCGGCGACCACGCCCAGGCCGAAACGCCCGGCAACCCGCACGCGGAACGTTTCGCCATGCATGCCTTCGGGGCGCAGTTCGTCGAGGTACGGGTGGACGCCGACACCGGCGAGGTACGCGTCCCCCGCCTCCTCGGCGTCTTCGCCGCCGGCCGCATCATCAACCCGCGCACCGCGCGCTCCCAGCTGATCGGCGGCATGACGATGGGCCTGTCCATGGCCCTCCACGAGGAGACCGTGACGGACCCCCGCTACGGCCTCCTCGTCAACCACGACCTGGCGAACTACCACGTCACGGCCAACGCCGACGTCCACACCATCGAGGCCCACTGGATCGACGAGGACGACCCGTACGTCAACCCCCTGGGCGCCAAGGGCATCGGCGAAATCGGCATCACGGGCACGGCAGCGGCCGTCGTCAACGCGGTCCGGCATGCGACGGGGGTCCGGGTGCGGGAGGTGCCGGTGACGTTGGACAAGGTGTTGGAGGGGATGCGGGTGGGGTGAGGGACGCGAACCGAAGTCGCCCCGCCCCCTTCCCCTCTGTACCTGTGCTCAAGCGAGCGGTCAGGCTGGGTCATGCGGAGGTGGGGCGGCACGGAGTGTGCAGTGTTCTCCGGGGGCGGCCGCACCCCTGCAAGCCGGAGCCCTCTCGCAGCACAACGCGTGCGCCCAGAACTCCGGCAGCTCGTGGAAGATCAGGTCGTTGTCGTCATCGAACACCAGGCCGCTCCAGGCGTGGTTGATTCGCGCGACGGCCTCGGCCGACGGGATGCCGAAGCGCTGCACCATCTCGTCGGCGATGTCCCGCAGGTACGCCTCGGCCGGCGGGGAGACCGCCATACTGAAGACGCCTGAACCGGCCGCACCACCCGTTACGTCCACATCCCCACCCCGCTGTCGATGGCTTCTCGGCCCATTGTCAGTGCCGTGCGGTTCACTGGTCACAGGTGGACGAATCGGTGACGGAAGTACGGGGGCCGGCTGATGAGTGAGAGCGTGCGGCAGGAGAGCCGTGGGGGTGTGGGCCGGGAGGCGCTGCTGGCGGCTGCCATGGAGCCGACGGCGGAGTGGCTGGAGTCGGTGTTCGGCGCCGGCTCGCTGTGGCGGCCGGCGGAGGACGCGCTGCCCGCGCGGCTGGAGGACGAGGAGAGCCGCAGGTTCCTCACCGAAGTGGGCTTCCCCTCGGTGCACCTGGACTTCATCGACTTCAACTCCACCGCCCTCGCCCAGGACGGCCCGTGGTCGGAAGACCCGGACGAGCTGTTCGGCAACCGCTACCCGGACGACGACTCCCCGCCCAAGTCGTACGCCTACGGGATGGGCGACTCGATGGGGTACAGCCTGATGCTGCTGGGCGACACCGGCAGCATCACCCTGTACGACCCGAACGGCTGGGACCACGCCGCGGGTTACGCGGGCCACGTGATCGACAGCCTGCCGCTGCTCGCGGGGGTGCTGGGCCTGCTGGCGTCGTACGAGGACCGCCTCGTCGGCGACGACGAAACCGATCGGGAGGCTGCCCTGCGCGAGGTCCGGGAGCTGATCGACCGGATCGAACCGGTCGAGGACTGCCGCTTCTGGGAGGAGATATTCGAGTGGCTGGGGGATCAGTAGCGGGACGCTTTCAGAGCCGTGAGGAAGGCCGCCCAGGCGGGTGCGGGGAAGAGGAGGTGCGGGCCGTCGGGGCGCTTGCTGTCGCGGACGGAGACGGGTGAGCCGGTCGGGAGGCCGTCGGCTATCTCCAGGCATTCCCCTTGACCGCCGCTGTGGGTGCTCTTGCGCCAATCACCGCCTGCGGGACTCACGACCCTGACACCTCGACAACGGACGCTGTGACGGTCATATCTGACCGGGCCGCGCAGGCACTTCACCCGCCGTACGAGCCGAAACGAAATCGGTGAAGGACGCCCAGGCCAGGGTGGAGAACCGCAGGTGCGGGCCGTCCGGGCGCTTGCTGTCGCGGACGGAGACGGGTGAGCCGGTCGGGAGGCCGTCGGCTATCTCCAGGCATTCGTCCTGCCCGCCGCTGTACGTGCTCTTGCGCCAGGTGATGTCTGAGGGGTTCACGCTCGGTGCTCCTTGGCGATGCGTTTGATCCGGGTCACTGATTCCGCGGGTGAGAGGGCAGACGTACGGGCATCGGCGAACAGCTCGCGGTAGCGCGACACCCCCGGTTCCCGCTCCAGCCAGACCGCACCGGTGGGGTTCTCCGCTCGTACGACATCCAGCGCCGACACCTGCGGGAAGCTCAGCAGCAGGTACGGCCCGAACATACCTGCGTGTGCGCCTCGGGAGAACGGCAGGACCTGAACCGTGACGTTCGGTTCCTCGGCCATCGCCGCAAGGTGTTCGAGCTGGGCTCGCATCACCGTCGGGCCGCCGACCTGCTGGAGCAGTACGCCTTCGGTCACCACGGCCCACATGGTGAGCCTCGGCTCGTTCGTGAGGCGTTGCTGACGAGCCAGTCTGACCTGGACGAACTGCTCGATCTCTTCCGGAGAGTGCCACGCCCTGGATGCCACGGTGACGGCTCGCACGTAGGCCGGTGTCTGCAGGAGGCCCGGGACAAGTTGGCATTGGAAGGTCTTGATGGAGTCGGAGACCGCTTCCAAGGCGATGTAGTCGCGGTAGGTATCCGTCAGCACCTCCCCGTACTGGTTCCACCAGCCTTCTCTCCGGCGGCGGTTGGCGACGCGAGCCAGAGCTGTGAGACGCCTCAACGTGTCCGCGTCCCGCACGCCGTACGTGTCCAGCAGGGCCACGAGGTCCGGCATGCGGAGCGGTACCCGGCCGTTTTCGATGCGGCTGATCTTTCCCTTCGTACAGTCCAGCGCCTCAGCCGCAAGGGCTGTGGACAGCCCCGCCGCCTCGCGGAGCATGCGCAGCTCATCGCCCAATTGCCTGCCCAGGACGGTCGAGGGATGCGCCGCCGATTCCAGCACCATCAGTCCAACCTCCTTGCGCGTGCGCCAAGTTTGGATGGTCGATGTCGCCTGGCTCAACACCGCTTCACTCGTTCGTGGAAGCGTTCAACGTTGCATGAGTCTCCGTCCCAGGTGCAGTCTGCTGAGGGTTCGTTCTCGCACCCTCAGAGGGGCTTCGCCATGACCGAGAGCCTGCTTCCCCCTGCCTCCGTCACCCACCACTTCAGCCGGAACCGGCGCAGTCCCCGCCTGGCGCGCGCGGCCTTCCGCGCATGGGCCGCCGTGCAGAACCTCGCCCCCGCGACCGCCGAGACCGGCGAGCTGGTGATCGGGGAGCTCGCCGCGAACGCCGTCCTTGCCGCCACCGGCCCCGGACGACGGATCGAGATCCGGTTCTCGCTGGTCGACGGCGCACTGCGCATCGAGGTGTCGGACGCCGGGGACGGGACGCCCGTCGTCCGCTCGCCCAAGGTGCTGGACGAGCACGGCCGGGGCATGGTGCTCGTCGACGTACTGGCGGACGGCTGGGGCGTGGCGGGCCGGCCGGGGCCGGGCAAGACCGTCTGGGCCGTGCTCAAACTCAGTGGTCCAGACCCATTGACGGGGTGCTGACGCGGCGCCTACGTTCCTGTGCATCGATTGGAAACTTTCTTAACAGATCGCACGGCGAGAGGTGGGGCGGGCGTCATGGCCGGAGGGCAGGGCGGGCAGGGGACTCCTGGGACGCCGCGGGTGTTGCGGGCCATGAACGACCGGGCCGCGCTCGACCTGCTCGTCTCGCAGGGGCCGTTGACGCGGACCCAGATCGGGGAGCTGACCGGGCTGTCCAAGCCCACCGCGTCGCAGCTGCTCGGGCGGCTGGAGGCGGCCGGGCTGGTGCGGACGACGGGGAACGTGACCGGGCGGCCGGGACCGAACGCCCAGCTGTACGAGGTCAACCCGGACGCCGCGTACGTCGCCGCGCTCGCCGTCGACCCATGCGGGATCACCGCCGCGGTCGCCGATGTCACCGGGCAGGTGCTCGGTGAGGAGCGGATCGGTACGGACGCCGTGGACGAGGACGCCCAGGACAGGACGGCGCGGCTGGTGGCGGCGGCCGTCGACGGGGCGTTGGCCAAGGCCGGGCTGGCGCGGGAGCGGTTGCACGGGGCGGTGATCGGGACGCCGGGCGCGCTCGATCCGCAGACCGGTGTGCTGCGGTACGCGCCGCACCTGCCCGGCTGGCAGTCGCGCACGCTCCGGGAGGAGCTGGCCGGGGTGCTCGGCGTGCCGATCGTCATCGAGAACGACGTGAATCTGGCGGCGGTCGCCGAGCAGCACGACGGCGCCGCGCAGGATTTCGACGACTTCGTGCTGGTCTGGGCCGACGAGGGGGTCGGTGCGGCCATCGTGCTGGGCGGGCAGTTGCTGCGTGGCGCCACGGGCGGCGCGGGCGAGATCGGCTACATGCCGCTGCCGGACGCACCGCTCGCGCGGGACGGGGACCGCAGCGCGGCCCGGCCGGACGCCGGCGGGGGCTTCCAGCGGCTCGTCGGGGCACCGAGTGTGGTGGAGCTGGCGCGGGAGCACGGGGTGCGGGACGCCCGTACGGTCGGCGAGGCGCTGGCCGACGACGGGGTGCGTGCCGAGGTCGCGCGGCGCTTGGCGACCGGGCTGGCGGCGGTGGTGGCCGTCGTGGACCCCCGGCTGGTGGTGCTGTCCGGTGAGGTGGCCCAGGCGGGCGGTGAAGCGTTGCGGGAATTGGTCGAGGGGGAATTCACCGGGCTCGCGCTGCCCCGGCCTGAGCTCCGGCTCAGCAATATCGGGGGGAATCCGATCCTCATCGGCGCACTGCGAACGGCGCTCGCCGAAGCGCGTAACACCGTGTTCGACACGGCCTGATGGGACGGTACGGGGATCGCCACGTCAGGCCCGTAACGGTCCGGCCGCTCAGGCCCGTAATGGCCCGGTCGCCCAGATCCGTAATGGCCCGGGCGCTCAGGCCCGCAACGGGCCGATTATCCGCCGGGCACCTCGGCGGCGGAAGCGCCGTCCGCCCCGCCCCTTTCACCACCCGCATCACCTTCTGTCATCACCCCTGCCGTAAAGGAAGTCCGCCATGCGTCCGCGTATGCGCATCTGCCTGTCGGCGGCGCTCGCCGGAGCCGGTCTGATTCTTTCGGGCTGTGCCAATCCGAGCGTCGGCAGCGATCGCGACGATCCCACCCAGCCCGTCACGCTGAAGTTCTGGCACGGCTGGGCCAACGCGTCCGAGGTGAAGGCGATCGACGACAGCATCGCCCGCTTCGAGAAGCTGCATCCCAACATCACGGTGAAGACGGTCAACAACGTCACCGACGCGACCGTGAACCAGGCGCTGCGCGCCGGCGGGGACGACGCCCCTGACGTGGTGTCGTCGTTCACGACCAACAATGTCGGGCAGTACTGCTCGTCGGGGATGTGGGTGAATCTCGACCCGTTCATGAAGAAGACGGGCGTGGAGAAGGCGAAGGTGTTCCCCAAGACGCTCCTCGATTACACGAGTTATCAGGGGAACCAGTGCGCCCTGCCGCTGCTCGCGGACTCGTACGGGCTGTACTACAACAAGGACGCGTTCAAGGAGGCCGGTATCGAGCGGCCGCCGCGCACCATGTCCGAGTTCAAGCGGGACGCGGCCAAGCTGACCAAACGGAAGCCGGACGGGTCGCTGGCGCGCGCCGGGTTCGTACCCAACTTCCGGCTGTACCAGAACAGTCCGGACCGGCTGTTCGCCCAGTGGGGGCCCACCTACTTCGACCGCAAGGGGAAGGCGCACCTGGCGAAGGACCCGCGCAGCAAGCAGTTCTTCACCACGCAGCGGGAGCTGATCGACGCGCAGGGCGGGTATGCCGCGCTGGAGAAGTTCCGTACGACGTTCGGTGACGAGATGTCCTCGCAGAGTTCCTTCATGACGCAGAAGGCGGCGATGCATCTGGACGGTGAATGGCGTGGCCTGATGCTGGAGGAGGGGAAGGCGAAGTTCGACTGGGGGTCGGCGCCGCTGCCGGTGCCGGACGACCAGGCGGACACGTACGGCCGGGGCTTTCTGACCGGCACGGTCGCGGGCATCGCGCACAGCAGCAAGCATCAGAACGCGGCGTGGGAGCTGGTGAAGTTCCTGACGATGGACACGGACCAGGTGGTGCGGTTCGCCAACGCCATCCACAACGTGCCGTCCACCTTCGCCGCGCTCAAGTCACCGAAGCTGGACGCCGACCCGTCGTTCCGTACGTTCCTCGACATCGCGCGGAATCCGCACAGTACGGCGCTGCCGCCGTCCGTCAACGGCGGGCAGTACGTGGTGTCGCTGCAGGACTTCTCGTACGACGTCGAGGCCGGGAAAGTGCCCGACCTCGACAAGGGCCTGCGCGAGCTCGATGCCCAGATAGACGCCGACAATCTCCAGTCCGTGAACTGACGGAGTCCTGCCATGTCCCTCGTCGAATCCTCCGAGCGCCGGGCGGCCACCGCGCCGCGCCCGAAAGCGCCCGCGCTGCGCCGTAAGCACACGCGTCAGCGGCTGCGTACGCTCGGTTTCCTCTCCCCCTGGCTGGTCGGTTTCAGCGTCTTCTTCGGCTATCCGCTCATCGCCACGGTCTATTTCTCGTTCATGCACTACAACCAGATTCAGCAGCCGTCATTCGTCGGCCTGCGGAACTGGAAGTACGTCTTCACGCAGATGCCGCTGTTCGGTCCGGCGCTGTGGAACACGCTGTGGCTGGTCGTGGTGATGGTCGCGCTGCGCGTGGTCTTCGGCCTCGGCGTCGGCATGCTCGTCACGAAGATCAAGTCGGGCGTCGGCCTGTTCCGAACGGCCTTCTACCTGCCGTATCTCGCGCCGCCGGTCGCGGCGACGGTCGCCTTCGTCTTCCTGCTGAACCCCGGCACCGGCCCGGTCAACGGGCTCTTGGAGGCCGTCGGCATTCCCGCGCCCGGCTGGTTCAACGACGCGGCCTGGGCGAAGCCGTCGCTGGTCCTGCTCTCCCTGTGGGGCATCGGCGACCTGATGGTGATCTTCATGGCGGCGCTGCTGGACGTGCCGAAGGAGCAGTACGAGGCGGCCGAGCTGGACGGGGCCGGCGCGTGGGCGAAGTTCCGGTACGTGACCTGGCCGTCGATCACGCCGATCGTGATGTTCGCGGTGGTCACCGGGGTCGTGCAGACCATGCAGTACTACACGCAGGCGCTGGTCGCCGGGAAGCTGGCCTCCGGCGTGAACATCGGCCCCGGCTCGGTCATCCAGCCCGGCTACCCGGACCACTCCACCCTGACCGTGCCGCAGCTCGTCTACTCGCTCGGCTTCCAGAACTTCAACACGGGCGCCGCGTGCGTGCTCTCGCTCGTGCTCTTCGTGATCGCGATGGCCGTCACCACCCTGCTGATGCGCAAGCGCGCCGGCCTGCTCCCGGCGGAGGACTGAATCGACATGACCACGACGACCCTGAGAGCGGGCAGCGCCCCCGCCCGTAACGCCGGCTCCGCCGGCCGGGGGCCCGCCGCGGCCCGCGCCCGCCGCAAGCGGCTGCTGCACTGGACGGCCGTGCACGCGGTCGCGATAGCCGCCGCGCTGTTCTTCGTCCTGCCGTTCGTGTTCGTCTTCCTGACCTCCGTCATGAGCGACGAACAGGCGATGAGCGGCGAACTGTGGCCGCACGAATGGAACTGGTCGAATTACGCGACGGTCTTCACCACGCCCGGTTTCCTGGACTGGTGGAAGAATTCACTGATGTACGCGGGGCTGGGCACGCTGTTCACGGTCTGCTCGGCGATACCGGTGGCGTACGCGCTGGCCAAGTTCCGGTTCCGTGGCCGGCGTACGGCGATGGTCCTGGTGATCTCGACGATGATGCTGCCGCCGCAGGTCATCGTGATCCCGATGTATCTGGTGTGGGCGCAGCAGCTCCATCTGTCGGGCTCGCTGTGGCCGCTGCTGATCCCGATGGCGTTCGGTGACGCGTACTCCATCTTCCTGCTCCGGCAGTTCCTGCTGACCATTCCGCAGGAATACCTGGAGTCGGCGAAGGTGGACGGCTGCGGCGAGGTCCGTACCCTGCTGCGCATCGTCGTGCCGATGGCGAAGCCGGGGATCGCCGCGGTCGCACTGTTCCAGTTCTTCTACTGCTGGAACGATTATTTCGGGCCGCAGATCTACGCCGCGCAGAACCCCGCCGCCTGGACGTTGAGTTACGGACTCGAATCGTTCAAGAGCGCGCACAACGTCAACTGGAACCTGACCATGGCCGCGACGCTGCTCGTCATGGCCCCCGTCATCATCGTTTTCTTCTTCGCGCAGAAAGCCTTCGTCGAAGGCGTCACGCTCACCGGAGTGAAGGGCTGATCGATTCATGCTGTCGTCCGCCGGGGGAACGCCCCCGCACCCCCACCTCAAGATCGCCGTGGTCGGCGGAGGCTCGACCTACACCCCCGAACTCATCGACGGTTTCGCCCGGCTGCGCGACGCCCTGCCGCTGGCGGAGCTGGTCCTGGTCGACCCGGCCGCCGACCGGCTGGACCTGGTCGGCGGCCTGGCCCGGCGGATCTTCGCCCGGCAGGGGCACCCGGGCCGGATCTCCTGGACGTCCGACGTCGACGCCGGGGTGGACGGCGCCGACGCGGTCCTGCTCCAGCTGCGCGTCGGCGGGCAGGCGGCCCGCAACCAGGACGAGACGTGGCCCCTGGAGTGCGGCTGCGTCGGGCAGGAGACCACCGGGGCGGGCGGCCTCGCCAAGGCGCTGCGCACCGTCCCGGTCGTCCTGGACATCGCCGAGCGCATCCGCCGCCGTAACCCCGACGCGTGGATCGTGGACTTCACCAACCCCGTCGGCATCGTCACCCGGGCCCTGCTGTCGCACGGCCACAAGGCCGTCGGCCTGTGCAACGTGGCCATCGGCTTCCAGCGCAAGTTCGCGCGGCTGCTCGGTGTCGCGCCGGAGCGGGTGGAACTGGAGCACGTCGGGCTGAACCACCTGACGTGGGAGCGGTCGGTGACGGTGGACGGCGAGGACGTGCTGCCCCGGCTGATCGCCGAGCACGGCGCGGCCATCGCCGAGGACCTGCACATGCCGCGTTCCCTCGTGGAGCGGCTCGGCGTCGTACCGTCGTACTACCTGCGCTACTACTACCAGCACGACGAGGTGGTGCGGGAACTGCGCAGCAAGCCGTCGCGGGCGGCGGAGGTCGCGGCCATCGAGCAGCAGCTGCTGGAGATGTACGGCGACCCGTCGCTGGACGAGAAGCCGGAGCTGCTGGGCAAGCGCGGCGGCGCGTTCTACTCGGAGGCGGCCGTGGCGCTGACCTCGGCACTGCTCGGTGACACCGGGGACGTGCAGATCGTCAACACGTTCAACAACGGAACGCTGCCGTTCCTGCCCGACGACGCGGTGATCGAGGTACCGGCGACGGTGGGCGCGGGCGGTGCCGCGCCACTGCCCGTACGGCCGCTGGAACCGCTGTACTCCGGGCTGATCGCCAACGTCACGGCGTACGAGCACCTCGCGCTGGAAGCGGCCCTCAAGGGCGGCCGGGACCGGGTCTTCGAGGCGCTGCTCGCCCACCCGCTCATCGGCCAGATCGCGTACGCGGACCGGCTGACCGACGAGCTGATCGCGCACAACCGGGAGCACCTCACGTGGCTCTGAGTGACGGTGAGGGGGGCCGGGCGGTGTCCGGGGAGGCGCGCGCGGCGGTCGCCGGCGGGCCGGGTGCCGACGGGTTGGCGCTCGCCGTCGACGCGGGCAACAGCAAGACCGACGTGGCGCTGGTCGGCGCGGACGGGACGGTGCTGGCCACGGCACGCGGTGGCGGTTTCCAGCCGCCGGTGGTCGGCGTGGCGCGGGCCGTCGGCGACCTGGCCGTACTGGTGGACGCGGTACGGGAACGGGCCGGCGTGACCGGCCCGGTGGGCCAGGTGTCGGCCTACCTGGCCAACGCCGACCTCCCCGCCGAGGAGAGCGCGCTGGCCGCGGAGATCACCTCGTACGGCTGGGCCCGTACGGTCACCGTCGCCAACGACACCTTCGCGCTGCTGCGCGCCGGGCTACCGGACCACGGCGAGCCGGTCGGTGTCGCGGTGGTGTGCGGCGCCGGCATCAACTGCGCCGGCCTGGGGCACGACGGCCGCACCGCCCGTTTCCCCTCCGTCGGGCGGCTCTCCGGCGACTGGGGCGGTGGCGGGCACCTGGCCGAAGAGGCCCTGTGGTGGGCCGCGCGGGCCGATGACGGACGCGGTGAGCCGAGCGCGCTCGCCCGGGAGGTACCCGCCCACTTCGGGCTGGCCACCATGCCGGAGCTGATCGAGGCCCTGCATCTCGGTCTCCTCCCCCGCGAGCGCCGTTACGAGCTGACGCCGTTGCTCTTCGCGGTGGCCGCCGCCGGTGACGCGGTCGCGCGGGCCCTGGTGACGCGGCAGGCGGAGGAGATCGCGCTGCTGGCGTCGGTGGCGCTGGACCGGCTGGGCCTGCTGGACGAGCGGACGCCGGTGGTCCTGGGCGGCGGCGTGCTGGCCGCGCGGCATCCGCTCCTGCACGACCAGCTGACCCGCCTGCTGGCGGAGCGCGCCCCGAAGGCGGAACCGCGCGTGGTGACGGCGCCCCCGGTGCTGGGGGCCGCGCTGCACGCGCTGGACCGGGCGGGGGCGGGGGCCGGGGCGTATGAGCGGGTGCGGGGGGAGTTCGGCTAGAGGGGTGGGGGGCGGCGGGGTTCGGGGGGGGCGGGGCGTGGGGTGGCGGGGCGTGGGGCGGTCCCGTGCTCGCGCGCTCGGAAGGGCCGCGCTCCTCGGTAGTTCGGGCGCGGGCCCACGGGCTCGCCCGGCCGTATGCCGGAAACCCGTACACGCGTGCTCATTTCGGGAACCGCGCCCGGTGGGGCGGGCGTGGAGGAAGGCGGGGGACACGGAACGCCCGTCGAACAGGAGGATTCGGCGGGGCCCGATCCGCACATGATCCAGGCAATAACGGTGTGGTTGTCAGTCCCTGCGGCCATACTGACTGCTGGCCGTGCATCTGTTCCCGTGCGCCCGTCGCGCGGGGCCGGGGCCGCCGTCCGCGACCAGGGGGAGGTTCCGTGTCCAACCCGCAGACCGGCGCTGTTCCGCCGTCGTCGGGCCGCGCCGCCGGGACGGCCGCGTCCGCCGCGGGCACAGGCCCCTTCGCCGGAGCCGGCTCCTCCGGTGGTACGGGCCCCTCCGGTGGTACGGGCTCCGCCCCCGAGGCGCGGCGGCGTACGGCCTGGGCCGACGGGGTGGACCAGCTGCGGGCCGCGGCCACGACCGAGCCGGGCCGGCTGCGGATCATCGGGGCCGTACTGGCCTTCCTGGTCCTCGCGTTCGGGGCCGCCACGGCCTGGCAGGTCGCCGACCGGTCCGCCGCCGCGCGCGACGTCGTGGAGCGCAGCCAGCCGCTGACCGCGGACGCCGCGGACATCTACCGCTCGCTCGCCGACGCCGACACCACCGCCGCCGCCGGATTCCTGGCCGGCGCCAAAGAGACCCAGGCCACCCGCGACCGGTACGAGACCGACATCGCGACGGCCGCCCGCCTGCTGGCCAAAGCCTCCGCCAACACCAGTGGTTCGGACGCCGCGGCCCGTCAGATAGGCAAGCTCAACAGCCTCCTCCCCCGGTACACGGGCCTGATCGAGACGGCCCGCACCAACAACCGGCAGGGCCTGCCCCTCGGCGGCGCCTACCTGCGCTACGCCAACGCGCAGATGCGCGACGAACTCCTCCCGGCGGCCCGCGGGCTGTACACGACCGAGACGACGCGCCTCGGGGAGGACTACGACTCCGCGAAGGCGTGGCCCTGGCTCGCGCTGACCGCCGGGGTGCTGGCGCTCGGCGCCCTCACCTGGGCCCAGCGCCGCAACTACCGCCGTACGAACCGGGTGTTCAACCGCGGTCTGCTGGCCGCCACGACCGCCTCGGCCGTCGTCCTGCTGTGGCTGCTGGCCGGCCACTCCGTGGCCCGCTCGGGCCTGAACACGTCGTACGAGAACGGGGCGAAGTCACTGAAGGTCCTCAACGAGGCCCGTATCGACGCCCTCCAGGCCCGCGGGGACGAGAACCTGACCCTGGTCGCGCGCGGCGCCGTGGTGACCAAGGACCAGCAGGACTTCTACGAGGTCGGCTACCGCGCCGGCATGAAGGACCTGGCGGGCCCGGACCGCGCCGGCGCCGCCGCGGCGGACAGCAGACTGGGCACGGCCCTGACACTCGCGGACGACGACACCGGCCGGCGGCCCGTCCAGGACGCGGTCGAGACCGTACGGCAGTGGCAGGCACGGCACGCCGAGGCGCGGGCCGCCGACGACCAGGGGGACTACGACCGGGCGCTGGCCAAGGTGATCGGCGGCGACGCGGCGACCGGCGAGTCCTTCGACCGGGTGGACCACCGGCTGGCCCAGGCCCTGGCCCACGAGCAGCAGGAGTTCCGACGGGCCGCCGACGACGGGCGCGGCGCGCTGGCCGGACTGGCGGCCGGCGCCGTGGTGCTGGCCGTCCTGGGGGCGACGGGCGCGGTACTGGGCATCGGGCGCAGGCTTTCGGAGTACCGGTGATGGGGCCTGGTGATGGCGACATGACGATGCGCGCGAGGGCACTGCGGAACCTGCGGGCCGCGCTGGCCCCGGTGGCGGCGGGGGTGTGCGTGATGGCGGCGACGGCCGCCGTCCTCGTCCCGGTGCTCGGCGGGGACGTCCCGGCGCCCCGTCCCGTGCCGCACGGGACGGGCACCGCGCGCGCCGACGCCGCGGCGGCGGACTGCACGCCCGCCGACGCCGCCGCCAGCCTGCGGCCCTCCCCCGACGACGGGCCCGCGGTGGACCGCATCAAGGCCCGGGGGCGACTGATCGTCGGCGTCGACCAGAACACGTACCGCTGGGGCTACCGCAATCCGGCCACCGGCGATCTGGAGGGCTTCGACATCGATCTGGTGCGGGCGATCGCCGAGGACATCCTCGGACCGGACCCGAAGATCACGTTCCGGGCGATCCCCACCAACCAGCGCATCCCCGCCCTCCAGAAGCGCACCGTCGACCTGGTCGTCCGGACGATGACCATCAACTGCGCCCGCAAGCGCCAGGTCGCGTTCTCGACCGCGTACTTCCAGGGCGGACAGCAGGTCCTCGCACCCAAGAACTCGACGGTCACCGCCTTCGACGACTCGCTGAAGGGCAAGCGCGTCTGTACGGCGGCCGGTTCGACGGGCGAGGCCCGGCTGGCCGAGGAGCGGCACGGCGCCCGGGTCGTGACCGTACCGAACCAGCTCGACTGCCTGGTGCGCCTCCAGCTCGGCGAGGCCGACGCGGTGGTGACGGACAACGCGCTGGCCGCGGCGCAGGCCGCGCAGGACCCGACGGTGCAGCTGAAGGGGAAGCCGTTCACCGACGAGCCGTACGGCGTCGCCGTCAACCGCGCCGACACCGACCTGGTACGGCGGGTCAACAAGGTCCTGGAGGACTACCGCGCCGGCGGCAGCGGGAGCCGCTGGATGGCCGCCTACAAGAAGTGGCTCCAGGCGGACCTGCCCGGCATAACCAAGGCGCCCGAGCCCCAGTACAGCGACTGAGCCGTGCGGGGCCGGGCGCCGCACCGCACACCGGGCGGCCCGCGGCCGGGACCGGGCGGCAGCCGCCGGCACCGGGCGGCCCGCCGCGGCCCGGCGTTCGCCCGCCGGACGCGTCACCATGGAAGGAGCACCGCGGGCGCGGGGCGGGAGGGGAGGCAGCAGGAGCGGCGCCGGCGGGTTGCGCACCCGTGGCGCAGTGGGGCGCCACCGCGCGGCCGCACCGCCCGGAGGCGTGCCCCGCCCGTACCGCCGTACGCACCAGCCGTGACAACCGTCACAACCACCGCGCACCACACGCACATTGGAGAGGTGATCGATGGGGGCCCCTGGACCCTTCCCCGGCTCCCCGGGGAAGTCCCACGACCCGGTGCTGAGCCGGGAGGAGGTGGACCGCGCCCTGGGCCGGCTCGCTGCCGAGTACGAGGCGATCGAGACCTCGCTGCTCGCCCTGCAGGACCACGCGGGCCGCAGGCTCCTGGAGGGCGCCGAGCTGACCGGCCTCACCAAGGAGCGCTGGGCCGCCACCGAGCAGTCCATCACCGTCCTGTGGGCGCACTTCGACGCGTACACCAAAGCGCTCACCACCGCCCGCGAGCTGCGCGCCCGGCGCCGCTGGCCGTCCCCCGACGACCTCGCCGAACTGACCGAACTGCTCCGCGGCACCCGCGTCACCGTCTCCGGAGCGGCCACCGGCGGCAGTTCACCGCAGCCGGGCGGCGGCCCCGCCCGGCTGAGCGAACAGTTCAGCCTGGACGAGCTGGTGGAGCGGATGAACGGCCTGTACGCGGCGGCCCTGGACGTGATCGTCTCCGCCGACGCCGTGTGGTCCGCGCTGCCCGCCCGGATAGACCTGCTCGCCGCCGAACTGCGCCGCACGCTGTCCCTGGCCCGATCGGTCGGCGTACGCCCCGGGGAGCACCCGGCCGGCGACGACCTGGAGCGCATCACGTACGAGCTGACGCAGCTGCGCGCCCAGGTGGTGGCCGACCCGCTGGCCTTCTGGGTGCCGGACGCCGACCGCAGCGCCGCGCCCGGCGGCGGCCGCCCGGACACCGCCCGCTACGACCGCGCGGCACTCGCCCTGGAGGACGCCCGGCGGGAGATCGAAGCGGTCCTGGACGTACGGCAGGACGCCGAGCGCCGGCTCATGCAGCTGCGCGACGTGCTCTCCCGCGCTGACCGGACGCTCACCGAGGCGCGGCAGGCCCGCGGCGAGGTGCTCGCGAAGATCGCCGCCTCCGAGGTGCCCGCGGTCAGCGGTCCGTCCACGGCGCTGCACGAGCAGCTGTCCATCGCCGCCGAGTACCGCCGGCACGCCCAGTGGCACCGCCTCTCCCCCCTGCTCGACAGCCTGGAGCAGCGCGCCGAGGACGAACTGCACCGCGCCCGCGAATCGTTGACGGCCGTGACCGCTCCGCTGGCCGTACGGGCTGAACTGCGCGGCCGCCTGGACGCGTACAAGGCGAAGGCCGCACGGCACGGCCTGGCCGAGGACCCGCTGCTGATGGAACGCTACGACGCCGCGCGGCGGATGCTGTGGAGCGCGCCGTGCGACCTGCGGGTGGCCGAACAGGCGGTGCTGCGCTACCAGCGGGCGGTGGCCGAGGCACTGCGGCCACCGGAGCCGGACCGCGGGCCGGCGGACGGACCACAGGGGGGAACATGAGCGAGGAGCGGACCAGTGGCGTCCCGTGCCAGCGGCGTGAATGCCCGGGCACGTACGAAGACGTGAGCGGCGGCGAACTGTACTGCGACACGTGCGGCCTGGCGCCGGTCGTGTCACCGGAGGGGCTGGTGGGCTCGCCGCCCACGGGGGTTACTGCGGGGCGGCGGGGTGGGGTGGGGTCTGGGGGATCCGGGGGATCCGGGGGATCCGGGGGGTCAGGTAGTTCCGGGGGCTCCTCGACCTCTCGGCGTTCCGTCTCCGGTCGGTTGTCCCGGTCGTTGGCCGGTACCTCGACGCGGTCGATGTCCGTATCCGTACGCAGCGCCGGGCGCGGCACCGGTACCGGTTCCGGGGCGTCCCGCGGGCGGCTGGGGGCGGGGCTGGTGTCGATACCGGAGGTGCCACGTCCGGATCCGCGTACGGCCGTCCTGGAGAACCCGGAGGTGCCCGAGCGCAAGCGGTTCTGCAGCCGCGGCGACTGCGGGGCCCCGGTGGGCCGGGCGCGCGGCGACCGTCCGGGCCGTACGGAAGGTTTCTGCACCAAGTGCGGCCACCCGTACAGCTTCGTGCCCAAGCTGCGCCCCGGTGACGTGGTGCACGGCAGCTACGAGGTCGTCGGCTGTCTGGCGCACGGCGGCCTGGGCTGGATCTACCTGGCGATCGACCGCGCGGTCTCCGACCGCTGGGTGGTGCTCAAGGGCCTGCTCGACACCGGCGACGAGGAAGCCCTCGCCGTGGCCGCGTCCGAGCGCCGCTTCCTGGCCGAGATCGAGCACTCCAACATCGTCCGCATCTACAACTTCGTCGAACACCTGGACCGTACGACCGGCAGCCTGGACGGCTACATCGTCATGGAGTACGTCGGCGGCAAGTCCCTCAAGGACATCGCCAACGAGCGGCGTACGGCGAACGGGCGCCGCGACCCGCTGCCGGTCGAGCAGGCGTGCGCGTACGGCATCGAGGCCCTGGAGGCGCTCGGCCACCTGCACAGCCGCAACCTCCTGTACTGCGACTTCAAGGTGGACAACGCCATCCAGCAGCACGACCAGCTCAAGCTGATCGACATGGGCGCGGTCCGCCGGATGGACGACGACGAGAGCGCGATCTACGGCACGATCGGCTATCAGGCGCCCGAGGTCGCCGTCGCGGGCCCGTCCGTCGCCTCCGACCTCTACACGGTCGCCCGCACCCTCGCCGTGCTCACCTTCGACTTCCAGGGCTACACCAACGTCTTCGTGGACTCGCTGCCCGACCCGGAGAACATCGAGGTCTTCCGTACGTACGAGTCCTTCTACCGCCTGCTGGTGCGGGCCACCGACCCCGACCCGGCACGGCGCTTCTCGTCGGCGGCGGAAATGGCCGAGCAGCTGACGGGGGTCCTGCGGGAGGTCGTGGCCCTCCGGACGGGCGAGCAGCGGCCCGCGCTCTCCACCCTGTTCGGGCCCGAGCTGCGCGTCGTGGACACGGATGTGGTGGCGCGCGCGGAGGGGGACGCGTCCCTGCTGGG
Source organism: Streptomyces sp. NPDC052496 (assembly GCF_040679095.1). Lineage (NCBI taxonomy): Bacteria > Bacillati > Actinomycetota > Actinomycetes > Kitasatosporales > Streptomycetaceae > Streptomyces > Streptomyces sp. NPDC052496. The sequence goes on from NZ_JBFAUH010000001.1 coordinate 428,977, forward strand.
GGCGCGTGCGGTGTCGGTGGGGCGGAAGGGGAACGCGGTGGTCGGCCCGGCCATCGGGGTCGGGGCGCCTGGGGGGATTGGTGAGGGTGGCGGGGGTGGGGTGAGTGGTAAGACGGCGGTGTCGACCGGTAACACCGCCCAGGTCGCCTACGAAGTCACATCGGCTACCGGCCCGCGGCCGGGCTCCGGCCCGCGGACGGGTACCAGTTCACGCACGGGCGCCGGTCAGGTACGCGGTGTGCCCGCGCTCCGGCCGCTCGACGCCGGCCTCGCCGTACTCGCCCTGCCCGTACCGCGCGTCGACCCCGCCGACCCGAACGCGGGGTTCCTGGCCGGTCTGTTGGCCGCCGCGCCCGCCGAGCTGGTCAGCGCGTTGCGCGCGGCTCCCGCGGACACGATAGAGACCCGGCTGCGCAGGCTACGGGCCCAGTTGGAGCTGGGCGACGGCGCCGCCGCCCTGCGCGAACTGCGCGCCGTAGAGGCGGAGCCGGACCAAGGTTGGGACGAGGATTGGCGGGTGGTCTGGTACCGCGGTCTGGTGGCACTGGCGACCGACGACCGCGAGACGGCGGCCCTGTCGTTCGACGCGATGTACGACGCGTTCCCCGGCGAGCCGGCGCCGAAGCTGGCGCTCGCCGTCTGCGCCGAGGTGCTGGGGCAGCTGGACAACGCGGCGGAGTACTACCGGCTGGTGTGGGCCACCGACCACAGTTACGTCAGCGCGGCGTTCGGGCTGGCCCGGGTGCGGCTGGCGGCCGGTGACCGGGCCGGCGCGGTGGCCGCCCTGGAATCCGTACCGGAATCCTCCATTCACTACACTGCGGCGCGCATCGCGGCGATCCGGGCCCGGCTGCGGCAACGGCCCGCTCATGAGGCGTTGCTGGAGGACCTGCGGGCGGCGGCCGGACAGGTCGAGCAGCTGGCGGGCTCCGGACTGGACGCGGAGCGCCGCGAACAACTGACGACCGAAGTGCTGGGCTGCGCCCTGGACTGGGTACTCTCCGGTAGCCACGGTGCCGAGCAGCGGGGGCGTACATTGCCGTCCGGGGCCCAGGGCCCCGGCTCCGGCGGCACCGCCGACCGGCCCGGTCTGCTCGGCAGCGCACTGGACGAACGCGGCCTGCGCTTCGGCCTGGAGCGGTCGTACAGACTGCTCGCCCGGCTGGCGCAGCGCGGCGAGGAAAGGATCGAGCTGGTGGAACGGGCCAACCGCTTCCGCCCCAGGACGTGGGTGTGACATGGGTGTGACAGGGCCGTTCCGGTGTGCGAGCTGCAGTGAGCCGCTCGAACCGGGGGACAACTACTGCGGGTTCTGCGGCGCCGACGTCGTGGCGCCCGCCGGGCCGGACGGGGCCGGTGACCGGCCCACGGTCCCGCTGGGCGACACGGCGCACCCCGCATCCGGAGCGGGGGCCCCGCCGGGGGCCGTCGCGCTGCCCGCATCGTTCCTGATGCCGGGAGCGGGCGGGGCAGGAGAGGCTGGAGGGGCGGTGGGGGCGCCGGGAAGTACGGGAGGTACGGGTCCGACGACACCGGCCGTTGCGGGGCCGGGTGCGCCGACCGTTCCGGGGCCGGGGGCACCAGCCGTTCCGCCGTCGGTGCCCGGGCAGGCCGCGCCGTCCACGCCGGTGGTCGCGCCCGGCCCGGTTCCGTCGTACGGCACCCCCTCCCCGTACGGTACGGACATCCGGCACGACAACGGGTCCACGTACGCCACGGCCGCCTCCCACACGAACGGATCGGCGCACGTCCCGCACGCTCCCGTACCGGCGCCGCCTCCGCCGGATTACGCGCCCGCGGTACCGCACGCCCACGCGCAGGCCGGCGCGCAGTCCCGGGCACCTCACGCGGAGGCGAGCGTTCCGCCGGCGGCCGGTCACGGCGGCCACGGTCATGGCCATGGGTACGGACATACGGAACCGGCCGCTCCCCATGGCGGCACTCCGGACCCGCGCGTCGTCGGGTACGACCTCGCCGCGGAGGCGGCGGACCGCCCCGCGGCCGCGAGCGGCTCGGGTCCGGAGCCTCGGCCTACGTCCCCTACGCCCCCAGCACCCCCAACAACTTCGACGCCCCCGGCACCTCCGGCGGAACCCCCGGGCCCACCGAGCCCTGCCGGCCCTACAGCCCCCACAGAGCCAACGGGAACAGCAGGCTCAGCGGAAGCGGCAGGAGCAGCAGGCGCGGCGGGAGCAGCAGGCGCAGCAGGCGCAGCGGGAGCACCGGAACCGCCCGCCCCCACACCCCCCTCCCCCGAACACCAGACCCCCGCCCAAGGCACCCGCGTCTGCGCCGTCTGTCACGCGGGGACGGTCACCGGGGACGGTTACTGCGAGAACTGCGGGCACGCCCAGCCACGCGAACGTGACCACATGGAGCGGGAGCTGGCGGGCGTGGCGGCGGTCAGCGACCGGGGCCACCGCCACCACCGCAACGAGGACTTCTTCGCGGTCGCCGAAGGGACGCTGCCGGACGGCTCGCCCGCCGTGCTGGCCGTCGTCTGCGACGGGGTCTCCTCCGCCACCCGCCCCGACGACGCGTCCGCCGCCGCGTCCGGGACCGCGGCCCGGTCGCTACTGGCTGCCCTGCCCGGCGGTACGCACCCGCAGCGGGCCATGCACGACGCGATCCTCGCCGCCGCGAAGTCCGTCAACGCCCTGGCCGCCGCGCCCAGCCAGGCCCAGCAGCACGACTCGTACCGCCAGCAGAACGCCCCCGCCTGCACGTTCGTCGGCGCGGTGGTCGGCGGCGGGCTGCTCGTCATCGGCTGGGTCGGCGACAGCCGCGCGTACTGGATCCCCGACGACCGCAGCGCGCCCGCCGTCCGCCTCACCGAGGACGACTCATGGGCGGCGCAGATGGTCGCCAACCAGCTGATGTCGGAGGCGGAGGCGTACGCGGACGACCGGGCGCACGCGATCACGGGCTGGCTCGGGGCGGACGCGTACGAACTGGAGCCGCACACCGCTTCCTTCAAGCCCGACGGACCGGGTGTAGTGGTGGTGTGCACGGACGGGCTGTGGAACTACGCGGAGGCCGCGGAGCAGGTGGCCGCGGTACTGCCGGGCGACGCGCACGACCGGCCGCTGCACAGCGCGCGGACCCTGGTCGCCCACGCTCTGGCCGGTGGGGGCCACGACAACGTAACAGTGGCGGTGGTGCCGTTCCCGGCGCCGCGGGGACGGGCAGGATCGGCCTGAGCACCTGCCCTGGGGGGCCGTCCGCCACGTAGGCACCGGTGGCCGGGAGCTGTGACGCTCCCGGCCACACCTGCATGACTCGTACGTACCAGCAACCGCACACCTCACTCACGCCCATCCGGAACCGCACGAACCACCAGAAGAACGGCGCCAACGGGGGGATGATCACGGGGACTTCCGCCCGCCCAAGTGTCTCTTCACCGCCGCGAGGGCTGCGCTGCGGAGCCTCGCGGCGGCACAAAGGAGCGGAACAGATGGCCAACTTCTCCAAGTCCGGCGTGCCGCGGTTCGCCGTCGAGGTGTACCAGAACGCGTACCTGCCGGAGGGCGGGCGCGAGGTGAACGCCATCGTCACCGTCACCGCCACCGGGGGCGGCACCAGCGGCGGCCTGCCGCTCTTCGCGGCCGGTACGGACGCGGGCGGGACCGGCGCCGCCCGCGTGCACGGCGGCGTACGGCACGCGGGCGTCGTGATCATGGTGGACTGCTCCGGCTCGATGGACTACCCGCCCACCAAGATGCGCAACGCGCGCGACGCGACGGCCGCCGCGATCGAGACCGTCCGGGACGGCGTCGCCTTCGCGGTGGTGGCCGGTACGCACCAGGCCGCCGAGGTCTATCCGGGCGGCGGGCGGCTCGCCACCGCCGGTCCGGCCACCCGCGCGCAGGCCAAGGAGGCGCTGCGCAAGCTGAGCGCCGGCGGCGGCACGGCCATCGGCACCTGGTTACGGCTGGCCGACCGGCTGCTGGCCGATGCGGACCTCGGCATCCGGCACGGCATCCTGCTCACCGACGGCCGCAACGAGCACGAGTCGGCCCAGGACCTGCGCGCCACCCTCGACGCCTGCGCCGGCCGCTTCACCTGCGACGCCCGCGGCGTCGGTACGGACTGGGAGGTCAAGGAGGTCACCGGCATCGCCTCGGCGCTGCTCGGCACGGCCGACATCGTCGCCGACCCGGCCGGGCTGGCCGACGACTTCACGCGGATGATGGAGGCGGCGATGGGCAAGGAGGTGGCGGACGTCACCCTGCGGCTGTGGACACCGCAGGGCGCACAAGTCGCTTTCGTGAAGCAAGTGGCGCCGTCCGTCGCGGACCTGACCGGCCGGCGTACCGATTCCGGCCCGCGGACCGGCGACTATCCGACAGGTTCATGGGGTGACGAGTCGCGCGACTACCACGTTTGCGTACGCGTTCCGGCCGCCGAGGTGGGGCAGGAGATGCTGGCCGCACGGGTCTCGCTGGTCCTCCCCGACCCCGGCGGCGGCGCCCCGCAGACCCTTGCCCAGGGGCTGGTACGGGCGGTGTGGACGGACGACATGTCCGCTTCGACCATGATCAACCCTCAGGTCGCCCATTACACGGGACAGGCCGAACTGGCCCAGGTCATCCAGCAAGGGCTGGATGCCCGCAAGTCGGGCGATGCGGACGGCGCCACCGCGAAACTGGGCCGGGCCGTGCAACTGGCGAGCGCGTCCGGGAACGAGGACACTGCGAAACTGCTTGCGAAGGTGGTGGACGTCGTCGACGCGGCGACCGGTACTGTGCGACTGAAGGCGAAGGTCACAGAGGCGGACGAGATGACGCTCGAAACGCGCTCGACCAAGACAGTTCGCGTCAAGAAATAACAAACCAGACGTACTACCGAACACAATCGGTACTGAGGGGGAAGATCCGACATGCCGACCTGCCCGAACGGCCATCAGTCGGTGGCCGAAGACTGGTGCGAGGTGTGCGGCCACCGGATGGCGGGCGCTGTTCCCCCGCCGCCCTCCCTGCCCGCGGGATTCCTCAATACACCTCCGGCCGGCCAGCCGGCCCCGCCGCCGCCCGCCCCGCAGGGCGGGCCCGGCCCTCAGAACGGTCCTGGTGAGGCCGGCGGTGCCGGTGCTTCCCAGGGCGGGCAGGGCTTCCCCGGTCAGGCTCCGCCGCCGCAGCAGGCCCCGGCCCCTCAGTCCCCGATGCAGCAGGCCTCCGCTCCCCAGGCCCCGCCGCCGCCCGCGCCGCAGGGCCCGATGGGGCAGGGGCCCGGTCCGGCTCCCGCTGCCCCCGCTCCTGGCCCGCAGGGCGGGCCCGGCGGTTCCGGCGGTTCCGGCGGTTCCGGCGGTTCCGGCGGGCAGGGCAGCCACGGCGGTCCGGGCACTCCGGGTGGGCAGGGCAGCCACGGCGGTCCGGGTATTCCGGGCGGGCAGGGCACTCCGGGCGGGCAGGGAAGTCAGGGTGGTCAGGGCGGTTACGGTTTCCCGCCCCCGCAGCAGGGTCCGCCCGCCCCGCCGCAGCAGGGCCCTGGTCAGCAGCCGCAGTCGGGGCCGCCGGCTCCTCCGGGTCAGCAGGGCGGGCCGGGCGGCCCGGGCGGCCAGCCGGAGCTGTGCCCCCAGTGCCGTACGCCGCGTGAAGCGATGGCGCCCTTCTGCGAGGAGTGCCGCTACAACTTCCTGACGCACTCGGCCACCTCGTACGCCCCGCCGCCCCCTGGCCCGGGCCCCCACGGCGGCCAGGGCGGTTACGGCTTCCCGCCGCCGCAGCAGGGTCCGCCCACCCCGCCGCAACAGTACGAGTACCAGGGCTCGCGCCCGTCGCAGATCAACCGCCCCGCCGAACCGCTCTCCCCCGAGCAGTCCGGGCAGTTCGGGCAGCCCGAGCAGCCGGGCCAGTTCGGCCGGCCTGAGCAGTCGGGCCAGTTCGGGCAGTCCGGCCAGTTCGGGCAGCCCCCGCAGGGTGGCCAGCCGGGTCCGGCCGGGCAGCCGGGTCGGACGGCGCCGCCCCCCGCACCGCACGCCGGGCAGCAGCCGCCCGGTCAGCCCGGCCCTCACGGTGCGCCTGCCGGCCAGCCCGGTCCGACGCTTCCGCCCCGCGCTGCCGACGACGACTGGCCGCTGCCCCCGCCCAACTCCCAGACCACTCCCCCGCCGCCCACTCCGCCGGGCCCGCAGGGCGGCCCGGACCCGAGCCAGGGCGGTCAGGGTGGTCCGGGCAGCCAAGGCGGTCCGGGCAACCAAGGCGGTCCGGGCAACCAGGCAAGTCAGAGTGGCCAGGGCAGTCAGGGCGGCCAGGGCGGTTACGGCTTCCCGCCCCCGCAGCAGGGGCCGCCCACCCCGCCGCAGCAGCAGGGGCCACCCTCCCCGCAGCAGCAGGGCCCGTACGAGCCCCAGCAGCCTCCCCAGCAACAGCCGCCGCAGGTTCCGTACGACCCGCAGGCCGCCCAACAGGGCGCGCCTCAGGCCCCGTTCGAGCAGCAGCAGCCCGGCCCCTTCGGCCTGCCGCCGCAGCAGCAGCCGGACGGGCACCAGCAGCCGCACCCCGACCAGCAGTGGAACCAGCCCGCGCCGGGGCCCGCCGCCCCGCCCGGACCGCCGCCGGTCGTCGGTGACGGCTGGGCGGTGGCGATCGCGCCCGACCGTGAGTACTTCATGGCGATGATGGGCCGCAGCGGCCCGGAGGCGGCCGGCCTCAACCTGCCCGCCTACTCCCCCGAGCAGCAGGTCCCGCTCACCGGCGGCCAGATCACCATCGGCCGCCGCCGGCACAGCACGGGCGAGTCCCCGGACATCGACCTGGGCCGTCCGCCGGAGGACCCGGGCGTCTCGCACCAGCACGCCCTCCTCGTCCAGCAGCCCGACGGCAGCTGGGCCGTGGTCGACCAGAACTCCACCAACGGCACCACCGTCAATCTCGCCGAGGACCCCATCCAGCCCTACGTCCCCACCCCCCTCCACGAGGGTGACCGCATCCACGTAGGCGCCTGGACCACCATCACCGTCCGCCGGGCCTGACACGGCAGCGGCGGAGAGCGCCGGCCGCGGTACCCCCACCGCGGCCGGCGCTTTCCGCTGTCTCAGCCTGCCGGCAGCGCCCATCTGTGCGGTCCCTCCGGGGAGTCCAGCCAGGCGTACTGACGGGTGCGGTGGACGGTGACGCCGAAGCGTTCGCGGTGCGGATGGTTCTCCTGTTGCCACAGGGCGTGGGCCTCGCCGGGGGTGAGGCTTGCGGCGGTCAGCGTGCGGAGGAAGTGGAAGCGATCGTCGCGCAGGGTCTCGCGGGGGATGCCGTGGCGGGAGCCCGGGTGCTGCCCCTCGAGGGCAGGGGATTCGGGGGGCGTGGTGGGTTCCGTACGGGCGCGCAGCGGGACGAAGTACGCCGGGGTGTGCAGGAAACGGCCTTCCGCCCGTACGGCCTCCGGGTCCGTGACGCGGAGTGCGACCAGGCCGGTGGCGAGGGGCGCCAGGACGAGCGCCCCGGGTGTGCACTGGGCGATCCACGCGGGCGGTACGGACGGGAGGGCGCAGGTGGCGATGATCCGGTCGTAGGGCGCGCGGTCCGGGCAGCCGAGGGAGCCGTCGCCGGTCACCACGGCGGGCCGGTGCCCGGCCGTGGCCAGCCGGTCGCGCGCCGGGCCGGTGATCTCCTCGTCCAGGTCGACGGTGGTCACGCGGTCCGCGCCCAGCCGGTGGGCCAGCAGCGCCGCGTTGTAGCCGGTGCCCGTACCGATCTCCAGGACGCGGCAGCCGGTGTCCGGGCGCTGGTCCTCCGCCTCCTCGACGCGCAGCGCCTCCAGCATCATGGCCATCAGCGACGGCTGGCTGCTGGAGGACACCACCTCGCCGTCGCGCATGCACGTCGCCAGCGCCGTGTCCGTATAGACGCCGTCCAGCCAGCGCAGCCGGCGCTGCGGGTCGGGGTCGGAGCCGGACAGCCGCTGGTAGCCGCGGGGTGTGGCCACGAAGTAGTACGGGACGAAGAGGTGCCGCGGCACGTCCTCGAAGGCGGCCCGCCACCGCGGGTCGCGGAGCCGGCCGCCCGCCTCGATCTGCCGGACCAGCTCGGCGCGCGCCGCGACCGTCGCCGCGCGCTCCGGATCCGGGACCGGCTGAGGGGTCGTTCCCAGAGCCGTCTCCGGGGCCCTCTCCGGGGTCGTTCCCAGGGCCGTCTCCGGGGTCGCCTCCGGGCCCCGTTCCGGACCGGACTGTGTACCGCTCATGTCTCCACTGTCCTACGTCGCAGGTCCTCGGCCGAGTAGTCCGGCACCGCCGAGTCGTCTGACACCATGGAAGGGTGAACAAGATTCCGCGCGGCACGCTTCAGGAACAGACCTTTTACGAGCAGGTCGGCGGGGAGCCGACCTTCCGCCGCCTGGTGCACCGTTTCTACCAGGGGGTGGCCGAGGACCCGCTGCTGCGGCCGATGTACCCGGAGGAGGACCTGGGACCGGCCGAGGAGCGGCTCGCGCTCTTCCTCATGCAGTACTGGGGCGGCCCCCGCACGTACAGCGACGGCCGCGGCCACCCGCGGCTGCGGATGCGGCACGCGCCCTTCACGGTGGACCGTGCCGCTCACGACGCCTGGCTCAAGCACATGCGGGACGCGGTGGACTCCCTGGAGCTGTCCCCCGAGCACGAGACGCAGCTGTGGAACTACCTGACGTACGCGGCGGCGTCGATGATCAATACGGCTGAGTGACGCCGTAGGGGAGTGGCGGGTGGCGGGCAGCAGCAGTCGGCGCACCCGCCCGGCCCCGGCCCTACGCGACTGTCAGCAGACGTGCGCGCCTCCGGCCCCACGTGGCTTTCCCGGCAGACGCCAGCACTCCGGCCCCACGTGGCCTTTTCAGCAGACGCCAGCGCTCCGGCCCCACGTGGCCTTTTCAGCAGACGTTACGTCTGCGTCTCAGGCCGGCGTCACCGGGAGCGCCGACGGTCCGCCCGTGCGGACCGCGACCGACCCGTACGGCGTCCGCAGGCGCAGCCAGCCGCCCGCGGCCAGCAGGGTCAGGGCCGGCGGCTCCGCCAGTGCAGCTCCCGCGGAGCCGGAGCCCTGGCCGCCGCCCGTCGCCCCGTAGGCGCCGGCCTGCGCTTCGGCCCGGGCGGGGCGCAGGAAGCCCAGGGACTGCGCGGCGTGCGCGGCGCGCAGCGGCAGATGGGTGTCGCCCAGCGTGCATGACCAGATCTCGCGGCCGATGCGGTCGCGCTCGGCGCGCGTACGGCGTTCCGGCGGCAGTGCCTCGTCCCGGGCGCGGAACTCGGCGACGGCGAGCGCCACGGTCCTGCCGAGCGCCTGCGGCGAGGGCAGTCCGGGCACCTGCTGCCAGCCGCCCCGCGGCGGCAGGACACCGGCCCACGGCGGGCCGGTGACGGCGGCGGGCAGCGTCAGGCTGTCCGCCGACTCGTCGATGCCTTCGAGCAGATCGCCGGCGGAGACGGTGAGGTCGAGACCGGCGTCGGGAGCGGTGTCAAGGGCGGTGCCGGGCAGGGCCTCGGGCGCGGCCGGCGCCAGACGCGCCGTACGGATCGCCAGCACCTCGAACGACGGCGGCCGCCCGAACACGGCGAGCACCCCGCCGCCCGCCTGCAACCGCACCGCGGCGGCCCGGTCGTAGTGGATCAGCCGGGCCAGGAAGGCGGCGAGGTCCGCCGCCTCCCCGGCATCGGCCAGGCGCAACGCCGTCATGCGGCGACGGCCCCCTCCTGCTGCTTCGCGTCGGCCGCACCGGCCGCGTCGTCCAGGTACTCCTGGAGGAAGGACCTCTCCTCCGCGGTGATCCGGCGGGGCCGTTCCGCGGCGAAGTCGTACGGCACGACGACGGTCGAGGCACGCACGTACACCGCGTCCTCGTCCTTGATCTCGTACGCGATCGTCATCGACGCGGCGCCTATCTTCGTCACCCACGACTCGACGGTCACCGGCGCGTGCCGGTGGACCAGCGGACGTACGTAGTCGATCTCGTGGCGGGCCACGACGGACCCGCCGGAGAAGGACGTGCTGCCCTCGCCCGGCGCCAGCCGCCACATGAAGTCGATCCGTGCCTCTTCGAGGTACCGGATGAACACCGCGTTGTTGACATGACCGAACGCGTCCATGTCGGACCAGCGCAGCGGGCAGGAGTACAGGTGTCGCACGCGGCTCAGCCCCGGGTGAGCTTCTTGTACGTGGCGCGGTGCGGACGGGCCGCGTCCGGGCCGAGGCGCTCGACCTTGTTCTTCTCGTACGACTCGAAGTTGCCCTCGAACCAGAACCACTTGGACTCGCCCTCGTACGCCAGGATGTGCGTGGCGACGCGGTCCAGGAACCAGCGGTCGTGGGAGACGACCACGGCGCAGCCGGGGAACTCCAGCAGCGCGTTCTCCAGCGAGGACAGGGTCTCGACGTCGAGGTCGTTGGTCGGCTCGTCGAGGAGCAGCAGGTTGCCGCCCTGCTTGAGGGTCAGCGCCAGGTTCAGGCGGTTGCGCTCACCACCGGAGAGCACACCGGCCGGCTTCTGCTGGTCCGGGCCCTTGAAGCCGAACGCCGACACGTAGGCGCGGGACGGCATCTCGACCTGGCCGACGTTGATGTAGTCCAGCTCGTCCGACACCACGGCCCACAGGGTCTTCTTGGGGTCGATGTTCGAACGGTTCTGGTCGACGTAGGAGACCTTGACCGTCTCGCCGACCTTGATCTGGCCGGAGTCCGGCTCCTCCAGACCCTGGATCATCTTGAACAGCGTGGTCTTGCCGGCGCCGTTCGGGCCGATGACACCGACGATGCCGTTGCGCGGCAGGGTGAAGGAGAGGTCGTCGATGAGGACCTTCTCGCCGAACGCCTTGTTCAGGTGCTCGACCTCGACGACGACGTTGCCCAGACGCGGGCCCGGCGGGATCTGGATCTCCTCGAAGTCCAGCTTCCGGGTCTTCTCCGCCTCGGCCGCCATCTCCTCGTAACGGGTCAGGCGGGACTTGGACTTGGCCTGGCGGCCCTTGGCGTTGGAGCGGACCCACTCCAGCTCTTCCTTCAGACGCTTCGCACGCTTGGCGTCCTTCTGGCCCTCGACCTTCAGGCGGGCGGCCTTCTTGTCCAGGTACGTGGAGTAGTTGCCCTCGTAGGCGATCGCGCGGCCGCGGTCCAGCTCCAGGATCCACTCGGCCACGTTGTCGAGGAAGTACCGGTCGTGGGTGACGGCGACGACGGTGCCGGCGTACTTGGCGAGGTGCTGCTCCAGCCACTGCACGGACTCGGCGTCCAGGTGGTTGGTGGGCTCGTCGAGGAGCAGCAGGTCGGGCGCCTCCAGGAGGAGCTTGCACAGCGCGACGCGACGGCGCTCACCACCGGAGAGGTTGGTGACCGGCCAGTCGCCGGGCGGGCAGCCCAGCGCGTCCATGGCCTGCTCCAGCTGGGTGTCCAGGTCCCACGCGTTGGCGTGGTCCAGGTCCTCCTGGAGCTTGCCCATCTCCTCCATCAGCGCGTCGGAGTAGTCGGTCGCCATCAGCTCGGCGACCTCGTTGAAGCGCCGGAGCTTGTCCATGATCTCGCGGGCGCCGTCCTGGACGTTCTCCAGGACCGTCTTGCTCTCGTCCAGCGGAGGCTCCTGGAGGAGCATCCCGACGGAGAAGCCCGGGGTCAGGAACGCGTCGCCGTTCGACGGCTGCTCAAGACCGGCCATGATCTTCAGCACCGTCGACTTGCCGGCGCCGTTGGGCCCCACGACACCGATCTTCGCGCCAGGCAGGAAGCTCAGCGTCACGTCGTCAAGGATGACCTTGTCGCCGTGCGCCTTGCGCGTCTTGCGCATCGTGTAGATGTACTCAGCCAAGAGAAACCGTCCGGCAGTCTGGATCTGTCATGGTCAATGCGGCTCCGCCGCGTGGGCCGATGAGCGGCTCCGCCGCGCGAGGGCAGATACACCCCATCTTGCCGTACGGCCAGCCCGCGATGGAAACGAGTACCTCGGAGGGGTGTGATCCGGGGCACGGGGTGGGGGGCCTGTGGAGGTTCCGAGGCACGGAGTGGGGGCCGGTGGAGGGGCCTGTGGAGGTTCCGAGGGGGCCCTGTGGGGTGCGATGGGGTCTGTGGAGGGGCGGCGAGTGGCTGGGAGGAAGCCGTGGGGCTGCGGGCCTGCTGTGGCGCGCAGCCCCGGGAACGCCGCCGCCCTCCGTGGCCGAGGAGCGGTTCCGCTCGGACACGGAGGGCGGTGAGTGGTACGCGTACGGTCACGGGGCGGAACGGTCCGCGCCGGGGCGGGCTGAGTCGGGGCGAGCCGGTCCGCGCCGGGGCGGGCCGGGTCGGCCGCGGTCCCGGGGCTTACCGCCCCGGGACCGGTGACTCCGTACCCGTACCTCGGTTACGCGTTGACGCCCGCCTTCTTCTTACGGAGGAAGAAGACCGCGCCGCCGCCGACGACGACCAGCGCGACCGCGACGCCGGCGATCACCGGGGTGGCGTTGCTGGAGCCGGTCTCGGCCAGGTCGCCGCCCGCGCCACCGCCGGTGCTGCCGGAGCTGGTGCCGCCGGCCGAGGCCGGGCTGGGCTGCGACGAGGGCTTGCCGGGGGTGGTGCCGGCGGTCTTGCAGTCGAGGACGCCGGTGAAGGTCTTCTTGAAGCCGCCCTCACCCGCGATCGTGATCTCGTACGCCTGGTCCTCGCCGACCGGGACGGTGATCGTCTCGGACTTGCCCGGCGCGATCACGTGCTCCTTGCCCGAGAGCTTGAAGCGGAACGGCGCGTCGCCCTTGTTGGTGGCCGTGACGTCCACGCCGCCCTTGGAGCAGTTCTTCTCCGCGGTGACGGCCGGAGCCGCGCCCTGCTTCTTCCAGGAGGCGGTGGCGGTGGCGGTCGCGGTGGACTCGCTGGAGCCGGCCAGGATCATGGTCTGGCTCTTGACGCGGCCGACGCTGCCGGTGAAGGCGCGGCCGACCGAGACCTTGGTGGCGGCCTGCGCGGTCAGCGAGGTCGCGCCGTCCTTCGCGCCGGCGGGCACGTCGAAGAAGAGCTTGGTGCCGTTGACCGCCTTGGTGACGGGCTTGCCGTCGGAGCCGACCACCTTCACGCCGGCGGGGCTACCGGCGGCCGGGGAGACGGTCACGCTGTTGGCGTTGGTGTGGACCGTGACCGGGCCGAGCTTGCTGCCGGACTTCCCTGAGACGGCCGGCGGGTCCAGCTTCAGCGACGCCTCGGGCTCGGCCAGGCTCTTGGCGCTCTTCTCCAGGTAGTCGGCGAGCTTCTCGGCCGCGGGGTCGAGAGCCTCGACGTCGGCCTTGTCGGAGAAGCGCCAGATCGCGACCTGGGTACCGGCGGCAGCGGTCTTCTCGCTCAGGCTCCCGGCACCGGCCTTCTGAGCGAGCGAGGCCAGGTCGTTGACCTGCGGGTAGGAGTTCTGCAGGATCCAGCGGATCTTGCCGGCGTCCTCGTTGTCGTGCAGCGACGAGGCGCTCCAGGGCACTTCCTGGTACTTCGCCCGCTGCTGCGTCGGGGTGCTGATGTCGATGCAGTACGTCTGGAGATTGCCGCCGCCCTCGACGGTCATCTCGAAGAGTCCGGCGCCGATGCGCTCGTCGTGCCCGTTGACGTGCCGCACCGCATCGCCGTAGGTCTTCAGGCCACCCAGCGTGGCACTGGCACCGCCGTGGGTCGGCGCCGCGTCATCAGCCGCGGCAGGGCCCGCGGTGGCTATCGCTCCCGCCGCGACCAGGCCCGACGCCAGGACCGCGGCGGCAAGGCGGGCTGCGCCCCGCCTCTTCACTGAAATCATGAATTTCCCCTCTGGGCGAGGCGGGATCGATAGGGGAGATGCCTCGCCGGAATGAACCCAAAGAACTCAACAGCCGAATACATCAGCCCCCGTGAGTACTCGTGAGTACCCGACGGATCCTAGAGAGCGGGCGCAACATGGTCCCCCTCAATACCGTCCCATAAGCGATCCGAATCACAATCGTTACCGACTCCACCCCACTTGACCTGGCATTATCGACAAATCACCGGGACTTTCCGGGCACTGGACGCTTCTCCGGCGTAAGGCGCATCGAGGGCCGCGGGCGCGTTCCCGGAGATTGCTGACGGGGTGTCGGGAGGGTGTCAGGTAGCGGCAATAGCCGCCACCTCCCGGGTGGCCGTCGGTGGGGGCGACGCCCAGTCAGGTTCGGGGCCGGGAACGGAAACGGGAGCGGGAGCGGGGGCGGGGGCCGGGGCCGGGGAGGTGGCAGGTGTTTCGGGTGTTGCGGATGTGGTGAGCGTGGTGGGCGTGGTGGGCGTTGTGATCGGGGTGGGGGCTTCTGGGCCGTCCCGCCGGGCGGCCGGGGGTGGCGCCGAATCCGTACTCATCCGGCTGATCCGCCGGAAGGCGGAGGTGCCGCGTGACAGGTCGTGTCCGACGGCCACCGCGTCCACCTCGACGGACACCCGGCGCTGAGCGCCCTGGTTGCGCTGGCCGTTCGCCCCGCCCGGCCCGCCCTCTTCACCCCGCCCGTTCACTCCGCCCGGCCCACCCTGCCCGTCAGAGCCGGCCTTGTCCTCGGGCAGCTCCCGTTCCCACACCCGCATACGGCCGTGTACGACGAGGGGTTCGCCGCGCGACACCGAGGCGGCGACGTGGTCGGCGAGCGACCGCCACGCACGGACGGTGTAGAAACTCGTGTCCCCGTCGACCCAGCACCCGCGCTCTTTGTCCCAGCGCCGCGCGGACGTCGCCAGGCGGAACCGCACCGCCGAGACGCCTGTCGTGGTCTGCCGGTGCTCCACCGCCGTCGCGGCGTTCCCCACCAGCGTCACCATCGTCTCGTACATCGCCATCGCCTCCCCCGTCGTGGGCCCACGGTGAGCCCTTCGGCCCGCTGCCCGGGCCTGCGTGGAATCCATGCTGCACGGATTCGCCGGAGCCTGCCGAGGCCTGTGTGCTACCGACGGGTTGTGGACAACTCCGTCACACGGGCGAGGCCTTCGCCGCGTTCCTCCCAGCCCCGTCTCGCGTTCCTCCCAACCCGGTCTCGCGTTCCTCCCAGCCCGGTCTCGCGTGCCTCCCAGCCCCGTCTCGCGTTCCTCCCAACCCCTCTCACAACCCCGCCGCCACCGCGTACTGCTCCCGAACTTCCCGGTAGCGCAGCAGTTCGGCGGCGACCGGTTCCAGCACCGCGGCGCGGCCGCAGCCCGCTGCCGCCGTACGCAGCCGGCGTTCCGCTTCCTGGCCGTACCGACGGGCCGCCCCACGTCCCGCCACCCCGCACACCCAGGAGAGGGCCGGGCCACCCGCCGTCCCGATGGCCGTCACCAGCAGCGCGGACAGCCACTCCTCCGTCTCCGCCGCGCCCACCATCACGGCCAGCAGCCACAGCAGCCCGGTGATCTGCGCCATCGTCAGCAGCCCTTGCAGCACGGAAGCCGCCGTCCACCATCGCGGCCGCACCTGGGGCCCGGCACGCAGGGCGCCTTCCGAGACGGCCGCCGCCCGGTCCAGCGCCTCCGGCAGTTCCTCGGCGCCCCGGACGGCCGCCTCGCGCACCGCCTGCGCCCAGGGCGCCGGCAACCCCTCCGACGCCTCCCCCGCCACGGCCCGTACGGCCTGCTCGACCAGCGGCCGGGCCGTCGCCCGCCCGTCCACCGGCACCCAGCCGCTCACCGTGCCGTACGCGCCGTCACCGCACGCTTCACCGCTCACGTCACCGGCTGCTCCTGCCTCCACATCCGCCTCCGACTCCGCATCCGCCTCCGTATAGGCGTCCCGGTGCCACAGCTTCGACGGCCCGGTACGCCCCGGACTCGTCCGCCCGGACCGGCCGCACCCCGTACCCGGCCGCCGGCCGCGCAGCCGCAGACGTAGCCACGGCGTGCCGCACGCCCGCTCGCCGTGCCGCAGCCAGTCACGCTCCGCCGCGCTGCCCATCGCCCCGGCGCCGACCGCCTCGGCGAGCCAGTCCTCGAACTCCTCCCGGGCCGCTTCCGTCAGCCCGTACCGCCCGTCCGCCACGTACACCGGCCGCAGCCGGCCCGCCGCCGCCTCCACGTCGGCGGCCAGCCGCCGGTCCGGCGCGCCGCGCTCCGCGACGAACTGCCGCAGCGCCTCCTTCAGTTCGCCGACGCCCTCGCCCGTGGCCGCCGACAGCGCCAGCACCGCGGCGCCCGGCTCGCCGTGCTCACCGAGGGCCAGACCGTCCTCGTCGAGCAGTCGCCGCAGGTCGTCGACCACCTGCACGGCGGCGTCCCCCGGAAGCCGGTCCACCTGGTTGAGTACGACGAACATGACCTCGGCGTGGCCTGCCAGCGGCCGCAGATACCTTTCGTGCAGCACCGCGTCGGCGTACTTCTCCGGGTCGACCACCCAGATCACCGCGTCCACCAGTTCCAGCATCCGGTCGACCTGCTCGCGGTGCCCGGTGGCGGCCGAGTCGTGGTCGGGCAGGTCCAGCAGGACGAGGCCGGGCAGTACGGCCGCGCCGCCGGCCGGTGTGTGTCGGCGGCGCACCGGTACGCCGAGCCGGTCCAGCAGTGCGTGCGCGCCCGGCTGACCGCCGGCCCATACACAGGCCACCGGCTCCGAGGTCGTCGGCCGACGCGCGGCCACGTCCGACAGGTCCGCCCCTACGAGCGCGTTGAACAGGGAGGACTTGCCGCTGCCAGTGGCTCCCGCGACGGCGACGACGGTGTGCTCCCCGGACAGCCGGTACCGCTCGTCCGCCGCGCCCAGCACCCGCCCCGCCTCGGCCAGCGTCGCCTCGTCCAGGCGTGTCCGGGACAGTCCGACCAGTTCCCGGAGGGCGTCCAGGCGTGGCCGCAGCCGCTGCCGGGCCGAGCGCCGGTCCCTGGAAGGTCCGGAGAGTCCGGAAGGTTCGAAGGGCCCGGAAGAGCCGGAGGGGCCGGCGGAGCCGGAGGGGCCGGAGGCTTCGAAGGCCCTGGAGGTTTTGGAGGACCTGGGAGTTCTGGTGCTTCTGAGGCCTCTGGGGGCTCCGGGACCGCTGCGCTCCTTCGTGGGGCGAAGGGCGGGCGCAGGGGCGCACTCCTTCGCCTCCTGTGCTCGTTCGCGTCTGCTCCGGGGCTCCTGGACGGGCGCCGCGGGCTCCTGGAGGACGGCCAGTACGGCTTCGAGTTCGCTGTCGCCCTCGTCCTCCCACTCCTGCCAGTCGCGCTGCTGGTGCCACTCGTCCCCGTCCAGCCAGCCGTCCTCCTCCCCCTGGTGGGGGCCCCGGTCCCGGTCTTCCCACTCCAGCCACTCAGGCCACTCACGCCACTCAGGTTGCCTGCCTTCGCGGGGTTCCGCCGCCGCTTCCCGTGCGCGAGCATGGCGCCGGCCGGAGGCGGGCTTCGCGTCGGCACCCTCCTGTGCGCGGCGTGCGATCAGCCCGTCGTTCCAGGAGGTACGCGCCTCGGCCGGGGGTGGGGGCGGCGCCGGGGACGAGGCCGAGGAGGGGCGGGGGGCGTCCGCTTCCGTGCGCAGGACCGTTTCCGTACGCAGGACCGCGTCCGTGCACAGGACCGCGTCCGTGCCTGTATCCGTGATGGACACCGCGCCCGCATCCGTACCGGGATCAGTGCCCGCATCCGTACCGGAATCCGCGCCCACATCCGTGGCGGGATCCAAGCCCGCCCCCGTCGCGGAATCCGAGCCCGCACCCGGCACGGGATCCGCGGCCGCCCCCGTCGCGGAATCCGCGGTTCCCGGCCGGCCCCGACCTCGACCCCGATCCCCGCCCCGACCCTCGCCCCGACCCTCATCCCCGCCCATACGCCCCACAGGAGCAGTCACCGCGTCACCTTCTCCTTCTGCAGTAGAGACAGCGCGGCGATCAACGCGGCCTGGTGGTCCGGCCGTACGCCCAGCGACTCCAGCGGCGTCAGGCGCCGCTCCCGTTCGCCGTCCAACGCGCGCTGAAGGTACGTGTCGAGCAGCCGGCCGCCCCGGTCACGCAGCCGTACCGCGGCCTGTGCGCCCAGTAGGTCGGCGAGGGCCTCGCCCGCCGTACGGGCCCGGCGGCCGCCCAGCAGGGCGGTGGCCAGCAGCGCCGCGGCCTCCTCCGGGTCGGCCGCGGATTTCGCGCGGTCCCCGGCCCGCGCCCCGCGCGCCCCGCGGCCGCCACGCGCCGCGCGCGCCTCCCGTACGCCTTCCTCCGCCAGTTCCTCCAGGCAGCGCCGCCACCGCCGTACGACCACGCCCAGGCGCGCGGCGGAGGCGGCGGCGTCCGCCACCTCCGCCAGGGCCGCGTCCGCCGCGGCGGGGTCCTGGCGCCACGCCTCGGTGGCCCGTTCGTCGGCTTCCTCCACCGCGCAGCGCAGCAGGGAGGTGAGGCCGTGGGTCAGGGCGTCCAGCAGTTCGTCGGGGCGGCCGCCGAGTTCGTGGTCGCGCCAGTGGGCGCGGGCGTCGCCGGACAGCACCTCGCCCTGCTCGACCTCTCGCCGTACTCGGGACGCGGCCTCCTCGTACGCCTGCTCCACCTGGTCGGCCAGCCGCAGCGTGGCGGCGTGCTGGGACGCGGAGGCCCCGGCGAGGGCCGGCATCCGTGAGTGCAGGGAAGCCAGGATCCCGGCGGTGGTGCGGGCGGCTGCCGCGTTGCGGACCGCCGGGTCCTGGGCGTGCCGTTCCAGCCAGCGGCGCAGCGCCGCCACCGCCGTGGCGGGCAGCAGTCCGCTGCCGCCGCCGGCCGACTCGGGCAGCTCGGGGATGGTGAAGCGGGGTACGTCCCCGAGTCCGGCGCGGGTCAGTAGTGCGGCGTAGCGCGCCGAGATGTCGGTGGCGATCTGGTGCGGCACCCGGTCCAGCACGGTGACGAGCGTGACGTCGTACTCCTTGGCCGTACGCAGCAGGTGCCACGGCACCGCGTCCGCGTACCGGGCGGCGGTGGTGACCAGCACCCATACGTCGGCCGCGCAGATCAGCTCGGCGGCCAGCTCCCGGTTGCGCGCGACCAACGAGTCGATGTCGGGGGCGTCCAGGAGGGCCAGTCCGCTGGGGAGCGCCGGGTCGGTCTCGATGCGCAGGGGAGCCAGGCCCGCCGCGCTCTGCGCCGCGCCGCGGACCTCCGCGTCATCTTCACCTTCGTAGGTGTACGGACACTCGCGTTCACACGTGTCGTCGTACGCGTCGCCGTACGCGTCGGGCTCCTCGGGGCCGTCCTGCTCGGGCACCCAGACGCGGGTGAACTGCGGCAGTACGCGCCGTCCCGCGAACCAGTGGTGATCGTCGGGGTGGCAGACGAGTACCGGCGTCCGGGTCGTCGGCCGCAGCACGCCTGCCTCGCTGACGCGCCGGCCCACCAGCGAATTGACGAGGGTGGACTTGCCGGCGCCGGTGGATCCGCCGACGACCGCGAGCAACGGGGCCTGCGGAGCGCGCAGGCGGGGCATCACATAATCGTCGAGCTGGTCCAGCAACTCGGACCGGGTACGCCGGGCGCGGGCGGCGCCGGGCAGTGGCAGCGGGAAGCGCGCGGCGTCGACGCGGTCGCGCAGCGCGGACAGGACGTCAAGGAGCCGGGGTGGTACATCCAAGGTTGCCACTCGTGCAGAATGCCCAATTTTGGCAGGTTTTTGAAGCGTATAGCCCTCTGTGCGCGCCGCGTAAACCCGTACAGATCGGGATCAGCGACGCATGAGGCAGTCGCGATCAGAGAGGCTCAGGCATAACGAGTGCACAACACCCGACGCGTGAGGCGCCAAAAACGGTGCAGAATTCGTACCTGCCTGCGATTATCGGGACCGCTTCACCGAACCTCCACAACGTGCCACGGAGGTGAAGCAACCGGGACGAGGCACGCGGAGCCCTATCCTTGTCGGCGGCCCGTGTGATCCACGTCCACCACCCGGCCCCCGTAGCTCAGTGGATAGAGCAGGTGCCTTCTAAGCACTTGGCCGCAGGTTCGAGTCCTGCCGGGGGCGCACCGTCCGCTGCGGCGGAGGCCCTGGCTGATACGCCGGAAGTCTCGGTCGGCACGGCGGGGACTCCGGTCGGTACGGCGGGGACTCCGGTCGGTACGGCGGGGACTCCGGTCGGTACGCCGGAGGCCTCGGTCGATGCACCGGAGGCCCCGGCTGGTACGCCGAAGGTCCCGGCCGGTACGCCGGAGGTTCCGGTCGATACGCCAGAGGCCTCGGCCGATACGTCAAGGCCCGGCCGGTACGCCGGAGCCGATGCCGGGCGTCACTCGGCCGCTGTGTGGGCAGGCCGGCTGTTTCTTGCCAGGGTCTGCAGTTCCGCCGACCCTGCCTGCCGCCTTTTGCCCGGGCCTGTCGCTTCTCTGCCCAGGTTGCCTCTTACTTCGACCGTTCGCGCTTCAGCAGGCGGCGTTCGCGGGTGTTGGGGTGGCGGACGATCACACCGGCCATGCCGACGGAGCCGCTGAGCCGGATGAGCGGGGTGTCCGGGTGCCGCTCGGGGGTGGTGCGGTCCCTGAGGGCGCCGAGGCCGGTCGCGATGCCGGCGGTGTCCGCGGCCCACTCCTCGGGGATGACGACCGTGACGCCCGCCATCTCTCCGTGCACCTCCACCTCGACCTCGGGCAGCCGGCACTCGGTCCGGGTGAAGTCGAGCCGTACGCCGCCCATGCCGCCGTGTGCGGTGATGTGCGCGGGCACCTCCCAGCGCCCCGTACGGGAAGCACCGTGGAAGCCCCCCTTGAGAACCAGCGGTTCGCCCGGGTCCGTCACGGAGACGGCCCGCGGCAGGTCGGCGGTGAGCGGCGCCAGGTCGGCGAAGGTCTTGGCGGTCAGCGCCTGTTCCAGCCGTTCGTCCAGCTCCGCGAGGTCGATACGGCCCTCGGCCGCCGCCTCCCCCAACCGTTCCACCACGGCCTCCCGGTCGGCGTGGGAGGCGCGCAGCTCGCCCCAGGAGGTGGGTTCCGGAGTCTTGGCGGTCATAGGGGTGATGATACGAACAGTGGGCTCCCGTACGGGACATGCCTGAGGGGCCCGCGCAGACGGGCCCGCGCGAACGGGCCTACGCGAACGGGCTCACGCGAACGGGCCCGCGCGAACGGATCCAAGCGGAAGGGCCCACGGCCGGGGGTTGACCCCCTGGGACGCAGTGTGGTTTGCCCCACCCGGACCCGGGTTCTGGCCCGACTGTTTCCTCCGGCTCCTCGCACCAGCATGGACGGCGATCGGCGATCACCTTCATGACGGGCTCCCGGCCGGCCCGTGGCACGCCACGGGCCGGCCGGGTGCGAGGAGAGGAAAGCTGCCATGCCGCGTCCCACGCACCGAACGGGTGCCGGCCCATGAGCCTGGACGAACGGTCGCGCCCCCGAAGACCGCTGTCCCGCCCGGCCGCCGGCCTTCCGGCGGTCCGACGCGACCGGGCCGTCGACGGGCTGCGGGCGCTGGCCCTGCTCGCCGTACCGACCGGCCACTGGCTCGCCGGCGGCTTCACCCTCGACGCCGACAGTGCGCTGCACAACGCCAGTGCGCTGTCCGCGTCCGCGCCCCTCGCGCCGATCACCTGGGTGCTCCAGATGCTGGGCATCTTCTTCCTCGTCGGCGGCTACGCCTCCGTGCTCTCCTTCCGGCGCGCCACCGCGCGGGGCACGTCCCCGGGCGACTGGCTGCGCGGCCGGCTGGCCCGGCTCGTACGGCCTGCCGTCGGTGTCACCGCCGTCTGGGCCGTACTCGCCGCCGTCCTGTACGCGGCCGGGGTTCCCGTCGCGACGCTGCACACGGCCGCCACGCTGGTCGTCCAGCCCCTGTGGTTCGTCGGCGTGTACGCGGTGGTGACGGCGCTGACGCCGTACTGCGTCGCGGTCTCTCGGTGGCTCGGGGGCTGGGCGGCCGCCCCACTGGCGGTGGTCGTCGCCGTCGTGGACTTCCTGCGCTACGGCCCGTACGCCGACTCGATCCCGTACTGGACCACGTTGATCAGCGTGATTCCAGGCTGGCTCTTCGGCTATCAACTGGGCGTCTCCTGGGGTGAGAAGCGGCTCGGCCGGCGCGGCGCCCTGCTGCTGCTCGCCGGCGGCGCCGCGCTCTTCGCCCTGCTCCTCCTGGCATTCCACTACCCGGCGAGCATGGTCGGCGTCCCCGGCCAGGACCGCAGGAACTCCCACCCGCCGTCGCTGCTGGTGATCGCCCTCGCCGCCGCGCAGTCGGGCGCGGCGATCCTGCTGCGCGACCGCATCGCGGCTCTGCTGCGGCGGCCCGCGCTGTGGGGGCCGGTCACGGCCGTCAACCGGTCCGCGATGACGATCCTGTGCTGGCACCAGACCGCCATGCTGGCCCTCGCCGTACCGGCCTCGTTCGCCGGTACGACGGTGGCCGGCCTGACCACCACGCCCGACTTCACCGCCTGGATGGCGACCCGGCTGCCGTGGCTGCCCCTCTTCGCCGTCACGCTCGTCCTCATCGCCCGGGCGGCACGGCGGCTGGAGATGCCGTGGACGGGGGCTTCCCGGGGGGAGCGGGTGTGTGCGGGGGTGCTGGCGGTGGGATTCGCGGCGTTCGCGCTGCGGTTGGCGGGGGTGTGAGGTCTGCCGCTCAGCGCTTGTGGCTCGTGGGGCACGGCTCACGGCTCATGGCTCATGGCTCATGACTCACGGCCCGTGGCTCACGGCTCGTGGCTCATGACGACGAAGAGCACCCGTTCCGGGGTCGGGACGGGTGCTTTCGTGTGGGGGCGCTTTCCCGTATAGCTGCGTGGGGCCGTGCGCGGCCGTTGGGGAGCCGTTTTGGGGCTGCTTGGCGCGAGGCTCAGTTGGCCATGGCTTCGGCCAGGCTGCGGGGCCGCATGTCGGTCCAGTGCTCCTCGACGTAGTCCAGGCACGCCTGACGGTCCTCCGGGCCGAAGACGCTCTGCCAGCCGGCCGGGATCTCCGCGAACGACGGCCACAGCGAGTGCTGGTTCTCGTCGTTCGTCAGGACGTGGTACTGCGCCTCCGGGTCTTCGAAGGGGTTCGTCATGCGCGTGGCCTCTCGGTGAGGAAGTTACCGGTGGAGAATTGGATTATGCGTGAGGTTGCGCCGCTGTCGTAGGGCGGGGAGGGGTTTGGGGAGGAATCGGGGAGGGTTCGGCGGGTTTCGTAGGGGGCTCGGGCTCGGGCTCGGGGCTTCGAGTGGGCTTTGCGTGGGGTTCCGGGGCTTCGGGGTTCCGGGGCTTCGGGGTTCCGGGGTTCAGCGGGAAGGCCGGGCAGGGCCGGTGGCGGGCACGGCAGAGCGCGAGGGCTACGGGGCCCTCGGCCCGGTAACCCTCGCGCTCGCGAAACCCCGTACGCCCCTCACTTCCTCCCGAGGCCCGCCGGATGCCGCTTGCGGAGCGCGGGACGCATCGGCAGCAGGGTGCCCGCCGTGACCGTCGCCGCCACCACCGCCACGATCAGGCCGGCCTGCGCGGGCGGCAGGTACGGCAGCGCCCCGGTCAGCGGCAGGCTGAGCGCGGTCAGCGGGATCACCGCGACCGCCGCGCCGACCACCAGGCCCGCCAGTCCCACGACGGCCGCCTCGATGCGCAGCATCCGCCGGACCTGCCGCCGTCCCGCGCCCACGAGGCGCAGCAGCTGGATCTCCTGGCGGCGGCCGATCATGATGAGGGTGAGGGTGCTGAGTACGGCGATGACGGTGAAGCCGCCGATCACACCCACCGCGACCATGGTGATCACCTCTCCGACACCCCGGTCCTCGGCCTCCCGCTGCTCCCCCGCCGGGTCCGTCACGACGTGCGCGCCTACCGCGGCGTCCGCCAGTACGCGCTGCACAGCGGCTTGAACCTGCCGCACGGAGGCCTGCTCCTGCTGCCCGCCGGCCCCGCCCCGGTGCGCGCCGACCCCACCCTGATGCCCGTCGGCCCCGCCCTGCTGCCCGGTGCTCAGCAGGACGCGGGAGTGCAGGGGTGCGGACATGTGCGGCGCCAGTTCCTCGGGAGCGAAGAGGAAGTCGCCCAGGGCGAGCGAGCGTTCGTAGACGGCGGCCACGCGCAGCGCGACGTTCGCTCCGTCGCCGTACCGCAGCGTGACCGTGGACCCGATGCCGAGTCCCAGCGACCGCGCCCGGTCCTTGCCCACCGCGACCGTGCCGTGGCCCAGCTTGCCCGGGTCGCCCTCGACGAATCCCGGGTCCAGTACGTGCGGCAGGGCCGCGGGACTGACCGCCAGGACCGGCAGCCGGTCCAGCCGGGGGTCGCCGAGTTCCTTGCGTGCCAGGACGACCGTGCTGTGCAGCACTCCAGACGCAGCCGCCACCCCCGGTACCCGCGCGACTTTGCGGACCGTCTCCTCCGTGATGCCCGGGCCGTCCGTGGTGACCGCCAGGTCGGCGCGTACCGCGTCCTCGGCCTGTCGGCCGCCCTGCCGGTCCAGCGTCGCGCCGCCCGACAACTGCACCGAGACGAAGGCCACCATGAGGATGATCGGTGTGATCGCGGCGCCCAGCCGGCGCGCGTTGGCCTGAGCGGCGGCGGCAGCCAGGTAGCCGCCCGCGCCGCCGAGCCGTCGTGCGGGCGCGCCGAGCACCCGTAGGGCGCCGCGGGCGATCCAGGGGCCGAGCAGCGCGCACCCGATCACCAGCGTCACCGCCGCGGTGCTCGCGGCCATCGCGGCCACCTCGCCGAACTGCAGTACCGCCGTACCGGCCGAGGCAGCGCCCAGGAAGAGCATCACCAGTCCGGTGACGGTGCGGCCGCGGCCCGGCCGCTCCGGCTCGCGCTGCGCCTCGCCCATCGCTTGCGCGGGGCGGATCCTGGCCGTGCGCCGGCAAGCCAGTGCGCCGGCGGCCCACGCCACGAGAACGGTCAGTGCGGCGGTCAGCAGCGGCGCCGCGTACAGCCACCAAGGGGTGGGCAGTTCGAGACCGGCGGGTACGGCGTCGCGGGCGCGCAGCAGGCGCAGCAGGAGCCCGAAGACCGGCACCGCGCCGAGCGCGCCGAGCGCGGCAGCGACGACGGCGACCGTACGGACCTCCCGGCTCACCGTCGCGCGCAGCTGCCCCGGTGTGGCTCCGACCGCGCGCAGCAGCGCCATCTCGCGGGCGCGCTGATGCACGGCCTGCGCGACCGTGCCGGCCACCACGAGCACGGCGATCATCACGACGAGCACACAGACCGAAGCGAGAAGCTGCAGCAACCCCGAGCGACTGGGTGCCGCGTCGAGGAACTCCGGTTCACCCCGACTGTCGCCGGTCAGTACGCGCAGCGCGGTGTTGTCCTCCTCGTAACGCTGTGCGGCCGTCGTGCTGCGAGCCGGCCCGGCGCTGTCCAGTGCCTTTCGTACGCCTGCGTGGATCTGCTCGTCGCTCACACCGGGCGCGGCGAGCACGCCGACGGCGTCGGTGCTCTCCGGGTGCCCGGCCAGCCGCCGGGCGTGCTGGTCGGTGAAAAAGACGGCGCCCTGGTGCGCCAGGCCGGTGCGATCCCCCTGCCCTCCGGGGGCGGCGATGCCGGAGACCTCGTACGTGGCGGGGTCGCCGAGCGCCTGCACCGTGATCTCGTCGCCCACGCGTACGCCGGCGCGGTCGGCCAGACGGCCGTCCAGGACCACCTGCCGGGGGCCGGCGGGGGCGTGTCCTTCGCGCAGTGTGAAGGGCGCCAGGGCGGCGGCCTGCCAGGGGTGGCCGTAGGTGGGGTGGCCGTAGGTGGGGTGGTCGGTGAGGTGGTCGGTGGGGGTGGCGGAGTGCTTCGCCGTCGCTGTCATGGCGACCGGGAAGGCGTCGTCCGCGACGGCGGCCCGTACGCCCGGGACAGCCGCGATCCTGGGCAGTACCGAACGCGGCACCCGCACCCGTTCCGTCAGCTCCGCCGACGTCGACTGCGTCTCACCGCCCAGGGATTTCGCCGTAAAACGGGTGGTCTGGTCGCCGGTGACGACGGCGGCGGCGCCCGCGTACCGCTCCACCCGCGCGTGCCCCGCCACCGCGGACACCGTGGCCAGCGCGAAACCGCCGAGCACCAAAGAGGTGAGCACCAGTACCGCGAACACCGCGGCCCACGCCTTGCGGTGCAGCTTCAGCGACCGGGCGGCGAGGAAACGGGCGGTGCGGCGGGGGCGGGTACCGGGTCTGTCCTGAGTCGGGTACGTCATGAGCTCGCCCCGCCGCCCAGCTGCCGCATCGCGTGCGCGACGCTGTCGGGTTCCGGCTGGTCCAGTACGCCGACGAGGCGCCCGGCGTCGATGAACAGGGCCCGGTCGGTCCAGGAGGCGGCAACCGGGTCGTGCGTGACCATCACCACCGTGTGTCCCGCGCGGTCCACCGCCTCGCGCAGCAGGGTCAGTACGTCGGTGGCGGTGACCGGGTCGAGGGCGCCGGTCGGCTCGTCCGCGAAGATCACCGCGGGGTCGGTGACCAGCGCGCGGGCGATGGCCACCCGCTGCTGCTGCCCGCCGGAGAGCAGCAGTGGGGAATCGTCGGCCCGGTCCGCCAGCCCGACCGAGTCCAGGACGCGCAGCGCTCGCGCCCGTATCTCCGCGCTGCCCGGCGCCGCGCCGCCCAGCAACAGCGGGAGCGCGGCGTTCTCGACGACCGAGAGCGAGGGCACCAGGTTGAGCGACTGGAAGACGAAGCCGACGCGTTCGCGGCGCAGCCGGGTGAGGTCGGCTTCGCCGATCCGGGACAGGTCGGTGCCGTCGATGCGCACCGTCCCGGAGGTCGGCCGGTCCAGGCCGGCGGCGCACTGGAGGAACGTCGTCTTGCCGGAACCGGACCGCCCCATGACGGCCACGAAGCTGCCCCGCCGGACCGTGACGCTGACGTCGTCGAGGGCGGCTACGGTCCTGGTGCCGCGGCGGTAGGTGCGGGTGACGGATTCCAGCGACAGCGCGGCGTCGGGCGACAAGGCGGCGTCGGGCGGCAAGGCGGCGTCGGGGACGAGGGGGTGGTCGGCTGTCGTTACGGCTTTCGAGTTCGTGAGCGGGTGCGGGGCCGGGGCCAGGGCCAGGGCCGGGGCCGGGGCCGGGGCCGGGTATGAGCCGGAGTTCGCGGGCGAGTTGGGATGCGGGTTCGGGTTCGGGTTCGGGTTCGGGTTCGGGCTGGCGTACGAGCCCGAGTCCGAGCCCGAGCCCGGTGTCCGATCGGTGGGCCGGGGCGCCGTACCGTCCTTGCCGGGCGCGCGGAGCAATGCCGCGTCCCCCGTCGCTCTGCCGCGTCCCCGCGGGCGAAGCCTGATCATTTCGTGCACCCCTCCGGCCTTGCGCCTGATCCACCTGCTCGCCGATGTTTCGGCTGCTCAGACGCTATGGGCGGGGCGCGGCGGTATCGAGGGGGTGCGCACCCCACTCTGGAGGGCACTCAGCTACACCATGGGGGTGGGGATGGGGGCGGGGGCGGGGGCGGGGGCGGGGGTATCGGAACGGGGTCTCGGGGTGGTGGTCACGCGGAGAAGTGGGGCGTCACGGGACGATCGTGCCGCCGCCCGGTGAGCGCCGGTGTGTCGCGGCGGCCACCGGGCGGCGTACGTACGTCCTCCCCACCTCCGTCGGCCGGCGCACGCCCCGAGGGCCGCGCCGACCGAGCAGAAGAGCACCTCCACCGGTCAGAGAACCGCCTCGAACGCTCAGCCCACGGCAAGGAGTGCAGGCAATCCCCGCGGCGATGGAATGCAGACAATCAACCCGCAGCTACGGGGTGCAGAGAATCGACCCGCAGCGATGGCGTGCAGAGAATCAACCCACGGCGATGGAATGCAGATAACGCATCAACGTCATCAGCACATCACGGCTGGAAGTACGCAGCCGCGCGTCGCAGTCGACGATCGGCACCTCGGGGGGCAGGTCGAGGGCGCCCCGGATCTCCTCGACGGGGTGGACGGGGGCGTCCGGGAAGGAGTTGATGGCGACCACGAAGGGGACGCCGCGCTCCTCCAGGCGGCCGATGACGTCGAAACTGACCTCCAGGCGGCGGGTGTCGATGAGGACCACCGCGCCCAGCGCGCCGTCGAACAGCCCGTTCCACAGGAACCAGAAGCGCTGCTGGCCCGGCGTACCGAACAGGTACAGCACCAGTTCGTCGTTGAGGCTGATACGGCCGAAGTCCATCGCCACGGTCGTCGAGGTCTTCCGCTCGACACCGACGATGTCGTCCACGCCGACACCGGCCTGCGTCATCGTTTCTTCGGTGGTCAGTGGGCGGATCTCGCTCACCGAACCCACCAGGGTCGTCTTGCCGACCCCGAAACCGCCCACGATCACGACCTTGACCGCGGCGGCGGCCGTCTCGGGCAGTTCGTCCTCGCTCCGCGGCCCCTGGGCGGGGCGCTCGACGAGCGTTTCAGAGCTTTTGAAGTCCATGGATCACCGCCTCAATAAGGGCACGGTCGGGAAGTTGGGCGGGAGGTACGGGCGCGCGCGCCACCACCCGCCCGTCGGCCAGCAGGTCACCGAGCAGGACGGTGACCACGCTGACCGGCAGCTGCATGTAGGCGGACAGTTCCGCCACGGACAGCGGGGAATGGCACAGCCGCATGATCGACGCCTGCTCCGGCTGCATGCCCGGCTTCGGCCCGGCCTTCGACACGATCAGCGTGACCAGGTCGAGGGAGGTGGTGTGACCGGAGGCGCCACTGCGCCCACCGGTGATCACATAGAGCCGCTCGGGGCTCTGTTCCTCCCAGTCCTGGTCCGCTCCGCTCATGCCGCGTCCCCGCTTCGCCCCGCCGTACCCGCGCGCGGCCCGCGCCGCCTGCCGATCCGCTCGCTGCGCCCGCTCATGTGTCCTGTCCGTCGTGGCGCGGTGGGCTGCTGAGGTGCTCACCGATCCGGGCCACCAGGTCCCGCATCCGCTGCCCGATCAGCCCGGCGTCCACACCCTCATCGGCCAGGACTGCCAGATAAGCGCCGGCGCCCGCCGCCATCAAGTAGAAGAAGCCACCGTCCAGTTCGATGACGACCATGCGCATCCGGCCGTCGCTGTGGGGGAACTCCGCGGACACCGCGCCCGCCAGACTCTGCAGTCCGGCACAGGCCGCCGCCAGTCGGTCGGCGGTGTCGGTGTCCGTACCGTACTGGGCCATGCGCAAGCCGTCCGAGGACAGCACGACCACGTGACGGGTCTGCGGAACGCTTTCCGCAAGATCCTTGAGCATCCAGTCCATGTTGGGCCGGTGCTGAATCATGGCTACTCACTCTTTTCCGACGACTCGTCACTCTTCTCACTGGCTGCACTAGCGGCACTGACTGAAGTCCCCGTACCGGCGGCGGGATCCGGATGACCGGCCCGGCCGACGTTTTCTCCGGGCCGCTCCGCGGAAACGTTCCACTGACCCGGTTGACCGTGCTGGTCCTGGCTCGACCAGTCGTGAGGCGGTTGGTGCTGGCCCGGTTGGTTCTGACCCGGTTGGTTCTGGCTCGACCAGTCCTGGGCCGACGGGGCCTGGCGCGACCAGTCCCGACCCGAATGGTGCTGGCCCGACTGATGCTGGCCCGACTGATGCTGGCCCGGCTGGGACTGGCCCGGCTGACTCTGGGGCTGAGCGTTCGACGTACCCCGCGCATCCGAATGCCCGGATGCGCCTGAGGTACCAGAAGTGCCCGAGGCACCCGAGGCGCCCGTCGCACTCGACCCGCCCGGCCCACTCGACCCACTCGACCCACCCGACTGACTGTCCCCCGACAGGCCGCTCTGGAACGCGGCGAGCCACATACCGGGCTGCACCGGCGCCGCGTCGCCCGTCCCGGCGGCGGGAGGCGTGGCGGCGGGCGCCGCGGGGGCGCCAGGAGCGGTCGGGGGCACGGGCGCCGTGGCGCGGGACTTGCGGCGACGTTGCGGCAGCCCGTTGGCGGTCCGTTCGGTCACGAGGGGGAGGTCATCCTGGGTCTCCTCCCGGACGTCGTCCCGGAGCTGCGGGGGCACGGACGCGGCGACCGGCGCGGGGGCCGCGGGGATGGACGGTGCGGCCGGGGCCGGCGCGGGGCCGGGCTGCACGGCCGGACGCGTCGCGGCGTGCCGGGGGCCGGCGGCCCGCGGAGCACCGTTCACCTGGCGGCGCTCCGTACGGGCCGTACGCGGGCCCGAGGACGCGCCGATGCCGTGCGCACGGCCGGTCGCGGCGGCAGTGGTGATCAGGTCCTGCGGAACGATCAGCACCGCGCGGACCCCACCGTACGCGGAAGGCCGCAGCGACACCTGGAAGTTGTACGCCTGCGCCAGCCGGCCGACCACGGCCAGACCCAGCCGCGGGGTCTCTCCCAGGTCGTTGACGTCGATGCCCTGCTGCGCCTGCTGGAGCATCCGCTCGGCCCGATTGCGGGCCTCCTCGCTCATGCTGACGCCGCCGTCCTCGATCTCCACGGCGATACCGGACTGCACCTCGACGGCGGTCAAGTGCACCCGGGTCTGCGGCGGCGAGTAGCGGGTGGCGTTGTCGAGCAGCTCGGCGAGGGCGTGGATCAGCGGCTCGACGGCGGTGCCGACGACCGCGACCTCCGACACGGAGTGCAGCTCGACGCGCTGATAATCGATGATCCGCGACATCGCGCCACGCAACACGCTGAACAGCGGTACCGCACGGCTCCACTGACGGCCCGGGCGCGCACCACCGAGTACGGCGATGGAGTCGGCGAGGCGGCCGATCAGCGCCGTACCGTGGTCCAGGCGCAGCAGATCGCCGAAGACCTCGGGGGACTGTCCGTGCCGGTCCTCCATGTCCCGGAGTTCCTGGGCCTGTTGGTGGACGATCGCCTGCACGCGGCGGGCGATGTTCACGAACGCGCGCTGCGCGGACTCGCGCAGGTCCTCTTCCGCGATGACCGCGTCGAGGACGGAGCGCAGCACCGCCTGGTGCGCCGCGGTGAACTCCGGCGTCAGCCCCGACTCCCGCCCTTGCCGCGTCACCTCCTCGGTGATCGCGGCGTGCACGTCCTCGGGGAACTCGCCACGTCCGAGCCGGGCCACCACATCAGGCAGCAACTCCTCGGCCAGCCGTACGGTCTCGGCCTCCTGCCGGTCCAGCGCGGCCCGCTGCGCCGCGGCCTGCTCGCGGAGCGCGGTGAGCGCCTGACCGCGGCGGGTGACCTCGGCGGTGACCAGCGCCACCGCCACGGTCGCGACCGCGCCGATCCACATCACCGGCGTACTCGCCTGCGGGGGGACCATCGCGGCGGCGACCGCCGCGGCCACGGCGGTCGCCGCGGCGGGCAGTATCCACGCGAGAACCGAGGCAGGACGCGGCCCCTCGGGCGACGATCCTTCTCGAACCATCTGCACCCTAAAACCCTCAAAACATCGACAGATCACAGGACGTCTAGCGGGCCCCAGCTCCCCGTTCAGCGCCGCCACAGAGATACCTGCGGTAACTGCCTTCATACACTGGGCCGGTAGTAGCATAACCGCCTTTGATCAAGGACTGACGCCAGGTCACTCCCCGTCCTGCACAGGCGGATCGGAGCCCTCCGCCAGCGCGGTGACCACCGGCGACCGACGGGCGAAGCGCCGGTGACCACGGTCCGAACGCCCAACCAGAAGCGGACAGACAGGCCGCAACACCGACTCCCGGCCACGTCACCCGCCGCCCTCCGAGCACCGCAGCGCCACACAAGGCCACCACGACTTCCACAAGCCCCAAACAACACGACACGCACACCGTCCACAACGAAATCACCACGCAGGCCACCCACCTCGCGACAACACCCACACCCCAGCCACACCACCGCTAAAACTCATAGCCCGCCCCCCCGCCCCCTCCCACCCCTCGCCCCCGCTTATGAATCTTGTGGCTCTCCAGAGCGCTCAGAGCACGCGCAGCCCTCAGAACACTCAGAGCCCTCGAACCCCTCAGACCCCACGCCCCCCACGCCGCTCATCTCAGCCCCCCACGCCGCCCAAGCAGCGCACCCCCGCCACCCCGCCGCTCCCCGCCACCTAAGCAGCCCTCCCCCCGCCCCAAGCAGCTCACCTCAAGCCGCCCACACCCCCCAAGTCACCAAAGCCCCCCAACCCACCCAGCCCACCCAACCCACCCAGATCGATACCCTCGGATATCTCCTCCCCCTCCCGCAGCATCGCGGCCAGCGCCTGCGAGTCGTTCAGGAGGCCGTTGCGTGCGTCGATCGCCTCCTGGGTGGGCGGGGCCAGGAATTCGCCGGCTGCTCGGCCGCCCTCCTGGCACCGCGTGACGAAGGGTCGCATCCGCTCTTCGTAGCGCGTGAACGCCGTGACGTGGTCACCGTTGGCGGCCGCCAGCTCGCCCGCGAGGACGTACGCCCCCACGACAGCCGCCCCGGTCCCCATGCCGCCGACGGTGGCTCCGTACGCCGCGTCGCCGAGCAGGGCTATTCGGCCGGTCGACCAGCGCGGCACGTCCGCCCGGCTGATGGAGTCGAAGTAGAGACTGTCGGCCCGCCATACCGTCCGTGCCAGATCCGTAACCCGCCAACCGCTCCCCTCGTACGCCTGCGATATCAGCTTCTTCTGCTTTTCCGTGTCACGCCGGTCGTAGGTGAGCTCCTCCGAGGCGAAGACGCCGAAGACCTCGCCCGCGTACCCCGGGGCACCCGCGCGCCGGGGCGTACGGCCTACGCTTAACAGGCGGCCGGGTTCGTTGTAGCCCACGGGCCCGGCTACGAAGTCCGTGCCGTCGGCCGGTAGGTCCCAGGCGGCTATGTAGTAGCCGAGGTGGCTGACGAACTCCTCCTCCGGACCGAAGGCCAGCCGACGCACGGTGGAGTGCAGGCCGTCCGCGCCGATCACGAGGTCGAAGGTGCGCGGGGCTTCACGTTCGAAGGTGACGTACACGCCGTCCGCCCCATCCGTCTCAGCCAGGGACGTTATGGAGTCGTTGAAGAGGTATTCCACCGGTGGCGGCAGAGGCCGCCCGTCCGCTGCCCGCTCCCCCGCCGCCTCAGCGACCTCCGGTCTGTCCGAGTGAGCCGTACGCCCATGCAGGCTGTGGGCGTAGAGGATGTGGGAGAGATCCGAGCGGAGGATTTCCACTTCCCCACCGGCAAACTCCGGCGGCAGCGTCGCCACTTCACTTCCGCGCTCGTCGATGAAGCTCATCGGGCTGCCATTCGTCCGGTGCCGCCGGATTTCCTCCAGCACACCCATCCGCTCCAGCACCGCCAGGGTCGCGCTGCCCCGGAAGTCGACCGCGAACCCGCCGCCGCGCAGGCTCGGAGCCACCTCCACCACGGTCGGGCGACAGCCGTAGCGCCTCAGCCAGTACGCCACCGCCGGCCCGGCGACGCTGGCCCCGGAGATCAGGACGGTCGGCCCGCCAGCCGCCGCACATGCCGTTCCGTACGTCATCACACGCTCCTCACGCCCGATCGTCACTTCGACGAGAGAAACTGTATCCGCTGGACACTGTTCTGTATACCCCGGACACAGTTTTAGGATGCGGAGGTGGCTGGAGACGGTGAGAAGAAGCAGAGCAGCGAGCTGGGCGGTGGGCAGGTTCCCGAGGTGGCGGCCGATGTCTTCGCCGAACAGGCGGGAAGCATCGAGCTGCTGTGGGGTGATCGCGGGCGCCCCAGCCGCGGCCCCAAGCCGGCCCTGAGCCTGGACCGGATCACGCGTACGGCCATCGCCCTCGCCGACACGGGCGGCCTGGCCGCCGTCTCCATGCAGCGGATCGCGGGTGAACTCAATTTCACCAAGATGTCCCTGTACCGGTACGTGCCGGGCAAGACCGAGCTGGTCGCCCTCATGATCGACACCGCCATGGGCGCACCTCCCGCCCTTCATACGGACGCGGGCTGGCGAGCCGCGCTGCGCGCGTGGGCCGAAAGCCTGTCGGCAGTCCTCCATCGCCACCCCTGGCTGCTGTCGGCCACGATGGGCCCCCGCGTCATGGGCCCCAATGAACTCGGCTGGACGGAGAGCGCCCTCACCGCCCTCGCGGACACGGGCCTGAACGGCGCCGAACAACTGGACGCGGTGGTCGTGGTGAACGGCCACATCCGCGCCCTCGCCCAGATCGCCACATCCATGGGCGTAGGCAGTACGCGGACGCAGGGGGCCGCCCACGGCGCCACGCGGAACCCCGAGCAGGCCATGAGCGCGGCACTGAACGAGCTTCTGGCCGGCCGTTCCGACCGCTACCCCGCGCTCACCGCCGCCGTCGCGTCCTCCGCGGTCGGCGACTCTCGCGACCAGGCTTTGGAGTTCGGCCTGGAGCGGATCCTGGACGGCTTGGAGAGCTACATGGCCCGGCGCGCCGCGCAAGATGACACGGCCGTCGCCCCGGGCGAAGCCTCGTCACCCGGCTCCGCGCGCTGACACAGCACCACACGGCGACGCGGAGAACGTCGGGGCAGAGTTCGTCACCCGGCAACCCCAGCCATCCCGGCAACCCCGGCAGTCCCGCCAACCCCGGCCATCCCGGCAACCCCAGCCACCCCGGCAACCCCAGCCACCCCGGCCATCAGGTCAGAGTTCCTTGCCCGACGGTCAGGTCAGAGCTCCTCGCCCGACAGCAGCGGTTCGAAGCGTTCGTAGGCCGCGTAGTCGCGGAAGTGCCGCGCATAGAGGTCGGCGTCCTGCGTCAGGTCCTCGTCAAGTGTCGCGCTCACGTCCACGACACACTTGAAGCGCCAGGACACGCTCTCGCCGCGGTCATTGAGGTAGCTCGTCTCCCGGGAGCGCGCCCGCCGCTCGGCCCGGCTCCGGGCGTCCGCGTCGTCCGCCGCGTAGACGAGCATGACGCTCTCCTCGTACAGCGGATCGCCACCGCCCTTGCCCGGGGACTCCATGAGCACCATCGCGATGTACGGTCTGGGCCCCTTGACCGGGACGTCCTGCCGGCCGCCGGTCGCCACGGCGCACTCACCGCCCTCGGTGATCGATCTGCCGTGGGCGACGGCCCATCGGCGCGTCGGTACGGTACCCGTCCGCACCCATTCAGCCGGCTGGAGGACCTTTACGTTCAGCATCGGCGTCAGCTTCCGGATCCAGCTGCGAATGAGGCTACGGGCAGGCACACGGGCGACCCTACAAACGCGGATACGGTCGGGGCCAGGCATTTGGCGGCGGACGCAACCGCCGCTGCGCTCACGCGTTGTACGCCCGTGGGTGCCGAAGTCGGGTCCGGACCCGGACCCGGACCCGGACCCGGGCCCGGACCCGGTGCAAGCATCCCCGTATCGATCATGAGCGCCAACAGATTCGGCATGATCGTTCCTCCAGGGTGAAACGATTACTCACCGTGACCGGCCTCGCAGCCGGCGCAATCATCTTCACCCGTTCCGGGGGTTACCGCACGTCGACGTCCATCGATGTCCATCGGCGCGCACCGACACGCACCGCCGCACCTCGGCACCTACGAAGGGGGCAGACAGAGAAGGACCGGCGGGGCAGCAGACCAACCGGACTCACCACCCCAAAACAACCGCCGGCCCCCGCCCGCCCATCAGAGCCGTACAGCCTTACGCGGCTGTTCCATCGCCCCGGCCAACAGCCCTTGCAGCGTCGCGAATTCGTCCACGCACCGGCCCGTGCCGTTGACCACGCAGTCCAGCGGGTCGTCGGCGACCACCACCGGCACGCCCATCTCCTGGCGCAGCCGCTGGCTGAGGCCGCGCAGCAGCGCGCCGCCGCCGGTGAGCGCTATGCCGCGCTCGATGATGTCCCCGGAGAGCTCGGGCGGGCACTCGTCGAGGGTGCGGTGTACGGCCTGCACGATCGCCTCGACCGGCTCGGCCAGCGCCGAACGGATCTCCTCCTCGGTGATCTCCTGGATGCGCGGCAGGCCGCTGACGTGGTCCCGGCCGCGTACGGTGTAGGACGTACGGCGCTCCGGCTCGCCCTCCTCGTCCACGTCGACCGGGGTCCACGCCGCGGAGCCGATGGCGATCTTGATGTCTTCGGCGGTGCGCTCGCCGATCGCCAGCGAGTGCTTCTTCTTCACGTACGAGATGATCGCCGCGTCCAGCGCGTCGCCCGCGACCCGTACCGACTGGGCGGTGACGATGCCGCCCATCGAGACGACGGCCACCTCGGTCGTACCTCCGCCGATGTCCACGACCATGCAGCCGACCGGCTCGGCCACCGGCAGGCCCGCGCCGATCGCCGCCGCCATCGGCTCCTCGATCAGGTGCACCTCACGGGCGCCGGCACTGCGCGCCGAGTCGATGACGGCCCGCCGCTCGACGCCGGTGATCCCGGAGGGCACGCAGATGACGACCCGCGGCTTGGAGAAGCGGCGGGTGGGCAGCGCCTTCTTCATCAAGGCGCGCAGCATCTGTTCGGCCGCGTCGAAGTCGGCGATCACACCCTCCTGGAGGGGGCGCATCGCCGTGATGCCGGACGGGGTACGGCCGATGGTGCGCTTGGCCTCCGAACCGACGGCGATCACCTCGCCGGACGCGTTCACGGCGACGACGGACGGCTCGTTCAGGACGACGCCCTTGCCGCGTGAGTAGACCAGGGTGTTGGCGGTTCCCAGGTCGATGCCTATGTCGTACGTACCGGACGAAGTGCTGGACGCCATGGAAGGTTCGCTTGCTCTCTCTCGACTGGACGACAGGGCCCCGCGCGCAGAGCCCTCGAACATCGCGCCCCGGGCGGCACGTGTGGCTCGCCGATCCGCTCGGGATGTGAAGCCCACCGAGCTCGTCAAGCTCGCCAATGGCGCCATTTGCGGGCAATTATCAAGACTACAGGCGGTGCCGAATGGTTCCGGGCCGACGCGTTCAGCTCGGCGCGGAGGGCGGCGGCGAGGAAGGGGACGAGGGGGAGGGCGGGGAGGGCGAGGGAGAAGGAGAGGAAGACGGCGAGGCAGACGGAGCAGTCACCTTTCGCGTCCCGCCCGTATCGCTCACCTCCCGCGTCCCACTCGTATCACTCACTCTTCGCGTCCCACCTGTATCACTCACTCTCCGCATCCCGCCCGTGTCCCCCACTCCCCGCGTCGCCCGGTTCTTGCCGCCCGGGCCCCGTGACAGAGCCTCAGCCAAGTCGTCCAGCGCGTCCAGAAGCAGCTCGGCACCGCGCAGGGCTACGCCGCGGGTCTCGGACTGCGCCGCCCACTCCTCCCATACGGCGCGCAGTGCGCTCCAGTCCAGGTCGCGCCGCTCCCGTACGGCGTCGACCGCGCGCGGCAGTGACTCGCGCAGCTCTTCCGTGAACGCGTGGGCACCCGATGATGGTTCCGCGTCCTTGTCCGGAAGGTGCGCTTCCACGATCATCGTCACCCGGCCCATCGTGGACAGGGCGGACTGTGCCGCAGCTGCCGCGCTCAGCGACAGGCCGCGGTGGCGCACCGGCTCCTTCTCTGCGCGCGATTCGCTCTCCTCCCAGGCGGCACGGGCCGCGCGGGCGTCCAGGAGGGCTTCACGGACCTGACGGGGGCGGCGTTCGGCGGGCCGCGCGTAACGGTCGAAGACGGCGATGGCGTACCGGCCGTTGGCCTCCAGCCACTGGGCCAGCCGTTCGCGCAGCCGCGGGGTCTCCCAGGCGGGGAAGAGCGCGTAGGACAGCATCGCCAGCACTCCGCCGACCAGGGTGAGGACGACGCGTTCCTGGACGGTCTGTTCCCAGCCGGCGCCCGCGATGCCGAGCAGGAAGACGACGTACGCGGCGACGCACGCCGAGGTCACCGACACCCCCGTACGCATCAGCAGGTACATCGCCAGTACGCACACGATCGCCAGCGCCGCGCTGACGTACAGGTTCGGGTGGGTCAGCCCCATGATCGCGCCGCCCACCGCGACCCCGACCAGGGTGCCGATGAAACGGGCGACGCCGCGCGCGTACGTCTGCCCGAAGTCGGGCCGCATCACCATCACCGAGGCCAGCGGCGCCCAGTACCCGTGACCGAAGGGCAGCGCCTGGCCGATGAGATAACCCGCGGCGGCCACCGCGCTGACGCGGAGCGCGTGCCGGAAGATGTGCGACGACCAGCGGATCTCACGGCGTACGGCGCGCAGCGCCACCGGGATCAGCTTCGGCACGCTCGGGCGCAGCAGGTGCCCGCGCTCCGCCTCGGTGGTGGGCCGGGTGGCCCGGACGGGCTCGTCCGTGAACTCCACGGCATCGGCCAGCAGCGAGATCAGCCGCAGCGCGGAGCGGCGGGCGGCCCCGGTGAGCCGTGGCCCGTCGCCGTCCTGCGGCATTTCGAGGGTGGCCATCGCCTCGGGCGGCAGGCGTACGGACTTGCCGTGCCGGATGGCGGTCGCGACGGCGTCCAGTACGGTGCCGGCCGCGCCGAGCAGTTCGCGCGCCCGGTCGCGTTCGGGCCCCTCTACGGGTGCGCCGACGACCGGGTCGGCGAGCGAGGCCAGGACCGGCCTGACCTGTTCGGCCAGCGCCCGGGGCCCGTGCAGCTGGACCGGCCGGCGCTTGGCCTGACGCGGGGTCACCGCGGAAGCCAGACGGGCGTTCATCAAGGGCTGCGGGTCGAAGGGGGCGACCGGGTCGTGCCGCAGCCGGCGCGCGTAGTCCGCTTCGGCGGCCAGCGCGTCGGCGAGCGCGTCGCGCTGCGCGCCCCACGGCCGTACGGGAAACAGCACGATCAGCGCGGCCTGGACGAACCCGCCGAAAGCGATGATCGCCGCGTGTTCCAGCGCGCCGAGGACGGAGGTCGGCAGCGTGACGGTGACGAGCATGACCGAGACGGTCTGCGTACCGACCAGTCCAGAGACCGGGCCGACCGACCAGGCCAGGCCCGCCAGGAAGGTCCACAGGGAGAGCAGGACCAGGAAGCCGGCGATGTGCGCGGCGGCCAGGTAACCGAGGAAGGTGGAGACGGAGAGGCCGCCCGCGACGGCGAGGGCCAGGACGGGCCGCGGGCGCCAGCTGCGTTGGAAGGTGGCGATACCGGCGGCGAACGCGCCGAACGCCGAGGAGACCGCCAGGGCCGGATTGCCGAGATAGAGGCACAGACCGATGACGATGGCGACACCGACCGAGCCGCGGATCGCGATCAGCGGGGTGAGCTTGGCCTTCTCGATGGTCAGCCCGGAGCGGGCGGTCTTCTTCAGCGCTCGCGACCAGGTCATGCCACCGAGAATACGTACTCACGGGCGTCGAAACGGAATGATCTGTGCCGGTTTGCGGGTGGGGTTTGGTGGGGACTCGGGTGGGTTGTGGTGGGGGTTGCGGGTGGGGGTTGCGGGTGGGGCCCGTGGGTGGGGCCCGTGGGTAGGGGCTCTTGGGCTGGGGCTCTTGGGCGGCGCTCTTGGGGGAGACGGCGGGCCGGACGGATTCCGGCGGCTGGTTCAGCCGAAGGTCACCGCGGCACCGTGTTCCCGCGCCCTCGCGTCACCCTGCCCTCGCGTCACCCCGCCCTCGCGTCACTCCGTCCCCGCGCCACCCCGTCCGCGCATCACTCCCTCCCCGCATCACCCCGTCCCCGCATCACCCCGTCCGCGCATCACTCCGCCCCCGTCCCCGCCCCCGCGCCTCCCCGCCCGCCGTTTCGTCGAGAAAATCACCGTAAAGGCGGTTTCTGTTACGGGTAAACCGCGCAGGTCACAGCCGTATCACGCGATCGGCGCCGGCCCGCACGAGCAACGCGCCCCCCGAAGAGGGAAACCCCGGCACCGGCCGCGCCCTCTTGCTCGACAGCCGGACGTCCTCCGGCCCGCTCAGCAAGGAGAAGTTCCCGTGCGTAAAACCCTGCTCACCCCGGCGGTCGTACTGACCACCCTGGCCGCCCTCGCCGCCACCGCCGGCTGCGGCTCAGGCGGATCGGGCGGATCGAACGGTTCCGACGACGCCCCGGTGCGCTTCGGTGACGCGAAGGGATCGCACGGTGCCACACGACCGGGCAAGGCGTCCCTGGCCCAGATGCCCACCAACCCGATCAGCTTCAAGGAACAGCGCAAGGTCGGCGGCGCCGGGAACGGCACCCCCATCGGCGTGGCCACGTACCACGGCCCCAAGTCCGGATTCACCGGGAAGGTGTGGGTATGGGCGCCGCCGGAGTACTACGAGAAGAAGAATGCCGACAAGGGGTTCCCGGTCCTGATGGCGCTGCCCGGCGCCGAGGGCTACCCCGTCAATTACTGGATCGGCGGCGACCTGAAGCTGGAGGAGAACCTGGCGCAGTGGTCGAAGGAGGGCAAGAGCCTGCCGTTCATCGTCGTGATGCCGGTGCTCAACCCCAACGCCAAGCAGTACTACGACGCCAGCGACATACCCGGCCAGCCGAAGATGGGCACCTGGCTGAACGAGGACGTCCCCGACTTCGTCCGGCAGAACTTCCGTACGCTCAAGAGCCGGGACGGCTGGGCGATCATGGGTTCCTCGTCCGGCGGCTTCGCCGCGCTGAAGAACGTTCTGCAGCACCCGGAGACGTTCAAGGCCGCGATACCGAGCGGCCCCGACATCGTGCCGGACTCACCGCTGTGGCGGGGACACGCGAGGGAGCAGCGGGAGAACAACCCCGAGGTCCTGGCCCAGCGGCTGATCAGCAAGGGCGGACCCGAGGTGTACCTGGCCTTCCAGGACGGCTCCAAGGAGGCCACGGTCGTGCCGAAGGTCAAGAAGTTCATCGCGCGCTACGGACGTGGCCCGGTCAAGACGCGGCTGCAGACGGTCGTCGGGGGGATGCACGGGGCCGACACATATGTGAAGGGCATGGGTGAAGGCACGATGCAGTGGGTCAGCGCCCATATGCAGGGGCCGGCGGAGTAGCCCGCGTCCTGGGGCCGCCCACTGCATCGTGTCCCCTCCTCCTTCTCCCTCTCCCTCCCTCCTCTCAGCTCCCCGCCCCGAGCCTCACACCGAGCAGGACACGTCCAGCAATTCGATGGGCCGCGTCGCGTCCAGGTCCACGTACGCGGTGAAGTGCTCTTTCCGGTTACCGCTCCAGTACGTGGTGACGGTCGCCCAGCCGACCCTTGCGGACTGTGCGGTGGTGACCTTGCCGACGGAGATGTCGCGCGGTGTGTTCTGGGCGCACAGCAGCAGGTCGTAGTCAGGCGTCTGCGCGGCCTTCTTCTTGAGCTCGGCGGAGACCTGGTGCTCGCGCTTCCAGGCACTGGGGCCGTGCTTTCCGTAGAAGGAGACCAGGAAGCGACGGATCTCCTCGGCGGTCCAGCGGCCGTTCGGGTCGGTGCGCAGATCCCGCCGGTCCGAACGGGACTGCTGTTGTACGGAAGCGTTCGATCGCGCGGAAGCCCCCGGTTGTACGGGAGCGCCCGGCCGTACGAAAGCGCCCGGCCGTACGGATGCGCCTGGGCTCGCGGCGACGGCCGGGGCCGCGGACGCGACGGTCAGCGTGAGGCCGAGAGCGGCAGCAGTCGCGACGGCCATGGTGGCCGTAGCAGTGGCCGTAGCAGTGGCCGTGGCAGTGGCAGTGAGAGTGGCAGTGGCGATGGTGCGCGAAGCGTGACGGAGCATGAGATGTCCTCGACTTCCGACTTCATGTTCTATGTGCGCATTGCCGGTCTTCACCGACTGAGACAACCGAGGCCCCGGCATGGTTGCGGACCGCCGGGCACACCACCCGGCTGGAGCAACGGGCCCAATCACCGCCCCGGAGCGCGACGGCGGATTTCCGCCGGTGGCCGACGCCGGCGAGCACTTGACTGGCGCCATGACACAGCACGACACGACCACGACGCTGAAACGTTTCTACGAGGCAGAGCGCGCGTACATCGCCGCGGGCGGCCCCGGCCAGGCGGACTTCTCACCCCTCGCCGCCTGCCTGTCCCCGGACGTCGTGCTCCACCAGTCCCCCGACCTTCCGTACGCCGGCGCGTGGCACGGTCCGGAGGGACTGGAACGGTTCATGGGGGTGATGGGCCGGCTGTGGCGGTCGATGGAGTTCCTGGAGCAGCGGCAGCTGGTGGACGGGGACGAGGTCGTCATCACCAGCCGGGTACGGTTCACGGCCCGCGCCACGGGGCGCACGCTGACCACCACGATCGTGCAGCTGATCACCGTACGGGACGGACTCCTGCACGAAATCCGCCCGTTCTACTGGGAACCGGCGGCGGTGGCGGAGATCTGCGCCCCGCAGACCGACACGCATTTGCCGTAACCGACGGCCCCCACCCGCTCAGCCACCTCCTCGCCCCGCCCACACCCCCACTCCCACACCCCCGCCCACAGTCCCACTCCCACTCCCACTCCCGCTCCCGCTCCCGCTCCCGCTCCCTACGACACGATGTCCTTCCTCCCGAACCCCCGGAACGCCAGCGCGAACAACACCAGCGCGTACGCCACCGACACCGCCGCCCCCTGGATCATCCCCGTGCCGTCCAACTGGGGCTGCAGAGCGTCGGCCCAGGCGAACTGCCAGTGCGCCGGGAGGAAGTCGCGCCACTGCTCCAGAGCCGTGACCTGGTCCAGCACATTGCCGACGATGGTCAGGCCGACCGCGCCGCCGACCGCGCCCAGCGGCGCGTCCGTCACCGTCGACAGCCAGAAGGCGAGGGCCGCCGTGACCAGCTGGCTGACGAAGATGTACGCGACGGCGAGCGCGAGGCGGGGCAGCGCGTCGCCGGCGGCCAGCGCGCCGCCGGTGGGCAGTTGGAGCGGCCCCCACCCGTACGCGGCGGTGCCGACGCCGAGCGCGACCAGCGGCAGCAGCGCCATCGCCGCCGCGCTGAACAGCAGGGCCACGGTGAGTTTGCCGATCAGCAGCCGGGTGCGCGGGACGGGCGCCGCGAGCAGGTAGCGCAGCGAGGACCAGCTCGCTTCGGAGGCGACCGTGTCCCCGCAGAACAGCGCTACGGGCACGACCAGCAGGAAGCCCGCCGAGACGAACAGGACGGTCGCGGTGAAGTTGGCGCCCGAGGCGGTCGCGGTGTCCATCAGGGTGATCCGGTTGTTGCGGCCGCTCGGGTCGCCACCGATCGCGAAGGCCGCGACCAGCACGAACGGCAGCGCCACCAGGATCGCGGCGATCACCGACGTACGACGCCGCTTGAGCTGCCGCATCGCCTCGACGCGCAGCGGAAGCGTGCGGCGCGCGCGGTATCCGGGAGCGTGCGACGCGCCCGGTACGGACGAGCCGGCGGGGCCGTCGGGGAGCGTGGGCCCGCTGCTCGTGCCCGGTTCGGTGACGGGGGTCACCGGTCACCTCCGATCATGGTGAGGAAAGCGTCCTCCAGGCGGCGGTGGGGGCCGATGCGGGCCACCGGAATCTCCAGCCGCAGCAGTTCCGGCAGCAGACGCGCGGTGCTCGTCGTGCCGTCCAGCGTGACGAGCAGGCCCTCGTCGGCCCGGACGGCCGTCGCCACACCGGGCAGCGCGGCCACCTTCTCCAGGAGGACGTCGGTCAGCGGTTCGCTGCCTTCCACGCCGACGAGAAGGGTTTCACCGCTGCCGACGATGTCGGCGACAGGTCCCGTCTGGACGAGTTGGCCACGGTCCATGACGACCAGATGCGTGCAGGTCTGTTCGACCTCGGCCAGCAAGTGGCTGGAGACGATCACAGTGCGTCCGCCGGCCGCGTACCGGATCATCACGTCCCGCATCTCGCGGATCTGCGGCGGGTCGAGCCCGTTGGTCGGCTCGTCCAGGATGAGCAGGTCCGGAAGGCCCAGCATGGCCTGTGCGATGGCCAGGCGCTGCCGCATGCCCTGGGAGTACGTGCGTACCGCGCGCTGCAACGCGTCGCCCAGCCCGGCGATCTCCAGAGCCTCCTCGATGTGCGCGTCCTCGGGCGGCCGGCCGGTCGCCTGCCAGTACAGGTCGAGGTTGGCACGCCCGGACAGGTGCGGCAGGAATCCGGCACCCTCGACGAACGCGCCGACCCGCGACAGCACCGGCGCGCCGGGCCGGATCGTATGCCCGAAGACGCGGATCTCGCCGGCGTCCGGCCCGATCAGCCCCATGAGCATCCGCAGGGTGGTGGTCTTGCCCGCGCCGTTCGGCCCGAGCAGGCCGAGCACCTGGCCCTTCTCCACCCGGAAGGAGAGGTCCCGTACGGCGTAGCGGTCGGCGGACTTGGCGTACCGCTTGCTCAGGCCGGTGATCTGCAGCGGTACGTCCGCCAGGTCCGGGTCGGGCGCGCCGGCCGCGGTCCGCCGCCGGCCGACGAACAGCAGCAGTACGGCGACGACCGCGCCCGCGGCGGGCAGCGCCCACGTCCACGCGGGCAGCGGAGCCGCCGCGCTCTTGACGGCGGGCGCGGTCGGCACGCTCAGCACACCGTTGCCGTCCAGGGATGCGGTGTACGTGGCGGGCTCGGCCGGCGAGGCGTAGGCGAGGTCCGTCGAGGACAGCACCAGGCGCAGCCGGTGCCCGGCCGCGAACTCGTGGTCGATGGCGGGCATCCGCAGTTCGACGCTCTTGCCGGCCTTGGCGCCGATGATGCGGTACGGCTCGGCGAGCCCGGCGGGCAGCACCGGCCGGCTGCTGCCGTTCGGCCCGATGTCGTACACCTTGGCGAAGAGCACCGCGTCGTCACTGGTGGAGCCGATACGTACGCGGGCGGTCGGCGCACCGGTGACCCGCAGCGGATCGCGGAGCGGCTGCGACTCGAAACCGGCGAACTGGCCCGGGGAATCGAGGGAGAGCCCGGCACCGACACCGGAGAGGCTGTTGAGCGCGCCGACGCCCGGCACGGTCGAGATGGACGGCGGACTGGCCCCGGCCGGGTTGCTGAAGCGCTGTTCGCGGCCGGTCAGGCGCACCGGGCGCGGGTCGTTGCGCAGGCCGGGGTAACGGTCGCCGCTCGCGCCGCGCAACCGTGCGGCGCCGTTGGTGGAGTCCACGGCCCCGCCGCGGCTGACACGGAAGGCGGGCCCGGTGTCCGCGTCCTTGTCGTCCTTCAGGTAACGGTCGAACCATGCCTTCGTACGGTCGGCGAGGCGGCCGTTCTCGCGGTCGCCGCCGTCGTGCCCGCCGGCGAGCCAGTCGACGGACACGGGCGCACCGTTCTTGCGGAGCGCCCGGTACGCCGCGTCGGCCTGGCCGAGCGGGAACAGCGAATCGGTTCTGCCCTGCATGAGGAGCGTCGGAACCTTGATCCGGTCCGCGACGGCGACGGGGCTGCGCGCTTCGAGAGTCGTGCGGGCGGCGTCGTCGGGCTTGCCGGAGACGGCGATCCGCTCGTACATCTCGCACAGCTGCGGCTCGAACCGGCCGCACCCGTCGGTGACGTCCCGGGACGCGGACCCGTCGGAGGACTTCCCGCTGCCGTCGGCGCTTCCGTTTCCGGCACCGGTGTTTCCTG
This sequence comes from Streptomyces sp. NPDC052496, assembly GCF_040679095.1. Classification (NCBI taxonomy): domain Bacteria; kingdom Bacillati; phylum Actinomycetota; class Actinomycetes; order Kitasatosporales; family Streptomycetaceae; genus Streptomyces; species Streptomyces sp. NPDC052496. Next base: position 473,878 of record NZ_JBFAUH010000001.1, read on the forward strand.
CACCGGTATTTCCTGCACCGGCGTTTCCGTCACCAGTACCGCTGTTCCCGTTCTCGGCTCCGCTGCTCCCGTTCCCGGCACCGTCGCTCCCGCTCCCGGTACCTGCGCTTCCGTTCCCACCACCGGTGCTCCCGCTCCCCGTACCGGTGCTCTCCTTCCCGGACTCCTCCGCCGCCCCCGCCCCGACCGAACCCGTGGAGAAGAACATGCCGGCCCACAGCTTCTTGAAGACGCCGTTGGGAAAGAGCGCGTCGGCCAGGTTCCAGTACGTGATCTGCGGGGCGATCGCGTCGACACGCTTGTCGTACCCGGCCGCCAGCAACGCGGCCGCTCCCCCGTACGAGGCTCCGGCGATACCGACCCGCGGGTCGCCTGCGGCGTCCAGCCGTACCTCGGGGCGCTTCGCCAGCCAGTCGATGAGCCGGCGGACGTCGGCCACCTCCCGGTCCGGGGCGTTCAGCCCGATCTTCCCCGTGGACGCGCCGAAGCCGCGCGCCGACCAGGTCAGTACGGCGTACCCGTCGCGCGCCAGCTGCTCGGCCTGCGTGCGTACCGACTCCTTGCTGCCGCCGAACCCGTGCCCGAGGAGGACGGCGGGCCGTCGGCCGGCGCCGTCCGCGGTGAAGAACGAGGTGTCGACACGGACCTTGCCGTCACCGCCGCCGCCACCACCACCGGCATTGGCACCGCCACCGGCATTGGCACCGCCACCGGCACCCCCGCCACTCTCCGGCACGCTGAACGTCCGGTCCTCCCGGTGCACGGCCGGCGGGTCGTCGGCGGCGACGGCCGCCCACGTACCTGACCCGGCGAGTACGGCCAGCACGGCCGCCGTCGCGTACAGCCGTCGTCCGCGGAGTCGGAAAGTCATACGGTGAATCCTAAGGACGTTCCGCCGCGGACCACCGAGCCGCCGGGGCGAACCCGCGCACCTCCTCCGGCAGTACGGGCGCCGCCGCACATACCGCGCCCGCAGTACGCGCAACGCGCCCGTGCGCCCCGTGGCCCCCTGTACACCGCACCACGCCGCCGCTACAAAAGACGATGTGGGGGCGGGCCGGGTCGGCCCAGGGGAGGCGGCAATGCGCAGGATCGCCATCGTCGGCGCTGGGCAGGCGGGGCTGCATCTCGCCCTGGCCCTCCTCGCCGCGGACTACGACGTCACGCTGGTCACCGACCGTACGGCACGGGAGGTACGCGCCGGGCGGGTGATGTCGACGCAGCTCATGTTCGGCCCGGCGCGGCGCCTGGAGCGCGCCGCCGGGCTCAATCTCTGGGACGCGACCGCGCCCGGAGCGAGTTCCCTGCGGGTGACGGTGTGGGATCCGCCCGGGAAATCCGCGCTGACGTTCACCGGGCAGTTCGACGAGCCGCCGCACTCCGTCGACCAGCGGGTGAAGATGGCCGGCTGGCTCGGTCTGTACGAGGCCAGGGGCGGCCGGGTCCGGTACGGCTCCGTCACCTCCGCCACGCTGCCCGCGCTCGCCGCCGAACACGAGCTGACGATCGTCGCCTCCGGGCGCGGCGACCTCACCCGGATCTTCGCCCGCAACCCGCTGCACTGCCCCTTCGACCGCCCGCAGCGCACGCTGGCCTGCATGTACGTGCACGGTGTCGCGGCGCCGCCCGGCGAACCGGAACCGCAGACGCGGATCAACGCGGTGGCCGGCGCCGGCGAGGTGTTCGTGCTACCGGCGCTCACCACGGGCGGGCCGTGCGGCATCGTGCTGTTCGAGGCGCTGCCGGGCGGGCCGTTCGACTGCTGGCACGACCAGCCCTCGCCGGCCGGCGGCGTGGCCCGGGCGCTCGAACTGATGCGCACGTATGCGCCCGGGGAGTACGAGCTGTGCAAGGACGCCACGCCCACGGACGCGGGCGCGACGCTGTACGGCGCGGTCACCCCCGTCGTCCGGCACCCGGTGGCCGAGGTCGCGCCGGACACGTACGTGCTGGGCATGGCGGACGCGGTCGTGACCAACGACCCGATCACCGGCCAGGGTTCGAACATGGCGGCCCGCGGCGCGGCCGCCTACCTGGACGCGATCCTGGAACACGGGGACGGGCCGTTCGACGCGGAGTGGATGCATGCGGCGTTCGCCGTGTTCTGGCGGCACGCCCGGCAGGTCACGGAGTTCACCAACCTGATGCTGGAGCCGCTGCCGCAGCACGTACAGCGGCTGCTGGCTGCCGCCACCGAACACCCCGCCGTGGCGCACCGTTTCGTCAACGGGTACGCCGATCCGGCGGACTACCACGACTGGCTGATGACGGCGGCTCTGGCCGAGTCCTACCTGGCCACCGCCACCGCGGGCGCCAAGAGGTGAGAGCCGGCGGCCACCGGCTGCCACTCACCCGGCAGCCGCTCCCTTCCCCCGACTCCCGACTTCTGACTCCCGACTTCTGACCTGCTCCCAGCCTCTGCCGCCCGGCCGGCTCTCAGCTCCTGCTGCCCGGCCCGCCCTCAGCTCCTGCCGCCCGTCTCCAGCACCAGCGTGAAACGTTTCTTGTCCTTGCGGGTCGCGCCGAACCGGTCGTAGAAGCGGATCGCTCCCGCGTTCCAGTCGGGCGTGTTCCACTGCATCTCCGCGACGCCCAGCGCCTTGCCCTCGGCGATGACCGCCTCGGTCAGCAGGGCGCCCAGCCCGAGGCCGCGGTGTTCGGCACGCAGGTAGAGACAGTCCAGGAGCAGGTACTCGCGGCCCTGCCAGGTGTCGAAGGCTGTCGAGCAGGTGGCGTACCCGGCGAGTTCGCCGCCGGACAGTTCGGCGACCAGGCAGCGCAGCCACGGCGGGCGCGGCCCGAAGAGCGCGTCCGCGAGCCGGTCCTCCAGGTCGACGGCGGGCGGCGCGGACCGTTCGTACGCGGCGTGCTCCGCGGCCAGCGCGACCACGTCCGGCAGGTCCGTACGGACCGCGTGGCGGATGACCGGGGCCCCCGTCATGGAGCACCCGCCGCGGCACGCTGCATCTCCACGGCACCTGTGGGCTGTTGTTCGTCATTCATACGCAGCATCATGCGCCATCCGGCCTGAACGGTTCCCCGGTATGACAACGGGTTTCCGCGACGGGTTTTCCACGACGGGCTTCCGCGACGACGGTGACCAGCGGGAGACCAGGAGCCTCACACGCCCCGGCACCCTGGAACAGCAGCCCAGCCCGGCAGCCCAGCCCGCCGGCCGGCATGCCGGACTCGCCCGCGGGCCCGCCTCTCGCGGCCCGCGGGCTCGCACCGTCGTCAGCGGTGCTCTCCCGACGATCTCAGTGGTTGCTGGGGAAGCCCAGGTTGATGCCGCCGTCGGACGGGTCCGGCCAGCGGGTCGTGACGACCTTGCCGCGGGTGTAGAAGTGCACGCCGTCGTTGCCGTAGATGTGGTGGTCGCCGAAGATGGAGTCCTTCCAGCCGCCGAAGGAGTGGTAGCCGACCGGCACCGGGATCGGGACGTTCACGCCGACCATGCCGGCCTCGACCTCCAGCTGGAAGCGGCGGGCCGCGCCGCCGTCCCGGGTGAAGATGGCGGTGCCGTTGCCCCACGGCGAGGAGTTCATCAGCGAGATCGCCTCGTCGTAGGTGTCCACGCGGACGACCGACAGGACGGGGCCGAAGATCTCGTCGCGGTAGGCGTCCATCTCGGGCGTGACGTTGTCGAGCAGCGAGACGCCGATCCAGTGGCCGTTCTCGTGGCCGGCGACCGTGAAGTCCGTACCGTCGATGACGACGTCCGCACCCTGGGCCGCGGCACCGGTCACGTAAGAGGCGACCTTGTCGCGGTGGGCCTTGGTGATGAGCGGGCCCATCTCGGAGGCCGGGTCGTCGCCCGGGCCGATGGTCAGCGCGGCGGCCCGCTCCTTGATCTTCTCGATCAGCGGGTCGGCGGTGCCGCCGACGGCCACCAGCACGGAGACCGCCATGCAGCGCTCGCCCGCCGAGCCGTACGCGGCGTTGATCGCGGAGTCCGCGGCGAGGTCGAGGTCGGCGTCGGGCAGCACCAGCATGTGGTTCTTGGCGCCGCCGAGGGCCTGGACGCGCTTGCCGTTGGCCGTACCGGTGGTGTGGATGTAGCGGGCGATGGGCGTGGAGCCGACGAAGGAGACGGCGGCGATGTCCGGGTGCTCCAGGATGCGGTCCACCGCGGTCTTGTCGCCGTTGACGACGTTCAGCACGCCGTCCGGCAGGCCCGCCTCGGCGGCCAGTTCGGCCAGCTTCAGGGCCGCGGACGGCACCTTCTCGCTGGGCTTGAGGACGAAGGTGTTGCCGCAGGCGACGGCGAGCGGGAACATCCACATCGGCACCATCGCCGGGAAGTTGAACGGCGTGATGCCGGCGACGACACCGAGGGACTGGCGGATCGCGGCCACGTCCACCCGGGTGGAGACCTGGGTGGACAGCTCGCCCTTGAGCTGCTGCGGGATGCCGCAGGCCAGCTCGACGATCTCCAGGCCGCGGGCGACCTCGCCCAGCGCGTCGCTGTGCACCTTGCCGTGCTCGGCGGTGATCAGCGCGGCCAGTTCCTCGCGGTGCGCGTCGATCAGCTCGCGGTAGGCGAACAGTACGGCCGTGCGCTTGGCCAGCGAGCTGGTACCCCAGGTGCGGTACGCCTCCTTGGCGGCGGCGACGGCCGCGTCCACCTCGTCCACGGAGGCGAAGGCGACCTGCTTCTCCTGGGCGCCGGTCGCGGGGTTGTAGACCGGGCCGAACGAGCCGGACACACCCTCGGCGGGCTTGCCGCCGATCCAGTGGTTGATGGTCTTCATGCGGGGGGCCTTTCTCGGTGACGGCGGTGGGTGGAACAGCGGGTCGGTGGGCGGTTCGGGCGGACGGGCGCGGGTGTGCGGTTCACAGGTGGCGGCGGCGCGCGGCGGCGTGCCGGTCGTAGTCCTTGCGGGCCTCGACCGCCGCCGGACGCGTCGCGGTCTCGGCCACAGGGACATCCCACCAGGCTTGGGCCGCGGGCGCGCCCGGCACAGTGTCAGCCGTTGCGGTCTCGACATAGACACATGTGGGGCGCTCGTCGGCGCGGGCCGCGGCGAGCGCGGCGCGCAGTTCGGCGACGGTCGCGGCGCGGATGACGTGCATGCCCAGGGAGGCGGCGTTGGCGGCGAGGTCCACGGGCAGGGGGGCGCCCGTGTACGAGGCGTCGGCGGCACGGTAGCGGTAGGCCGTGCCGAAACGTTCGGCGCCGGTCTGCTCGGACAGGCCGCCGATGGAGGCGTACCCGTGGTTCTGGACGAGCACGACGTTGATGTTGACGCCTTCCTGGACCGCGGTGACGATCTCGGTGGGCATCATCAGGTACGTACCGTCGCCGACCAGCGCCCATACGGGCCGGTCCGGCGCGGCCAGCCGGACCCCGATGGCGGCAGGGATCTCGTAGCCCATGCAGGAGTAGCCGTATTCCAGGTGGTACTGGCGGCGGGAGCGGGCGCGCCACAGTTTGTGCAGGTCGCCGGGGAGCGAACCGGCCGCGTTGATGACGACGTCCTGGTCGCCGACCGTGGCGTCCAGAGCGCCGAGGACCTGGGTCTGGGAGGGGCGTACGGAGTCGTCGGGCGCGGCGTAGGCGGCGTCGACCAGGGTTTCCCAGCGGGCTTTGGCCGCGCCGTACTCCGCCTCGTACGCGGGCGCGACGCGGTGTCCGGACAGGGCTCCAGTGAGGGCTTCGAGGCCGGCGCGGGCGTCGGCGACCAGGGGGAGCGCGGCGAGTTTGTGGGCGTCGAAGGAGGCGACGTTCAGATTGACGAAGCGGACGCCGGGGTCGGCGAAGAGGGTGGCGGAGGCGGTGGTGAAGTCCGTGTAGCGGGTGCCGACACCGATGACGAGGTCGGCGCGGGCGGCCAGCGCGTCGGCCGTGGCGGTGCCGGTGTGGCCGATGCCGCCCACGTCGGCCGGGTGGTCATGGCGCAGGGAACCCTTGCCGGCCTGGGTGGAGGCGACGGGGATGCCGGTGGCGTCGGCGAGGGCGCGCAGGGCGTCCTCGGCCTCGCTGTGATGGACGCCGCCGCCCGCGATGATCAACGGCCGCTCGGCGGCGCGTACCGCCCGTACGGCGTCGGCCAGCGCGGTGGCGTCGGGTGCGGGGCGCGGCACCCGCCACACGCGGTCGGCGAAGAACGCCTCGGGCCAGTCGTACGCCTCGGCCTGCACGTCCTGCGGCAGCGCGAGCGTGACGGCGCCGGTCTCCACGGGGTCGGCGAGCACCCGCATCGCTTGGAGCGCGGCCGGGATCAGCGCTTCGGGACGGGTGATCCGGTCGAAGTAGCGGGATACGGGGCGCAGGGCGTCGTTGACGGACACATCGCCCGCGTACGGGACTTCGAGCTGCTGGAGCACGGGGTCGGCGGGGCGGGTGGCGAAGGTGTCGCCGGGCAGCAGCAGTACCGGCAGGCGGTTGACCGTGGCGAGGGCGGCACCGGTGACGAGGTTGGTGGCGCCGGGGCCGATGGAGGTCGTGACCGCGTGCGCGGACAGGCGGTCGCACTGGCGGGCGTAACCGACCGCGGCGTGCACCATGGCCTGCTCGTTGCGGCCCTGGAGGTAGGGCATCGTGTCCGGGCCGGTCTCCAGGAGGGCCTGGCCGACGCCGGCCACGTTGCCGTGCCCGAAGATGCCCCAGCAAGCATTGATCAGGCGGCGCCTGGTGGGCGCGCCGTCCTGGCCGGCGGGGACCGCGGCGCCGTCCCGCTCCGTGTACTGGTGGGACAGGAACTCGACCAGGGCCTGCGCCACCGTGAGGCGTCGAGTGGTCATCGTGGGTCTCCCGCGGGGGCGTCAGGGGCTTGGGGGGTGTCGGCGGCTTGGAGGGTGTCGGCAGGTGGGAGGGTGTCGGGGGTTTCCGAGGCTTCGGGGGCTTCCGGGGCTTCCGGGGTGGCAAGGTTTCCGGAGACCTCGGGGGCGGCACGGGTTCCGGAACCCCCGGGGGCGGCACGGGCTCCGGAGGCCTCAGGGGCGGCACGGGTTCCAGAGGCCTGCGGGGCGTCGTACAGGGGCAGGCGGGGGTCGACGGGCCGGTCGGGCCAGGTGCCGCGGATCCAGCCGTGGTCGGGGTGGTCGCAGATCAGCCAGGCCCGCTCCGCGCCGGGGCCCGCCATGACGTTCAAGTAGTACATGTCATGTCCTGGCGCGGCGATGGACGGGCCGTGCCAGCCGTCGGGGATCAGCACGGCGTCGCCGCTGCGGACCTCGGCGAGCACGTCCGTACCGCGCCCGTTGCCGGAGGGGGTGACGCGCTGATAGCCGAGTCCGGCGGAGCCGTGGGCGGCGGCGATCTCGAAGTAGTAGATCTCCTCCAGCTCGCTCTCCTCGCCCGGCCGACTCTCGTCGTGCTTGTGCGGCGGGTACGAGGACCAGTTGCCGCCGGGGGTGAGCACCTCGACGGCGATGAGCTTGTCGCACTCGAAGACACCGGCCGCGCCGAAGTTGTTGACCTGGCGTGAGCAGTTGCCCGTACCGCGCAGCTCCACAGGCACGCCGCTCGCGGGCCCGTACCGCGCGGGAAGACGGCGCGTACAGCGGGCCCCGGTCAGCGCGAACCGGCCGCCGGCGGCGCTGCTGATCACCACCTCCGCGTCGCGCGGTACGTAAGCGAAGTCGGTGACCCCACTGAACACGTCCTTGCGCCCGGCCAGTTCGAAGGGCGCGCCGCCGTCGGCCGTGACCGTACAGCCGCCGTTCAGGGGCAGCACGATCCACTCGCTGTCGCCGGTGGCGAACGTATGGCTGCCGCCGGGCGGCAGGCGCAGAACGCGCAGGGACGAGTGGCCCCAGCCCGCCCGGTCCGGGTCGATGTCCAGTTCGTACGGCCCGTCGGCCGCGTCCTGGGCCCTGATGTGGAACTCGGTGTCACGCCGTTCGCTCGTCATACCTGCAAGTCTCCTCCCGACCACTGACAGTCACCGAAAACATCGCTGGGTCGATCGCCACGGGGGGCAATCACCACTGGGGAAATCACCACGGGGCCAACCACCACTGGGGAAATCACCACGGGGCCAACCACCACTGGGGAAATCACCACGGGGGCGATCGCCACGGGGCCGATCACCAACGGGGCAATCACCGCTGGAGCAGGGAAACAGCGGTGTCCACGGCCGCCGTCACGTCCCCGTCGGCCGGATAGAGCAGCGACCGGCCCACCACCATCCCCTGCACGCTCGGCAGGCGCAGCGCCTTGCGCCACTTCTCGTACGCCGCCTCCTGGTCCTCGGCGGTGCCCTTGACGTCCCCGCCGAGCAGCACCGTCGGCAGCGTCGAGGTCTCGCAGACCTGCGCCATGTCGTCGGGGTTGTCGGTGACGGGCAGCTTCAGCCAGGTGTACGCGGAGGTGCCGCCCAGGCCCGAGGCGATGGCGACGGACTTCGTCACGGCCTCCGCGCTCAGATCGTTGCGGACCTTGCCGTCCACCCGGCGGGAGAGGAACGGCTCGACGAAGGTGGGCAGTTCCAGCGCGGCCATGGCATCTATCGCGCGGGCCGTGGACTCCAGAGTGGCCAGCGATCCCGGGTCGCCGTAATCGATACGCAGCAGCAGCTTGCCGGCGTCGAAACGCAGCCGGGCGATGTCCTGCGGCCGGTGGCCGGTGAACCGGTCGTCCATCTCGAAGGAGGCGCCGGCGATGCCACCGCGGTTCATGGAGCCCATGACGACCTTGCCCTCAAGGGCACCGAGCAGCAACAGGTCCTCCAGGATGTCGGCGGTGGCCAGCACGCCGTCCACACCGGGACGGGACAGCGCGAGGCACAGGCGCTCCAGGAGGTCGAGGCGGTTGGCCATGGCCAGTTCGCGGTCGCCGACGGCGAGCGCGCCGCGCGCCGGGTGGTCGGCCGCAATGATCATCAGCCGGCCGCTGTCGCCTATCAGGGGCCGGCGGGTGCGGCGCGCCGCGGCCTCCGCGACGGCTTTCGGGTACCGGGCCCGCAGCGTCACGATGTCGGAGATCCGAGTGGTCAAGGCGGTTCTCACCTTCTGGTGGGACGGTTGGTACGGGTGACCACCGGGCGGGGCACCCGGTCGGACACGCGGCGGGGCGAGCACCCGGTGGCACCGGGACGGGAGGGCCGGAGCGGTACGGCTGGAGCGGCACGGCCGGAACGGGACGGCAGAGGCGGGGCAGTCGGTTCGGACCGGCAGAGGCGGGGCAGTCGGTTCGGGACGGCAGGGAGCGAGGCAGCCGGTTCGGGACGGCGGGGGCGGGACAGTCGGTTCGGGCCGGCGGGGCGAGAAGGGCCCGCCAGAACGGAGCAGGCCACTCTGGAGGCAGGTACAAGGCCGACCAGCCGTACCGCGGCCACACAGCGGCCATACCGCAGCCATACCGCAGCCATACAGCACCGACCGCAACGCTCATCGATCGGCGAGGAATTCCTCGACCTCGGCACGCGTCGGCATGGCGGACGAACAGGCCAGCCGGGACGCGACGATCGCGCCGGCCGCGTTGGCGTACCGCATCACCGGTTCCAGCTCCCACCCGGACAGCAACCCGTGGCACAGCGCACCCCCGAAAGAGTCACCGGCGCCCAGCCCGTTGACGACGTCGACGGGAGTGGGCGGCACCTCGACGCTCCGGCCGTCGCGGTGCACGGCCAGCACGCCCTTGGGGCCCTGTTTGACGACGGCCAGTTCGACGCCCATGTCGAGCAACGCCTGCGCGCACTGCTTCGGTTCGCGGGCGCCGGTGGCGACCTCGGCCTCGTCGACGTTGCCGACCGCGACCGTCGCATGGGCGAGCGCCGCCTCGTAGTACGGGCGGGCCGCGGCTCTCGCCGCTGCGCCGGTGACGCCGCCGGCACCGGAAGCGCCGCCCTCGCCGCCCCAGAACATCGGCCGCCAGTCCAGGTCGAAGACGGTGATGCCCGCCTTGGCGCGCGTCCGCAGCGCGGTGAGGGTGGCCGTACGGCTCGGCTCCTCGCACAGGCCGGTGCCGGTCATCCAGAAGATCCGGGCGTCCCGTACGGCGTCACGGTCCAGCTCTTCGGGGTGGATGACCAGGTCGGGCGCCTTGGGGCGGCGGTAGAAGTAGAGCGGGAAGTCGTCCGGCGGGAAGATCTCGCAGAAGGTGACGGGCGTCGGGTACTCCGCGACGGGTGTCACCCAGCGGTCGTCCACGCCGAAGTCGCGCAGCGCCTGGTGGACGTACTCACCGAAGGGATCGCGGCCGGTGCGGCTGATGACCGCCGTACGCCGTCCCAGCCGGGCGGCGGCGACCGCGACATTGGTGGCCGAGCCGCCGAGGAACTTCCCGAACGTCTCGACCCGGGACAGCGGAACGCCGGTCTGCAACGGGTAGATGTCCACCCCGATGCGGCCCATGGTGATCAGGTCGTACGGGCCGTTCTCTGCGGCCTGCCGCGGCTCGGTCATGTGCGCCCCTCCGGTTCGTCACTGACCACAGGTCTAACCGGCCGCCCGAGACGCTGTCAATACTTTGTCCTTACATTCTGACGTCGGCCGGAAGTGGGCCTGCGGACACACCCACCGCGTACTCCCGAGTACAAAGTCCTTAAGTCCTTATGTCATGACGAAGTCTTGACACTCTTCCGGCCGGGATGGAGGCTGTGCCCCACAACCCAGCCCCCCGCCTTCCCGGTCACCGGCGACCGGCGAGAGGAGAGCCGCAGCATGTCCGTTCCCCCTGCCGTCCCGCGCGTTCTGAACCGTCTGCGCATCGGATCAGCCCCCGACTCCTGGGGGGTCTGGTTCCCCGACGACGAGCAGCAGGTCCCGTGGCAGCGCTTCCTGGACGAGGTCGCCGAGGCCCAGTACGAGTGGATCGAACTCGGCCCGTACGGCTACCTCCCCACCGACCCCGCCGTCCTGCACGCGGAACTCGACCGGCGCCGGCTGAAGGTCTCGGCCGGCACGATCTTCACCTCGCTCCACCATGGCCCGGACGTCTGGGACGCCACCTGGGCGCACGTCAGCGAGGTCGCCACCCTCACCCGTGCGATGGACGCCAAGCACCTGGTGGTCATCCCCTCTTTCTGGCGCGACGACAAGACCGCCGAGGAACTGGAACCGCGCGAACTGACCACCGAACAGTGGCGCCACCTGAACAGCGGCATGGAACGGCTGGGCAAGCAGGTACGGGAGGAGTTCGGCCTCGACATCGTCGTGCACCCGCACGCCGACACCCACATCGACACCGAGGAACACGTCGAGCGCTTCCTCGACGGGACCGACTCCTCCCTGGTCAACCTCTGCCTGGACACCGGGCACTACGCGTACTGCGGCGGCGACAACGTCAAACTCATCAAGACCTACGGCGAGCGGATCGGCTACCTCCACCTCAAGCAGGTCGACCCGGAGATCCTCGCGGACGTCGTCGCGAAGGGCACGCCCTTCGGGCCCGCGGTCCGCCAGGGCGTGATGTGCGAACCGCCGCTGGGCGTCCCCGCGCTGCCGCCCGTCCTGGAGGCCGCCCAGGACCTGGACGTCGACCTCTTCGCCATCGTCGAACAGGACATGTACCCCTGCCCCGCCGACCAGCCCCTGCCCATCGCGCAGCGCACCCGCCGCTTCCTGCGCTCCTGCGGCGCCTGAGTCCCGTCCGTACGGAGCGAGGAGTTCTACGAGATGAGCCAGCAGCACGGAACGCTCGGCGTGGCCGTCATCGGCACCGGCCGCATGGGCGCCGACCACGTACGGCGTATCAGCGACGTCATCAGCGGAGCGCGGGTGGCGGCGGTCGTCGACATCGACGCGGACCGGGTCAAGCGCATCGCCGACACCATCGAGGGCTGTACGCCCTGCACCGACCCGGAGGCCGCGATGGCGGACCCGGACGTCGACGCCGTACTGATCGCCTCACCGGGCGCGGCCCATGAGGGGGCGCTGCTCACCGCCTTCGCGCGGGACCTGCCGGTGCTGTGCGAGAAGCCGCTCACCCCGGACCCGGCTTCCGCGCTGCGCGTCCTGGAGGCCGAACAGCGGCTGGGCCACCGGCGCGTACAGGTCGGCTTCATGCGCCGGTACGACAGCGACTACCTCAAACTCAAGTCGCTGCTCGACCAGGGCGCGTACGGCCGGCCCCTGATGCTGCACAACAAGCACCGCAACGCCGGCACACCGCCCGGCTTCACCAACGCCATGATGATCCACGACTCGGTCGTGCACGAGATCGACGTGACGCGCTGGCTGCTGGACGAGGAGATCACCGCCGTACGCGTCCTCCGCCCGGCCCCCACCGGCAGCGCGCCCGACGGCCTCAGCGACCCGCAGCTCATCCTCTTCGAGACCGCCGCCGGCCAGGTCGTCGACACCGAGCTGTTCGTCAACTGCGGCTTCGGCTACCAGGTCAGCTGTGAGGCGGTCTGCGAAGGGGGCACCGCGCGGATCGGCGACGATCACGGGGTGTTCGTCAACGCCGCCGGAAAGTGGGGCGGCTCGATCACGCCGGGTTTCGTGGAACGCTTCGAGGAGGCGTACGACCGGCAGGTGCAGCGCTGGGTGGACGCCACGCGGCGCGGTGAGGTCGAGGGCCCGAGCTGCTGGGACGGGTACGCGGCGGCCGTGGTGTGCGAAGCGGGCGTACGCGCCCAAACCACGGGCGAACGCGTCGAGGTCGAACTGGGAGAACGGCCGGCGCTGTACCGCTGAGCCGGGAGCGGCTCGCGCTTGGTGGTGTCGCCGGCCTTTCGTCTCCCGTCTCCCTTTCGCCTCCCGCCTCCCTTTCCTCTCCCTCCCGTCTCCCTTTCGCCTTACTTTCACCGGCGTCTCACGGTCGGCGCACCACTGCTGACCGGTTGCCGCTTTCTGCCTGCCGGGGCGGACGGCGCGTTGCTCCCCGCAGCGGACGGTGCGCTGCTCCCCTGCGGCGGACGGTGCATCGCTCCCCCGCGGCGGACGCGCGACCTCAGCTCCGGTACGGCCGGCGCGCCGTTACTTCTTGCTCATGGCCGGCGCGCTGCCGCCTGTCGATCTGTCGTCGCGGCCGGCGCGCCCGCTGCCTCTCGTCACAGCCCACGTGCCGCCGCTCTTCATCACAGCCCGCGTGCCGTCGCTTTCATCACAGCCCGCGTGCCGTCGCCCTTCATCACGACCCGCGTGCCGTCGCTCTTCATCACGACCCGCGTGCCGCCACCCGTCATGACCGGTGCGTCGTTCCGCGGCACGGCGCGGCGGGTTTCGGCCTGCTCAGCGGCCGGAGACGCGGCCCGCGTCACTTCCGAAAGGTCTCCCCCTCATGAAGATCGCTCTCGACCCGTACATGTTCCGCGACGTTCCCCTGCTCGAACTGCCCGCCCTGGTGGCCGAGCTGGGTTACGAGTGGATCGAACTTTCACCGCGTTCTGATGTGAATCCATTTTTCCTGCACCCGCGCATCGACGATGCCACCGTCCGCGCTTTCCGCAGGGAACTGTCCGCCGCCGGCGTCGGCATTTCCTCCGTACTGCCCCTGTACAAGTGGTCCTCCCCGGACGAGGACGAGCGCCAGGCCGCCGTCCGCTACTGGAAGCGCGCCATCCAGATCACCGCCGACCTCGGTGTCGACGCCATGAACTCGGAGTTCAACGGCCGCCCCGAACGGGCGGACCGCAGCGAAGGCCAGTTCTGGCGGTCCCTGGAGGAACTGCTTCCCCTGTTCGAGCGCGAGGGCATCTCGCTCGCGCTCGAACCGCACCCGGACGACTTCATCGAGGACGGACACGCCGCCGTCGACATGATCCGCGGCATCAATTCCCCGCTGGTGTCCTTCCTCTACTGCGCGCCGCACACCTTTCACCAGGGAAACGACGCTCCCGGCATTCTCAAGCGCGCCGGCGCGCTGACCACCGCGGTGCACCTCGCCGACACCTTCGACCACACCGCGTCCTCCGGGCTGCGCTACATCGTCAACCCGCCCGGATCGGCCGTACGCGTCCACCAGCACCTGGACATCGGACAGGGCGAGGTGGACTTCGACGAGCTTTTCCGGGAACTGGCCGCCAACGGCTTCGACGGCACGCTCGTCTCTTCCGTGTTTGCCTGGGAGGAGCGCGCCAAGGAGTCAGCACGCTTCATGCGCGAGCAGCTGGACACGTACGTCAAGAAGAACTGGAGCCGATGATCATGGCCGCATCCAGTGGGCCGACGGCATCCACGGGCGACCCCGACGCCGCACACTCCACCACTCCCTCGCCCACACATCCCGCCACCCCCTCGCCCGGACACCCCGGCTCCCCCTCGCCCGGACACCCCGGCTCCCCCGTCACCACCCCCGCCCCACCCGCTACCCCCGCCCCACCTGCTGCTCCCGCCTCCCCCGCACCCTCGCCTGCCGCCGCCACCCGCAACGCCAAGCGCTTCATCATCGCCATCGCCGCCATCGCCGCTCTCGGTGGTGCCCTCTTCGGTTACGACACCGGAGTCGTCTCCGGCGCGCTCCCCTTCATGGAGACGCACTTCGGCCTCACGTCACTCGGTGAGGGCGTCATCACCAGTGCCCTGCTGATCGGCGCGGCGTTCGGGTCGCTGGCCGGCGGGCGGATGGCGGACGGGCTGGGGCGGCGCAACGCGCTGCTGTGGGCGGGCGCGGTGTTCATCGGCGGCGCCCTCGCCGTGGCGCTCGCCCCCACCGTCCCCTTCATGGTCCTGGCGCGCTTCGCGCTCGGCCTCGCGGTGGGCAGCGCCTCGGTGATCACACCGCTGTACCTCTCGGAGATCGCACCGCCGCACATCCGCGGCCGGCTGGTCTCCTTCAACTCCCTCATGATCGTCAGTGGGCAGTTGCTGGCCTATCTGATCAATGCGGTGCTCGCCCGGTGGGAGGCGTGGCGCTGGATGCTGGGCCTGGCGGCGCTGCCGGCCGTGGCCCTGTTCGTCGGGCTGTTCTTCCTGCCGGACACGTCGCGCTGGTACATCAGCAAGGGACGTACGGAACAAGCCGCGCGGGTCCTGCGGCGCACGCTGCCCGCCGAGGAGGTCGACGGGGAACTGGGCCGCATCCACCAGGCCCGCGCCCTGGAGGCCGACGCGCGCCGCGGCGCCTGGCAGGAACTGCGTACGCCCTGGGTACGGCGCCTGCTGCTCATCGGCGTCGGACTGGCGATCGTCCAGCAGATCACCGGCGTCAACGCGGTCATCTACTTCGCGCCCAAGATCCTTGAATCCACGGGCCTGGGCACCAACGCCTCGATCACCGCCACCATCGCGATCGGCGCCATCTCCGTCATCGCCACCGCGATCGGCATGTCACTGATCGACAAGGTCGGACGACGACCGATGCTGATCACGGGCCTTTCCGGAATGACCGTCTCACTGGCCCTCCTGGGCGCCTCCTTCCACCTCCCGAAATCCACCGGCGTCAGCTGTCTCGTCCTCGGCCTGATGGTCCTCTACATGGGCTTCATGCAGGCCACGCTGAACACCGGAGTCTGGCTACTGCTTGCAGAAATGTTTCCGCTGAAGGTGCGGGGCCTGGCGATGGGCGCGGCGGTCTTCGTCATGTGGCTGGCCAACTTCACAGTGGCGCTGGTGTTCCCGGTGCTCCTCGACGCGGCCGGCGCGAGCATCACGTTCTGGCTCTTCGGCCTGATGTGCGTACTGTCCCTGCTCTTCTGCAAGCGGTACGCCCCGGAAACCAAGGGCATGGCCCTGGAGGACCTGGAACACGAACTGCGCAAGACGGCCACGGAGACGGAGGCGGGGCGGCCAGTTAGGCAGCGGTGACGTCGAGGCGTGCGCCCCTTTCCCCTCCCCGCCCCTCCTCAACCCACGACATCAATGCCCCGTTCGTCACAGCTGTCACCATTACGCGCGTCTTCCGTCACAGCCGCTCAACAGGCCCTCGCCCTTGCTCACTCGGTGTCGTTCACCGGGCACAGGCTGAGTGATCACCAGGCCGCACGCAGTTTCTCCGCCGGCTCCCCCGGGCCGTCACTGCGCGCGGCTGAGGGAGGTGCGAGACATATGACCGACCGCAGACTCTGGTCGTACAAGGAGATCGCCGCACACATCCGCGTCCAACCCGACACCGTGCGCTCCTACCGTAAACACGGGCTACTGCCGTCACCGGATCTCGTCGAGGGCGGCAGACCGTACTGGTTCGCCGACACCATCCGCACCTGGGTCGCCCAGCGCCCCGGCCACGGCGGACGCCGCGACAAGGACTGACGCCCCGCCTCCCGGGCCCCGCGCCACCGCCGCGCGGGGCCTCCGCAACCCGTCCACGAGGGGGTTACGCTCGGCGCATGCCGCCCCTACCCGCACCGGCCACGCCGTTGCGCATCGCTGTGATCGGCGGTGGCGCGATCGGCGGATTCGTGGCAGCACTGGCGCACCTGACGGGACACCACGTCACCTTGTGCGTACGCACACCGCTGGACCGGCTCGTGCTGGAGACGGACGGCGAAAGCATCGACGCCCCCGTACATATCGCCGTCGCGCCGGAGACGGCCGGGCCCGCCGACTGGATCTTCCTGGCCACCAAGGCCCAGGACACCGCCGGCGCCTGTGCCTGGCTGCGCCGGCTCTGCCACCCCGGCACGGTCGTCGTCGTGCTCCAGAACGGCATCGACCACACCGAACGCGTGGCCCCGTACGCCCCTGACGGTACGGAGATCCTGCCCGCGGTCATCTACGCGTCGGTCGAGTGCACCGCCCCCGGCCGGGTCAGGCACTACGCCGGCAATGTGATCCACGTACCGGACGGCGCCCTGGCCGCCCGCCTCGCCGGCCTCCTCACGGGCGGCCGCCTCACGGTCGTACCGGTTCCCGACTTCACGACGACCGCCTGGCAGAAGCTCCTCACCAATCTCGCGGCCAACCCCCTCACCGCCCTTCTCCAGCAACGCATGCGCATCTTCAACGATCCCGGCATGGCCGCCCTCACCCGGGACATCCTGGGCGAAGCCGCCGCGGTCGCGCGGGCCGAGGGTGCGGACGTGCACGACGCGGACATCGATCGCGTACTGGAGATGTACGCGATGGTCCCGCCGGACGGTGGCTCGTCGATGCTCTACGACCGCCTGGCCGGCCGCCCCATGGAGCACGAGCACATCACAGGCGCGGTGGTGCGCGCCGGGGAGCGCCACGGAATCCCCACTCCCCTCAACGGAATGCTGCTCACCCTTCTGCGCGCGGTGGACCGGGAAATCGCCGCCCGGAGAAACGCCGGCGGACAGCACACCGGGACGTAAGAACCGGGGCGCAAGAACCGGGATGTAAGAACCGGCGCGTCACATGTGAAACCGACGCGCCGTCCGGCACTCGCCCCGCCAGGCGGCGAGGCGCGACGCGCCGGCAGCCCACCCCCCCTTCAGGGGTTGACATAAGTATGTCTGGACATGCACTCTGCGGCGGAACTCAGGTGCGCCCAGGAGCGCGTCCCGTGGCCGCAGCCGTGGCCCCGGCATGCTGAAACCTTCCTGCACCCGCCTGACCCGTCCTCGAACTCCTCGGCCGACCGCCCCGTCAACCGGTCGGCCTGGTCGGCCCACGGACGGCATCGGCCCCAGACGACAGGAGCTGGCACATGAAGATCGGCCTCATCGGCACCGGACGCATCGGAGCGTTCCACGCCGAGACCTTGAAGTCCGTGCCCGGCGTGGACCGCATCGTCGTCGCCGATGCCGATGCGGCCCGCGCACGTGTCCTCGCGGACACGCTGGGCACGGAGGCCGCTGAAACGCTTCCGCAGATGTACGCGGACGGCCTGGACGGCGTTGTCATCACCGCCGCGACGAGCGCGCACGCCGAACTGATCCACCAGGCACTGGACGCCGAGGTGCCGGTCTTCTGCGAGAAGCCGGTAGCGCTGGACGTCGCGGGCACGCTCGCCGTCGTAGAACGTTGCGCGACCATCACCGTCCCCGTACAGATCGGTTTCCAGCGCCGCTTCGACCGTGGCTACCGGGCCGCCCGCGAGGCCCTGCGGTCCGGCGACCTCGGCTGGCTGCACACGCTCCGCGCCTGCACCAGCGACCAGGCGCCGCCGCCGGCCGCCTTCATCCCCACCTCCGGCGGGCTCTTCCGCGACTGCAGCATTCACGACTTCGACATCCTGCGCTGGCTCACCGGCCGCGAGGTCGTCTCCGTGTACGCGCAGGGCGCCAACCGCGGCGACTCCTTCTTCGCCGACGGCGACGACGTGGACACCTGCGCCGCGCTGTTGCGCTTCGACGACGACACGCTGGCCACGGTCACCGCGACCCGCTACAACGGCGCGGGCCACGACGTCCGTCTGGAAGTCTGCGGATCGAAGGGCGCGCGCATCGTCGGGCTCGACGACCGGGCCCCGCTGCCGAGCGCCGAACCCCACGTCTCCTGGCAGCAGTCCGCTCCGTACGCGACCTTCATGGAACGTTTCCACGACGCGTACGTCACCGAACTGCGCGCCTTCGTGGACGTGGCCGCCGGCCACGCGAAGAGCCCCTGTCCGCCCACCGACGCGCTGGAAGCGCTGTACGTCGCCGAGGCGTGCGACCGTTCCCGCCGCACCGGCGAGCCGGTCAGTGTCGCGGACGTACGCGTTCCCATGGCCGAGGCGGACGTGTACGACGCCCCCGACCGACACCGTGCGCCCCTCCCGTAAACCCCTCGCTGACACCTCTGGGGCGTAACCGACCTGGCGCCCTACAGGTCGGACGCCGGCGGCGAACAGTCCACTCGCCGGCACCGATGATCCGACGATGCTCAGCGCCTCACCAGGACTCCGACGCACCCTTCCGCGGCCCCTCCGGAACCGGTGCCAGTCCTTCCGCTCCCGCCCGCAGCCGCATGGCCACCAGCGGGAAAACCAGTACGGAGATCATCGCCGCGCCCACCATGGCTGCCGCCTCGCCGGCGTCGAGTACGCCGCTGTCCTGGCCGATCGTGGTGATAGCGACGACCAGGGGCAGCGCCGTCGACCCGTAGAGCATCAGCGCGGCGCGGTCCTTGCGGCCCAGATCGCGCGGCGCGAGCAGCACGAGCGGCAGCCCGCGTACGACGAGCAGCAGAACGAGGAAGAGCGGCAGCAGCAGAAGTGAGCGCCCGTTCGCGAAGAGCGACGAGAGGTCGAACTCGACGCCCGTGACGATGAAGAACAACGGCACCAGGAACCCGAAGCCCATCGCCTCCAGCCGCCCGAGAATCTCCTGGCTGCTGTCCGGCGCGGCCTCATGCAGCACCAGGCGCATGATGACCCCGGCCGCGAACGCGCCCAGCAGAATGTCCAGCCCGAACACCTGCGAGATGCCGAGCATGACGGCCAGCAGCAGAACGAACAGCCGGATGGCGAACTGGCCGCTGCTGTGCAGGGTCCGGGCGATGATCCGGTAGAACCACATGGGGCTGGGCTTCAGGGCCCAGTAGACGGCGCCGGCGGTCAGCAGGGCGAAGGCGAAGAGCAGGATCGTCGATTCGCCGGGATCCCGCCCGCTGAGCAGCAGCGCCATCGCGATGATCGGCCCGAATTCACCGACCGCACCGGTGGCCATCATCACCGAACCGAAGCGGGTTCCCAGGTCGCCGGAGTCGCGCAGTACGGGCAGGACGGTGCCGAGGGCCGTGCTGGTGAGCGCCGTACCGACGACGATCGCCTTGGTCAGGTCGCCGGCGGCGAAGCCGAAGGCGATGGCCAGGCCGAGGACGAGTGAGACGACCCAGGCGTAACCGGCGCGTTTGAGGGTGTCCCCGCGGACCTTGGCGAACTCGATCTCGTACCCGGCGATGAACATCAAGGTGGCCAGTCCGAGGTCGGAGAGGGCGTTGATGACCTCTCCGGAGTGCGCCCAGCCCAGGACGTCCGGACCGATCAGGATGCCCAGCACGATCTCGAAGATGACCAGGGGCACCGGCAGCCAGCGGCCGAGACCGTATGCGAGAAGCGGCGCGGCCACGGCGATCGCCATGATCAATACGAGTGTTGCTGACTGCGACATAAGCCGCTTTTCTACCATATGCGGCAGCGCGTTTCCGCTTCGCGAGCTGGGCGGACGGGCACTCCTTACGAGACGTCGGCACGCCTGACAGGCATGCCGACAGCCCGCTTTTCTTCGATGCCCTTGTCGCCGTCATCGGCCAGGCGCGCGGAGCGCCGACACGCCGTCAGCAGGTCCCTGCGCCACCCACTGCACCGGCGCGCCCCGCAGGGCATCCGAGACCGTACGGGACCTCCGAAGCGCCACGCAACCAGGCGTTTCGGCAGATCACTGAAGCCCGCGCGGCCCGCAGTGACCAGCAGGACGACGGGGAGCTCCAGGCGACACGGACGCACAGACACACAGACGCACGAGCTCACGGGCGCACGGCGCACGGGCAAACAGCCACGCTTGGCACCCCCCTGGCCTCAATACCCCCTAGGGGTATAGAGTTGTCGACGTCGGGGCGCGCCGGAGGCTCCCGGGACTCCGGAGTTCCCACGCCGCAGGCGTATGTCAGTGAAAACTTCGAGCACGGCGACCACACGCACCAAGGAGAGACCCATGACTGCCGAACAGACCAACGGTTCCTGCTGCTCCCCCGAGGGCTCGTGCAACTCCGGGACCGCCGATGTCCAGGTGGGCGGCGTCACCACCACCTACGAGGTGAGCGGTATGACGTGCGGTCACTGCGAAGGCGCCGTCTCCGCCGAGATCTCGGAGATCCCGGGCGTGCAGTCGGTGCAGGCGTCCGCCGCCACCGGCCTGGTGACCGTCGCCTCCAAGGCACCGCTCGACGAGGCGGCCGTACGCGCAGCGGTCGACGAGGCCGGCTACGAGCTCAAGGGCCTGGCGGCCTGAGCCCCATGACCGGTACGACCGCGCAGGCGCGGGTCGAGCTCGCCATCGGCGGCATGACCTGCGCCTCGTGCGCGGCGCGCGTCGAGAAGAAGCTCAACCGGTTGCCGGGCGTCAGCGCCACCGTCAACTTCGCCACCGAAAAGGCACGCGTCGAGTACGGCACCGAAGTCTCGGTCGACGACCTGATCGCCACGGTCGAGAAGACGGGCTACACGGCACAGCGGCCGGCACCCGCCGAACCCGCGAAGCCGTCCCCGGCCGGCACCCCCGCCCAGAATTCCGCCACCGCCCCGACCGCTCAGACCGCCCCGCCCCCCACGGACCACGGCTCCGAGGCGCGCGACCGGGAGCTGGCCGGGCTGCGCGAGCGGCTGCTCATCTCCGCCGTGCTGGCCGTTCCCGTCATCCTCTTGTCGATGATTCCCTCGCTCCAGTTCGACAACTGGCAGTGGCTCTGTCTGACGCTGGCCGCGCCCGTCGTGGTCTGGGGCGCGTACCCCTTCCACCGGGCCGCCTGGACGAACCTGCGGCACGGCGCCGCCACGATGGACACCCTGGTGTCCATCGGGACGCTCGCCGCCTTCGGCTGGTCCCTGTGGGCGCTGTTCTTCGGCGACGCGGGGGTGGCCGGCATGCGGCACGGTTTCGACCTCACCGTGGGCCGCACGGAGGGGTCGTCGGCCATCTACCTGGAGGCCGCGGCCGGAGTGACGGCGTTCCTGCTCCTCGGCCGCTATCTGGAAGCGCGCTCCAAGCGGAAGGCCGGCGCGGCGCTGCGGGCGCTGATGGAGCTGGGCGCGAAGGACGTGGCGGTGCTGCGGGACGGGCACGAGGCACGCGTCCCGGTGGAGCAGCTGACCGTCGGCGACCGGTTCGTCGTACGCCCCGGAGAGAAGATCGCCACGGACGGCACGGTCGCCGAGGGTTCTTCCGCCGTGGACGCCTCGATGCTGACCGGCGAATCGGTTCCGGTCGACGTGGCTCCCGGCGACAGCGTGACGGGCGCGACGGTGAACACCAGCGGCCGGCTGGTGGTGGAAGCCACTCGGATCGGCGATGACACGCGGCTGGCGCGCATCGCGGCACTGGTCGAGGACGCGCAGAGCGGCAAGGCCGCGGTGCAGCGGCTCGCCGACCGGGTTTCCGCCGTCTTCGTCCCCGTCGTCCTGCTGGTGGCGCTCGGCACCCTGGCCGGGTGGCTCCTGGCGACCGGCGACGCGACCGCGGCGTTCACAGCGGCCGTCGCCGTACTGATCATCGCCTGCCCCTGCGCTCTCGGCCTGGCGACGCCCACCGCCCTGATGGTCGGTACGGGCCGAGGCGCCCAGCTCGGCATCCTCATCAAGGGGCCCGAGGCCCTGGAGTCCACCCGCCGTATCGACACCGTCGTCCTGGACAAGACCGGCACGGTGACCACGGGACGGATGAGCCTGTACGAAGCCGTGCCGGCGCCGGGTGTCGCCCAGGACGAGCTGCTGCGGCTGGCGGGCGCGCTGGAACACGCCTCGGAACATCCGATCGCGCGCGCCATCGCGGAGGCGGCACGCGAGCGCCTGGGCGCGCTTCCGGAGCCGGAACACTTCGAAAACATGGCCGGCCTCGGCGTACGCGGCATGGTGGAAGGCCGACGCGTCCTTGTCGGGCGCGAGCGGCTGTTACGCGACGGCGCCGAAGGCGGGACGGCGGCCGACGCCAGTGGCCTTCCAGAGGCGCTGGCCGCCGCCAGGGACGCCGCCGAGGCTGCCGGGCGGACCGCGGTGCTCGTGGCCTGCGACGGGCAGCCACGCGGGCTGCTGTCGATTTCCGACACCGTGAAGGAAGGCAGCGCCGAGGCGGTACGCCGGCTGCGCGCGCTGGGGCTCTCCCCGGTACTGCTGACCGGTGACAACCAAGCGGTGGCCGACGCCGTGGCCGCCGAAGTGGCCATCGACGAGGTGATCGCGGAGGTGCTGCCCGAGGACAAGGTCGCGGTGATCGAGCGGCTGCGCGGCGAAGGCCGCAGCGTCGCGATGGTGGGCGACGGCGTCAACGACGCGGCCGCCCTGGCCGCCGCCGACCTGGGTCTGGCGATGGGCACCGGCACGGACGCGGCCATCGAGGCCGGCGACCTCACCCTCGTACGCGGCGATCTGCGGGTCGCGCCGGACGCCATCCGGCTCGCCCGGCGGACGCTGGCCACGATCAAGGGAAATCTCTTCTGGGCCTTCGGCTACAACGTCGCGGCGGTTCCGTTGGCGGCGGCCGGCCTGCTCAATCCGATGATCGCTGGCGCGGCGATGGCCTTTTCCTCGGTCTTCGTGGTCAGCAACAGCCTCCGGTTGCGGCACTTCCGCTGACGGATGTGTCCGGCGCGAAGTTTTTTTGCCTTCACAAGTTCCCTACAACTGACACAACACCCATACGGACGGGCCTCGATCTCCAGATCGAGACCCTTGACCGCATTCGCCCAGTTATGGCAAGAGACCCAGATCACACCGCTTGGAACGTAACCATTGTGGGGGGTCGCGAGTCTAACCGTGCGGTGCAGGCACCTCGGCGGGGCCTGTACCGCAACGGCCAGGCTGGTCTTGGGGGACCACGCCCGGCAACGCGTGGCCGGGGCGACGTGCCCGGGGAGCTTTGAGCGGCCCTCCCGTACGTGCGCGTCCCGGCAGATCGCGGCACCACCATGAAGCGCCCGGACGGATCCCGTGGGGGGAATCCGACCCGGGGAACAAGGGAAGCGCCCCGCGCTCCGGACCCGTGGGGGGATCTGGAGGCGGGGCGCTTTCTGCTGGGCGGACCGGCCCGGGCCGCCACGCGGGCGGCCGGCCGGTCAGCAGCTGTCCCGGAGGGCGGAGTCGCTCAGCGCTCCTCGACCGGGACGAAGTCGCGCTCGACGACCCCGGTGTAGATCTGGCGCGGGCGGCCGATGCGGGAACCCGGCTCCTTGATCATCTCGTGCCACTGGGCGATCCAGCCGGGCAGCCGGCCGAGCGCGAACAGCACGGTGAACATCTCGGTCGGGAAGCCCATGGCCCGGTAGATCAGGCCGGTGTAGAAGTCCACGTTCGGGTAGAGCTTGCGCGAGACGAAGTAGTCGTCCGAGAGCGCGTGCTCCTCCAGCTTGAGCGCGATGTCCAGCAGCTCGTCGCTCTTGCCGAGCGCCGAGAGGACATCGTGCGCCGCCGCCTTGATGATCTTCGCCCGGGGGTCGAAGTTCTTGTAGACGCGGTGCCCGAAGCCCATGAGCTTCACGCCGTCTTCCTTGTTCTTCACCTTGCGGATGAAGGAGTCGACGTCACCGCCGTCGCGCTGGATGCCTTCCAGCATCTCCAGCACCGACTGGTTGGCGCCGCCGTGCAGCGGGCCCCACAGCGCGTTGATGCCGGCCGAGATCGAGGCGAACAGGTTCGCCTGCGAGGAGCCGACCAGGCGCACGGTGGAGGTCGAGCAGTTCTGCTCGTGGTCCGCGTGCAGGATCAGCAGCTTGTCCAGAGCGCTGACCACGACCGGGTCGAGCTCGTACTCGGCAGCCGGCACGGAGAAGGTCATGCGCAGGAAGTTCTCGACGTAGCCGAGGTCGTTGCGCGGGTAGACCACCGGGTGACCGACCGACTTCTTGTACGCGTACGCGGCGATCGTCGGAAGCTTGGCCAGCAGCCGGATCGTCGAGATGTGGCGCTGCCGCTCGTCGAACGGGTTGTGGCTGTCCTGGTAGAACGTCGACAGCGCGCTGACCACGGAGGACAGCATCGCCATCGGGTGGGCGTCCCGCGGGAAGCCGTCGAAGAACCGCTTGACGTCCTCGTGCAGCAGGGTGTGGTACGTGATGTCCTGCTTGAAGTTCGCCAGCTGGTCGACGGTGGGCAGCTCACCGTTGATCAGCAGGTAGGCGGTCTCGACGAACGTGCTGCGCTCTGCGAGCTGCTCGATCGGGTAGCCGCGGTACCGAAGAACGCCGTTCTCACCGTCCAGATAGGTGATCGCGGATTTGTACGCGGCAGTGTTGCCATAACCGGAATCCAGGGTCACCAGACCGGTCTGGGCGCGCAGCTTCGAGATGTCGAAGCCCTTGTCGCCGACGCTGCTGTCGACGACCGGGTAGCTGTATTCGCCGTCCCCGTAACGCAGTACTACAGAGTTGTCGCTCACGTCATCCCTCACCGACGTTGTGCCTCTTCTTCGAGGTGCCCTGACTGCCTATACCTTCCCCCATTTGGACCTTGGCTGTGCACTCGGGGTCGGCCATAGGGCCTGCGGGCGGCACTCAGTGCCGCTCAGAGTGCCCATCCTGCTCCCCTTCGCCCCGATTGGGGAAGAGGTGACCACGCACCGCACCGACGAGTCGATGACGCAGCGCGGTCCACCTTCGACCTGCGGACACGGTGCGTACAGCCTGCCCCAGAGCCTTGCGCGAGCCGACCAGCACCACCAGCCTCTTTGCCCGCGTGACGGCGGTATAGAGCAGGTTTCTCTGCAGCATCATCCAAGCGCTGGTGGTGACCGGAATCACCACCGCCGGATACTCACTGCCCTGAGAACGGTGGATGGTCACCGCATAAGCGTGCGCCAGCTCGTCCAGCTCATCGAAATCGTACGAGATCTCCTCGTCCTCGTCCGTGCGCACCGTCAGCCACTGCTCGTCCCGATTGATCTTGGTGACGACACCGACCGTGCCGTTGAAGACGCCGTTCTGCCCCTTCTCGTAGTTGTTGCGGACCTGCGTGACCTTGTCACCCGCCCGGAACACCCGGCCTCCGGAGCGCCGCTCCGGCGCCTCGGGCCGGGCCGGCGTGAGGGCCTGCTGGAGGAGGCCGTTCAGCGTGCCGGCGCCGGCCGGGCCGCGGTGCATGGGGGTGAGCACCTGCACGTCCCGTCGCGGGTCCAGGCCGAACTTCGCGGGGATACGGCGCGCGACCACGTCGACCGTGATCCGGCCGACCCCCTCGGAGTCCTCCTCCACGAAGAGATAGAAATCGGTCATCCCTTCGACGATCGGCAGCATCCCCTCGTTGATGCGGTGGGCGTTGGTGACCACACCGGAGTGCTGGGCCTGGCGGAAGATCCGGGTCAGCCGTACGGCCGGGACCGGGCAGTTCTCGGCGAGCAGGTCCCGCAGCACCTCGCCCGCCCCCACGGAGGGGAGCTGGTCCACGTCCCCCACCAGGAGGAGGTGGGCCCCCGGCGGCACCGCCTTGACGAGCTTGTTGGCGAGCAGCAGGTCGAGCATGGACGCTTCGTCCACCACCACCAGGTCGGCATCGAGCGGCCGGTCCCTGTCGTACGCGGCGTCCCCGCCCGGCTTGAGCTCCAGCAGCCGGTGTACCGTCGACGCCTCGACGCCGGTGAGCTCCGACAGCCGCTTGGCGGCCCGGCCCGTGGGAGCCGCGAGCACCACCTTGGCCTTCTTCGCACGGGCCAGCTCCACGATCGAGCGGACCGTGAAAGACTTGCCGCACCCGGGCCCGCCCGTGAGCACCGAGACCTTTTCCGTGAGCGCCAGCCGTACGGCGGCCTCCTGCTCGGGTGCCAGGGTGGCCCCCGTACGGTTGGCCAGCCAAGCCAGCGCCCTGTCCCACGCCACGGTCCGGAACGACGGCATCCGGTCCTCCTGCGTCCGCAGCAGCCGCAGCAGCTGCGCCGCGAGGGAGGTCTCGGCCCGGTGGAACGGGACCAGGTAGATCGCGGCGATGGGGTTGCCGCCCTCCGGTGACGGCACGGCTTCGCGGATCACTCCTTCCGGGTCCTCCGCCAGCTCCCCCAGACACTCGATGACCAGCCCCGTGTCGACCTGGAGCAACTTGACCGACGCGGCGATCAGCTCCTCCTCCGGGAGGTAGCAGTGCCCCTGCTCCGTCGACTGCGACAGTGCGTACTGCAATCCAGCCTTGACCCGGTCCGGGCTGTCGTGCGGGATGCCGACGGCCTGCGCGATGCGGTCGGCGGTCAGGAAGCCGATGCCCCAGACGTCGGCGGCGAGTCGGTAGGGCTGGTTCTTGACGACGGAGATCGAGGAGTCACCGTACTTCTTGTAGATGCGCACCGCGATGGAGGTGGAGACGCCCACCCCCTGGAGGAAGATCATGACCTCCTTGATGGCCTTCTGCTCTTCCCAGGCGTCACCGATCATCTTCGTGCGTTTCGGGCCGAGCCCGGGGACCTCGACAAGGCGCTTCGGTTCCTTCTCGATGATGTCGAGGGTGTCCAGGCCGAAGTGGCCGGTGATGCGATCGGCCATGACCGGGCCGATGCCCTTGATGAGGCCGGAGCCGAGGTAGCGGCGTATGCCCTGGATCGTGGCGGGCAGGACGGTGGTGTAGTTCTCGACGGTGAACTGCCGTCCGTACTGCGGGTGGGAGGCCCAACGGCCCTCCAGCCGCAGCGACTCCCCCGGCTGTGCTCCCAGCAGCGAACCGACGACAGTGAGGAGATCGCCGGAGCCGCCCGTGTCCACACGGGCGACCGTGTAACCGGTCTCCTCATTGGCGTAGGTGATCCGCTCCAGGACCCCTTCGACCACGGCTGGATTGAACATGAGCCGACGGTACCGCCGAGGTCCGACATCGCGTTCGGGCCTGTGGATAACTCGGTCGGAAGGCTCCGCGAAGCGGTTCGGTGGCCGCTTCACCACGGCCTCGGCAACGGTCGCAGCGGGCTCCGCCGCACCGGTTCGCACCCCGCGTCGCAGACACTTCGAGGGGCCCGGTCCAATGACCGGGCCCCTCGATTCCCCCTCCGCTCGGCCCCCTGATCCCCCCTCGGATCCCCCCGGTTCCCTCTCCCCTCGGGAGCCTGACGACAAGTACGACCCGCCCGGCCCCGGAACGGTTGCACGGATCCGGTGAGTTATTTCTTCGTTACCTGGTGTGCATGACGTGGGTGGTGAACCGCTCGACGACTTCGGCCAGCACCTCTGCCCCCGGCCGCTCCCACAGCACCGGATTGAAGATCTCCACTTCGACGGGGCCTCGATAGCCGGCGGCATCCACCTGCTCCAGGAACCAGCGCAGGTCGATCGCTCCGTCGCCGAGTTGACCGCGCCCGAGCAGAACGCCGGCGGGCAGTGGTGTCACCCAGTCGGCGAGCTGGAAGGCCGCGATACGGCCTCCGGCGCCCGCGCGGCCGATCTGCGAGCCGACCGTGTCGTCCCACCACAAGTGGTAGGTGTCCACGACCACACCCACCCGCTCGGCCGGGAACCGTTCGGCGAGCGCCAGAGCTTGGGCGAGCGTGGAGACTACGCAGCGGTCCGCCGCGTACATGGGGTGGAGCGGCTCGATGGCCAGACGTACCCCCGCATCGGCGGCATGCGGGACGAGCTCGCCCAACGCGTCGGCGACTCGCTCTCGGGCACCATGCAGGTCGCGGCTCCCCGGCGGCAGCCCACCTGAGACCAGCACGAGAGTGTCGGTCCCCAGGGTGGCGGCTTCCTCGATGGCGGTCCGGTTGTCGGCCAGTGCTTCCGCACGCTCCTTGGGGTCGATGGCGGTGAAAAAGCCGCCACGGCAGAGACTGGTGACGGTCACGCCTGCGTCCCGTACGAGCCGGGCGGCGGCGGCCACACCGTACTCCTGCACCGGAGCACGCCAAAGGCCGACGCCGCGTACTCCCGCTTGCGTGCAGCCGGCTACGAGTGCGGGCAGGGACCATTGCTTGACGGTCTGCTGGTTGAGGCTGAAGCGCGAGAACAGAGCGTCCCGCTCGGCCTGAGTGGAGGCGAGGGAGCTGCTGCTCACGCCACGCCTCCGAATACTGCTTGGAGTTGACGCATGCGAGCCGCGGCCAGATCCTGGTCCGGAAACAACCCCAGGCCATCGGCCAGTTCGTACGCCCGCTTCAGATGCGGCAGCGAGCGTGCCGACTGGAGACCGCCGACCATCGTGAAGTGGGGCTGGTGGCCCGCTAGCCAGGCGAGCAGGACAACGCCGGTCTTGTAGTAGCGCGTCGGTGCCTGGAAAAGGTGGCGGGACAGCTCGACGGTCGGGTCCAGCATCTTGCGGAAGCCGGCCGTGTCGCCGCTGTCCAGGAGGCGTACGGCGTCGGCTGCCAACGGGGCGAGGGGGTCGAAAATGCCCAACAGGGCATCGCTGAAGCCGTGTGTGTCGCCGGCGATCAGCTGGGGGTAGTGGAAATCGTCGCCCGTGTAGCAACGCACTCCCTTCGGGAGGCGTCGGCGCAACCGGACTTCCCGGTCGGCGTCCAGCAACGAGACCTTCACGCCGTCCACCTTGTCCGGGTGCTCGGCGATGATCTGAAGAAACGTCTCGGTTGCGGTGTCCAGGTCCGTACTGCCCCAGTAACCGCGCAGTGCGGGATCGAACATCGGGCCGAGCCAGTGAAGGATCACCGGCCCGGCCGCCTGGCGCAGCAGGTGTCCGTAGATTTCCACGTACGGGTCCGGGCCCGCGGCTGTCGCGGCGAGCTGCCGGGAGGCCATGACGATGGCCTGGGCGCCGGCGCTTTCCACGAGTGCAAGCTGTTCCTCATAAGCGGCCCGCACGGCCTGGATGTCGGCGCGGCTCCCTGCAGGAACGTTCAGCTGGTCCGTCCCCACTCCGCAGGCGATGCGCCCGCCCACCGCCGCGGCTTCGGCGGCGGAGCGGCGGATCAGCTCGGCCGCCGAGGACCAGTCGAGGCCCATGCCGCGCTGCGCGGTGTCCATGGCCTCGGCCACGCCCAGGCCGTGTGACCACAGGTGATGCCGGTACGCCAGGGTGGCGTCCCAGTCGATGGCGGCGGGGCCGTCGGGAGTGGTGTCAGCGGAGGGATCGGCGACCACGTGAGCGGCGGCGAAGACGGTACGGGAGGCAAAAGCGCCGACCCCGTGGCCTGCCGCAGACGCCGGCCCGGGCCTGCGCCCGTTCCCGTACGAAGACGCACTTCCCGTCCCGCTCCCCTGCCCGCTCATCGCCCCAGCTCCGGCACGTCCAGGCGCCGGCCCTCGGCGGAAGACCTCAGCCCCAATTCGGCGAGCTGGACGCCACGCGCGCCCGCTGCCAGATCCCAGCGCCAGGGCTCGTCCCGTACGACATGCCGCAGGAAGTGTTCCCACTGCACCTTGAATCCGTTGTCGAATTCCGCGTTGTCCGGGACCTCCTGCCACTGTTCCCGGAACGGCTCGGTCGCCGGCATGTCCGGGTTCCAGACGGGCTTGGGAGTGGTGGCACGGTGCTGGATGCGGCATTTACGCAGCCCCGCGACGGCGGAGCCGTCCGTACCGTCCACCTGGAACTCGACCAGTTCGTCGCGGTGAACCCGCACCGCCCAGGAGGAGTTGATCTGCGCGACGATGCCGCCGTCCAGCTGGAAGATCCCGTACGCGGCGTCGTCCGCGGTGGCCTCGTACGGATTCCCGCTCTCGTCCCAGCGGCGCAGTACGTGCGTGGTGACCTGGGCTTGTACGGTGCGTACGCGGCCGAAGAGTTCGCGCAGCACGTACTCCCAGTGAGGGAACATGTCGGCCGCGATGCCGCCGCCGTCCTCGGCGCGGTAGTTCCAGGACGGGCGCTGCGCCGACTGCCAGTCGCCTTCGAAGACCCAGTAACCGAACTCGCCCCGGACGGACAGGATGCGTCCGAAGAAGCCCCCTTCGACCAGGCGGCGAAGCTTGAGCAGCCCGGGCAGGAAAATCTTGTCCTGGACGACGCCGTGTTTGACGCCGGCTTCGTCGGCCGCGCGGGCCAGTTCCAGCGCGCCGTCCAGACCGGTGGCGGTCGGTTTCTCGCAGTACACGTGTTTCCCGGCAGCAATCGCTTTCTTCACGGCGTCCTCGCGCGCGGAGGTGACCTGCGCGTCGAAGTAGATGTCGACGCTCTCGTCCGCGAGCACCGCGTCCAGGTCGGTGCTCCAGTGCTCCAGACCGTGGCGTTCGGCGAGCGTCCGAAGCTTGTGTTCGGCGCGGCCCACGAGGAGCGGCTCGGGCCAGATGACCGTGCCGTCGCCGAGGTCCAGGCCGCCCTGTTCCCGCAGCGCGAGGAGGGAACGGACCAGGTGCTGGCGGTACCCCATGCGTCCGGTCACGCCGTTCATGGCGATGCGTACGGTCGTGCGTGTCACGGTCCGGCCCTTCCTTCTGGAGAATGCGGCTCGTGTGGCGGGCGCGGAGAACGCGCCGGCGCGCGCGGCGAGTGGAAGTCAGCGGTTGGCGGTGCATGACGAGAGTGACCAAGCCGACGGCGAGCGCGGTACGGAAATGCGTAGTAAGCGCTTTCCATCGCGGGAGAAGCTAGCCTGCGGCGCGAGGCAAGGACAAGAGGCACGACAGGGGGCGGAGCGAGCGATGGCAGTGACGCTGGCGGAGGTTGCGGCGCGGGCGCGGGTTTCGACGGCGACCGTCTCACGCGTACTGAACGGCAATTATCCGGTGTCCGAGAGCACCCGCGCCCGCGTGCTGCGCGCCGTGACGGACATGGAGTACGTGGTCAACGGTCCGGCCAGCGCGCTGGCCGCCGCTACCTCCGACCTGGTGGGCATCCTCGTCAACGACATCGCCGACCCGTTCTTCGGGATCATCGCCTCGGCTGTGCAGTCCGAACTGAGTGGTGGGGCTGGCATACGGACGACCGACGGAGCGGCCACCCGAACGGGTGATGGCAATCCGCGCCGTAGCCCGGGCAGTGCGTACGGGCTGGTGCCGACCGACGAGAAATTGGCCATCGTGTGCAACACCGGCGGCTCCCCGGAACGCGAACTCACCTACCTGACGTTGCTCCAACGCCAGCGCGCGGCGGCGGTAGTCCTGACCGGCGGCGCGGTGGAGGACGCGGATCACGCCGAAGCCGTGGCTGCGGCGCTGTCACGGCTCGCCGCGGCCGGCACCCGGGTGGTCTTGTGCGGCCGGCCGCCTGTCACGCGAGAAGCCGCAGTGTCAGAGGCCGGCCAGGTTCCTCAGGCGCGCAATTCTGCGAAGCGTTCCCACCCCGGGGCCGCCACTCCATCCGCCCCTGCCGCCCCCTCCCCCATCACTCTCGCCTTCGACAACCGCGGCGGCGCCCGCCGGCTGACCGAGCACCTGGTCTCGCTCGGCCATCGGAACATCGGGTACATCGCCGGCCCGGCCGGCCGTACCACCACCCGCCACCGCCTGGAGGGCCACCGTGTCGCCCTCGCCGCGCACGGCATCCCCGACCCGGCTCACCGCACCATCCACGGCGCTTACGACCGCGCCGCCGGTTACGACGCGGCGCAAGAACTGCTGCGCCGAGACGCTTCCTTGACGGCCGTCCTCGCGCCCAACGACACCGCCGCCCTGGGAGTGTGTGCCGCCGTGCGCGATCGCGGCCTGCGGGTGCCGGGTGACATCTCCGTGGCGGGTTTCGACGATCTTCCGTTCAGTGCGGACGCGGCCCCGGCGCTCACCACGGTGCGGCTGCCACTTCAAGAAGCCGGTGCGCGGGCCGGGCGGTTGGCCATGGGGCGCGAGGCGCCGTCGCCGGGTGAAGTCGCGACGTTCAGGGCTGAGTTGATGGTGCGGGAGTCACTGTCCGTACCGTACTCTTGACGCAGTCAACCTTGACTGGGTCAAAGATAAGGCGGGATGCGCCATGTCAGCCCATGAGGTCCAGGAAATTCGCCGGTTCAATCGCTTCTACACGAACCTCATCGGCGCGCTTGATTACGGCCGCCACCTCTACACCCCGTACACCCTCACCGAAGCCCGGGTCTTGTACGAGCTCGCGCACGCCCACCAGGTGGACGCCGCCGACCTGCGTGTGTCGCTCTCCCTGGACGCCGGTTACCTCAGCCGGCTGCTCACCAGGTTCGAGGAGAGCGGGCTGATCACCCGCGGCCCCTCGGAGCGGGACGGGCGGCGCCAGCGCATCACGCTCACCGAGGAAGGCCGCGCGACCGCGAACCTCCTGGAGGAACGTTCGTGCGACTCCGCGGGCTCGCTCCTCAACCGTCTCTCCCGCTACGAACGGGCGCGGCTCGCGGAGTCGATGGCGACCGTGCGAGAACTGCTCGGCGACACGGCGGAACGCCCCGAGCCGGTGCTGCGGCTGCGCGCCCCCGAGCCCGGGGACCTGGGCTGGATGGTGCAGCGCAACGCCGTCCTGTACGCGCAGGAGTACGGCTTCGACCTCAGCTACGAGGCGCTGGTGGCCCGCATCGTCGCCGAATACGCCGAACGTTACGACGCACGCTGGGACCGTACCTGGGTCGCCGAGCTGGACGGCGAACGGGCGGGCGCGGTCATGTGCGTACGGGACGGAATCGACACGGCGCACGAGCCGGCGGACGGGTCACCGCCCCGTACAGCCCGGTTGCGTCTGCTCCTGGTCGAGCCGGAAGCGCGCGGCCACGGCGTCGGCCGGGCGCTCGTGTCCGCGTGCGTCGATTTCGCCCGCGAAACCGGATACCGCGAGCTGGTGCTGTGGACGAACTCCGTACTGAGCG
This sequence comes from Streptomyces sp. NPDC052496, assembly GCF_040679095.1. Lineage (NCBI taxonomy): Bacteria > Bacillati > Actinomycetota > Actinomycetes > Kitasatosporales > Streptomycetaceae > Streptomyces > Streptomyces sp. NPDC052496. Next base: position 506,925 of record NZ_JBFAUH010000001.1, read on the forward strand.
CGGCGCGCGTCCTGTACGAGCGCGCGGGCTTCGTCCTGACCGCCGAGAAGCCCCACCACAGTTTCGGCCGGGAGCTCGTCGGACAGGACTGGCGTTTGCCGCTCTGATCTGTGTTCACATGGTTCTCATGAGCGATATGCGATATGCGTTCTCGACACTCGGAGTGCCCGGGATGCCGGTGGGCGAGGTCGTGCAGCTGGCGGCCGGCGCCGGATTCGACGGGGTGGAGCTGCGCGCTCACCCCGAGGAGCAGGTACATCCGCGCATCGGGCTGCGCGAACGTGCCGCGGTGCGTCAGCAGTTCGCCGATGCCGGGGTGGAGATTCTGGCGGTCTCCGGGTACGCGCGGGTGGCCGCGGCGCACGACGAGCGCGGCGAGGAGGAGCTGGCGGCGGAGCTGACCGAGCTGGTGGTGCTCGCTGCGGATTTGGGAGCGACGTTCGTGCGAGTGTTCCCTGGCGGCGGTGACCGGCCTGCCGGGGAGGCCGACGCGGACGCGGCGCGGCATCTGGCCGCGGTGGCGCCGTTCGCGGCGGAGCGGGACGTACGCGTTCTCCTGGAGACGCACGATTCGCACCCGCGCGGAGCCGACGCGGCGCGGATCGTGGGCCCCGTGGGACACCGGCACATCGGTGCGCTCTGGGACGTGCTTCATCCGTGGGCCGGTGGGGAGGCGCCGGCCGACACGTTCGCGGCGCTTGCTCCGTATCTCGGGTTCGTGCAGGTCAAGGACGCCGCTTCGGCCGAGGACACCGCTCCACTGCCGCTCGGCGCCGGTGCGGTCCCGTTGGCCGACTGCATCGGTGTGCTCGCTCGCGCGCAGTGGGACGGCTGGCTGTGCTGGGAGTACGAGAAGCGGTGGTATCCGCGCGCCGCCGCTCTCCCCGGGCTGCTGAGCGCGGGGCGTGAGCACCTGGAGCGGTTGGTGGCATCGGCTGCGTCCTGAGGAACGCGGGGCTGCGAGGCGTCGGCGTACGTGCGTGGCGTCCCGAAGGCGGGGCGCCGTACGTCCGCGTGCCGCGACGTCGACGTACGTGGAGCCGGTCCGTCACCTCCGACTTCAGGAACGTTTCTGCACCGCCCGCGCTCGCCTCAGGAACACATCCCCCCACATCCGTACCATTTCCCGTATTCCTGCCGAACCCGGGAACCCACCCGGGCCGCCGACCGTCAAAACGGTGTGCTGTGTGACCCCGCAGTGCGGTGTCGGCCTCGCTGCTGGCTGCGTTGCTGACCACCCTCTCCGCCGCCTGCGGCCGGCAGCACCCGCCACCGGTGCACCCCCCTCCAAACGCGCCGGTGGCGGCTCACGTTTCCCGGTTTGCCCCTGCCCGGGCGTCGCGCTCGGGCTGCCCGCCTGATTCCGCGCGCTCGCTTCCTAAGCCTCTCCCTCGGAGACGTTGCTCGTTCCCAGCACCGATGCTTCCCCCGACTGGCAGAGCCGCCGAGCATTGACCGGCCGTACTTTTCCGGTTACTCGTGACTTCTTGGGAGTTTCCTTCAGACCGCCGGGGCCGCACTCGGCGAGGAAGCCCTCCGGAAGGAGCGCAGATGCACTCCAGACGTACCGTTCTGACCACCGCCGCGGCCGCCGCCTGTGCCATGGGTACGGGCGGCGGCGCCGTTCACGCCGTCGCTTCCGGCCCGCGCGCCGCCGGGGCCGGCGATGCTCGCGCCCGCGCGGCCCGGCTCATTTCCCGGATGAATCTGGAGGAGAAGGTCGGGCAGTTGTTCGTCATGCGGGTCTACGGCCACTCCGCGACCGACCCGGACCCGGCCGACGCCGAAGCGAACCGCAAGGAGATGGGTGTCTCCAACGCGGCCGAACTGGTCGCCAAGTACCACCTCGGCGGCATCATCTATTTCGGCTGGGCGCACAACACCCGCGAGCCCCATCAGATCGCCGACCTCTCCAACGGCATCCAGCGCGCCGCTGCCGTCCAGCGCGTTCCCGTACCGCTGATGATCTCCACCGACCAGGAGCACGGAATAGTCGCACGCATCGGTGCGCCCGCCACGCTCTTCCCGGGCGCGATGGCGCTGGGCGCCGGCCGTTCGCGCGAGGATGCCCGCACGGCCGGACGGATCGCGGGCGAGGAGTTGTACGCGATGGGCATCCGGCAGGACTACGCGCCGGTGGCCGACGTGAACGTCAATCCGGCGAATCCCGTGATCGGGGTGCGCTCTTTCGGCTCCGACCCGAAGGCGGTGGCGCGTCTGGTCACCGCGCAGGTAAGCGGTTACCAGCGGGCGGGAGTGGCCGCGACGGCCAAACATTTCCCGGGGCACGGGGACACCGACACCGACAGCCACGTCGGTCTGCCCTACATCCGGCACACCGCCGAGGAGTGGGCGCGGCTGGACGCGCCGCCGTTCCGGGCGGCCATCGAGGCCGGCATCGATTCGATCATGACGGCGCACATCGTCGTACCCGCCTTCGACCCGAGCGAGGACCCCGCCACGCTCTCCCGGCCGATCCTCACCGGCCTCCTGCGCGAGCGTCTCGGATTCGACGGGGTGGTGGTGACCGACTCGCTCGGTATGGAGGGCGTACGGACGAAGTACGGTGACGCCCGGGTGCCGGTGCTCGCACTCAAGGCGGGCGTCGACCAGTTGCTCAATCCGCCGGACATCGCCGTCGCCTTCGCGAGCGTGGTCAAGGCGGTACGGACGGGGGAACTGACCGAGCGGGCCATCGACGAGAAACTGACGCGCATCCTGGTGCTCAAGGAGCGGCGCGGGCTGTTCGACGATCCGTACACGACGCACCGCGCGGTGGAACGTTCCGTCGGCACCCGGCGGCATCTGGCCACGGCGGACCGGGTCGCGGAGCGCACCACCACGCTGCTCGTCAACGACGGCGGGCTGCTGCCGTTGTCCCGGCGTGCGCAGCCGCGTCTGTTGGTGGCCGGCGCCGCCCCAGCGTCACCGTCCGGGACCGGGGGGCCGCCCACGAAGGTGCTCGCGGAAACCTTCAATCAGCTGGGATTCACGGCCACCGCGCTCTCCACCGGCACCGCGCCCACCCAGGAACTGATCGAACGGGCGGTCACGGCGCTGCGTACTCAGGACGCGGCGGTCGTGGCGACGTACAACGTCACGGCGACCTCGTCGCAGCGCGCTCTGGTCGACGCGCTGCTGGGCACCGGGAAGCCGGTCGTGCAGGTAGCTGTCCGTAATCCGTACGACATCGCTCAGTTGACCGGCGTACGGGCGGCGCTGGCCACCTACTCCTGGACGGACGTGGAATTGCGGGCCGCGGCCCGAGTGATTGCCGGCCGACGCGATCCGGAAGGAAAGCTGCCGGTTCCGGTGATGCGCGCCGATGCGCCGGGAACGGTGCTCTATCCGGTCGGACACGGCTTGTCCTATTGAGCCGGCGGCCGGCATTCGGCTGGCCGCATGGACCGTACGGGGCTTCGGCGCCCAGAGTCCCGTACGGCCCGGACTGCTGATCCCCGGATTTGCCCAGCCCCGCGGCCATGCGGATTTCCGAACTGCCCAGCTCCCCAAGCCTGTGAATCCCCGTGCGCCCTGCGGCAGCCCCCGTTCAGCTCTCGTACCGCCGGCCCCGCAGTGGTGCCTACTGCGCGCCCCGTACCTCTTACGCAATGCGTCCGTTACGTCTGGCGTGCGTCCGAATGGACGGGTCACGCTGGTGTGCACGCACCGGGGAACGCAGGGGGGGCCGCGATGCGCGGGGGCGAAGGCCACGGTGGTGGCGCGTTGGGCTGTGTGGTGGTGGCTCTGCTGCTCGTGGCGTTGCCGGCCTGCCAGCGCGAGAGCGGTAGCAGCGGCAATGGCTCGCCGGCGGGCGGGAACGGTGGTGCGACCACCGCGTCGCCGTCTCCCTCGGCCACGTTCCTCGCTCCCGGTACGTGCAGCACTCGCGGGCGTACCGTCTTCCACCAAGTGTCCTGCCGCAGCGAGAAAGCCGCGGCCCTGGTGCTCGCGCGGTACGACGGTCCGCGGGCGCAGGGGCCGCTGTGTCCGGAGCGTACGGATTTCGTCCTGCACATCAGCGAGCACCGGCCGGACTCCGACGAGAACGGCGACGGCGCGGTACCGCAGGGATACGCCTGTATGCGCAATCTGGAGGCGCCGCATCCCGGCGACCCGGGCGGGGGCGGTGGCCCGCGCACCGTCGTCGGCGACTGCGTCCGCTCGTCGCGGCCGGGCGAGGTGAAGGAGACCGCCTGCGGCAGAACGGGGATTAACGCACCTGAGTTCATCATCGCAGCAGCGGTCCGCGCCCGTTCCGCCTGCCCGGCCGGCACGGACCTGTACGTACAGCTCGGCGGCGGGGCACCGGTCGGGTGCGCCCGCCGCCTGTGACGCGCCCGGCCCGGGGACGAATGTGGTCCCGCGGGCCGAGCCCGGCCTATGGTTCCGGCGGTCAGGCCGGCCGTCAGCCGTGACGTATCAGCCGTAGCACGCCAGCCGTGACGCATCAGCCATAGCACGTCAGCCGTGGCACATCACGGACGCAGCATCTGCATCTTCATGTCGTCCCGCTTGTCCAGCTTCTTGTCGTACGGAGCCAGCGGCGCGGACTCGGCGCCCTTCGGCGCGTCGACGCCGGCCCATTCGAGCAGCGCCTCGGTCGCCTTCTTGCGGTCGGCCTCCCGCAGCTTCGCGATGTTCGAGCCGTGGTTGCCACCGGGGACCTTGTAGACGTACGAGTCCTCGGAGCCGGAACCCAGCCGGAACGGCTCGGAGCTCCACGGATCCCACTCACCGTTGACGAACATCATGTGCTCGGCGTGGTGGCGCACCCACCGGTCCACGTCGCGCATCGCGTTCTTGTCGAACTTCATGGGGATGGTGCGCGGCACGAAGGTCCGGGAGTTGTTGATGCCCGGGTAGCGCAGCAGGTCCTTGAGGTGGTCGTACTTGTAGCCGGGCTCACCGAGCTGGGTGCCCGCCTGGTAGTAGTACGGCATGTTGGTTTCGAGGCCCTGGTCGGTGTAGCTGTCGAAGCCGCCGATCTTGTCGATCCACTTCCACAGTTCGTCCGTGGTGGCGGTCTTCTTGGGCACCTCGGCGCAGGCGGTGGCGGCCGGCTGGTACTGCCAGAAGCCGAAGACCAAGTCCGTGACCAGGACCTCGTAGGCCTTGTCGACGCTGCCGACGACCTTGAAGGTCTGCTTGTTCTCCTTCGCCCACTGCGTGTAGCGCTTGACCATCTCGCCGCGGCGCAGCAGCGCCTCGCGCTCCAGCGCCGCGAGGTCGGCGCGGCACTGCGCGGTGCCGACGGTGCGGAAGAACCGGTCGTACGCCGAGTCCTCCTTGTTGTTCACGTCGTTCGGCGCGACGTAGGCGACCGTGCCGTCCATGTCGTCCGGGAAGAAGCGGCGGTAGTACGTGGCGGTCATGCCGCCCTTGCTGCCGCCGGTGGATATCCAGTTCTGGTCGTAGATCCGGTTCAGCGCCTTGAAGATGCGGTGCTGGTCGTTGGCGGCCTGCCGGATGTTGAGCTTCTTCCAGTCGGCGGGCTGCGGCCGCGACGGCGTGAAGTATCGGTACTCCATCGACACCTGGTTGCCGTCGATGATCTGTGTCGGCTCGCTGCGCCGTACGTCCGTACTGACGTTGTAGCCGGAGGTGAAGAAGACCGTGGGCCGGTCGACGGACTTGTGCAGCAGGGTCAGCCGCTGCTGGAAGGTCCCCTTGGAGGGGTGCTGGTGGTCGATCGGCTGGGTGTAGTTCAGGACGAAGAAGCGGTAGCCGTCGACCGGCTTCTCCTGGACGAGACTCATCCCCGGGATCGCCAGGATCCGGTCCTTGATGTCGGTCGCCTGCGGCGTGGCGGCGGTGGCCGCGGTCGCCGACGCCGTGCCGGCACTCGCCGTGCCTATGAGCACCGCGAGCGACAGCAGGCATCTGATGGCCTTGCGCATTGCACCCTCCCCTTGGGACAGCAAAGGTCGGGCTGAACCTATCGGCGCGGCAACGGTCCCACCAGCCCCTTCTTTTCACAAAGATCCGGTGGTACGTCGTCGCGGCCAGGGCGGTGGGCCGCTGGAGCAGCCGGCGGTACGGCTATGCAGCAGCCGGCGGTGCGTCGTACAGCACCGCCGACCGATCGTCGCAGCACCGGCGGCCACCCGTCAGAGCGGCCGGCCGCCGGTTTACGCAGCCGCCTGGTGCGCGAAATCGCCGCGGCAGTCGTCAGGCCGCCACCGACTCCGCCTCGCCTGTGAACGTCCGCCACAGTTCGGCATAGCGCCCATCTCTGGCCAGGAGTTGGGCGTGGGTGCCGTCCTCGACGACCCGGCCGTGGGCGAGGACCACGACCCGGTCGGCGCGGGCCGCGGTGGTCAGGCGGTGCGCGACGACCAGCGTCGTACGCCGTACGGACAGCCGGTCCGTGGCCTCGTTGACGGCGGACTCGGTGGCCAGGTCGAGGGCGGCGGTCGCCTCGTCGAGCAACAGGATGTCGGGGTCGACGAGTTCGGCGCGGGCGAGCGCGAGCAGCTGGCGCTGGCCGGCGGAGAGGTTGCGGCCGCGTTCGGCGACCTCGTGCAGATAACCGCCGTCGAGGCCGGCGATCATGTCGTGCGCGCCGACCGCCCGGGCCGCGGCTTCCACCTCGGCGTCCGTGGCGTCCGGCCGTCCGTAGGCGATGGCGTCGCGGACCGTACCGGCGAACAGGTAGGACTCCTGCGGTACGACGCCGAGACGGTGCCGGTAGCCGGTGAGGTCCAGTTCGCGCAGGTCCGTACCGTCGACGCGGACGGTGCCGGAGGTCGGGTCGTAGAACCGCGCCACCAGTTTGACCAGCGTCGACTTGCCCGCGCCGGTCTCGCCGACGAAGGCGACGGTCTGCCCGGCGGGGATGGTCAGGTCGATGCCGGAGAGCGCAGTGGCGTCGGCGCGGTGGGAGAGGTGCGAGCCACCGGAAGCGTCACCTGAGTCGTGAGAAGCGCCAGAGCCGTGAGAAGCACCGGAAGCGCGAGAGGCGTCGGGGTCGTGAGAGGCGCTCGGGCCGTGAGCGGCGTCCGCGCTCCCGTAGGAGAAGTGCACGTCCTCGAAGGTGACCTCGCCCGCCAGCTCACGCACCGGGCGCGGATTCTCTGCCTGGGGTGTGGTGGTCGGCTCGCGCAGGAGTTCCTGGATGCGGCCGAGCGAGACGGCGGCCTGCTGGTATCCGTCGAAGACCTGCGAGAGCTGCTGTACGGGGGCGAAGAACAGGTCGATGTAGAGCAGGTACGCGACGAGCGCGCCCGCCGTCAGGGTGCCCTCGCCGACCCGGCCGGCACCGACGATCAGGACGAGCGCCGCGGCGACGGAGGACAGCAGCTGCACGAACGGGAAGTAGACCGAGATCAGGAACTGGCCGCGGACGCGGGCCGCGCGGTAGGCGTGGCTGCGCTTCGCGAACCGGTCGGCGCCGCTGCGTTCGCGGCGGAAGGCCTGCACGATCCGCAGTCCGGCGACGCTCTCCTGGAGGTCGCCGTTGACGACGCTGATGCGTTCGCGGGCGAGTTCGTACGCCTTCACGCTCTGCTTGCGGAAGAAGTACGTACCGATGATCAGCGGCGGCAGGGTGGCGAAGACGACCAGGGCCAGCTGGACGTCGATGGCCAGGAGGGCGACGAGGATGCCGAAGAAGGTCAGTACGGAGACGACGGCGGTGACCAGGCCGGTCTGCAGGAACGTGGACAGGGCGTCCACGTCCGTCGTCATCCGCGTCATGATCTTGCCGGTCAGCTCGCGCTCGTAGTAATCGAGACCGAGGCGCTGGAGCTGCGCGAAGATCTTGACGCGCAGCGAGTACAGGACGCGTTCGCCGGTACGGCCCGTCATGCGGTTCGAGCCGATCTGCGCCGCCCACTGGACGAGTACGACGAACAGGGCGAGGCCGGCGGCCGTCCAGACGCCCGCCAGCTGCGCGCGCCGTACGCCGTCGTCGATGCCGTGCCGGATGAGGACCGGAAGCAGCAGCCCGGCCACGGCGTCCACGGCGACCAGCGCGAGGGCGACGGCCAGCGGGCCGCCGAAGCCGCGCAGGAGCCGGCGCAGTCCGTAGGACTTCTCGGGGCGGGCGGCGCGCTCTTCGTCGATGTCCGGGGTGTCGGTCGCGGGCGGGAGCGCGGCGACCTGGGCGAGGAGTTCGGGAGTGGCGGACGCGCCGGGGGCGGCATCGGAGCCGGTGTCCGCCGCCTCGTCGGCACGGATCCACAGTTCGGGGGTGACGCCGTTGACGCGGCGGTCCGGGGTGGTGCTGCCGGGCGTCGTACCGGCCGGGTCGCGTGTCGCGCCCGCCGGATCACCTTCCGTCCGCGGCAGATCGTGTTCCGTCCCCGCCGGGTCACATTCCGCCCCCACCGGGTCGGGTTCGGTCCCGCCCAGTTCGTCCGGGTCGGTCAGCAGCCGGCGGTACAGCTCGCAGCGGCTCTCCAGTTCCTCGCGCGTACCGATGTCGACCAGCCGGCCGCCGTCCAGGACGGCGACGCGGTCGGCGAGCGCGAGGGTGGAGGCGCGGTGGGCGATCAGCAGCGTCGTACGGCCGGCCATCACGCCGCGCAGCGCCTCGTGGATCTCGTGTTCCACGCGGGCGTCGACGGCGGACGTCGCGTCGTCCAGGACCAGCAGCCGCGGGTCGGTGAGGATCGCGCGCGCCAGCGCGACCCGCTGGCGCTGGCCGCCGGACAGGGTCAGTCCCTGTTCGCCGACCTCGGTGTCGTACCCGTCCGGCAGGGCGGATATGAAGCCGTCGGCCTGTGCGGCACGCGCGGCGATACGTATCTGCTCGTCGGTGGCGTCGGGAGTTCCGTAGGCGATGTTGTCGCGCAGGGAATCGGAGAACAGGAAGCTGTTCTCCGGTACGAGGCCGATGGCCGCGCGCAGCGACGCGAGGCTGAGGTCGCGTACGTCGTGGCCGCCGACCAGGACCCGGCCCTCGGTCACGTCGTAAAAACGCGGCAGCAGGAGCGAGACGGTGGACTTTCCGCTGCCGGACGTGCCGACGACGGCGACGGTCTCCCCTGGCTCGATGCGCAGCGAGAAATCCTCCAGGACGGGCCGGCCGTTGCCGTAACCGAAGGAGACGTGCTCGAACTCGACGGTGGCCGGCGCGTCGGCGGGCAGTTCCAGCGCGTCCTGACGCTCTTCGATCATCGGCTCGGTGTCGACGAGTCCGAAGACCCGCTCCACGCCGGCCCGCGCCTGCTGCCCGACGGTCAGCATCATCGCGAGCATCCGCACCGGCGCGACGAGCTGCGCGAGGTAGGTGGAGAAGGCGACGAAGGTGCCGAGAGTGATCTGCCCGTTGGTGGCCAGCCAGCCGCCGAGGGCCAGCATGGCGACCTGCCCGAGGGAGGGCACGGCCTGGAGGGCGGGGGTGTAGCGGGCGTTGAGCCGTACGGTGCGGAGCCGGCCGGCGAAGAGGCGGCGGCCGGCCGTACGCAGCTTGCCGGTCTCCTGCTCCTCCTGGCCGAAGCCCTTGACGACGCGGACACCGGAGACCGCGCCGTCGACGACGCCCGCGACGGCAGCGGCCTGCCCCTGCGCGTACCAGGTGGCGGGGTACAGGCGCTTGCGGCTGCGCTGGGCGATGAACCACAGGGCGGGGGCCACGGCGAGCGCGACGACGGTGAGCAGCGGGGAGAGGGCCACCATCACGACCAGCGAGATCGCGAAGAGCAGTACATTCCCGATCATCATCGGCAGCATGAACAGCAGGCTCTGGATGAGCTGCAGGTCACTGGTGGCGCGGCCGACGACCTGTCCGGTGCTCAGTTCGTCCTGCCGGTGCCCGTCCAGCCGCGCTATCGAGCGGAACATCCGGGTGCGCAGGTCGTGCTGTACGTCCAGCGCCAGCCGCCCGCCGTAGTAGCGGCGTACGTACGTCAGTGCGTAGACGGCGAGCGCGGCGACGACCAGCAGGGTCGCCCACGGCGCGAGCGGGCGCTCATGGCTGACGATCACATCGTCGATGATCAGCTTCGGGATGAGCGGGACGAGGGCCATCACGCCCATCCCGGCGAGTGACGAGCCGAGTGCGAGCAGTACGTCCTTCTTGTACTGCCAGCACAGGCGTGTCAGCCGCCGCGCCCAGCCGCCTTGTCTCGATGGATCGGTCCCCGTCGCCGTCACGCACTGCCTCCCGCATCTCGTGGTTCACCAGGAGGCACCAACGCCGTGGGCAGCGGATTTCATCCCGCTGCAACATGCGCTGCGGCACTGCGGAGCGCGTCAGGACGGTGGACTCGGGCTCTGAGCGGACTCCGGCCGGGCTGTCAGCGGCCGCCGGGGCGCACCGTCAGGCTGTACAGGCGCGTGATCTGCTTCGGGCTCTCGTTGTCGTCGCTGACCAGGAGGAGGCGCAGCCGGCCGCCGGGCGCGTGGCCGGTGATCGCCATGCCCTCGATGTTGTCCAGCAGCGGATTGGCCTGCGGCTGGTGGGCGGGGGCACCCAGGGAGGGGCAGGCGCCGAGGTCGGCGAGGAGCTTTTTGCGGGCGGGGCGTACGTTCTTGCCGGCCGGCAGTTCGATGACGCGGCTGACGTCACCGGCCCGGCGCGGGTCGGCGAGGTAGAGGCGCACGGTGTTGCCGACGCCGGCGGTGAAGCCGCGTTCCAGGACGAGCAGCCGGCCGTCGGGGAGGGCTGCGATCTCGGAGACGGCCAGTCCGGGATCCACGGGGTACGCGTACTGCTTGCTCAGCCGGTACGGAACCGTGCGGGATCCGCCGCTCTGTCGCTGCCAGGTCTGGAAGCGCAGCAGCGGGCGGGCGGCGGTGTCCTTGCCGTCGGCGGTGAGCTGTCCCTCCATGGCGGCGGTCAGGGTGGCGCCGCCGGGGGTGAGTGTGAGGCCTTCGAAGGTCTGGTTCGCCTGGGCGCGGCCGGCGGGCTCGACACGGAGCGGCCCGGGGAGCGGGAGCCGGCCGAGCAGCCGGTGGGAACGGTCGTAGCGCCGTACGGCCGGCTCGCCCTCGGAGGAGACGAGGTAGCTGCCGCCCGGTTCGACGGCCAGGCCTTCGGCATCGAGGACGGCGCCCTGCTCGTCGGTGAGCTTGTCGGCCCGTACCGGCCGGTGGCTGCGTCCGTCCAGGCCGAGCAGGACGGAACGGTCGGACAGGGCGGCGAGGGAGCCGTCGGTGTCGCGGGTGAGTGCGGAGAGGTTGCCGACGAAGGTGCCCTGATAGGTGGTTTTGTCCAGGGCGTCGGAGTAGCGGTCGAGGGAGACGGACGGGGAGCAGGGGTGACCGCCGGCGGCCGGGCGGCGGTCGTCCTGGACCGAGGGTTGTCCGCCCGTGTCCGAAGGAGCGCCGCTGTTCTTCGTGCGGGCGGAGGCGGCGGACGTTCCCGGGCCGGTGCCTGCCGAAGCTGCCCGGCCGGCAGTGGCCGACGCCGCCGCATCCGCGGCGGCCGAATCCGCGGCGGCCGTGGCCGCCGGGTCCGGGGCCGCCGCCGGTGCCCCCTCGGCGCACGCCGTGAGACAGCCGGCGGCCAGTACTGCTGCGGTGACACGGACAACCGCGGAACGTACGCGCACGAGGGGTCCTCCCGTTCGTCGACGCCCCGGGGCAGGTGCGCCCCGGGATGTGGGCCGGCCCGACGCGGGCACGCCCCAGTGTCGACCCTTCCCCTCAGCGGCGCGCCGCGAGCACCCTTCGGACAATCGGTCCCGCCGCGTCGCCGCCGTGGCCACCCTGCTGGACGACGGCGGCCGCCGCGGCGTCGTTGCGGTAACCGAGGAACCAACTGTTGGCGTCGCCCTGGCCGTCGGCCTCAGCGGAGCCGGTCTTCGCGCCGATGTCACCGCTGAGACCGGCCATCGCCCGCGCGCCGGTGCCGCTCACGGCCGTACGTCGCATCATGGCCCGCAGCTGCGCGGCGACCGAGGAGGGCAGTGCGCGGCTAGCGCGAGCGACCGGCCGGTCGTCCAGCTCCGGGGAGACCAGAACGGGTTGGGAGAAGAAGCCGGCCTTGGCGGTGGCGGCGACGGACGCCATGTTCAGCGGGTTGGCCTGGACGCGGCCCTGGCCGATGAGCGCCGCCGGGGTGTCCGCGCCGTCGCTCGGCGGCACGCTGCCGTCGAACGTGGGGATGCCGACCTTCCAGTCCTTGCCGAGCCCGAAGACGTCGACGGCCTCACTGCTCAGGTCCGTGCCCGAGAGGCGGTCGGCCAGGCCGATGAAGGCGGTGTTGCAGGAGCGCGCGAAACTGTCGGAGAACGTACCGCCGCTGATCGAGAACATGCCCTGGTTGTGGAACGATCGCCCGCCCGCCGAGGCGTACTTCGGACACTCCACACTCTTGCCCGCGGAGACGAAACCTTTCTCCATCAGCATCGCGGCGGTGACGACCTTCATCGTGGAGCCGGGCGCCAGCCGGCCCTGGAAGGCCGCGTTGAACTGGTCCGTACGGTGATTGGCCACCGCGAGGATGTCCCCGCTGCCCGGCTTGACCACGACGACCGACGCCTCGCGAAAGTCCTTGACCGCCGCTTCGGCTGCCCGCTGGACGTTCGCGTCCAGCGTCGTCCGGAGCGTTCCTTCGCGGCCCTTGACGATGGTGTGCAGTGTTTTGCCCGGCTCGCCGCCCTCGCTCATGACGCGCACCTCGATGCCCTGGACGCCGCCCGCCTTCTCTCCGTAGCTCTCCCGGAGGGCGGGCAGGATGGCTTCGAGCGACGGAAGTTCCGCGGCGTCCAGTGCGGTGCCGTTGCGGTCGACCGCCTTGACGGGCGGCGCGCCGCCGGAGCCGGTCTGCAGGCTCTCGCCGCGCCGCAGGGCGGGGTGGACGACGGCCGGCTGCCAGTCGACGAGCGCCTTGCCGGTGGTCTTGCCGCGTACGACGCGCAGCGCGGAATCGTACGACCACTTCGGATGCTCCGTGCCGCCCTTGCCCAGCGACAGTTCGGCGGTGACGTGGAAGGGGACCTTCGCGCCGCTGCTCCGACCGGCCTCGAACGTCACCTTCGACACCCGCGCCTCGTCATGGAATCCGGTCAGCGCCTGGCGCGCGCCGGCGGCATTGTCCGTGAGGAGGGCGGCGGCCTCCGTGTCGCCCTTGCTCCAGGCCGCGAGGAAGTCGCGCGCCGTGTCGCGCACTTCTTTCTCGGTCGGTGGTCCGGTCTGTCTGGACGCGTTCGTGCCGGCCGTGGACCCAGACCCGTCGGAACCGCCGGCAAACGCCTCGTAGACGTTGTACGCGCCCACCCCGGCCACACCCACCATCGCGGCGAACACGCCGCCGACCACGTACTTCGCACCCGTACGCACAGTTCCCTCCCAGGTCAGACACACCGTGCGTGTCCGGACACTATGTGACGGAAGCGGTCACGGATGTCTCGTTACGAGGACGGAATGGTCACTATCGGTCCAGACCAGTGGGCATGTCGTTGACTGTGTCAAGAAAAAACACATCAGTGAGCTCTGGGGTTTCGGAGCCCTGGTGTCTCTGGGGCTGCGGGGTCCTGAGGCTCTGGGGCTTTGAGGGTCTGGGGCTCCGGAGCCTCGGTGGCTCTGGGGCTGCGGGGGCTCAGGCGGCGCAGCTAGTTCGGACGAGCTTGCGGGCTCAGACGGCCCTGGAGGCCAGGGGCCAGGGAGTGAGCCGCCTCGTAACGGCCCGGATCGACTAGGCGTCGCGCCGATCCGGGCCGTTCCAAAGGAAGTCAACGCAAGTCAACGCACGTAGCTGCGCCCGCTTGGGGCTACTTCCCCTTGGCCGGCTCCGCAGCCTTCTGCACCGTCAGCTCCGCGAGTCCGGGGCGCTGTCCGCCCTTCGTCGCCTCGGCGCCGCGCACCGTGAGCCGTACGTAGCGGGCCGTCGTACGCCCGTCGTACCCGGTGCCGTACCAGTGCTTACCGTCCGTCGAGACCTGCGCCACGTACGAGGCGGGCTCGCCGCCCTTCCAGCGCGGGGTGATCTGCCCGATGCGCGAGGACTTTCCGAGGTCGACGGTCAGGCTGCCGTCGGGGCCGTCCGGCACCCAGGAGGTGGCCGCGTTGCCGTCCACCGCGGCGCCCGCGTACATGCCGGGCTCTTCCGACGTGGCCCGCGCCGTCATGCACCGGGCCGCGTTGTCCGTCGCGGCCAGGTCGGGGCGGCGGGTCTTGAGCGTCAGCGGTACGCCGCGGCTCACCACCCGCTCGCCCTCCGGCGACTCGACGCGCATCGGCGCGCCGGCCGTCAGCCGCACCGTCGTGCTGTGGGCGCCGATCTCCACGTCGTACGTACGCCCCTGCCAGCGCAGCCCGCGCAACGTGACGCCGTCGGACAGCTGCGGCGGCAGCATCGGGTCCAGGTGCACCCGGTCCTCGCGCATCCGCAGACCGGTCAGGCCGTTGGTGAAGGTCTGGAGGAATCCGCCCTTGCCGGTGAGGAAGTCCTGCGCGGGCGATCCGGCGTGCGGGTCGCCGGCGCCCGCCTTGTCGCCGCGCGCCTCGGAGAACTGGTGGAAGGCGCCGCGGACGAACGGCTTGATGGAACGCATCATGTACGTGTACGTCGAGCAGCCCGGCTCACCGGCTCCGGCGGCGGCGACGGCGTGCACCGAGTCGGTCATGGCCGGGCCGTCCGGGTCGGTGAGCCCGGCGTAGTGGTCCAGCGTGCTGACCTTGTCGCGCTGCGACATCGGCCATTCCAGCGGGTACATGAGCAGCACGGTGTCGGCCTGCTTGATCACCGTGTTCTTGTAGCCGTCGTACTGCTTGAAGACGTTGTTCTTCGCGTCGTACGGGATGCGGATGCGGTCGGCGATGTCCTTCCAGGCGGAGGGGGCCGACTGCCCGAGGAGCGCGGCGGCGCGTCCGGCGTTGCGCAGCGCGGTGACCGCGCCGGCGTTGGTGAAGACGCCGTCGTCGACGCCGTTGCTGTACTCGTCCGGCCCCGCGACGTTCTTGATCGAGTAGCTGCCGTCGGGGTTACGGGTGACGCGGGACGCCCAGAATTCCGCGATGCCCTTCATCACCGGCCAGCCGCGTTCGCGCAGCCAGGTGGTGTCCTTGGTGGCGAGGTAGTACTGCCAGGCGGCCAGGGAGACGTCGCCCATCAGGTGGTTCTGGGTCTTGCAGTGCGGCGGATCCCAGCTGTGGCACTCCTTCCAGAGGTCGCCCTTGCTGCCGCTGGTCCATGGGTAGAACAGGCCCTTGTAGCCCAGCTTCTTCGCGTTGGCGGCGGCGCCGGCCCGGGTCTTGTAGCGGTAGTCCACGACGGACTTGGCCAGCTCGGGGTGGGCGGCCAGCAGCCCCGGGTACATCCAGGTCTCGGCGTCCCAGAAGATCTCGCCCGCGTAATTGTCGCTGGTCAGTCCGGCCGGGCTGATGCTGTTGCTGCTGCCGGCGCGCGTGCTGGACAGCAGCCCGTACTGCGCCGCGCGCACCCACGCCTGCAATTCCCGCTGTCCGCGCCCCTTCACCTCGACGTCGCTGCGCCACAGCTTCTGCCAGGCGGCGGCGTGCTTCCGGTACAGGGCGTCCCAGCCCCGGTCCGCGGCCCGCTGAGCGGCTGCGGTCGCGGCGGCGCGCGGAGTACGGGAGGTGAGGGCGGTGTCGACGCCGACGTACTTGGTCAGTTCGTAGGAGCGTCCGGCCAGTACGGGGAACGTCACGCTCTGCTGATTGCTCAGTTCTTTCGCCGCGCCAGCGCGCTGCGTCGTCACGTGCTGCGGACGGATCTGCGAGCCGGGGCGCAGGGCCGAGGCCACCGCGCCGTCCGTCTTCGTGCCGTCCGTACGGAAGGTGACGTCCATCGTCCGGTCCCCCGGCCGCGCGCTGCCGCCGGTCTGCGTCATACGGCGCGCGCCGCGCCCGTCGAGCCGGTCGGTGACGGTGGCCCGGCCGGCCCAGTGCGGCGTCATGCGCAGCCGTACGGCGCCGGTGTGCGCGTTGGTGCGGTCCGCGAGGACGTCGTACACGAGGTCGGTGGCCCGGCCGTCGGCGGCCGTCCACGTCAGCGACGTGCGGACCAGGCCGCAACGGATGAACTGCGTCTGGCGGTAGTTCGAGATGCGGCCCGCTGGAGTCGACGAGTCGAAGGTCTGCGGGCGGTCGCCGGCGGCGGTGACGTCGAGGCCCGTCCAGGTGGGCAGCGCGGCGATGGCTTGGCGGCCCTCCAGCTTCTCCGGGCCGCGTGCGTACAGGCCGGAGACGAAGGAACCGTCGTAGCGCGGTGTCTTCAGGGGCCAGCCGGTCGTCTCGCCGGGGGCCGTGTAGCCGGCGCCGTTGGGGGCTATGCGCTGTCCGAGGTAGCCGTTGCCGACGAAGGCGTGGTGGCCGTCCTTGGGGTCGATGCGGGTGGCGGTGGGGGTCCAGCCGTCGCCGTCGCCGGTGGCGGAACGTTCCGCCGCGGAGGGCCCGGACGACTTCGCGCCGGAATCCTCCGCCCCTGAGGGCTGCGCACTGGAACGTTTCTGCTCAGGCAGCTTCGCATTCACATCAAATCGTTGTAGATCCCGCGGCGCGCAGGAGGCGCCGGGCGACTGGGCGGCTTCAGTGGCCGCGGTAGCGGAGTCCGCCGCCGCGGCTCCCGAAGCGGGCGCCGCGGTCGGCGCCGCCGTGGTGTGCGATGCCTGGGTGGCTGCCGACGCCGAGGCCGGCGGCAGCGTCGTGACGAGGGCCCCCGCGAGGAGCGGGGCGATCAGTTTGGCCGAGTGAGTCATCGGTCTCCGTCGCAAGTGTCCAACCGATGCGGCCGTGCGCTCAGCACCACGGACCACACCGAGAACATCACCAACAAACGCCCCAAAAGCATCGGAGCGCCCCACCCGCCACATGACGGAGTTCACAGGATCGCGTGCTGATTGGTCAATAGGCCGCTCCATGCGGCACACTTTTAGACTGACCAGTCAGAACAAAGGAGGGGCCGTGGACACCACCCGCCAGGGGGCGGCGGTCAACGCCAGGGGAATCGGAGTCAGGGGCCCGCGAGGGTGGGCGTTCAGAGACGTCCACATCACCGCGGACCCGGGTTCGCTGATCGCCGTCGAGGGCCCGTCGGGCTCCGGCCGCACCTGTCTCCTGCTGGCGCTCACCGGCCGTATGAAGCTCGCCGAGGGACACGCCACGGTCGCCGGCTTCCCCCTCCCCAAGCGCATGGGTACGGTGCGCAGCCTCACCGCCATCGCGCACGTACCCGGGATCGCCGACCTGGAACCGGCTCTGACCGCTGGGGAACACCTGGAGGAGCAGGCCCTGTTGGGCCACCGGATGGCCGGCTCGCTCGGTGCCCGGCTGCCCTGGGGCCGCCGCTACAAGGAGGCGACGCGGGCCCGCGTCGAGGCGGCACTGGCCGCCGTCGGCCTCGACCCCGCCACCCTGCCCAAGGGACTGCGCACGGCCGTACGCGATCTGGAGCGCATCGAGGCGCTGCGGCTCTCGGTCGCCCTGGCCGTCATGCACGGCCCGCGGCTGGTGGCCATCGACGACGTCGACCTCAAGCTCTCCGAGGACGAGCGTTCCCAGGTCTGGCAGATGCTGCGGGACCTGGCTCTGAGCGGTACGACGGTGGTGGCGTCGGCCAGCACCGCCCCGGCCGACGCGATCGTCGTCCGTACCGCCCCGGCAGCCGCGAAGCCGGACGCGAAGGCGTCCGCCACCACCACTTCGACCACCGGCACATCCGGTACGACCGACATCCACGAGGAGGAAGCAGCCCATGCGCTCGCCGAAGCTCGCCGCGCTTGAGCTCAAGCGCTTCGGCAGGGGCAAGCTCCCCCGGCTGGGCCTCGTCGCCCTGATGCTGATCCCGCTGCTGTACGGCGCGCTGTACCTGTGCTCGTTCTGGGATCCGTACGCGAACCTGAACAAGATCCCGGTCGCGCTCGTCAACAACGACAAGGGCGCCACCGCCGACGGCAAGAAGATCGAGGCGGGCGACCAGCTCGTCAAGAACGTCAAGGACAGCAACACGTTCAACTGGGAGGAGGTCAGTTCCGCCGACGCCGAGAAAGGCGTCGAGAACGGTACGTACTACCTCTCGCTGACCGTCCCGAAGGACTTCAGCGAACGGATCGCCTCCAGCTCCGGTGACCACCCGGAGACGGGCGCGCTCCAGGTCCGCACGAACGACGCGAACAACTACATCGTCGGCTCGATCTCCAAGACGATCTTCTCGGAGATCCGCGCGAAGACCTCGGCGAAGTCGTCGCGGGAGTTCTTCGACAAGATCTTTGTGTCGTTCTCGGATCTGCACGACAAGACGCAGCAGGCTGCGGACGGCGCCGGCAAGATCGACAAGGGGCTTGGGGACGCGAAGAAGGGCTCGGACGACCTGTCCGACGGCCTGGGCAAGCTGGACAAGGGCTCAGGCGACGTCAGCAAGGGCGCGGGCACGCTCCACGACAAGGCCGGCGAGCTGAGCAAGGGCGCCAGCGACGTCAACAAGGGCGCCAACACCGCGAGCGCGAAGGCCAAGCAGCTCAGTGAGGGTGCAGGCAAGGTGGCTGCCGGTACGCAGCAGCTCGCCAACCAGGTCAACGGTCTGGCACAGAAGGACCTGCCGTTCCTCAAGCAGCACGGCAAGGAGATCGCCCAGAAGGCCCGGAACCTCGCCGAGTTCATGAAGGGGCTCGACGAAGACCTCGGCAAGCTGCCCGGGAATTCGGCGAAGGCCGTTCAGAAGGCGCGGCAGAACGCTGAAGACGCTGCCTCTCTGTACAAGAAGCAGTGCGGTGTCGCGGGCGCGGACGAGCTCGACTGCGCCAAGCTGAAGGGCATAGCGGACGGCACCGCCGTCGCTCTGGACCTCGCCCAGAAGGTCGACGGCGCCATCGCCAAGACCGACCTGCAGCCGCTGCACACCAAGCTGCGGGACGTGCAGCACGGCGCGGAGATGGTCGCCGACCAGGTACCGGGCATCGTGAACAACGCGGACACCTCCCTGCGCAAGATCAACGAGCTGAACCAGGGAGCTCTCCGGGTTTCCCAGGGAGCCGGGCAGTTCGCGCAGGGCATCAACGCGCTCGCCGACGGCACCGGCCAGGTGGCCGACGGAGCGGGGAAGCTCACCGACGGCGCAGGCAAGGTCGCCGACGGGGCGGGGAAGGTCCACGACGGTGTGGGTTCCGCCAAGGATGGCGTCGACAAGCTCAACGGCGGTATCTACAAGCTCAAGGACGGCTCCAACCAGCTGGCCGGCAAGCTGGACAGCGGCGTCGCGCAGATCCCGGACTACGACAAGAAGGACCGCGACGCGCGGACCGACGTCATGTCCAACCCGGTCGAGCTGGCGTCGAAGTCGATGCACAAGGCGCCCAACTACGGCACCGGGCTCGCCCCGTACTTCATTCCGCTGTCGCTGTGGGTCGGCGCGATGGTCGCGTACATGCTGCTCGCGCCGCTCGGCAAGCGCGCGCTCGCCGCGGGGGCGCCGGGCTGGCGGATCGCGCTCGGGTCCTGGCTGCCGGTCTTCGCCATCGGCGTCGTGCAGGTACTGGCCCTGATGGCCGTACTGCACTGGGGCCTCGGCCTGGAGATGGCGCGCGCGGGTGCCACCATCGGCTTCCTGCTGCTGGCGACGGCCGCGTTCACCGCGATCATCCAGTTCTTCGGCGCGCAGTTCGGCCCGGCGGGCCGCGTCCTGACGCTCGTCGTGCTGATGCTTCAGCTGACGTCGGCGGGCGGTACGTACCCGGTGCAGACCAGCCCCGGATTCTTCGGCTGGATCCACCCGTTCCTGCCGATGAGCTACGTGGTGGACGGCCTGCGCCGGCTCATCACCGGTGGTGACCTCGGGATCGTGTGGCAGGGCTCCATCGTCCTGGCCGCGTTCACGATCGGCGCGCTGGCGCTCACGTCGCTGACCGCGCGTGGCCGGCAGGTCGTACGGATGAAGGACCTGCACCCGGAACTGAGCCTGTGAGCGTGCGGACCGAGCACCTTCGCAGGCACGGGGGCGGCGCCGTTCACGGCGCCGCCCCCGGCCCCGGGGCAGAAGCCGTCGCCCCGGCCCACGGGCCCCGTCGCGGCGCCACCCGGCGCAAGCTGTTCGACGCCGCGGTCACGCTCATCGCCGAGCAGGGTTTCTCCGCCACCACGGTGGACGAGATCGCCGAACGCGCCGGCGTGGCCAAGGGAACGGTCTACTACAACTTCGCCAGCAAGAACGTTCTCTACGAAGAGCTGCTGCGGGACGGCATCGACCTGCTCGCCGCCTCCCTCCAGGACGCCGCCGACCGGGCGGTGCGGGCGGACGGCGGCACCCGGGTCGACGCGCTGGACGCGATGATCCGGGCGGGCCTGGACTTCATCGCCGGCTCGCCTTCCCTGACCCAGCTGTACGTCGCGGAACTGTGGCGTACGAACCGGGTCTGGCAGCCGACCCTGCAGTCCGTACGGGGCCGGGCGGTCGCCGTCGTCGAGTCCGTACTGCGGGATGCCATCGCCGTCGGCGAGCTGAGCGAGGAACTCGACGTTCCTCTGACGGCGTCCGCCCTTCTCGGCATGGTGCTCGTCGCGGCGCTGGACTGGCTGTCGTTCCAGCCGCACCGTTCGGTGGAGGACGTGCACGCCTCCCTGTCGCGGTTGCTCCAGGGCCGGGTCAGCCCCATGCGCCTGGATTGACAACGCCACTGCGTGAATATTCGGGTCAGAGCCCCGTTCCCGTATCCACCGGATGCGGGAACGGGGCTCTCGCGTGAGACTGGCCGGGGGCGACGGGCGCGGGAACGGCTCCGGGGCGGAGAAACAACAGGGGCGGAGAGACGGGAGCGAACGGAGGAGTGCGGGGGCGGGAGCGACGGATACGTGAGGGCGGACGGCATCGGTGAGCGGGGGACGCGAGAGCAGGGTGCAACGGTATGGGCAGGTTGTCGCCGCGCGTCATGAACGATCCGCTGACCAATCGCGGAACCGCCTTCACCACCGCCGAACGTGACCGTCTCGGCCTCGTCGGCCGGCTGCCCGACGCGGTGCTCACTCTGGACCAGCAGGCGCGGCGCGCGTACGAGCAGTTGCACCGCCAGCCGAGTGACCTGGCCGCGTACATCGATCTTGAACAACTGCACGACCGCAACGAAGTGCTGTACTACCGGCTGCTCACCGAGCACCTGGCCGAGCTGCTGCCCATCGTCTACGACCCGACCGTGGGCGAGGCGGTCAAGACGTACAGCCATGAGTACCGGCGCCCGCGCGGTGTCTTCCTGTCCATCGACCGGTCCCGGGACCTGCGCCGCTCGTTCGAGGAGCTGGATCTCGCGCCGGACGAGGTGGACCTGGTCGTCGTCACCGACGCCGAGCAGATTCTCGGTATCGGTGACTGGGGCGTGCACGGCATTCAGATCGCGGTGGGCAAACTGGCGGTGTACACGGCGGCCGCGGGCATCGATCCCGCCCGCTGCCTGCCGGTGGTCCTGGACGTGGGCACGGACAACGAGACGCTGCTCAACGATCCGCTGTACCTGGGCGTACGGCACAGCCGGGCACGCGGCGAACGGTACGACGCCTTCGTCGCCGCGTACCTGGACACGGTCTCGACGCTGTACCCGGACGCGCTGCTGCATTTCGAGGATTTCGGCGCGGGCAACGCGCGGCGCTTCCTGGAGCGCTACGGCGAGCGCTGTCGCATGCTCAACGACGACATGCAGGGCACGGGCGCCATCACACTCGCCGCCGTCCGGTCGGCGCTGAAGGTCACCGGAGCACCGTTCCGCGAGCAGCGCGTCGTGGTCTTCGGTGCCGGGACGGCCGGCGTGGGGATCGCCGACCAGCTCCGCGAGGCCATGGTCCGTGACGGTCTGGACAGTGACGATGCCACCCGCCGCATCTGGCTCGTCGACCGGCCGGGGTTGCTGCTGGACGACATGGACGGTCTGCGCGACTACCAGCGCGGGTACGCCCGGCCGCGGGAAGAGGTCGAGGGGTGGCGGGACGCGTCGGACGCTCGGGGCGCCTCGGACGCGCGGGGCGGTGTCGGTGCGCGGGGCGGGTTCGATTTGCTGACGACCGTACGGAACGTGCGTCCGACTGTTCTTGTCGGCACCTCGACCGTACGTGGCGCTTTTACCCGGCAGATCGTGGAGGAGATGGCCCGGCACGTCGAGCGGCCCGTCATCTTCCCGCTCTCCAACCCGACCGAGAAGATCGAAGCGATGCCCGCGGACCTGCTGCGCTGGACCGGCGGCAAGGCACTGACGACGGCCGGCATCCCGGTGGATCCCGTGGAGATCGACGGCGTCCGGCATGTCATCGGCCAGGCCAACAATGCTCTCGTCTATCCGGGGCTCGGACTGGGCGTGGTGGTGTCGCGCGCCGAGCGGCTGACCTCCGGGATGCTGCTGGCTGCCGCCGACGCGGTCGCCGGGCAGGTCGACGGCGGCGGGCCGGGGGCGCCGCTGCTGCCTCAGGTGGAGAATTTGCGGGCTTCTTCGGCTGCCGTCGCGGTCGCGGTGGTACGGGCGGCCGTTGACGAAGGGGTCGCGCGCGTGACTCCCGACGATGTCGTACAGGCGGTGCAGGACGCGATGTGGCAACCGGAGTACGGGAATGAGCCGGCGCCCTCCGGTTGACGAGGCGTCCACTCAGTGGATCTAATGAAACGCGTGTGCGCGTGACGTCGGCCAAAGAGCAGTGGGCCGGCCGGCAGTCGGGTGACACACCTTTCTTCAGGGACTACGTCATGAGTTCATACTTCGCAGGCCGGGCCTGATTTTCGCGCGCCGAGCGCGCGCAGCGGCGTCTCGCATGCCCGGTCCGGTCCTCCTTTTGCCTTTTCGGTACAGGTACAGATGCCGACCGGAGCCGGAACCGGTACCTGTGCCTGTGCTTGTGCCTGTTCGAGTCCTGGGCTGATTTGCCCGGACGGTGACCAGGACAAGACCGAGGACGAGGCGTCCGCCTTTCCCGCTTCCCACCTTCTCACCTTTCACTTCACCGCGGTCGCGGCTGCCTGTGACGCGGCGCGCCCCTGAGGCAGCAGCCATGAGGCAGCCGGCCCGTGGATCACGTTCTCGGAGAGCGACATCAGCATGTCCCAGCGCCCATCCCAGTCCCCACCTCAGTCCTTCAACCAGTCTGTCATCGAGGAGTTTCGAGCCAATGGCGGAAAAGTCGGCGGCCCGTTCGAGGGCAGCGAACTTCTTCTGCTGACCACCACCGGCGCCGCGTCCGGAAAGCCGCACACCGTACCCCTCGGGTGCGTCCGTGACGGTGAACTGTTGCTCGTCGTCGGGTCGAATCTCGGCGCTCCGGACCACCCCGACTGGTACCGCAATCTGCTCGCGCACCCGCAGGTGCGGGTGGAGATCGGTACCGCGGCGTACGAAGCGATCGCGGTACCCGCCGAGGGAGAGCGGCGCGACCGGCTGTTCGCGCGGGCGGTGAGTGTGGCGCCCGGGTACGGCGATTATCAGGCCAGGACGTCCCGCACACTGCCGGTCGTGGTGCTGGAGTCCGCCGAGCCCGCGTATGTGAAGTCGGACGGGGAATTGCCGAGCGCGGTCACCTCGCTCGCCGACAAGCTCGTACAGGTGCACACGTGGTTGCGCGCGCAGTTGCGGCACGTACGCGACGAGGCCGAAGCCCATCTCGCGGCGCGGGCTGCCCACCAGGGCCCGGAGGCGCCGCTGGCGCCGGGGCTCGGGCTCCAGATCCGTCAGCACTGCCTGGCGTTCTGCCAGAGCCTGGAGTTCCATCACACCGGTGAGGACGCGCACATCTTCCCCATGGTCGCCCGATACCACCCCGGGCTACGCCCTGCCCTCGACCGGCTCCAGGAGGAGCACCGAACGATCGCCCGTATCCAGAGCGACCTGCTCGCCCTCCTCGCGGACATCGACAACGCCGACCCGAAACGTTTCCTCACCGATTTGGAGCGGATGTCCGATGAGCTGCGGGCCCACCTTGCCTATGAGGAGGAGCAGTTGATCCCAGCGTTGGCTGATGTTCCGTGGCCGCCTTCGGCGCCGACGCCGTAAGGGGATGGAATGCTGGCGGCCGGTGGCCGGCGACCACCGGCCGGCAGCCACCGGTCGCCGGCCGAAAGCCGCCGACCGGCAGGCGTGGGCCCAAGCTGCCGGAGCAATCGTTCGACCGTCCGGGCGAGCCCGACGGGGGCTCGACGGGAGAGCTCGACAAAGCGTGGGCCGGCCTGCAATTCCTGCTGGACGCCGAGGGCGTATCGATTGAGCTCATGATGGACGGCTTTCCGATCGGCGAGGACGGCCTCAGCGGGTGGAGCGTCGAAGAGGTACGGGAGGCTGCGGAGAGGTTGGGCGTGGTCCCGTTCGAGCGGTTGGCCGCCCATTAGGGCCCGGTTCGGTTGAGGGAGGTGGACGTGTATCCCAACGTATGAGGGATCGGTGAGGGTGCCGATGTCGAGCGCCTACGGGAGTACTACGAAGTGCTGAGCACTGCTGAGCACTTCTTCGGCGTCACGGCCGGTACGGATTCGGCAGCAATCATGTGTTTCAGTAACTGAGCCGGTACTTCCGGGATAAGGCAACGCCGTTCGCCCCACTCGGGGCTGCGAAGGGCGGGCCGGCCAGGTCGAGCGATACAGCCCGTCCCGGAGCGGCAATTCGTAAGCCTTCCGGTGGGGCGTAAGCGTCTCCATGGTTCGCATCCCACCGTAACTATGCGTTCGACGGGTGCTGGTCGTTCACCTCGCATGCGCTCGGCCGAGCCGCGGCTCGCGCGCGGCCAGGCCCAGGCGTGTCCGTCGAGGGACAGGTCGATGCCGGTCCAGGCTCCGCGGGGGACCGCGGGCAAAACCACAAGAAAAACCGCGGGGAGAACCGCGGGGAGAACCGCGGGGAGATCTGGACGAACAGTTGCGACGTGGGGTAGGTCCCCACCCGCCCGAACGGTGATGGCCAACGCCGAAGAAGCGTTGGCCATCAGCCGTACGGAGCAAGCGCCCGAGCGGCCTGGCGGTCCGCTCGCCGCGTGCTCAGCCCTTCGACGCCGCGATCTGTCGGGACATGATCGTCGTCAGTTCGTAGGCCGTGTGGGAGGCGGCCACCGACGTGATCTCGGCGTGGTCGTACGCGGGGGCGACCTCCACCAGGTCGGCGGAGACCAGGTTGCAGGAGGACAGGCCGCGCAGGATCTCCAGGAGTTCGCGGGAGGTGAGGCCGCCGGCCTCGGGGGTGCCGGTGCCGGGGGCGTGGGCCGGGTCCAGGACGTCGATGTCGATGGATATGTACAGGGGGCGGTCGCCGATGCGCTGGCGGAGCTGGTCGGCGACCTCGTCCACGCCGCGGCGCATGACGTCGGCGGACGTGACGATGCCGAAGCCCATCTTCTCGTCGTCGTCGAGGTCCTTCTTGCCGTACAAGGGACCGCGGGTGCCGACGTGCGAGAGGGCGGAGGTGTCGAGGATGCCTTCCTCGACGGCGCGGCGGAACGGGGTGCCGTGGGTGTACTCGGCGCCGAAGTAGGTGTCCCAGGTGTCCAGGTGCGCGTCGAAGTGGAGCAGGGCGACCGGGCCGTGCTTCTTGGCCATCGAGCGCAGCAGGGGCAGTGCGATGGTGTGGTCGCCGCCCAGCGTCATCAGGCGGGCGCCGGTGTCCAGGAGGTCGTCGGCGGCGGCCTCGATGGTCTCGACGGCCTCGTTGATGTTGAAGGGGTTGGCGGCGATGTCGCCGGCGTCGGCGACCTGCGCGAGCGCGAAGGGGGACGCGTCCTGGGCCGGGTTGTACGGGCGCAGCAGGCGCGACGCCTCGCGGATGGCGTTGCCGCCGAAGCGGGCGCCGGGGCGGTAGGAGACGCCGGTGTCGAAGGGGACGCCGACCACCGCGACGTCGGCCGTGCCGACCTGGTCGAGGCGGGGCAGCCGGGCGAAGGTCGCCGGGCCCGCGTAGCGGGGGACGCGGGAGGAGTCGACGGGGCCGACGGGTTCCTGGGTGGCGCCGGAAGCGGCGGATGCGGTGGTCATGGGGGGAGCGTAGGCAGGGGCGGCGGGGCTGCCCATGGACATTTGTGGTGATGTGGCGCCGGCCGATGGACATCACGTCCATGGGGTGGTGCTTCAAGGGACAATGACCTCATGCCGATACTGCCGCCTGTTCCCAGCCGCACCGAACTCGTCGACCATCTCGTACGGACCCGGATCGCCGGTGAGGTCGCCACTCCCCGCGAGAACAACCTCGACCACTACCGCAAGCTGGCCAACGGAGACCGTCACTACTGGCTCGGGCTGGAGCTCGGGAACCGCTGGAGCGACGAGCAGGACGTGCTCGCGGTGATGGCGGAGCGGTGCGGCGTCATCGACGACGCCCGCCACCGGATGGGCCAGGACACCATCGACCCCGAGCTCACGGTGGACGCGCTGGACCGCGCGGCCGCCCGGCTGCGCAAGGCCGCCGCCGGCCGGGAGCGCGTGCTGTTCGCGACCGGGCACCCCGGAGGGCTGCTGGACGTGCACCGGGCCACCGCGGAGGCGCTGCGCGCGAAGGGCTGCGACATCGTCGTCGTACCGGACGGGTTGCGGGCGGACGAGGGCGTGGTGTTCCAGTTCGCCGACGTGGCGATGCTGGAGCGCGGCGCGACGCTGTGGCACACCCACTCCCCCGCGCCGATGACCGCGGTGCTGGACGGGCTGGAGCGGGCGGGCGAGGCGCTGCCCGATCTCGTCATGGCGGACCACGGCTGGGCCGGGTGCGCCGGTCAGCGCGGTCTCGACGCCATCGGGTTCGCGGACTGCAACGACCCGGCGCTGTTCCTCGGCGAGGCGGAGGGCACGCTGCAAGTGACGATTCCGCTGGACGATCATGTGCTGAGCCCGCGGTACTACGACCCGCTGACGGCGTACCTACTGGGCGCGGCGGGCCTGACGGGCTGAGCCCTGGCCGATGCGGGGGCGGAAGCCAGCCCTGCGCCTCGACTGAAGTGGGGGGCGGGAAGCCAGCCCTCCACCCGGCTGAAACAAGACCGGAAGCCCCCCACCCCGACTGAAGCAGGACCGGAAGCCAGCCCCCACCCCGGCTGAAACAGGACCGGAAGCCAGCCCCCACCCCGGCTGAAACAGGACCGGAACCCCGCACCCCGGCCGAAGCGGGGGCGGGAGGCTAGCCCTCCACCCAGCCGGAACGGAGCGGGAGGCCAGCCCCCACCCCAGCCGGAACGGGGCGGAAGGCCAGCCCCCCACCCCAGCCGGAGATCAGTCCTCCGCCCCGCCCCTGTCCACCCCCCGCCGCTCCTGACAAGCCCCCGGTGTCGGGTCCAGGAACACCCGTCGGATGGCCGGGAAGCGGGCGCGGAGTCGTTGTTCCGCGTGCTCGCAGGCCCATTCTATCTGCTCGGCCGTGGCCACGTCCCGGAAGTCGATCTTCGCGGCGATCAGCACCTCACGCGGCCCCTGGACGAGGGTGACCAGTTCCAGTACGTCCACGACCTGCGGCACCGCGCGCAGTTCCGCCCGTACGGCGGCCCGCATCGGCGGCGGCAGCGGGCGGCCGATCAGGAGCTGCGCGTTGCTGCGGCCGAGCACCCAGGCCACGTACACGAGCAGCAGCCCGATGCAGACCGACGCGGCTCCGTCCCAGACGCCGGAGCCGGTGAGCTGCCCGCCGAGCAGTCCGCCCGCGGCCAGCAGCAGGCCGGCCAGGGCGGCGGAGTCCTCCATGACGACGGCCTTCACGGCGGTGTCGGGGGTGTGCGCCATGTACCGGTGCAGGGAGACGCCGAAGCGGGCCGCCTCGCCGCGTGCCTGGCGTACGCCCTTGAGGAGCGAGGCGCCTTCCAGGAGGAAGGCGAGGGCGAGGATGACGTAGGACAGGAGTGGGTCGCCCGGGTCCTCGCCGTGGGTGAGGGTGTGGATGCCGTCGTGGATCGCGAAGACCGCGCCGCCGACGAAGGTGGCGACGGAGGCGAGCAGTGCCCATACGTAGCGCTCGCCGCCGTGGCCGAGCGGGTGGTCCTCGTCGGCCGGTTTCCCGCTGCGTTTGAGGGCGGTCAGCAGGAGGAGTTCGGTGACGGTGTCGGCGGTGGAGTGGGCCGCTTCCGAGAGCATCGCGCTGGAGCCGCTGGCGGCACCGCCCACCGCCTTGGCCGCGGCGATACCGAGGTTCGCGGCGGCGGCGACCAGGACGGTGCCGGTGCTTTCGTCCGAGGCGGAGGGCGCGGCGGGAGCGAACGGGTCGGGAGGATCCGGCGGGCCGTCCGAGTCAGCCGCTCCGGACGGGTGTACGGACCTGCTGGAAGCATCCATGGAGATCCAGTATCCGCACACATCCGGCATCACACACTAAAAGCACCCCACAAGTCCCATCAAGCCCCACAAGCCCCACAAGCCCCATCAAGCCCCGCGAGCCCCACTGAGCCCCGCGAGCCCCACTGAGCCCCGCAAGCCCCGCAAACTCCCCAAGCCCCTCACTCCCGAGACTCCCGAGACCCCCCAGCCCCCCGAGCCTCCTGAGCCCCCCGAGGCACCCGAATGACCCCTTCCTGAATCACCGACACCGCCAGCCGCCCGTCCGCCGTGAAGATGCGGCCCTTGCCCAGGCCCCGTCCGCCCTGTGCGGTGGGTGACTCCTGGTCGTACAGCAGCCAGTCGTCGGCCCGGAACGGCCGGTGGAACCACATGGCGTGGTCCAGGCTCGCGCCGACGACGTCGCCGACGGCCCAGCCGCCGCGCCCGTGGGCGAGCAGTACCGAGTCCAGCAGGGTCATGTCGGAGACGTAGGTGACCAGGCAGATGTGCAGCAGGGGCTGGTCGATGTCGCCGTCGAGCTTGCCGTTCGTACGGAACCAGACCTGGGAGCGCGGTTCGCGCGGTTCGCCCGCGGTGCCGAACGGCGGTGCGTCCACGTAGCGCAGGTCGACGGCGGCGCGGGCCTCCAGGAGGCGCTGGGTGACGCCCGGTTCGCGGAAGCGGTCGGCGTAGCGGGGCAGCATCTCGGCGGCGGTCGGCAGGGTCAGCGGGTCCGGTGCGGGCGGCATCGGCTCCTGGTGTTCCATGCCCTCCTCGTACACCTGGAAGGAGGCGGAGAGGTGGAAGATCGGCTGGCCGTGCTGGACGGCGACGACGCGGCGGGTGGTGAAGGAGCGGCCGTCGCGGATGCGGTCGACGGTGTAGACGATGGGCGCGCCGGGGTCGCCGGGGCGCAGGAAGTAGGCGTGCAGGGAGTGCGGGGGGCGGTCTTCGGGGACGGTGCGCCCGGCGGCGACCAGGGCCTGGGCCGCGACCTGGCCGCCGAAGACCCGGGGCACGACGGAGGGGCGGCTGGTGCCGCGGAAGATGTCCTGCTCGATGCGTTCCAGGTCGAGCTGTTCGAGCAGGTCGGTGAGGGCGTCGTTCACGCGCGTACGGCTTTCGTTCGGGCTGCGGCACGTGGGCTCGGGCGCCGGCGCGGCAGCGGGCCGCGGGGCCTCACAGCCCCATGGACTTGGCGATGATGGAGCGCATGACCTCGCTGGTGCCGCCGTAGATGCGGGTGACGCGGGTGTCGGCGTACAGGCGGGAGATCGGGTACTCCTGCATGTAGCCGTAGCCGCCGTGCAGCTGGAGGCACTTGTCGATGACGACGGCGGCGCGCTCGGTGGTGAAGAGCTTGGCGGAGGCGGCGTCGGCGGCGGTCAGCTCGCCCGCGTCGTGGGCGTCGAGCGCGCGGTCGACGACGGCCTGCATGGCGTCGACCTCGGACTTGCAGTCGGCGAGGGCGAACTTGGTGTTCTGGAAGGAGGCGACGGACTTGCCGAAGACCTCGCGCTCCTGGACGTACGCGGTGGCGAAGCGGACCGCGGCGGCTGCCTGGGCGTAGGCGCTGACGGCGATGCCGAGACGTTCCTGCGGGAGGTTCTGGCCGAGGTAGGAGAACGCCTTGCCCTCTTCGCCGAGGCGGTCCTCGACGGGCACCTTGACGTCGGTGAAGGAGAGTTCGGCGGTGTCGGAGGTCTTGAGGCCGAGCTTGTCCAGCTTGCGGCCGACCGCGTAGCCCTCGGAGGTGGTGTCGACGACCAGGAGGGTGATGCCGGCGCGGCGGTCCTCGGGTGTGGGGAGCGCCGTACGGGCGCAGACGATGACGCGGTCGGCGAGGACGCCGCCGGTGATGAAGGTCTTGGCGCCGTTGAGGACGTAGTGGGTGCCGTCCTCGGAGAGCTTGGCGGTGGTGCGCATGCCGGCCAGGTCGGAGCCGGTGCCGGGCTCGGTCATGGCGATGGCGGTCATCATGTCGCCGGAGACGAAGGGCGGCAGCCAGCGCTGCTTCTGCTCCTCGGTGGCGTACTTGAGGAAGTACGGGAGGCACAGCGCGGTGTGGACGCCGGAGCCGCCGAAGCTGACGCCCGCCCGCGCGCATTCCTCGGTGATGACGGCGTTGAACTTGAAGCTGGTCTCGCCGGCGCCGCCGTACTCCTCGGGGACCTCGATGCCGAAGACGCCCAGTTCGCCGAGTTTCTTGTAGAAGTCGCGGGGGGCCTGTCCGGCCTGCATCCACTCGTCGTAGACGGGGACGACCTCGGCGGCGATGAAGTCGCGGATGGTCTCCCGGAACGCCTCGTGATCCTCGTTGAACACCGTACGACGCATCCGCCGCCTCCTCAGGTCCGCCGGCCGGCCACGGCCGACTCGTCGACTAAGCGCTTGCTCAGCCGAAAGCTACCCGGCGGTCAGTGAGGCTGTCCAGAGGGGTCCGAGGGGCCGGAGAGCGCGTCGGCGCCGCCCCTGCCGCCGTCCGCCCCCACCGCCGCGAAGGCGCCCCGCGCCAGCCGGTGCAGCAGTGCCGACATCTCCGTACGGCCCGGGAGCGCGCCGGGGCGGCTGAGGTGCGGGGTCGAGTTGAGCAGGCCGAAGACGGCGTGCACGGAGGCGCGCGCGTCCGCTTCCGTATAGGCCGGGTACACCTCGCGCACCACCTGCACCCACAGTTCCACGTACTCGCGCTGGAGGCGGCGGACCCGTTTGCGGTCGGCCTCGCGCAGCCGGTCCAGTTCGCGGTCGTGGACGGTGATCAGCGGGCGGTCGTCGAGGGCGAAGTCGATGTGCCCCTCGATCAGGGCGTCCAGCGCCGCGACGGGGGTGTCGCCCCCGGAGGCGGCGCGGATGCGGCCGCCTTCCAGGAGCCGTTCACTGATACCGACGAGCAGCTCGGCGAGCATCGCGTCCTTGCCGGCGAAGTGCCGGTAGAGGCCGGGCCCGGAGATGCCGACGGCGGCGCCGATCTCGTCCACGCCGACGCCGTGGAACCCGCGCTCGGCGAAGAGGCGGGCCGCCTCCTTGAGGATCTGCTCGCGTCGGCTGGTGGCTGCCGGGGCGTGTGTGCTGCTCATACAACTAATTGTAGACAGGCGGGTTAGTGGTCGTTAACCTGAGGGAAATGAAGTTAACGCCCATTAACCGTGCCGCCGGGCGATCCCCGGCGTCCACGGCTGCCGGACGGGAATGGCCGTACGGCAGCCGCACGAGAAAGGCCGTAGCGATGCAGCCGGTGGCGATGGAGCCGACGGAGACGGAGGTCCGGTGCTGATGGATCCGATGCCGATGGACCCGGCGCAGCAGGCCCCGGTGCTCGACACCACGGCCGATCCCGCCTCGGACACCTGGCGCGCCAACGAGGCCGCGCACCAGGAGCTGGCCGAGGACCTGCGGGCCCGCCTGGCCGCGGCCCGCCTGGGCGGCGGCGAGAAGGCCAGGGCCCGGCACACGGCGCGCGGCAAGCTGCTGCCCCGCGACCGGGTGGACGCGCTGCTGGATCCCGGCTCGCCGTTCCTGGAGCTGGCGCCGCTGGCGGCGGAGGGGATGTACGGCGGGGCCGCGCCGGCCGCGGGCGTGATCGCGGGCGTCGGACGGGTCTCCGGCCGCGAGACGGTGATCGTCGCCAACGACGCGACCGTCAAGGGCGGCACGTACTACCCGATGACGGTCAAGAAGCACCTGCGCGCCCAGGAGGTGGCGCTGGAGAACCGCCTGCCGTGCCTGTACCTGGTCGACTCGGGCGGCGCCTTCCTGCCGATGCAGGACGAGGTCTTCCCCGACCGGGATCACTTCGGTCGGATCTTCTACAACCAGGCCCGGATGTCGGGCGCGGGCATCCCGCAGATCGCGGCGGTCCTCGGGTCCTGCACGGCGGGTGGCGCGTACGTCCCGGCGATGAGCGACGAGGCCGTGATCGTACGGAACCAGGGCACGATCTTCCTGGGCGGGCCGCCGCTGGTGAAGGCCGCGACCGGCGAGGTCGTCACGGCCGAGGAGCTGGGCGGCGGCGAGGTGCACTCCCGTACGTCCGGGGTGACCGACCACCTCGCCGAGGACGACGCGCACGCGCTGCGCATCGTGCGCACCATCGTCTCCACGCTCGGCGGCCGCGGCCCGCTGCCCTGGACGGTGCGGCCCGCCGAGGAGCCCAAGGTGGATCCGGCGGGGCTGTACGGCGCGGTGCCCGCCGACTCCCGTACGCCCTACGACGTACGCGAGGTCATCGCGCGTGTCGTGGACGGCTCCCGCTTCGCCGAGTTCAAGGCCGAGTACGGCACGACGCTGGTCACCGGCTTCGCGCACATCCACGGCCACCCGGTCGGCATCGTCGCCAACAACGGCATCCTGTTCTCCGAGTCCGCCCAGAAGGGCGCGCACTTCATCGAGCTGTGCGACCAGCGCGGTATCCCGCTGGTCTTCCTCCAGAACATCTCCGGCTTCATGGTCGGCCGCGACTACGAAGCGGGCGGCATCGCCAAGCACGGCGCGAAGATGGTCACGGCGGTGGCCTGCACCCGCGTCCCCAAGCTGACCGTCGTCATCGGCGGCTCGTACGGCGCGGGCAACTATTCGATGTGCGGCCGCGCCTATTCGCCCCGCTTCCTGTGGATGTGGCCGAACGCGAAGATCTCGGTGATGGGCGGCGAGCAGGCCGCGTCCGTCCTCGCGACCGTCAAACGCGACCAGCTGGAGGCGCGCGGCGAGGAGTGGAGCGCCGAGGAGGAGGCCGCCTTCAAGGCCCCGGTCCGCGAGCAGTACGAGACGCAGGGCAGCGCCTATTACGCGACCGCGCGCCTGTGGGACGACGGGGTCATCGACCCGCTGGACACCCGCCGGGTGCTGGGGCTGGCCCTGACGGCGTGCGGCAACGCGCCGCTGGGCGAGCCGGGCTACGGCGTCTTCCGGATGTGAGGGAGTGCGGGGAGTGAAGGAACAGATGAGCATGTTCGACACCGTCCTGGTCGCCAACCGGGGCGAGATCGCGGTCCGCGTCATCCGGACGCTGCGCGCGCTCGGCGTCCGTTCGGTCGCCGTCTTCAGCGACGCGGACGCCGACGCCCGCCATGTCCGCGAGGCCGACACGGCCGTACGGATCGGCCCGCCGCCGTCCACCGAGAGCTATCTGCACGCGGGCCGGCTGATCGAGGCCGCGCGGCGCAGCGGCGCGCAGGCCGTGCACCCGGGCTACGGCTTCCTCGCCGAGAACACCGCGTTCGCGGCGGCCTGCGCCGACGCCGGGCTGGTCTTCATCGGGCCGTCCGCCGGGGCCATCGAGCTGATGGGCGACAAGATCCGCGCGAAGGAGACGGTACGGGCGGCCGGGGTGCCGGTCGTGCCCGGCTCCTCCGGCAGCGGGCTGACCGACGCCCAACTGGCGGACGCCGCGCGCGAGATCGGCATGCCCGTACTGCTGAAGCCGTCCGCGGGCGGTGGCGGCAAGGGCATGCGGCTGGTGCGGGACGAGGCGCTGCTCGCCGACGAGATCGCCGCCGCGCGGCGCGAGGCGCGCGGCTCCTTCGGCGACGACACGCTGCTGGTCGAGCGCTGGGTGGACCGCCCCCGGCACATCGAGATCCAGGTCCTGGCGGACGCGCACGGCAACGTCGTCCACCTCGGCGAGCGCGAGTGCTCGCTCCAGCGCCGCCACCAGAAGGTGATCGAGGAGGCGCCGTCCGTCCTGCTGGACGAGGCGACGCGGGCCGCGATGGGCGAGGCCGCCGTGCAGGCCGCGCGCTCGTGCGGCTACCGGGGCGCGGGCACGGTCGAGTTCATCGTGCCGGGCGACGACCCGTCCTCGTACTACTTCATGGAGATGAACACCCGCCTCCAGGTCGAGCACCCGGTCACCGAGTACGTCACCGGCCTCGACCTGGTCGAGTGGCAGCTGCGGATCGCCGCCGGAGAGCCGCTGGCGTTCGGGCAGGACGGCGTCCGACTGGCCGGGCACGCCGTCGAGGCCCGGATCTGCGCCGAGACGGTCTCCGTCAAGGAGGGCGCGCGCGGCTTCCTGCCGTCCGGCGGTACGGTCCTGGCGCTCGCCGAGCCGCAGGGCGACGGGGTGCGCACGGACTCCGGCCTGGCCGAGGGCACGGAGGTCGGCAGCCTGTACGACCCGATGCTCTCGAAGGTGATCGCGTACGGTCCGGACCGCGCGACCGCGCTGCGCAAGCTGCGCGCCGCGCTCGCCGAAACGGTTGTGCTCGGCGTTCCCACCAACACCGGCTTCCTGCGCCGGCTGCTGGCCCACCCGGCCGTGGTGGCGGGCGAGCTGGACACCGGGCTGGTCGAGCGGGAGATGGACGCGCTGGTGCCGCGGGAGGTGCCCGCCGAGGTGTACGCGGCGGCCGCCGCCGTACGCAACGCGGCGCTGGAGCCGGTGCCGGACGGCGGCTGGGTGGACCCGTTCGCCGTACCGGACGGCTGGCGGATCGGCGGCCGTACGGTACCCGTCACCCACCAGGTCAAGGTGCCCGGGCACGACCCGGTGGCCGCCACCGGCACCGGGCACGTCACCGCCGACCGGGTGCGCGTGACCGTGGACGGTGTCGTGCACACCTTCCACCGGGCCGGCGACTGGCTCGGCCGCGACGGCGACACCTGGCACGTCACCGATCACGACCCGGTAGCCGAGACGCTGCGCGGCGCCGCCGGCGCCCACGGCATGGACGCGCTGACCGCGCCGATGCCCGGTACCGTCACCGTCGTGAAGGTGGCCGTCGGCGACGACGTGGCCGCCGGGCAGGGACTGCTGGTCGTCGAGGCGATGAAAATGGAACACGTCATCTCCGCGCCGCACGCCGGCACGGTCAGCGAGCTGGGCGTCTCCCCCGGCAGCACCGTCGCCATGGACCAGGTGCTCGCCGTCGTGGACCCGCACGAGAGCGCGCCACAGGACCCGGCGTCCGGCCCGGCCGAGGAGGCAACGGCATGACCGCACCCGGACTCCCGATGCCCGTCCCGGCCCCCGGCCTGCCGGCCCGGGTCCGTATCCACGAGGTCGGCGCCCGCGACGGCCTGCAGAACGAGTCCGCCGTCGTCCCCACCGAGGTCAAG
Organism: Streptomyces sp. NPDC052496; assembly: GCF_040679095.1. NCBI lineage: Bacteria > Bacillati > Actinomycetota > Actinomycetes > Kitasatosporales > Streptomycetaceae > Streptomyces > Streptomyces sp. NPDC052496. Next base: position 542,062 of record NZ_JBFAUH010000001.1, read on the forward strand.
GCCGAGTTCGTGCGCCGCCTGGTGGACGCCGGGCTGACGACGGTGGAGGCGACCAGCTTCGTGCACCCCAAGTGGGTGCCGCAGCTCGCCGACGCCGAACAGCTCTACCCGATGCTGGCGGACCTCGACGCGCAGTTGCCCGTCCTCGTCCCCAACGACCGTGGCCTGGACCGCGCGCTGGCCCTCGGCGCCCGCCGTATCGCGGTCTTCGGCAGCGCCACGGAGTCCTTCGCCAAGGCCAACCTCAACCGTACGGTCGAGGAGTCGCTGGCCATGTTCACCCCGGTGGTCGCCCGCGCGAAGGAGGAGCAGGCGCACGTCCGCGGCTACCTCTCCATGTGCTTCGGCGACCCCTGGGAGGGCCCGGTGCCGGTCGCGCAGGTCGTACGGGTCTGCCGCGCCCTGTTCGACATGGGCTGTGACGAGCTGAGCCTGGGCGACACCATCGGCGTGGCCACCCCCGGCCACGTCCAGGCGCTGCTCGCCGCGCTGAACGAGGCGGGCGTGCCCACCGACCGCCTCGGCGTGCACTTCCACGACACGTACGGCCAGGCACTGGCCAACACCCTCGCCGCGCTGCAACACGGCGTCAGCACCGTCGACGCGTCGGCGGGCGGCCTCGGCGGCTGCCCGTACGCCAAGAGCGCCACCGGCAACCTCGCCACCGAAGACCTGGTGTGGATGCTGCACGGCCTCGGCATCGAGACCGGGGTCGATCTGGGCCGGCTCACCGCCACGAGCGTGTGGATGGCCGGACAACTGGGCCGTCCGAGCCCGTCCCGCACCGTCCGTGCCCTCTCCCACAAGGAGTGAAGGATGTCCCTGGACCACCGCCTGTCCCCCGAACTCGAAGAGCTGCGGCGCACGGTCGAGGCGTTCGCGCACGACGTGGTCGCCCCCAAGATCGGCGAGTTCTACGAGCACCACGAGTTCCCGTACGAGATCGTGCGGGACATGGGCCGGATGGGGCTGTTCGGCCTGCCCTTCCCCGAGGAGTACGGGGGCATGGGCGGTGACTACCTCGCCCTCGGCGTCGCCCTGGAGGAGCTGGCCCGCGTCGACTCGTCGGTGGCGATCACCCTGGAGGCGGGCGTCTCGCTCGGCGCCATGCCGGTCTACCACTTCGGTACCGAGGAGCAGAAGCGCGAGTGGCTGCCCCGGATGTGCGCGGGCGAGGTGCTCGGCGCGTTCGGGCTGACCGAGCCGGACGGCGGCTCGGACGCGGGCGCCACGCGGACCACCGCCGTGCGGGACGGCGACGAGTGGGTGATCAACGGCAGCAAGTGCTTCATCACCAACTCCGGCACCGACATCACCGGCCTGGTCACGGTCACCGCCGTCACCGGCCGCAAGGACGACGGCAGCCCGCTGATCTCCTCGATCATCGTGCCGTCCGGCACCCCGGGCTTCACCGTCGGCGCCCCGTACTCGAAGGTCGGCTGGAACGCCTCGGACACCCGTGAGCTGTCCTTCTCCGACGTACGGGTGCCGGTCGGCAACCTCCTCGGTACCGAGGGCCGCGGCTACGCCCAGTTCCTGCGCATCCTGGACGAGGGCCGGATCGCCATCGCGGCGCTGGCCACCGGCCTCGCGCAGGGCTGTGTGGACGAGTCCGTGCGCTACGCCAAGGACCGGCACGCCTTCGGCCGGCCGATCGGCCACAACCAGGCCATCCAGTTCAAGCTGGCCGACATGGAGATGCGCGCCCACACCTCCCGGCTGGCCTGGCGCGACGCCGCGTCCCGGCTGGTGCACGGCGAGCCGTTCAAGAAGGAGGCGGCGCTGGCCAAGCTCTACTCCTCCGAGATCGCGGTGGACAACGCCCGTGAGGCCACCCAGATCCACGGCGGCTACGGCTTCATGAACGAGTACCCGGTCGCCCGGATGTGGCGCGACTCCAAGATCCTGGAGATCGGCGAGGGGACGAGCGAGGTGCAGCGGCTGCTGATCGCGCGGGAGCTGGGCGTGTAGGGCGGGCAGCACCTACGGCGTACGAGTGCGCGTACGCGTACCGCTGCTGCCGGATACGGCGCGGGGCGGGTCCGGATCTCCGGGCCCGCCCCGCCGTCGTCACCGCCCTCGCTCACTTGTGCCAGGGGACCTGCGGCGACTTGTAGTAATCGAAGCCCATGGCCTCCCAGCGGGGCGCCTGGGACGCCAGCCGGTGCTTGTAGGTGTTCCAGTCGTGGGTGGACCTCGGCGACCAGCCCAGCTCGGCGATGCCGGGCATCCGCGGGAAGGTCATGTAGTCCAGGTGCTGGTCGGTGGAGAGGGTCTCGGTCCAGATGGGCGCCTCGACACCCATGATCGACTTCTGCGGCGCGCCCTTCAGGTACGTCGCGGGATCCCAGTCGTAGGACCGCTGCACCTCGACGTACCCGGCCCACGCCTTACCCAGCTTGGTGTCCTTGGTGTACTTCATGTCGAGGTAGGACCGGTCGGCCGGCGACAGGATGAGCCCGGCGCCCTTGCGGGCCGCCGCCGCGACCTGCTCCCGCTCCTTGGCGGGGGTCTTGTCGTAGCCCCAGTACTGCACCGCGGCGCCCTTGGCGGGCGTGACGGCGGTCAGCTGGTGCCACCCTATGACCTTCTTCTTGTACTTGGTCACCAGCGGCTGGACCTTGTTCATGAAGGTCACGTAATCGGCGTGGCTGGTGGAGTGGGCCTCGTCGCCGCCGATGTGCAGGTACGGGCCGGGGGTCAGCGCGGCGACCTCACGGAAGACGTCGTCCAGGAACTCGTACGTCACCTTCTTGGGCACGCACAGCGAGCTGAAGCCGACCTCGACGCCGGTGTAGATGGGCGGCGCGATGTTGTTGCAGTTGAGCTTCGCGTACGAGGCGAGCGCGGCCTGGGTGTGCCCCGGGGTGTCGATCTCGGGGATGACCTCCATGTAGCGGCCGGCGGCGTACCGCAGGATCTCGCGGTACTGCGCCTTGGTGTAGTAGCCGCCGGGGCCGCCGCCGACCTGGGTGCTGCCGCCGTAGCTGGCGAGGCGCGGCCAGGAGTTGATCTGCAGCCGCCAGCCCTGGTCGTCGGTGAGGTGCAGATGCAGCTTGTTGTACTTGTACAGCGCAAGCTGATCGATGTAACGCTTCAGCTGCTCGACCGTGAAGAAGTGCCGGGACACATCGATCATCCCGCCGCGGTATCCGTAGCGCGGGACGTCGGAGATGGTGCCGCCGGCGACCTTCCAGTGGCTGTGCTGCTTGCTGCGCTTCTCGACGGACGGCGGCAGCAGCTGGCGCAGGGTCTGCACGCCGTGGAAGAGACCGGCGGGCCGGGCGGCGGTGATCGTCACCGCGTGCCGGGTGGAGGTCAGACGGTATCCCTCGGCGCCGAGCTTCTTGGTGTCCTTGCCGCCCAGGCGCAGCACGATGCCGTCCCGGCCGTCCTTGCCGGTGACCGGCAGCGGGTAGCCGGTGGACGGGCGCAGGACGTCCGCGAGGTAGCCGGCCACCCGCCTGACCTCGCCGGACGCGCCGGGCACCCGGATCTGCGTCCGGTCGCCGATCGTGTACGGATCCTTGCCCGGCCTGACCGAGGCGGGCGCCGGGATGACCTGGTCGAGGGCTATCGGCTTGGCGTGGCGGGCGGACGGGCTGCCGCGGTCGGCCGCGGCGGACTGCGCCCCGGCCGTCGACAGGCCGGCCGCCGCGACCAGCAGCAGCGAGCAGAACAGTCTGCTTCGTCTCACGAGATTCCCTTCGGTGGGCTCATCGTGCAGGGCCGTGCGTGGACGTCGTACGTGGCGTCGGGCCGTCCGCGGCCCGAGCGGTACGTGGCATGGAGCAACCGAACGTCAACATTGAGTACCGCTCACCCCCCTGGTGGTCAAGGTGGGCACCACGTCTGGCGTCATCCGGCGTGTCGCTTGCCCGATATCGGGCAGGTTTCTTGCATTACCCGGGGCGACCCATCAGTATTCATCGGGTGCTTGATCGCCGTTCGCCTCATGAGGACCTCGTCGACCACCTGGTGCGCAGCACGCCGCTACAGCGCGGCGAGGCCGCCCGGGTGGTGCTCGACGTCCTCGCGTACTTCGACGAGACGACCGAGGACTACGTCCGCAGACGCCACCGGGAGCTGCAGTCACAGGGACTGCGCAACGAGGCGATCTTCGAACGCATCGGCCAGGAGCTGCCGCACCGCGCGGTCCGCCCGCCCGAGCTCTCGGCGCGCCAGCTGCGCCGCCTCGTCTACGGCTGAACCGGCCGAGCACCCGGCGCGCGCCGCATCGCGCGCCACCTGTCCAACTGCCTGACCGGGAGGGTCACCACATGTGCGGCATCGTCGGCTACATCGGTAAGCGGGACGTGGCTCCGCTGCTCCTCGAAGGACTGCAGCGTCTGGAGTACCGCGGGTACGACTCCGCCGGTATCGCCATCCACGCCAAGGGCACCGGCAAGGCCGCCGGCGGCCTGAAGACCGCCAAGGCCAAGGGCCGCGTCCGCGAGCTGGAGTCCCGCCTGCCCAAGCGCTTCGCGGGCACCGCCGGCATCGCGCACACCCGGTGGGCCACCCACGGCGCGCCGACCGACGAGAACGCGCACCCGCACGTGGACACCGAGGGCAAGGTCGCCGTCGTCCACAACGGCATCATCGACAACGCCGACGAGCTGCGCGCCAAGCTCACCGCCGACGGCGTCGAGTTCCTCTCGGAGACCGACACCGAGGTGCTGGCCCACCTGATCGGCCGCTCCCAGGCGCCGACCCTGGAGGAGCAGGTCCGCGAGGCCCTGCGGGTCATCGAGGGCACGTACGGCATCGCCGTGCTGCACGCCGACTTCCCCGAGCGCATCGTCGTCGCCCGCAACGGCTCGCCGGTCGTCCTGGGCATCGGCGAGAAGGAGATGTTCGTCTCCTCCGACGTCGCCGCGCTGGTCTCGCACACCCGCCAGGTCGTCACCCTCGACGACGGTGAGATGGCCACCATCAAGGCCGACGATTACCGCACCTACACCACCGAGGGCTCGCACACCTCCGCGCAGCCGACCACCGTGGAGTGGGAGGCCGAGTCGTACGACATGGGCGGCCACGACACGTACATGCACAAGGAGATCAGCGAGCAGGCCGACGCCGTCGACCGCGTGCTGCGCGGCCGCATCGACGACCGTTTCTCCACCGTGCACCTGGGCGGCCTGAACCTGGACCCGCGCGAGGCGCGCGCCATCCGCCGGGTGAAGATCCTCGGCTGCGGCACCTCGTACCACGCGGGCCAGATCGGCGCGCAGATGATCGAGGAGCTGGCCCGTATCCCCTCGGACGCCGAGCCGGCCTCCGAGTTCCGCTACCGCAACCCGGTCGTGGACCCCGACACCCTCTACATCGCGGTCTCCCAGTCGGGCGAGACCTACGACGTACTGGCCGCCGTGCAGGAGCTCAAGCGCAAGGGCGCCCGCGTCCTCGGCGTGGTGAACGTCGTCGGCTCGGCGATCGCCCGCGAGACCCACGGCGGCGTGTACGTGCACGCCGGCCCTGAGGTCTGCGTCGTCTCCACCAAGTGCTTCACCAACACCGTGGTCGCCTTCGGGCTGCTCGCGCTGCACCTGGGCCGCATCCGCGACCTGTCCGTCGCCGACGGCAAGCGGATCATCGAGGGCCTGCGCAAGCTGCCCGGCCAGATCCAGGAGATCCTGGCGATGGAGGACGAGGTCAAGCAGCTCGCGGCGGAGTACGCCGAGGCCAGGTCGATGATGTTCATCGGCCGGGTGCGCGGCTACCCGGTCGCCCGCGAGGCCTCCCTCAAGCTCAAGGAGATCTCCTACATCCACGCCGAGGCGTACCCGGCGTCCGAGCTCAAGCACGGTCCGCTGGCGCTGATCGAGCCGGCCATGCCGACCGTGGCGATCGTCCCGGACGACGACCTGCTGGAGAAGAACCGCGCCGCGATGGAGGAGATCAAGGCCCGCAGCGGCCGCATCCTGGCCGTCGCGCACCAGAAGCAGGACAAGGCCGACCACACCATCGTCGTGCCGAAGAACGAGAACGAGCTGGACCCGATCCTGATGGGCATCCCGCTCCAGCTGCTGGCCTACCACGTGGCCCTGGCCATGGGCCGGGACATCGACAAGCCGCGCAACTTGGCGAAGTCGGTCACGGTCGAGTAGGCGATCGACGGCGAGCGGTCGTACCCGGGCGGTGGTCGCCCGGGATGGCCGGTCGCTCGGGCGAGCAGTCGCCCGACGGGCCGCGGAGGTCCTGTCCACCTCCGCGGCCCCAGACGTACGTCCAGGGGGCGGGCGGCCTACGGGGGGCTGCCCGGACGGGCGGGACGTCCTTCGAGGGGGCGGGAGGCGGGGCCCCGCGCGTGCCACCATACGCGCGGGGCCCCGCCTCCCCTGTTTGCCGGCGTCGCCCTTACGCCGGCGGTGGCCACCTTCCCGGGAACCGTCACCTCCCGGGCGGCAGCACGCTGTTGACGGCCGGAGAGCCGGGTGGCGGACCGCCCCGGTCCGCCGGACGCCCGTACGCCCCGGGAGCGACGCGGGCCGCGCCCGGCCTCCCGGCCGTTCACGCTCCGTTCGCGTCCCCCTTGATCGGATTTCTACCCCCCAGCACCGCGCATTCCACCTCTACGGGCCAGTAGATATGCCGACTGCCGGTGGACGGGGCGCTGGTGACGCTCCTTCACCTTCCGTATCGGGAGTACGGGGGCAGAGGGACGCCCAGGGCGATGCTGACGGAACTCCATGGCCTTGGCCTCGCGACTCCCCCGGCTACCGCTGGGAGGCGCCCCCAGGCACGCACCCTCGCCGCACGGCGCGAAGGGGACAGGTGGCTCCGCCGCACGGCCCTTCACCCCGTACAGCGAGCGCACGCACCGAACACCGCTCAGGGCCCTCCACGGAGATCCACCAGAAACGCCCTGACGGTGCGGTCATTAGCTTTTCGTTAGAGAAGCATCATGCGCCGAGGGGACTCTTGCAGCACCGGGCGGGCCGGTGCTCGTCACACGGGCACCGAGCCACCGGCGCCGCGTCCCCTCGCCTCAGCAGCGGGGCGAGTGGTGCCGCAAGCGCGTACCGCCCGGGCCGTGAGACACCGACTCCCGACCCCGGCGTACGCCGGCGCCGCCACGTCTAAGGACAGTTGTGACCACTTCACCGCCTTCGGGAACCACCGCATCCCGCTCCGCACGGACCCGGCGCCGAGCCTGGGCCTCCGGCGCCTGCCTGGCCACCGCGGCTGTCGTCTGCGCCGTCTCGCTCGGCGCGAGCCCGGCGGCGTCGGCGCGTCCCGCCGATACCGCACCGCTGAGCACCGACACCGCCGAGGCGGCGTCCGGCAAGCCGCCCGCGGGCTTCAGCTCGTGGCGGGAGCTGACCGCCGCGCAGGAGCCGCTGAGCCGGGCGGCCAACGCCATCGAGGAGAAGCTCGGCGGCTCGGAGGCGTTCGCCGGCATCGCCGTGTCCGTCGAGACCGGCTCCGTGACGCTGTACCACAAGGGCGATGCCGGGCGCGTCGAGGCCGCGGTGGCGCCCGAGCGCGCCAAGGGCGTGCGGGTGGACCTGCGTTCCGCGCCGTACAGTCGGGACGAACTGCGTACGGCGGCCCGCGAGGTCGTCGGCAAGCCGCTGACCATCGACGGTCGGCCGACCACGGTGCACGCGGCGGGCCCCCGCCACGACGGCTCCGGCATCCTGGTCCAGGGAGCGCCGCGCGCCACGTCTGCCCAGAACACGGCCGCCGGGAGGGCGCGTTCCACCGAGCGTGCCGTGGAGCCGGCCGTGCCGTGGAGCGGCAGCGTCACCCCGGCGCCGACCCCCCTGGAGTCACGCGAGCAGGACGTGCCCCTGCACTCCGGCGGCAGCCTGCTGCGGCGGACCTACAAGGGCGGCCCGGTCTGCTCCGCGGGCTTCTCGGTCTGGCTGCCCCAGGCGAACACGGACTACCTGATGACGGCCGCGCACTGCGGTGAGATCGGCAAGCAGTGGTACGCCGGTGACACGGACGTCAGGGCAGGCACGATGGAGAAGCGGTGGGAGAAGCACGACACCGCGCTCATCGCGACGCACCACGGGGGGCAGCACAACTTCACCGTGTGGGCCGGCCAGCCCATCTACCGCCAGACCCAGCAGCTTCGCCAGGTGAAGGACGCCCGGCACTCCGTCGTGGGCGAATACCTGTGCGCGTCCGGCTCGCTGTCCGGGGAGATCTGTGGCCTGAAGGTCGTCGAGCCCAAGCAGTTCGAACGCATCGAGAGCAACAGGGACCTGGCCGAGGTCTACCTGCTGAAGCAGACGGAGAAGCGTCCCACGGCGATGAAGGGGGACAGCGGCGGCCCCATCTTCTCCTACAACGTGGACGGCTCCGTCGTGGCGCGCGGTCTGATCAGTGCCGGCCAGGGCACACCCGCCACGTGCAGCAACCCCGCCGTGAACAATTCTCCGGTCAATTGCTACCGGAACATCTACATGACCGACGTGGTCGACGTGCTCAACATCAATCCCGGCATGCGCATTCACGACTGACGCCCCCGGACCCGGCGGGTCGCCGAGTCCACAGGGACGAATCCCCCATGACGAATCCCCCATCACGCATTCCCAGTGGAGACGGACAGTGAAGATTTTGACGAAGAAGAAGACCGGCGTGATCAGTGCTCTGGTCGCCGCGGCCTGTATGACCGTCATGGCCGCGCAGACCCCGGCGTCCGCGGCGGGCCCGGCCAAGGCGAAGACGCTGACCAACTGGCAGACCAGCTACTGCCTCGACGGTGACGCCAAGGGTGCCCTCTACACCTCGAAGAACAGCAACGGCTGCGGATACAACAATTCCTACCAGCAGTGGAACTTCCACACCGGGGAGCACGGCGTGATGCTGCAGAGCCGCAAGACCGGCCTCTGTGTCACGGCCGGGGGCTCGGGCAGCGACCGGGTGTCCGCCAGGGCCTGCGACTCCGGGGACGACCGGCAGTGGTGGACTCAGGAGTACCTGATGGACGACGTGTATTTGATGATCAACTACCAGAACAAGCGCGCTCTGGACTCCAACATGAACGGCAACGTGTACACGAGTATCCCCTCGGACTCGAACTCCTACATGAAGTGGTTCATACCGAGCTGATGCCACTGTGACGACCACGGCGCGGCCGGGGCGGGACCTGATGTCCCGTCCCGGCCGCGCCGGTCTGTCGGGCGGGGACACTCGCCCGGCGTCCGTCCTCCTCCGGTGATCCGAGTCAGAAATTCGGTGGCTCTTGTGGGCCGCGTAATGGTCCAGGATCAGGGATCAGGTGCACTTCGAGGCTGTCGGGAATTTCCCGGTCGAGCTCGGTCAGGAATTTCTCTCACTCCGCGTCCGGTGCCGGCGGTGGAGCGAGCCGATGGCCTTGCCGGTGGCGACCTCAAGGGCGGCGAAGAGGGGGGTCGTGCCGGCCCGGACGTGGTCGTGGCGGCGACGTTCAGGGACACCGGCCACCGTCGACAGGCCGCCCCGAGCAGACCCGGTCGACCAGCAGCCGCCTGCCGAAGACCAGCGGCGGGGGCAGGGGGCAGGGGGGCAGGGCGCGTACGAGGCCGTACGGGAGGGGCGTAGCGCGTCGGACGGGCGGGCCATGGCGCCGTGCGCGGGGTGGGCCGGGTGCCGTCGGCGGTCAGGGAATGACGATCACGGGCCGCTGTGCCCGCCGGGCCAGCCGGCCCGCGACCGAGCCGAAGATCCGGCCGACGATGCCGTGCGTCGAGCCCACCACGATGGCGTCGGCCTCGTACTCGTGGCCGACCTCTTCCAGTTCGTGGCAGATGTCGCCGCCGCGCTCCACGAGGATCCACGGGATCTCCGAGAGGTGGTCGGCGCAGGCCAGCTCCAGCCCCAGCACTTCCGTACGGTGGTCCGGCACGTCCACGAAGACCGGCGGCTCGCAGCCCGCCCAGACGGTCGTGGGCAGCCGGTTGGCGACATGGACGATGATCAGGCCCGAGCCGGAGCGCCGCGCCATACCGATTGCATACGCCAACGCCCGTTCACTCGACGTCGAGCCGTCGAAGCCCACCACGACGCCGTGCCGGAAGGCGGGGTCGCAGGAGTGGCGTGTCTGATCCGCCGCTTGGAGGTCAGCCATCGGATCGGCGACCTGCTTGCGGTCCGCGGGTTCGGGGATTTCGTGACCGGCCATGGTGTCTCGGCGAAGGAAGTCCTTGCGGAGGGGCGGACGGGGAGCGGCGATTGACTTGATCCGGCAGTTGACTGAGCTGGCTTGATCGAGAGGTCGGCCCCATAGTTCAAAGGGGAACAACACGACCGGGAATCATCTTCCCAATGCCTTACCCCAAGAGTACGGCGCCGGCCCCCCGCTGCCCAGAGCCCCGCGCGGACGGCGGACCCCTGAGGCGGGGGCGGCCCCCCGCGGCCACACGGGCGGGGTACCGCTCGAACATTCCCCGGAGCATGCCGGAGCGTGGCCCGGTTGGCAATGCCCCGGCCTGCCCCCGTACGTACCCATCGCGGTGACTCATGGCCCCCCGCCGCCGTTGTAGTACCAGCCTGCCTGGAGGGAGTACAGCGTGCCCGGTCCGTCGAACACATCAGCCGATCCGGTGAGCGATCTCGTCCGCTGGGCGGCGTTCAGCTGCGCCGTGGTTCCCCTCGTCCTCGTCCTGTGCGGCGCGTCCGCCGCCGGAGCGCTCGGCACCGCCGTGGGGCTGGCGGCCGTCACCGGCGCCTGCCGGGCCCTGCTGCGCCAGTCCGAGCGCACCGCCGCCCGGCCCTCGCCCGACGAGATCGCCCCGCACCGCGGCCGGCACAGCCGCACCGGGACCGGAGCCCACCGCGGAGGGCGCCGCTCCGAGGGGCGTACGCCGGAGGAATGACGCGCTCGCAAGCCTGCCCAGGTTCGTTTTCGGCCAACTTCGTGCCCAGGTGCATCCCTTGGCAAAAGCGACCCACAACCTGGGCCTGAGCTGCGAGGAAAGGACCACCGGGCGTGGTTGCGCCCTACGGCTTACGGGCAGAGGCGAGAGGCGTACTTCCCAGCAGGCCCGACGAGTGGAACGCTTCGTGATCGAATGCTTCGCGCCAAGTTGCCATATCGACATACGAGCGGGTGGTGAACTTGGCACTCCATCCTCACGGGACGCAGTAGATTCGATCTTGGCAATCACGGCGGGGGAACAGTGCAGGACCGAGAGGGCGAGACGACCGAGGGGGGCTTAAGTGCCATGAGCCAGGACTCCGCTGCCGTACCAGATGCCGCACGCAAGCTCGCCGCCCGACGACGCCGCGAAATAGTCGCGGTGCTCCTCTTCAGTGGCGGCCCGATTTTCGAGAGCTCCATTCCGCTCTCGGTCTTCGGCATCGACCGCCAGGACGCGGGTGTTCCGCGGTACCGACTACTTGTGTGCGCGGGCGAAGATGCGCCTTTGCGCACCACCGGGGGGCTCGAACTGTCGGCCCCCTACGGGCTGGAGGCGATCGCCCGCGCGGGCACGGTCGTCGTACCGGCCTGGCGGTCCATCACACAGGCACCACCACCGGCCGCGCTGGACGCGCTGCGCCGGGCACACGAAGAAGGGGCCCGCATCGTCGGGCTCTGCACGGGAGCCTTCGTGCTCGCCGCCGCAGGGCTCCTCGACGGCCGCCCCGCGACCACCCACTGGATGTACGCGCCGACGCTCGCCAAGCGTTATCCGTCCGTCCATGTCGATCCCCGCGAGCTCTTCGTCGACGACGGCGACGTGCTGACCAGCGCGGGGACCGCCGCCGGCATCGACCTGTGCCTGCACATCGTCCGTACCGACCACGGGGCGGACGCGGCCAACGCGCTCGCCCGGCGGCTGGTGGTCCCGCCCCGGCGCACCGCGTCGGACCTGGGGCACCAGAGGTACCTGGACAGGTCATTACCGGAAGAGATCGGTGCGGATCCGCTCGCCGAGGTCGTGGCCTGGGCGCTGGAGCACCTCCACGAGCAGTTCGACGTGGAGACGCTGGCGGCCCGCGCCTACATGAGCCGCCGTACCTTCGACCGCCGTTTCCGGTCCCTGACCGGAAGCGCTCCGCTGCAGTGGCTGATCACCCAGCGCGTCCTCCAGGCGCAGCGGCTGCTGGAGACCTCGGACTACTCCGTGGACGAGGTCGCCGGACGCTGCGGCTTCCGGTCGCCGGTCGCCTTGCGCGGCCACTTCCGGCGGCAGTTGGGCGCCTCACCCGCGGCCTACCGCGCGGCCTACCGCGCACGCCGGCCGCAGAACGGGGTACCCGAGCAGGTCACCCGGTCGGACCGGCCGGAGCGCGGTGAGCGCCCCGGTGCCGGTGCGGACCGGTTCGCCGCGGCCGCGGCGGGCCACCTCCCGGGGGGCCACGGCCCGCTGCACCACGGGCAGGCGTCGCACAGCCAGGCGACGCACGCCCAAGGGGGTCTCGGCCCGGGCGGGCACACGCAGGGCCACCCGCAGAGCGGGCACGGTCCGGGCGGGCACCCCCAGGGCTCGCACGGCGGGCACGGTGGTCCGGGCGGGCACGGATCGGGCGGCCAGCCGGGGCACAGTACGGCGGGCCACTCGCAGCCGCTGCACAGCCAGGCCACGGCGCTCGCACCCACCGAACCGGGCAAACCGGAATCCGACGCGTACGCGCCACGGCTTCCGGAGCAGTCCGCCGGAAGGCCGGCCGGCCGCCCGGTGCTGCCCAGTCAGCGGGAGCGCCCCGTAGGGTGAGACGTATGAACGATCGCATGGTGTGGATCGACTGCGAGATGACCGGGCTCTCGCTGGCGAACGACGCGCTCATCGAGGTGGCCGCCCTGGTCACCGACTCGGAGCTGAATGTCCTGGGCGACGGGGTGGACATCGTGATCCGCCCCCCGGCCGAGGCCCTGACCACCATGCCCGAGGTCGTGCGCCAGATGCACACCTCCTCCGGGCTGCTGGCCGAGCTGGACAGCGGCACCACCCTGGAGGACGCGCAGGAACAGGTGCTCCAGTACCTCAAGCAGCACGTACCGGAACCCGGCCGGGCACCGCTGTGCGGCAACTCCGTCGGCACCGACCGGGGCTTCCTGCTCCGCGACATGCCGGAGCTGGAGAGCCACCTGCACTACCGGATCGTGGACGTGTCGTCCGTGAAGGAACTGGCCCGGCGCTGGTATCCGAGGGCGTACTTCAACAGTCCGGAGAAGAACGGGAACCACCGGGCACTGGCGGACATCCGTGAATCCATCGCGGAACTCCGCTACTACCGGGAGGCGGTCTTCGTGCCGCAGCCCGGCCCGGACTCGGACACCGCGAAGGCGATCGCGGCCAGGCACGTCCTGCCCGCGGCCCCGGAGTGACGTAGCTCGCTCCCGGCCTGACCCAAAGCCGGGAGCGAGCACCCCTCCAGACCCTGTACACTTTTCTCAGCCGGTGGGGAACAAGACACCACACAGCACCGGTCATGGTGGGTATAGCTCAGCTGGTAGAGCACCTGGTTGTGGTCCAGGATGTCGCGGGTTCAAGTCCCGTTACTCACCCCAACGAGTAGGGCCCCCGGACGTGAAAGCGTCCGGGGGCCCTAGTCGTTGGGGGGCTTGGGGGCCGTTGGGGGGATGCGCCCTGGCCCGGCGGTTGTGGGCGGGCCGGGGAGTCCGGTCGGGGCCGGTGGCCTCCGGGGCGCCCGGGCGCCGGCTGCGCCCCGTGGGCTCAGTAGCCGACGGTGAAGCGCTCGCCGATGTGCTGGGGCTTCTCGGCCTCGTCCAGGAGGGCGACGGCGTAGTCCTCGGCGGTGATCCGGCTGGTGCCCTCCGCGTCGGCGACCAGGTCGTCCAGGGCCGTGCGGTACGTGCCCGTACGCTCTCCGGGCTCGATCAGGGCGGCCGGGCTCACGTTGGTCCAGCGCACGTCCGTCACGGTGCGGTAGAAGTCCAGCGCGTCGCCGTGCGCGTGCATGATCTGGAGCAGGAACTCCGGCAGGCCCTCCGCGTCCCAGACCTGCTTGCCGTCCGGCGTACGCAGCGAGCCGGCGCCGCCGACGGCGATCAGCCGGGGCGCGGCCTCGCCGAGGGTGCGCAGGCCCGCGACCAGGGCCTCGGCCGCGGGCTTGATCGTCGCGAGGTGGCCCGGGCCGTCGCCGCCGCCCACCGCACTGACCAGCACGTCCTGCCCCTGGGCCGCGGCCGCGACGGAGGCCGGGTCGAGGATGTCGCCGGTGGTCACGGTCAGGTTCGGGTCGGTCTTGGTGATCTTCGCGGGGTCGCGGACGACCGCGGTGACCTGGTGGCCGCGGCGCAGCGCCTCGTCGAGGACGCGGCTGCCGATGGTGCCGTTGGCTCCGAAAATGGCGATCTTGGACATGGCGGTACTCCCTGCGCCCCTGCCGGGGCATACTCTGGCTTTCCTTTTTCCGTCATCAGCCGCGCTGACGCCTTCCACGCTAGGCGCGCGAACACGGCCTACCGGGGTGGACACGGGACCAGTGATGGTGAAAAAACGACACGCTGCGCAGGGCGCCGGGGAGAGCATCCCGGAGGTCGCGTTCACGGCACCGGCCGGGCGGCCGGCCGGGGTGGAGGTGCTGACCCTCGCCGAGCTGCGCGACCGCGCCGACGCCTGCGCCCTCGCCGTCCCGCACCGTCCGGACTTCCACCACCTCCTCGTGGTGGACAGCGGGCGCCTCCGGCACACCGTGGACTTCCGAAAGTATGAGCTGTGCGCGAATGACTGGATCTGGGTGCGTCCGGGACAGGTTCACCACTTCGGCACCTTGACCGGAGCGGAGGGACGGCTGGTGCTGTTCGAATCCGGCTTCCTGGATCCGGCGACAGCGGCCGTGGCCCGCCTGGAGGACTGGTTCGGCCCCGCCGTGCACCACCCGGAGGGGGAGGAGGCGCAGGCGGTGGAGTGTGCTCTGCGTCACCTGCACCAGGAATTCGGGGCTCTGCGCGGCCTGCCTCTGGAGACACACATCGAGGTGCTGCGCCATCTGCTGGCCGTACTGGTGCTGCGGGTCGCCCGGCTGTCCGCGCGGGGCCGTGATGGTGACGGCGGCCAGGCCGAGGGGGTCTGCGAGGCGAGCGAGACCTTTCTCCGGTTCCGCGACGCGGTGGAGCGCGACTTCACCCGCAGCCGCCGCGTCGAGGACTACGCGCGGGCGCTCGGCTACTCGCCCCGCACCCTCTCCCGCGCGACCGCCGCCGCCACCGGCGTGGGCGCGAAGGAGTTCATCGACCGCCGCGTGGTGCTGGAGGCCAAGCGGCTGCTGGCCCACGGGGACCAGACGGCCGCCCGGATCGCCGGACGCCTCGGCTTCGCCGACGCCACGAACTTCGCGAAGTTCTTCCAGCACCGCACGGGCAGTACGCCGATCTCCTTCCGGATGGAGGTACGCGGGCCGTCGTGAGGGGGGCTTGTGGTGAGGGCCAGGCTCGTCGTGAGGGGATGGCTTATCGCGAGGGCGGGGCTCGTCGTGAAGGCGGGGCCCGTCGTGAAGGCGAGGGTCCGTTCCGTGTGCGGGGGCCGTTGGATGGGCGGGGACCGTTGCATGGTCGGGGACCGGCGTGCGGGCAGGGAGACGTTGTATGGGGCAGGGCCCGTCGTGCGGGCCGGGGCCGTGGCCGGGCGCGCCGGGATGGAGAAGCGCGCGCCGGCCCGTTTCACCGCAACCAGTGGGAGCGCTCCCAAGGATTGAGGCGGGCGGGCGCTCCGTCAAGAGGGGCGCTCGCAGCATCTGACGCGGACTTCCGTCGCGGGATTTACGCAACTGCTATGTGAATCCCGCGCGTTGGCGCTAGCCTCCGTGCAACCAGTGGGAGCGATTCCATCCGTCGCGGGCCGCGCGGGCCCGCGTACGACCCGAGGAGTCGCTCCATGCGCAGACCGTTACGCCGGTACGCCCTGGCGGTGGCCGCGGTACTCGCTCTACCGGGCGCGTCCCCGCCTGCCCCGGCCGCCCCGGCCTCGTCACCGGCCTCGTCACCGGCCTCGTCACCGGCCTCGTCACCGGCCTCGTCACCGGCCTCGTCACCGGCCCAAGCGTCCGCTTCCCCAGCCCCCGCTCCTCCCCTTTCCGTCTCCTCCGTTCCCGCTGCGCCGGCCGCGCCGCCGCAGTTGCGCGTGGAGGGCAACCGTTTCGTCGACCGCGCCGGCGCCACACGCCGCCTGCTCGGGGTGAATCGTTCCGGCGCCGAGTTCGCGTGCGTGCAGGGCCGTGGCATCTTCGACGGCCCGGTCGACGACGTGTCCGTCGCGGCCATCGCGGGCTGGCGCGCCGACACCGTCCGCATCCCGCTCAACGAGGAGTGCTGGCTCGGTACGGCCAACATCGACCCCCGGTACGCGGGCGCCGCGTACACCTCGGCCGTACGCGACTACGTACGGCGCCTGACGGCCCACGGCCTGACCCCGGTCCTCGAACTGCACTGGAGCCACGGCCGCTACACCGGCCCCTCGGCCGGCTGCGCCGACGAGCACGCCGGCTGTCAGAAGCCCATGCCGGACCGGCGCTACTCCCCCGCCTTCTGGTCCTCGGTCGCCGGCACCTTCAAGAACGCGCCCGAGGTCGTGTTCGACCTGTTCAACGAGCCGTACCCGGACCGCGCGACCTCCGACCCCGAGCGGGCGTGGGCGTGCTGGCGGGACGGTGGGACCTGCCCCGGCATCGGGTACGAGGTCGCCGGGATGCAGACCCTGGTGGACGCCGTCCGGGCCACCGGCGCCCGCAACCCGATCCTGGTGGGCGGCCTCGCGTACGCCAACGACCTCAGCCGCTGGACCGCGTACGCGCCGAAGGACCCGGCGGGCAACCTCGCGGCCGCCTGGCACGCGTACAACTTCAACGCCTGTGCCGACGAGAGCTGCTGGTCACGCACGCTGGGGCCGGTCGCCGACCGCGTGCCGCTCGTCGCGGGCGAGATCGGCGAGAACACCTGCGCCCACGCCTTCACCGACCGCGTCATGCGGTGGCTGGACGGGCGCCGGGCGTCGTATCTGGGCTGGACCTGGAACACCTGGGACTGCGCCGCCGGCCCGGCCCTCATCAGCGACTACGCCGGGACGCCCACCGCGTACGGTGCCGGGCTGCGTGATCACCTGCGTGCCCTGAAGCCGGCGTCGCGGGCCCCGTGACCGGCACCACACTCCGCAGAGACCGAGACCGAGACACGTACAGGAACTCCTACCAAGACCGGGACACGTACGGGACTCCCTACCGAGACCGAGACACGTACGGGACTCCCTACCGAGAAAGGACGACCCGCTCATGAGACGTTCCGCTGAACAGTCCTCCGTACGCCGGCCGGACCCGGACGGCACCGTCCAGCGCTCCACCGTCCGGCCCTCCACCGTCCAGCGCTCCACCGCCCGGCACCGTGCCCGCGCCGCCGCGCTCGCGGCCTGCGTGGCGCTGATCGCCGCCGGGACGGCCGACGCTCTGCACGGCACCGCCCACGCGGCCCCGGCCGCCCGCGTCGACAACCCGTACGCGGGCGCCGGCGTCTACGTGAATCCGGAGTGGTCGGCGAAGGCGGCGGCCGAGCCGGGCGGCGGCAAGGTCGCCGGGCAGCCGACCGGCATCTGGCTCGACCGCATCGCGGCAGTCAACGGCACCGATGGCACGATGGGCCTGCGCGGCCACCTGGACACCGCCTTACGGCAGGCGGCGGGCCGGCCGCTCGTCGTCCAGCTCGTCATCTACAACCTGCCGGGGCGGGACTGCTCGGCGCTCGCCTCCAACGGTGAACTGGGCCCGACGGAGATCGACGCGTACAAGACCCGCTACATCGACCCCATCGCGGCCGTGCTCGCCGACCCGAAGTACGCGTCGCTGCGGATCGTGACCACCGTCGAGATCGACTCGCTGCCCAACCTCGTCACCAACACCGGCGGCCGCGTCACCGCCACACCGCAGTGCGACGCCATGCTCGCCAACGGCAACTACGTCAAGGGCGTCGGGTACGCGCTCAACAAGCTGGGCGCGGTCCCCAACGTCTACAACTACGTGGACGCCGGCCACCACGGCTGGATCGGCTGGGACGACAACTTCGGCGCGACCGCGCGGCTGCTGCACCAGGCGGCCACGGCCGAGGGCAGCACGGTCGACAAGGTGCACGGGTTCATCACCAACACGGCCAATTACAGCGCGCTCAAGGAGGAGAACTTCGCGCTGGGCGACAGCGTGGCGGGCCGATCGGTGCGGGAGTCTAAGTGGGTGGACTGGAACCGTTACGGCGACGAGCTGTCGTTCGCCCAGGCGTTCCGGCAGGAGGCGGTGCGGGCCGGGTTCCGCCCGGACGTGGGCATGCTGATCGACACCTCGCGCAACGGCTGGGGCGGCAGCGCACGGCCGGCGGGGCCCGGGCCGCGTACGGACGTGAACGCGTACGTGGACGGAGGCCGGTACGACCGGCGGCTGCACGTCGGCAACTGGTGCAACCAGGCGGGCGCGGGGCTGGGCGAACGCCCGCGGACGGCGCCGGCGGCGGGCATCGACGCGTACGTGTGGATGAAGCCGCCGGGTGAGTCGGACGGTTCGAGCGCGGCGATCCCGAACAACGAGGGCAAGGGCTTCGACCGCATGTGTGACCCGACGTACGAGGGCAATCCGCGCAACAACCATCACCGGTCGGGGGCCCTGCCGAACGCACCGCTGTCCGGGCACTGGTTCTCGGCACAGTTCAGGGAGTTGTTGAAGAACGCGCATCCGGCGCTGTAGGGGCGGGGGCCCAGTTGGGGTCGCCCGTAGTCCTGGAGGGGCTAGTGATTCTGGAAGGGCCGGTGGGTCCTGGGTGGGCCGATGGTCCTGGGAGGGCTGGTGGTCCTGGAAGGGCCGGTGGTCCTGGGAGGGCTGGTGGTCTTGCAGGCTACCTGTGGTCTTGCAGGGCACCTGTGGTCTTGCAGGCCACCTGTGGTCTTGCAGGGGCCGGTGGTTCCTTAGGGACGGTGGCGGTCTCGCAGGGACGGTGGCTCTGTATGGGGCTGTAGTTCCGCAGGCGCTGTAGGAGGACGGCGGGTCTGGTCCCGGCTTCGGAGCCGGGACAGCGGGTCTGGTCCCGGCTTCGGAGCCGGGGCCAGGCCCCTTGCCGTTCAGGAGGACGCCCGGCGCACCAGCTCCGTCGGGTACACGAGGTGGTGACCCGGCCGGTCCGCCTGACTGCCCGCCTGGCTGCCTGCCTGACCGCCCGTCTGGTCACCCACCTCACTGCCCAGCCCGCTGCCGCCCGCCGCCCCGGTGATCAGTTCCATCAGCAGCTCCGCCATCGCCCGGCCCATCTCCTCGATCGGCTGGCGGACGCTGGTCAGCGGCGGATCCATGTGCCGGGCGATGGCGGAGTCGTCGAAGCCGACCAGGGCCACGTCGTCCGGGATGCGGCGGCCCGCCGCGCGCAGTTCCTGCCGGGCGCCCGCGGCCATCACGTCCGAGGCGCAGAAGACGGCGTCCAGGGCGGGGCGGCGGGCGAGCAGTTCGCGCATGGCGCGCCGGCCGCCCTCCTCGGTGAAGTCGCCGTGGGCGACGAGTGCGGGGTCCTCGGGGTGGCCGGCGGCGCGTACGGCCTGCCGGTAGCCGTCTAGGCGGCAGTGGGCCACGTACATGTCGGGCGGCCCGGCGATGGTGGCGGCCTGGCGCCGGCCGCGGCCGATGAGGTGTTCCAGGGCGCTCTGCGCGCCGCCGGTGTTGTCGGAGTCCACGTACGGGACCGTCTCCCCGGCGGTGCGGCGTCCGTTGAGGACGGTCGGGATCGCCATCCGGCCCAGCAGGTCGGGCAGCGGGTCGTCGCCGTGTACGGAGACCAGCAGTACGCCGTCGACGCGGTGCGCGGCGAGGTAGTCCGCGAAGCGGCGCCGCTCCTTGGACGTACGGATCAGGGTGAGCAGCAGCTGCATGTCGTGGTCGGCGAGGCCGGCGCTGACGCCGCGGAGGATGCCGGAGAAGTACGGCTCGGCGAAGAGCCGGGTCTCGGTCTCCGGCACGACCAGGGCGACCGTGTCGGCGCGGTTGCCCGCCAGGGCGCGGGCGGCGCGGTCGGGTACGTAGCCGAGGTCGGCGACGGCCTGCTGCACCAGGGTGCGGGTCCGTTCGCTGACCCGGGGGGAGCCGTTGATCACGCGGGAGACCGTGCCGCGGCCGACGCCCGCGCGCGCGGCGACCTCTTCGAGTGTGGGCCTGCCGCCCCCTCGCCGTGCGCCTGGTGTCATCGCCGCCTCCGCTTGCCGTCCTGGCCGTACATTCAACAGCGTGCCGCCGTACGGGCGTTGGCGCGCGATCCCTTGACATGCGCGCCGGGGAACCGCGACCCTTCACCTCATAACGTCTGGGAGCGCTCCCACAGTACTGGACCCCCCACATCCCGCACGCACGGTCTGCAGGGCACCAGGAGGAGACGCAATGCGAACGACGATCCGCGGCACCCGTCGGCGGGCGGTGGCCCTCACGGCCGCCGTGCTCGGGGCCGCACTGCTCGGCGGCTGCGCCGAGGACAGCGACGCCCCCGGCGCGACGGGCTCGTCGGGGGCCGCCGCCGGGAAGAAGACCACCCTGACGGTCGGTGTCTTCGGTGTCTTCGGCTACCAGCAGGCCGGGCTCTACGACGCGTACATGAAACTGCACCCGGACATCACCATCAAAGAGACCTCGATCGAGCGGAACGAGAACTACTACCCGCAGCTGCTCACCCATCTGAGCACGGGCAGCGGGCTCACCGACATCCAGGCGGTCGAGGTCAACAACATCGCCGAGGTCACCGCCACCCAGGCCGGCAAGCTCGTCGACCTCTCGAAGGCGCCGGGCGTGCGCAAGGACGACTTCATTCCCTGGAAGTGGGCGCAGGCGACGAACGCGAGCGGCAAGACCGTGGGGCTGGGTACGGACATCGGGCCGATGGCGATCTGCTACCGCAAGGACCTCTTCGCCAAGGCCGGACTGCCCACCGACCGGAACGCGGTGGCCAAGCTCTGGGCAGGCGACTGGGGCAAGTATCTCGACGTCGGCGAGCGCTACATGAGCAAGGCCCCGGCCGGCACCGCCTTCGTGGACTCCGCCTCCGGCGTCTACAACGCGGTGATCTCCAGCAGCGCGGAGCGCTACTACGACCGGAACGGCAAGCTGGTCTACAAGGACAGCCCGTCCGTACGGAAGGCGTGGGACGCGGCGATGCGGGCGGCGACGGGCAAACTGACCGCACGCCTGCAGCAGTTCCAGAAATCCTGGGACCAGGCGTACGCCAACGGGCGCTTCGCGACGGTCTCCTGCCCGCCGTGGATGCTCGGTTACATCAAGGAGAAGTCCGGGGACGCGGGCCGCGACAAGTGGGACGTGGCCGCCGCGCCCAAGCCCGGGAACTGGGGCGGGTCCTTCCTGGCCGTACCGGAGGCGAGCCGGCACAGGAGCGAGGCGGTGAAACTGGCGGCCTGGCTGACCGCGCCCGAGCAGCAGGCCAAGCTCTTCACGAAGCAGGCCAGCTTCCCGAGCGCCCGGACGGCGTACGGGCTGCCCGCGGTGGCGGAGGCCAAGCATCCGTACTTCGGGGACGCGCCGATCGGCAAGATCTTCGCCGCGGCGGCCGAAGGCATCCCCCACCAGGTGCTCGGCCCGAAGGACCTCACCGTCAACCAGAACATCACCGATGTCGGGGTGCTCCAGGTCGACCAGCAGGGCAAGACGCCCGAGCAGGGCTGGCGGGCGGCGGTCGAATCGATCGACAACGCGCTGGACCAGTGAGCCGTGGACGGCCGAACCCCTCGCCCCGCGACCCCGGCCGCGGCCGGGACACCGCCACCGCCACCGGAATCGGAATCGGCATCGGCTCCGGAATCGGCATCGGAGCCGGAGCCGGAGCCGGGGCCGGAGCCTGCGTCGGAGCCGGGACCTGCGTCGGAGCCGGGTCCAGGCCCGAACCCGGACCCGGCCCGGAAGAACGCAGCCGGACCCCCCTCGCCCGGGCGGACCGTCACCGCCACCGCCTCCGGCACCGCCTCCGCCTCCGGCCGTGCCGGTGGCTCCGGTCGCGGCAGCAGCGCCGACAGTCCCGCCGCCGTCCGCGCCCGGGAGCGCCGCAGCCGGCGCTACCGCCGGGACCTGCGCTGGAGCCCGTACGTCTCCATCGCCCCCTTCTTCCTCTTCTTCGCCGCCTTCGGGCTCTTCCCGCTGCTCTATACGGGCTGGGCCGCGCTGCACCGGGTGGAGCTGACCGCGCCCACCGACATGGAGTGGGCCGGGCTGCGCAACTTCACCCGGCTGCTCGGCGACGACTTCTTCTGGAACGCCCTCGGGAACACGTTCGTCATCGGCGTCCTGTCGACCGTCCCGCAGCTGCTGATGGCGCTCGGACTCGCGCACCTGCTCAACTACCGGCTGCGCGGGTCGATGTTCTTCCGGGTGGCGGTGCTCACGCCGTACGCCACCTCGGTGGCGGCCGCGACGCTGGTGTTCGTGCTGCTCTTCGGGCGCGACTACGGGATGGTCAACTGGCTGCTGAGCACGGTCGGTGTGGACGGCATCGACTGGGAGAACGGCTCCTGGAGCTCCAAGCTGGCGGTCTCCACGATCGTCATCTGGCGGTGGACGGGCTACAACGCGCTGATCTACCTCGCCGCCATGCAGGCCATACCGCACGACCTGTACGAGTCGGCGGCGCTCGACGGGGCCTCCCGGTGGCAGCAGTTCCGGTACGTCACCGTTCCGTCGCTGCGGCCGACGATCCTGTTCACCTGCGTCGTCTCGACGATCGGTGCCACGCAGCTGTTCGGCGAGCCGCTGCTGTTCAGCGGGAGCGCCGGAGCCACGGGAGGCGCCGATCATCAGTACCAGACGCTGGGCCTTTATCTGTACGAGCAGGGATGGGTGAACCTCCATCTCGGCCGGGCCTCGGCCATCGCCTGGACCATGTTCCTGATCCTGCTGGTGATCGCCGCGGTCAACGCGCTGATCGCCCGCCGGCTGCGCACGAGCCCGTGAGGGGGAGCCATGACAGCCCGACGCGCCGGCCGGCAGCTGCACGGCGGGAAGGTGACCTATGCGGTGCTGATCCTCTTCACCGCGGGGTCGCTCTTCCCGCTGCTGTGGACCGCCGTCGCCGCCTCCCGCAACAACACCCGGCTCGCGCAGACGCCGCCGCCGTTCTGGTTCGGCGGGAACCTGCTGAAGAATCTCGGTACGGCCTGGTCCGACGCCAACATGGGCGCGGCGCTGCTGAACACCACGGTGGTGGCCACGACGATCGCGGCGGGGACGGTGGTCTTCTCGACCGTCGCCGGGTTCGCGTTCGCCAAGCTGCGCTTCCGGGCGAAGAAGCTGCTGCTGTTGCTGGTGATCGGCACGATGATGGTGCCGCCGCAGCTCAGTGTCGTACCGCTGTTCATGACCGTCGCCGAGCTGGAGTGGACCGATCAGCTGCAGGCCGTCATCCTGCCCACGCTCGTCAGTGCCTTCGGGGTCTTCTTCATGCGGCAGTACCTGCTCCAGGCGCTGCCCACCGAGCTGATCGAGGCGGCGCGGACGGACGGGGCGAACAGCTGGCGCGTGGTGTGGCACGTCGTCTTCCCGGCCGCCCGGCCCGCGATGGCGGTGCTCGGCCTGCTCACCTTCGTCCAGGCGTGGAACGACTTCTTCTGGCCGATCATCGCGCTGACGCAGAACGGCAATCCGACCGTGCAGGTCGCGCTGACCGGTCTCGGCCGCGGCTACATCCCCGACCAGTCCGTGATCATGGCGGGCGCGCTGCTGGGCACGCTGCCGCTGCTCGTCGCGTTCGTCCTGTTCGGCAAGCAGATCGTCGGGGGGATCATGCAGGGCGCGGTCAAGGGCTGACCGGTGGGCCGCCGCGCCACTCCCCCGGGCCCGTACGTGCTTGCGTACGGGCCGGACCTCCCCCGCGCACCACTCGTACCACCTGCACCACTCGCGCCACGCGCCCCGCACGGCCCGCGCCGTGCGCCGCGTCCTCGTGAACGGGAGTACCGCCATGTCCTGCCCCCTTCGTTTTCCGCCCGGCTTCGTCTGGGGTGCGGCCACCGCCGCCTATCAGGTCGAGGGCGCCGCCCGGGAGGGCGGCCGCACCCCGTCGATCTGGGACACCTTCAGCCACACCCCCGGCAAGGTCGCCGGAGGCGACACCGGTGATGTCGCCGTCGACCACTTCCACCGGCGCCACGAGGACGTGGAGCTGATGGCCGCCCTCGGGCTCGGTGCCTACCGCTTCTCCGTCTCCTGGCCGCGGGTGCAGCCCACCGGCCGCGGCCCCGCCGTACAGCGCGGCCTCGACTTCTACCGGCGGCTCGTCGACGACCTGCTCGCCCACGGCATCCGGCCGGTGCTCACGCTCTACCACTGGGACCTGCCGCAGGAGCTGGAGGCCGACATCCACGGCGGCTCCGCCTCCGGAGGCGGCTGGCCGCACCGGGACACCGCGCAGCGCTTCGCCGATTACGCGGCGATCGTCGCGGACGCCCTCGGTGACCGTGTCGAGTGGTGGACCACCCTCAACGAGCCGTGGTGCAGCGCGTTCCTCGGATACGGGTCGGGGGTGCACGCCCCGGGCCGCACCGATCCGGAGGCCGCCCTGCGCGCCGCGCACCACCTCAACCTCGCCCACGGGCTCGCCGCCCAGGCGCTGCGCGCCGCGCTGCCCGCCCGCGGCCAGATCATGATCAGCCTCAATCCGGCCGCCGTGCGGGCCCGCTCCGACGCGCCCGCCGACCTGGACGCTCAGCGGCGGATCGACGCGCTGGCGACGCGTATCTTCACCGGGCCCCTGCTGCGCGGCGCGTACCCCGCGGACCTCCTCGCGGACACCGCGCGTATCACCGACTGGACCTTCGTCCGCGATGGCGACCTCGCCGTCATCAAGCACCCCCTCGACGCGCTGGGCATCAATTACTACACACCCACATTGGTATCAGGCGGCACTGACAACGCCCCGCTGCCGCGGCATGACGGACACGGCGCTGGCGCCCGTTCACCCTGGCCAGGGGCCGATCGGGTGGCTTTCCACCAACCGCCGGGCGAGCGCACGGCGATGGGCTGGTCGGTGGATCCGACCGGCCTGTACGACCTCCTCATGCGCTTCCGCCGGGAGGCCCCCGGCCTGCCCCTGTACGTCACCGAGAACGGCGCGGCCTACGACGACCTGCCCGACGCCGAGGGCGCGGTGCACGACCCGGAGCGCATCGCCTACGTCCACGCCCACCTCGCCGCCGCGCACCGCGCGGTCTCCGACGGCGCCGACCTGCGCGGCTACTTCCTGTGGTCGCTGATGGACAACTTCGAATGGGCGTACGGCTACAGCAAGCGGTTCGGCTCGGTGTACGTGGACTTCACGACGCAGGACCGTACGCCCAAGTCGAGCGCCCACTGGTACGCGGACGTGGCGCGCGCCAACGCACTGCCGGCCCTGAGCGCCGGTGTGACCGCCTCGTGAGAGTGGCGGGACACAGCGGTGGGGGGTGGCCGCTGTGTCCCGCCGGTGGGGGTGGTGGTTCGGTGGTGGTTCGGTGGTGCCGGTCGGGTCGGGTCCGCGGTGCGGGCCGGATCGGGTCCGCGGTACCAGTCGGGCCTGGTCCGCGGTGCCGGCAGGATCTAGTAGGCGCCGAGCGTCTTCGTGAAGTCGAGCGGCTGCTGCGCGATCGAACTGCACGTCGGCTGCGCGGAGTTCTGCGGTCCGCCCGGGCACGGCTTGTCGCGCGTCGAGGACCACATGGACAGCCAGGCGAGGTGCTTGGACTGCGCGAAGGTGACCAGTTCCTTGGCGTCCTCGACCGTGAAGATCTCCTTCTGCACGTCGTTGACGCCGATCATCGGGGTCACGGCGACGGCCTTCCAGGCGGCCGCGTCACCGAGGCCGAGCGTCTTCTTGAGCTGCCCCTGGGTGGCGGTGGCGGCCTGGATGGCGTACTTGCCCATGTCACCGTCGTAGGAAGCGCCGTAGTCCATCGCCATGATGTTGACGGCGGAGATCTTCACGCCGTTCTTCTTGGCGTCGGCGACCAGGTTCACGCCGTCCTGCGTCAGGCCCTCGGGCATGACCGGCAGCGTGAAGGAGACGTCCAGGCCGGGGTGCTTCTTCTGGAGCTGCGCGACGGCCTGCGCCCGCCGGGTGTTGGCGGCGGTGTCCGGCAGCGCGCCGCCCTCGATGTCGAAGTCGACCTTCTTGAGCGCGAACTGGTCGATGACCTTGCCGTACGCGGCGGCCAGCTCGCCCGCCGACTTGCAGGCCAGGCCCAGCTCGGAGCCGTTGGCGCCGCCGAAGGAGACCCGTACGTCGCCGCCGGCCTTGCGCAGGGCCGGGATCTGCTTGGCCACCGCGTCGTCGCCCAGCCCGCCCGAGCCGCCCCACTTCGGTTCGCAGCCGCCGCCGGAGGTGACGAAGGCGAGGTTGAAGGTCTTCACCCCGGTCTTCCGCACGGTGTCGGCCATGTCGTACGGGGGGTACAGGGAGGTGTCGATGTACGGGGAGAAGGCGCCGCCGACCTTGGTCGCCGGAACGGCTGCCGGCGCCTTGGTGGCCAGGGCCGAGCCGGCGACGGCGAAGGCGCCGCCCGCGGCCAGCGCGGCCGCCGCTGCCGTACCGATCAGCTTGGCCTTGCGGCTCTTGCGGCGGCGGTGTGCCGAGGAACTCATGTCGTGCCTGCCTGTTCGTCAAGGGGGGACGGTGGTGCGGTGGTGCGTTCCGCACGCTAGCGATCAGGAAACGGACAAAAGGCGGTTTCGGTACGGCACTTGGAAGGCTTATGGCGCTCTTAAGGGACGGAAAGGGACTGGTTAAGCGGAGGGGGCGACCGGGCTTCCGTGCGTCCTGGTGGCGGCCGTGACGTCCCGGCCCTGACGCCTCTGTCGGTACCGCTCACTCCCCGCCGGAACCGGACTGCGGGCGCCTCGCCGCCCGTCGCCCCCGCGAGCGGCCCAGGCGGCGCCCCAGACGACGGCGCAGGCGGTGCCCCGTGTGCCGTCGGCGTGCCGCGCGCGCCCGCCGCACGCCGTTCAGCGCCAGCCACACCCGTACCTCCGTGCCGCCCAGTACGGACCGGCCGATGCGGACGTCCCCGCCGGTCGTCTCCGCGAGCCGCCGCACGATGTCCAGGCCGAGCCCCGTGGATCCGTCCCCGCCGTCCCCGTGGCCGCGGCGCAGGGCCGCGTCCGGGTCGTCGATGCCGGGGCCGGCGTCCGACACCAGCACGATCACCGCGTCCTCCGCGTTGTGCACGTCCACCGCGAAGGCGGTGCCCTCGGGGGTGTGCCGGAAGACGTTGCCGAGCATCGCGTCCAGCGCGGCGGCCAGATCGGGGCGCGCGACGGGGACGCGTACGGGCCGGTCCGCGCCCGCGACGCGCACCGTGCGCCCCTCGTCCTCCGCGAGCGCCGACCAGAAGTCCATCCGTTCCCGGATCACCTCGGCCGCGTCGCAGCCGATCGCGGCGGCCACCTGCTGGGCGTGCGCCTTCTGCTGCCGCGCGGTACGGATGATCTGGTCGACCTCGCGCTCCAACTGGGCGACCGCCTCGCGGGTCTGGTCGGCCGCGGGGCCCTCGCCGAGCGAGGCGGCGTTCAGGCGCAGCACGGTGAGCGGGGTGCGCAGGCGGTGCGAGAGGTCGGCGGCCAGCTCGCGTTCGTTGGCCAGGAGCTGGACGACCTGGTCGGCCATCGCGTTGAAGGCGGCGGCGGCCGCGCGCAGTTCGCGGGGGCCGTCCTCGCGTACCCGTACGCCCAGCTTGCCCCTGCCCAGGTCGTGGGCGGCGCCGGCCAGGCGCTCGGCGGGCCGCACCATACGGGTGCCGAGGCGGTCGGCCACGGCGACCGAGCCGACGATCAGCGCCAGGCCGACGCCCGCCAGCAGCGCCCACGAGGTGGTGACGCCGTTGGTCAGCGCGGCATCCGGTACGTACACCTCGACCACCGCGATGCCGGAGGCCACGGCGGTGGGCTGGAGCAGCACCGAACCGCCGGGCACCGGCGCGATGGAGGCGCGGCCGAGACCGACCGCGGCGTCGACGTCCTCGGGCCGGGCCCGCCGGGAACCGATCTCGGCGGGCTCGCCGCCCTTCTCGCCCGCCGGCACATGGACGCCGATGTGTTTTCCGGGCCCGCTCTCGGCGCTGGCGACGGCGCGCTCCAGCTGCGCGTGGTCGGTGGTGATGGCGAGGACGGGGCCGATGGTGGCCGCCTGCCGCTCGGCGTTGGAGAAGGCGCGGTCCTTGGCCATCTCCTTGACGACGAGCCCGAGCGGTACCGCGAAGGCCACCACGACCATCGCGGTGACGGCCAGGCACACCTTGACCAGGGCCCATCTCACGGCGCGTGCTCCGGCGCTGGCGCCTGCGAGCGCGCGCTCGGCACGGCGGCGCGCGTCACAGGGGTGGCTCCAGTTTCACGCCCACGCCGCGCAGGGTGTGCAGGTACCGCGGCTGTGCGGCCGTCTCGCCCAGTTTGCGGCGCAGCCAGGAGAGGTGGACGTCGATGGTCTGGTCGTCGCCGTACGACTGCTGCCAGACCTCGGCGAGGAGTTCCTTGCGGGGCACGACGACCCCCGGGCGGCCGGCCAGGAAGGCGAGCAGGTCGAACTCGCGGCGGGTCAGGTCGAGCGGCGTACCGTCCAGTTCGGCCTGGCGGCGCAGCGGGTCGATGCTGAGGCCGCCGACCTGGAGCACCCGGGACGGCGGCTCGCCGCCCGCGGCGGCGCCCCGGGAGCGGCGCAGTACGGCGGCCATCCGGGCGGAGAGGTGCTCCACCGAGAACGGCTTGGTCAGGTAATCGTCGGCGCCGTCGTTGAGGAGCCGGACGATCTCCGCCTCGTCGTCCCGCGCGGTGGCGATGATCACGGGGACGTCGGTGATCCCGCGCAGCATCTTCAGGGCCTCCGCCCCGTCCAGATCGGGCAGGCCGAGATCCAGGATGACGACGTCGAAGCCGACGTGAGCCACCTCGCGCAGCGCCTCCAGGGCCGTACCGACGCTGCGTACCGTGTGGCACGCCTCGGTCAGATGCCGGATGAGGGCCGAGCGCACGAACGGGTCGTCCTCAACCACGAGCACACTTGCCATGGGCCGCACCGTACGCCATTCGAGTGGTTTTCTTTATCTGAGGTTGACGTCGCGGAGCGTGCCATCAGCCCGCTTTTCGGCGGGTGTTGCGCGGTGTACCCGACCCGTCCCGGAATCTCCCTCCGTACCGTCTTCGTGCCGTCTTCGTCCCGGCCACTCCGGGCTCTCCGGCCCGCTGCCCCGGTTGCCCACGTGGTGCAATATGAACCGGATGCACAGAGGACTGGTTCACACGGCGGCCTGGACGCTGGCGACGGGTGCCGCCGTCACGCTGTCGTGGTTCGGCGTGCACACCGTGCTGGCCGGCACGGCGTACGACCCGCCGCGCGCGCTCCCGCTGTCCGACAACGCGCCGTCGCCGCACGACGGAGCGGACGGCGGAGTCTCGCCCCGCGCCTCCTCCACGCACCGGCCCAAGCCGACCGCACCGGCCTCCCCCCGCCCCGGTCAGTCCGCGAAACCGGGCGACCGCTCCAAGGAGGTCGGCGGCGCCGCGTCCGGCGGTGGCGGAAAAGGCACAGGCAACGGCCCGCAGCCACCGCCCGGGGACGGCGGCCGGTCCGCCACAGGCAGCTCGGTGAAAAGTTTCTCCACCGCGGGCGGGCGGGTGGTCATCGATCTGGGCACCCACTCGGCCCAGCTGGTCTCGGCCACCCCGGACGCGGGCTGGCAGATGCAGGTGTGGCAGCAGGACCAGTGGCTCCGGGTCGACTTCCGGGGCGGCACGGGACACGCGTCGGTCATCTGCGCCTGGAACGGCCACCCGCCGACGGTCGAGACGGACAACCACGCGACGTGACGCGCGCCTTGCCCGTCGGCATTCCGGGCCGGCCGCCGCTCAGGTGAAGACGGCGGGCGGCGGGGACGGCGAGTCCACCGCGGTCGCGTCCGTCACGGGCTGCGCTCCCCCGGTGAAGTCCAGCAGCGCGCGCCCGTGTTCGACGCGCCCCTGCTGCGGGTCGGTCGCGGCCCGCCGGGTCAGCTCGGCGACCGGGAGCGGCCCGGCGGCGGCGAGCAGGACGGCGTTGCCGAAGCGCTTGCCCCGAAGGACGGCCGGATCGGCGGTCAGGCACAGCTCGGGGAAGACCGTACGGACCGTGGCGACCTGCGCCCGTACGAAGGCCAGCGGCGGGCCGTCCGCGAGGTTCGCCGCGTACCAGCCGCCCGGCCGCAGCGCCCGCGCGACCTCCCCCGCGAACTCGGCGCTGGTCAGGTGCGCCGGGGTGCGGGCACCGCGGAACACGTCCGCGATCACGAGATCCGCCCAGCCGTCCGGGATCTTGGCGAGCCCGGCGCGCGCGTCCGCGTTGCGCACCCTGATCCGCCAGCCGCTGTCCAGAGGCAGCTCACGGCGGACCAGTTGCACCAGTGGCGCGTCGATCTCCACGGCCTGCTGGGTGGAGCGCGGACGGGTGGCCGCCACATAGCGCGCCATCGTCAGCGCTCCGCCACCCAGGTGCACCACCTGGAGGGGCTTACCGGGCGGCGCGGCGAGGTCGACGATGTGTCCGAGGCGGCGCTGGTACGCGAAGTCCAGGTACGCCGGGTCGTCGAGGTCCACGTGGGACTGCGGGGCACCGTCGAGGAGCAGGGTCCAGCCGCGCGGCCGGTCCCGGTCGGGACGCAGTTCGGCGACGCCGCCGTCCACGGTTTCCACCACGGCCTCGGGCCCCGTACGGGACCGGCCTCGCCTGCTCTTCGCCATGGCTCCAGTATGGCGCGTCGCCGCTGGTCAGAGTGGGCGGCGGGGTGGGGAGGAGGCGAGGGGCCCCGAGGGCGGCCGGCTCACCGGCAGCGGTCGACGGCCTCGATCGTGCGGGCCGCCTCACCGAGGGCCTCGCGCAGGACGACGGGGTCGGTGGCGGTGCCGCACGCGCCGTCCGGGGACACCAGCCAGTCGGTGCCCGTGACGGGCGGTTCCACGGGAGCGCTGTCGGCGTCCCGCGCGCCCCCGCCGGGCGCCTCGCGCTCGTACGTCTGCGTGCAGGCGCTGCCCGGCAGGTCCCAGCCGTCGGCCGTGCCCGGCGGCACCAGGAAGCCGAGGGTGTCGCACGCGTCGTCGTGCAGGACCGGGCCGACGCCGGCCCGCAGCCGCAGGATGTCCACCGCCTCCAGGCCCTGACGGGCCGGCACCGTCACCAGGTCGCAGGGCCGGGGCGCCTCGGGAAGCAGGGCGTGCTCCACGGAGGGCCAGCGGCGGTCGGCGGCCGGCGAAACGTGCCCGCCCGGACGGCCGTTAGCGTGCGGCGCTCGTACGGCGCGCACGGCACCGCCGTGCGCCGTCCCACCGGCGCCCGCCTCCCCGCTGACGGCGGTCCTGACGTTGGCCATGCCGGTCTCCCGCACGGAAACCCCTCCTCTGCACACGCCGGTCCCTTTACCTGCTGTTCAACGTCCGGACACGTCAACGGCTACGGCGGCAGAGCGCCGCAAAGGATGGCAGTTCATGGCGGATGGTGCGTGAGATATCCGTTTTGTAGCCAAACCCTGCGTGTCGAGCCAGTCACAGCTAGTACCGTCGTCCCGCCGCACCGCCAGGCCGCGGCATCGCCACGGAGCCGGCCCGAAGCCGGCACGGAGGATCTGCCATGGCGTCGCCCACCGCGGGATCAGCGTCGTCCCCCCATGTCCCCGCCCAGCCCAACCACGCCTTCCGGCAGTTGCGCGGCCGCCTGTCGCCGGGCGAGTTCGCGGCGTCGGTGCGCCGCGCCGCGCGCGAGATCGGGGAGCAGGTGGCGTGCGACGCCCGTTACGTGGGCCGCGTCGAGGCCGGCGAGATCCGGTGCCCGAACTACGCCTACGAACGGGTCTTCCGCCACATGTTCCCCGGCCTCACGCTCGCGGACATGGGGTTCGCGCCCCGGGAGACGGTGCGCGGGCGGCGGGCCCGTACGGCGGACGGAGGCGGCGGTACGGGGGCGGGGCGCGCCCCCTGGACGCTGCCCGGCACGCCGGCGAGCCCCGGGGGACTCGCCGGCTCATGGGCAGGCCCAGAAACGTTTACCGGGCCACAGGCGGATACCGGGCTGCTTCCCGGGCCACGGACAGATTCCGGGCCTCCCGGACCACGGACAGGCGCCGGTCCGGCGGCCGGGCGCCCGATGGGGCCCGCGACCGGGCCAGGGCATCGCGATACGGACATCCAGACCGGCAAGGAGAGCGACGTGCTGCGTCGCGCGTTCATCACGGGCGGCCCGGCCGCCGCGCTGGGGCTCACCGCCCTGCCACCGTTCGTCCCGGAGGCCGCGGCCGGGCCCGGCGTGCCGGACGCGGTGCCCCGCGTACCGGGTCCTGTCCCTGGGGGCGGTCCCGGGCGGGCCGGCGCGTCCGAGGCGGCGGCCGTGGAGGAGGCGGTACGCCGTATCCGGCTGCTGGACGACCGGCACGGCGGCGAGGGGCTCTACCGGCGCGCGGCGAAGCCGCTGCGGACCGCGTACGAGTTGCTGGACGCCGGAGTGCACCGCGGCTCCGTCAGCGACCGCCTGCACGCGGGAGCCGGGGAACTGGCCATCTCCGTCGGCTGGCTGGCCCACGACTCGGGCCGCTTCGGGGACGCCCGGTCGCACTACGGCGAAGCGCTGGCCACCGCCCGTGTCGCCGGGGATGCCGCCCTGGAGGCGCACGCGTTCTGCAACACCGCCTTCCTGGCGCGGGACGCGAACCGCCCCCGGGAGGCCGTGCGGGCCGCGCAGGCCGCCCAACAGGCTGCGAAGAAGCTGGGATCGGCGCGCCTGCTGTCCCTGTTGGCGCTGCGCGAGGCGGGCGGCTGGGCGGGGCTGGGCGACCGCAGGAGCTGCGAGCAGGCGCTGCTGCGGGCGCAGCGGCTCTTCGCCCAGGGGCCGTCCGACGGTGACCCGGAGTGGATGTCCTTCTACGGGGAGGCCGAGCTGGCGGGCTTGGAGGCGCAGTGCTGGTCCGCACTGGGCGAGCAGGGGCGCGCGGCGACGCACGCGCGCCGGGCGGTGGCGCTCCAGAACCCGCACTTCACCCGGAACATCGCCCTGTTCACCGCGGAACTAGCGGGCGATCTCGCGCTCAGCCGAGCGCCCGAGGAGGCCGCGTCGGCCGGGACGCGGGCGCTGATCCTCCTGGAGGACGTCCGGTCGGCCCGTATCCGCACGATGCTGGACGCGACGGCGCGGGCCCTGCGGCCGTACCGCGACGGCGCGGGGAGGACGGGCGACGAGGTCGGCGCCTTCCTGGACCGGCACGCCGCCACCCGGCCGCCCGTGCGGACCACGGCCGGCAAGGGCAGGCGGCGGACGGCGTACGGCACGGCGCGGCCGGGGAGGCAGACGGGCGCGTCTGCGGGGTGAGGGGGTGTCCGGGCTCCGGGCGGGGCGGTCGGGGGGACGGGGCGGGGGGGCGGAACGATGGGCCTACGGGGCCACCGGACCTCAGCCCAGGTGCCCCGTGTCGTTCCAGCGCTCGATGGCCGGTTCCCCGTAGGCCCAGCCCAGGACCGACAGGGACGTCGGCTCCAGGCGGATGCGGGCGGCGAAGGAGACGTCCAGGCCGAGCCAGCGGGCGCCCAGGGAGCGCAGGATGTGGCCGTGCGCGAAGATCAGGACGTCCCGGTCGGCCGAGCGCGCCCACTCCACGACCTCGTCGGCCCGTGCCGCGACCTCGGCCAGCGTCTCGCCCTCAGGGACGCCGTCGCGCCAGATGAGCCAGTCCGGGCGCCCGGCCTTGATGTCGGCGGGCGTCAGGCCCTCGTACGCCCCGTAATCGACCTCCATGAGCGCGTCCCAGTCCCGCGCACGGTCGCCGAAGCCGGCCAGCTCGCAGGTCTCCTTGGCGCGCACCAGGGGGCTGGTGCGGACCTCGACGTCCGGCAGGCCGTTCCAGGGCGCGCGGTGCAGCCGCTCCCCCAGGAGCTTGGCGCCGCGGCGGCCCTCCTCCAGGAGCGGAATGTCCGTACGGCCGGTGTGCTTGCCGGACAGGGACCACTCCGTCTGCCCGTGCCGGGCCAGCAGAATGCGCGGTGCCATGGGGAATACCTCTGGCCGATTGCTCGGCTCTTCCGTCCTCGGAGCCCGTTTCGGGGCTGTTGCTGCTCGTGTGTGCCCGATCGGCGCTGATCCGGGTCCGGCTCCCGTCGCCTTCGGGCGGTGGCCGTCCGTTCCATCATCGCGCATCGTTCCGGTACGCCCGCTGCCCCTCCCCGCCGGGAGCATCGCGCCGTACGGCGTACGGTGGAGGGTCGGCGTCTTTCCGCGCCGACGGGTGCCGCACCGCGCCGCACCCCCTCGCACCAGGCCCGCGACCGATCCGCCACGGGCCGCGCAGCTTGGAGAACGACCAGGATGGACGCCGTAGCGCGCCGCCCAGCGGCAGCCGGCAGCAGGCTCCGGTGGTGGACGGAACTGCCACTGCTGGCCCTCGTGTACGTGGCCTACTCCGCGGGCCGCCTCGTGGCCCGCGGTGACGCGCACACCGCCGCGGAGCACGGACGGACGATCCTGCGGTGGGAGGAGCTGCTGCAGCTGGACCCGGAACGTGCGCTGAATCGTCTCTTCACCGCCACGCCCGCCCTCGGCGTCCCCGCCGACTTCGCGTACGCCTCGCTGCACTACCTGGTCACGCCCGCGGTCCTCATCTGGCTGTGGAACCGGCGCCCCCGGCACTACCGGACGCTCCGTACGTGGCTCATGCTGGCCACCCTCATCGGGCTGATCGGCTTCACGCTGCTGCCGACCGCGCCACCGCGCCTGCTGGAGGCGGGCAGCGGGTTCGCGGACACCATGGCGCAGTTCTCCTCCTACGGGTGGTGGGGCGCCGACGCGAGCGCGCCGCGCGGGCTCGGCGGCATGACGAACCAGTTCGCGGCGATGCCCAGCCTCCATGTGGGGTGGGCGCTGTGGTGCGGCGTGGTGCTGTGGCGGCACGGCCGGTCGCGGGTGACGCGGATCCTGGGGGTGGCGTACCCGCTGCTGATCGTGCTGGTGGTGATGGGCACCGCCAACCACTACCTGCTCGACGCGCTGGCCGGTACGGCCGTGATGGGGGCGGGCCTGCTGCTGACACGCCCGGCGCTGCGGCTCGCGGACAGGGTGCGTGGACGGTTCCGGAAGGACGGGGACGGGGCCGGTGCGGGGGCGGGCGACGCGCCTCTCCCGGCCGCGGCGGTCGGCCCCGGCGCCGGTGCGGAGGCGGGCGACGCGCCTCTCCCGGCCGCGGCGCGTGGCTCCGGCGCCGGTGCGCCGCGCGATCTTCCGGCCGCCGGGATGCCGGGGGCGCACGCGAATGTCAGTGGCGGATGCCAGACTTCCGCGGGTGAACGTTTTCCGCGACAGCCGACCCGCCGCGGCCGACCGGCCGCCGGAGCCGCCACCGCTGCCGCAGCCGACGACGGGGCTGCGACAGCGGCTCGGTGAGCTGCGCGGCCCCGGCGTACGGCCGCGGCCCCTGGACGCCCGCGCGCTCGCCGCGCTGGCCGCCAACCCCGGCTGCCGCCGCCGCGCGCTGCTGGACGGCGCGGGCGTCGACAAGGCGGCGCTCGCGGGTGCCCTCGGGTCGCCGGCTGCCTACGGGCAGTCGCAGTTCGCGCTGGCCCGGGGCAACTCCTTCGAGGCCCGCGTCAAGGCCGACGACGGCGCGGACCTGATGCGGCTGCTGTACGAGCGGACGGGCGGCGGCGCGGCGGCCCCCGAGCCCGGCGGGGTCGCCGTCCCCGACCTGTCCGCCGCCGGTCCCGAGGGGCGGGCCGCCCGTACGGCTCTGGCGCTGCGCGAGGCGACGGCCGCCGGCGGCTGGACGCTGCTGGACCACCCCCTGCTCACCCTCGACGTGGCCGGCTCGCCCGCCTACCTGGAGCCGGACGCGGTCGTGGTGCGTCCGGACGGCGGCTGGACGGTCGTGGAGATCAAGTCCTTCCCGATGATCGACGGTTCCGCCGATCCGGCCAAGGTGGGCGCGGCGGCCCGCCAGGCGGCGGTGTACGTGCTCGCGCTGCGGCGGGTGGCCGGGCAGGTGCTCGCCAGTACGGGCCGTGCGGTGACGGTGCGGGACCAGGTGCTGCTGGTCTGCCCGAAGGACTTCGCGAACCTCCCCACCGCCGAGGCCGTCGACATCCGCAAGCAACTGGCGACGACCGAGCGGCAGTTGCGGCGCCTGACCAAGGTCGAGGAGATCGCCGGGCAGCTCCCGCCCGGCACCACCTTCGACCTGCGGCTCGCGGACGACGGGAAGACGGTGACGCGGTCCGCCGCCGAGCTGGCCGAGGCGGTCGAGTCCGTGGAAGCGGCGTACGCACCGGAGTGCCTGGCCGCCTGCGAGCTGGCGTTCCACTGCCGGGAGCGGGCGCGGGCGGCGGGCGCCGTGGAGTCGCTGGGCCGCGGGGTGCGCGGTGAGCTGGGCGGGCTGCGTACGGTCGAGGAGGCGCTGGCGGCGGCACGTACGGGGGGCGCGTGGGGCGGCGTGGGCGCGGCGGACGGGCTTGCGGGCGCGGCCGCCCACCCTCTGGGCGCGAACGCGGGCGTGGGCACGGACAAGGGCACGGGCACGGAGGAGGGCGTGGCCCCCGACGCGGACGCTCCCGCCGTCGAAGCGCTGCGGCGGGCGGCGGCCCTGCGCGCCGAGGCGCTGGCCGCCGCCGGACGCGGCGGTGCCGGGGAGGGAGCGGCATGGCGTTGATCGAGGTACTCGCCAGGATGGAAGCCGTGGCGGCGGGCCGCGCGCAGCCGCTGACGACGGTGCGGCACCGGCATCTGTCCGCGCGCCCGCTGGTCTTCGTCCCGCTGACCACCTCGGGTGAGGCGGGCGCCCCGCTGGGTGCGCTGGTCGGCACCGACCGCGAGAAGCCGCTGCTGCTCGCCGTGCCACAGCCGCGCGACCGTGACCTGCGGTTCGCGTTCCTCGCCGAGCTGGCCGAGACCGTCCTGCCGTACGTGGACGGGTACGCGGACACCGTCGAGCTCGAAGAGCGCAAGGAGACCGACCCCGAGACGGGCAAGAAGGTCCCGGTCGAGGTGGAGCTGTGCGCGGACGCGCCGCAGGTGATCGTGCCGAGCGCGGCGGGCGTGGCGTACGTACGGCTGCTGGGCCGCTCCATGCGGTTCCGGCGGACCGCCGAACAGGAACCGGACACTCCGCATCCGGCGCCGCCTCATGTGCCGCTGCTGGGCCGCTGGTTCACGCACTTC
The DNA here is from genome assembly GCF_040679095.1 of Streptomyces sp. NPDC052496. Classification (NCBI taxonomy): domain Bacteria; kingdom Bacillati; phylum Actinomycetota; class Actinomycetes; order Kitasatosporales; family Streptomycetaceae; genus Streptomyces; species Streptomyces sp. NPDC052496. The sequence goes on from NZ_JBFAUH010000001.1 coordinate 579,143, forward strand.
GGGGAGCGGGCCCGGGTGCCGGGCGCGAGTCTGCTGCTGCCGATGACCGGTCTGCTCGCCCGCCACTGGGCGACCGGCCAGAGCAACCTGGAGGACCAGCACCTGGGCGCGCTGCTCGCCTGGATCGACCCTCCCGAGGGCGAGCACGGCGCGACGGCCGCGCGGCGCGCGGAGACGGCCCGGGACGCGGACGGCCAACTGCTGTGCCCGCCGGCCGGCCCGGCCACCGACCCGGCCTTCGACAACAAGCGCCTCGCCCCGGCGATGGCGCGTTACGACGCGGGGCTGCCCGGCGCCGAGGACGAGATCCGCGCGCTGGTCGAGAGCCAGCTGCGGCCCACCTGGGACGCCGTGTGGCACGGCATCGACCTGCTGCGGGCCCTGCCGGAAGGCGCCCGGGTCGCCGACCGGTGGAAGCGCGACCGCTGGTCGTACACCGCGCACCGCGACCGGGTACGGGCCGGTGAGCCGCCGCAGCCCAAGCGGGACGACGCGATCACGGCCGCCCAGAAGCTGTCCTCCCGGGAGACCGCGCAGGCGCAGCTCGACGCGCAGGAGGCGCTGGACGACCCGCTGGTCATGGCGGGCCGACGGCTCGCCGGGGAGGCGCTGGCCGGTGAGGTGACCGGCGTGGAGATGGCGTATTCGGACGGCAAACGGCCGATGCCGCGCCCGCTGGTGACGCTCTGGACGGACGACCGGCCGCAGCTGACCGAGGGCGGCAAGCTCTACCGTCCGCTGCCGGACGGGAAGGCGCAGCCCGCCGAGTTCGTGGCGTACGTGACGGGCGGGACGGGCGGGACGGGCGGGACGGGCGGGACGGGCAGCCTGCCGAACGATCCGACGAGCGCCCCGGCGAGCGGCCCCGCAGCCAGCCCCGCACACGCCCCTCTGGGCCTGATCATCCGCCTGACCGGCGGCATGGGACGCGGCAAGGCCCCGGAACCCGGGTCCGTGCCCGAGCCCGGTGACCGGGTGTGCTGGACACTGTTCGAGCATCAGCCGCGCGGCGGGCCGGAGCTGCCCGAGCCCGAGGACACGCCGTGGACGCACGGCGGGCCGCCCGCGGCCGACGCCGCCGTACTGCCCGTGGACCAGCCCGACCCCGTCACCGCGGAGGACTTCCTGTGACCGAGGCCCGCCCCGCGTACCCCGGCGTGCCCGCCGCCCGGCGGCCGGACGGCGGGGCGCCCTTCGACCCCGGCGCGGCGGCGGCCGAGGCCACCGACGCGATCGTGCACAGCACCCTGCACGGCGCGCACCGCGGTGTCGTCGTCGACTCGCCGCCCGGCGCGGGCAAGTCCACGCTGGTGGTGCGGGCGGCCCGGGAACTGGCCGCGGCCGGACGCCCGTTGATGATCGTCGCGCAGACCAACGCGCAGGTCGACGACCTGGTCCTGCGCATCGCCGAGAAGGACCCCGAGCTGCCGGTGGGCCGGCTGCACAGCAGCGAACCGGGCGCGTTCGACCCGGCGCTCGCGGAGCTGCCCGCCGTGCGTACGTCGGCCAGGATCGCCGACCTGGCCGGGCTGGACATCGTCGTCTCGACGGCCGCCAAGTGGGCGTACACGAAGGTCGACGAGCCGTGGCAGCACGCCATCGTCGACGAGGCGTACCAGATGCGCTCGGACGCGCTGCTCGCCGTCGGCGGCCTGTTCGAGCGGGCGCTGTTCGTGGGCGACCCGGGGCAGCTGGACCCGTTCAGCGTGGTCGGCGCCGAGCAGTGGGCCGGGCTCGCGTACGACCCGTCTGCCAGCGCCGTGACCACCCTGCTCGCGCACAATCCCGGTCTGCCGCAGCACCGGCTGCCGGTGTCGTGGCGGCTGCCCGCCTCCGCCGCGCGGCTGGTCTCCGACGCGTTCTACCCGTACACGCCGTTCCGCAGCGGTACGGACCACGGGGACCGGCGGCTCGCCTTCGGGGTGCCCTCCGACGGCTCGGGCGTGGACCGCGTGCTGGACGAGGCCGCCGAGTCCGGCTGGGGCCTGCTCGAACTGCCCGCCCGCCACACCCCGCGGACGGACCCGGAGGCGGTGCACGCCATCGCGCGAGTGGTGCGGCGGCTGCTCGACCGGGGCGGCGCGGCGACCAGCGAACGCGGCCCCGACCCCGTGCCATTGACCGCCGACCGGATCGCGGTCGGCACGGCCCACCGCGACCAGGCGGCGGCGGTACGGGCCGCGCTGGCCGGGCTCGGCGTCGGCGGCGTCGCGGTGGACACCGCCAACCGCCTCCAGGGACGGGAGTTCGACGTCACGGTCTTCCTGCACCCGCTGTCCGGCCGCCCCGACGCGACCGCCTTCCACCTGGAGACGGGCCGGCTGTGCGTGCTGGCTTCGCGCCACCGGCACGCCTGCATCGTGGTCTGCCGCGCGGGCGTTCCCGAGCTCCTGGACGAGCACCCTTCGGCGGAGCCCGTCCAACTGGGCGTCACGGTCAAATTTCCGGATGGTTGGGAGGCCAACCATGCGGTCCTGGCGCATCTCAACGAGCACCGGGTGGCCTGGCATCCCTGACCGCCGTTCCGAGGCCTGCTCGGCAAGGGGCCAGCACGGCGCCGCCCGGCCCGCCGGACGGAGTCCGGCACACCGCCGCGGGCGGCCGATGGAAACAGCCCCGGACGGCTGGGAAGCCAACCATGCGGTCCTGGCGCATCTGAACGAGCACCGGGTGGCGTGGCGGCCGTGAGTGACGGCGCGCGGTGACCGGAGCGGCGCATTGCCGCCGTCGTGCGCCGCGTACGGTCGTACGGTGGCGGTGCGGGCGCGGAGCAGGGGCGCGCGGCACGCGGCGCGCTGCTCCTCGGTGGGCGGACGAGCCCCTGTAAGGGCGCGTCCCCAGGCGCACTTGCGCAGCGCGGGACAATGGAACGCGGCACACGATCCAGGAGGTACGTACATGTCCGAGCCGCAACCGGCTTCCGACCCGCGCGGGGCCGCCTCCGCGCCCCGGCGCCTGAAACCGGCTCCGCTGCTCTTCGAGCCTCCGGAGGCCACGTCCGACCCCGAGCACTTCTTCGACCTGGAGTCCATCGAGGATCCCAAGGAGCTGCTCGCCCGCTCCACCGAGCTGACGCTCGCCTTCCGCGCGGCGGCCGACCGGGCCACGGAGTTCCAGGCGATGGCGGCGGCCCACCTCGCCGACCCGCGGCGTTTCGACCGGCTGCCGCTCTCCGCGATCGCGGAGCGCGCCGACTGGACCGAGGACTACACGGCGAAGATGGTCGAGTTCGGCCGCGGCCTGCTGCGCAGCGGCGGGGGCAGCCGCCTCGACGCGACGGACTGAACGGTTCACCTCCGGCGCCGCGCGGCCTCAGGGCCCGCCGCGCCCCCACCCATACCCGGCTCAAGGCCGCCGCGCCCCCACCCGTCCCCGGCTCAGGGCCCTCCGCAGGCCCCGGTCCACTCCCTGCACGCCGCACGCCGCATGCCGGCGGCCCATGACCCCGCACCTCGCCGATCATGGGCCGCTGGCATATGCGGGCGCGGGAACATACCCCACACCGCCCCGGCCTGTCCCGATTTCGGCCATTCCGCAGAAACGGAACACCTCGTACCGGTAAACCAGGGTTCATGACCGACTGGCCCTCCGAGCACCCCCGCCGTCCCGCCCCCGCCACCTTCCACACCGCGGCGTACGTCACCCTCGCCGGCGCCGACTGGCTCGCCTCCGCCGACCCGTACCCGGAGAGCGTGCACGCCCGGTGGGCAGCGCGCCCGGACGCCCCGAGCACGCTCCCGTGCGGCACGGTCTTCGACGTGATCAACGCGCCCGCGCTCTTCGGCCGCGACCTGGTGGACCGCTTATGGACGGCGGGGCCCGGCTCCGGCCCGGTCGCCACCCACCGCGGCCGCATCCTGCTGTTCGCCGAGCCGGGGACGGCCCGGCGACTGCCCGCCCTGCTCGCCTGGGAGGAGTGGTCCGGGTCCGTACCACCCCTGCTCTGCCACGGGCCCGGCGACGCGGTGACCGTGCCGCCCCTCTTCCCGCGCCGGCCGCCCCAGCCGCTGCCGGAACCCGCGCACACCACCCACCCGGCCCAGGCCGCACTCCCCACTCAGAGCCCCACCGCTCAGAAACCCACAGCTCAGGGCCCCACCACGCAGAAGCCCACAGCTCAGGGCCCCATCGCCCAGGACCTCACCGCCCAGGACCCCACGCCCCAGGACCCCACCCCCCAGGACCTCACCGACTCCCGCTGGCTGGTCGCCCCGGACGTACGCCACCCCTGGCTCCCCGGCCCCGGCGCCCTCCTCTGGGCCTGCATACGGGCCGCCCGCCGCGCCACCACCACGACCGGCACCCCCACAGCCGCCACCACCACCCGAACGCCACCCCCCATGTGACCAGCACCACCTCCGCCCCCGCCTCCGGAACCGGGCCCGCCCAAGGCCCCGGGCCCCGCACACCCCCCGCACCCCCCGGCACGGCACAGCCTCCGCGGAATCGATTTTTGCGCCGCCCGATCAGGATGCTAATGTTTTCCACGTCAGCAGGCGCCGCTAGCTCAGTTGGTTAGAGCAGCTGACTCTTAATCAGCGGGTCCGGGGTTCGAGTCCCTGGCGGCGCACCGACAGAAGAAGGCCCCCACCTCGGTGGGGGCCTTCTTCATGTGCGCCCTCCTTCGTGTGCGCGGGCAGCCGCTCAGCCGCTCCGCTCCACCTTCACCGTCCAGTCCCCCGAGGACGAGCGTCCGTACACCTGCACCCGCACTCCGTCCTCGGCGTCGTCCAGGCTTTCGCCCGCGCCGAGCGGCGCATCAGCAAGCTGGGGGAATACGGAAGTCCCCCAACACGCCTCGGTACCGGGGTGACCGTCCAGTACCTCCACCGGGCCGCTCCCGGACGCGGTCTCGCTGTGCACGCGGTAGACCAGGACGCCCTCGGCGCAGACGTCGTGATCGTTGCCCACCGCGCCGCGCGCCTCGACGGCCAGCGCGCTGCGCGGACCGGTGCGTACGACCAGCAGCCGCGCCCGCCGGCCGTCGCCCGGCCCCATGGGGGCGGACAGCGGCCGCAGGGTGTGCACGGAGGAGCGCCGGTCCCCGGCGAGGGAGACGCACGTCACCTGGCGGTCGCCGAGCCAGCCGACCTTCCACTTGTGCCAGCCGAAGGGGTCGGGGGCCAGCCCGAACTGGCTGCCCATGAGGTCCCAGTCGCCCACGTACGTGTCCCAGTCGCCCTTGCCGTCCTGCGGGCGGTGGTAGAGATCCGGCAGGTCGAAGACGTGGCCGGTCTCGTGGGCCAGCACGTTGCGGTCCGGCGGGCTCTGCTCGAAGACGGTGACGAACCGGCTGAGGTCGGCGTCGTCGGCGCGCAGCGGCCGGTCGAGGTTGACGACCTTGGTGGCGTCGGAGTCGACGCCGGCCGCGTCCGGGTCGGCCACGAGGTAGACGATGTCGTAGCGGCTGAAGTCCACCGAGCCGTCGGCGGCGGCGACCGCGTCGCGCAGGTAGGCGACGCGGCGGCCGGCGTCCCAGTCCCGGCGTATGCCGTACGTGCCGGCCGGCTGCGGCATCCGTACCCAGCGGCGCTGGGTGTCGGGGCGCAGGGTGAAGCGGCCGTAGGACGCGCGCTCGAAGAAGCGGGAGGTGGCCGGGAAGTACTCCCCGGCCAGCTCACGGGGGTCGGTGACCGGCTGGGAATCCGGGAAGGACAGGAAGACCATGACGGCGCGGAGGGCGCGGACGGGACGGGGGTAGGCGCGGTTCCAGGTGTCCAGGCCTTCGGAGTGGTGGGCCTCGCTGCGGGCCAGGGCGCAGGGCAGCGCCCCCTCGGACGCGGTGGCGGGGCCCGAGATGACGGAGGTGGCTATGACCGCGCTGAGGGAGGTGGCCACCGCGGCCACCCGGCGCAGTACGTGCCGGTCCACCTCCGGAGGTTGCTGGGCGCGGGGCACATCGACCTCCCGGTACGGATTCGGAGCACCCTCACCACCTTGTGATGGTTTGCCGGGTTCCGCCCTGTTCCGGGGCCCCAGACGAGTGACCGGCCCAACTCCCCACCCCGTAACGGAAAGTCACTATCGATCGTTGACCGGATACGCACGAACACAGCCGGACGGAAATGGCCAAACTTCCGCCACGGGTGCCGATGATCACGGTTGGGCCGCTGGATAGGCCCTTGCGGCAGCCTCTATGATCGCCACACTTTCCAGCGCGGATTCCCCCCTCCATCACGAGACAAGCGCCATGCGGGAGCGAGCAGTGAGCGGATACCCCGGCGGCACGGGCCGCGCGCCCGGAACGACGCTCTCCGCGGTGACGGAGCGTAATGAACCGACCAATGAATCCGCCGGAGGCCCGGACGACGCCTCCGGCCCGGACCGCACCGGCGGCCCCACCGCGGCCGACGGACACCCCCGGCCCGGCCCGCCCGGCGCACCACGCACCGGCGCCCGCGGCGAACCCGACGCCGGCGACGGCTCGGCGGCCTCGCTGCGCGACTACCGCGCCGCCTTCCGGGCCGCACGCGCCCCGCTGGCCGTACTGAACCGCGACGGCCTGATCCTCGCCGCCAACCCCGCCTTCGGCGAACTGGTCGGCGCGGCGCCGGACGACCTGGTCGCGGCGACCGCCGCCGACCTCACCGAGCTGGGCACCGACCCGCGCATCTGGGCCGCCTACCGGGAGGTGCTGCGCGGCCACAGCGACCGGCTGCGGTGCACCCGACGGCTCAAACATCCCGACGGGCAGTTCCTGTGGGCCGAGGTGACGGTCGAGCCGCTGCCGGACGAGGACTGCGTCCTGCTGTCCGTGGCCGACATCAGCGACCGGCACGACCTGCTGGCCCGGCTGCGCCACCTCCAGATGCACGACCCGGTGACCCGGCTGCCCAACCGCGCGCTGTTCTTCGAGCGGCTGGCGGGCGCGCTGGAGTCGGCCGCCTTCGAGCAGCACGGTACGGGCCGGGTCGGCCTGTGCTACCTCGACCTGGACGGCTTCAAGGCCGTCAACGACACCCTCGGGCACCGCGTCGGCGACCGGCTGCTGAGCGCGGTGGCACAGCGCCTGACGCACTGCGCCGAGAGCCTGGCCGAACGCGGCGCGGTACGCGGCGGCAGCGGCCACCTGGTGGCGCGGCTGGGCGGCGACGAGTTCGCGCTGCTGGTGGAGGACTCGGCCGGCACCGAGCAGCTCGCCGAACTGGCGCAGCGCGTGCTGGACGCGCTGCAACGGCCGTTCGACCTGGCCGGTCAGCGGCTGTCGGTCTCGGCGAGCATCGGCGTCGTGGAGCGGGCGGCGACCGGCACCACCGCGACCGGCCTGATGCAGGCCGCGGACACCACGCTGTACTGGGCGAAGGAGGACGGCAAGGCCCGCTGGACGCTCTTCGACCCGGAGCGCAACGCGCACCGGATGACCCGCCAGGCGCTGTCCAGCACGCTGCGCCCGGCGGTGGACCGCGGGGAGTTCACGCTGGAGTACCAGCCGCTGGTCGGGCTCGGTGACGGGCGGGCGCAGGGCGTCGAGGCGCTGGTGCGCTGGCGGCATCCGCAGTTCGGCACACTGTCGCCGAATCGGTTCATCGGATTGGCGGAGGAGAACGGCTCGATCGTCGAACTGGGCCGCTGGGTGCTGGCCCGCGCCTGCCACCAGGCCCGCGCCTGGCAGCTGGCCCGCCCCGGCGCGGAGCCGCTGTTCGTCAGCGTGAACGTCGCCGTACGGCAGGTGTGGGACTCCGACCTGGTCGCGGACGTGGCGGGCATCCTCGCCGAGACCGGGCTGCCGCCGGCCCTGCTCCAGCTGGAGCTGACCGAGTCGGCCGTGATGGGGTCGGCCGGGCGCCCGCTCCAGGCGCTCCAGGCGCTGAGCGAGATGGGCGTACGGATCGCCATCGACGACTTCGGGACGGGTTACTCGAACCTGGCGTACCTCAGCCGGCTGCCGGTGTCCGTACTGAAGCTGGACGGCTCCTTCGTGCGCGGGTTCCGCTCGCAGGAACACCCGAACCCGGCGGACGAGACGATCGTGGAGGCGCTGGTGGCGCTGGCGCACCGGCTGGGCCTGACGGTCACGGCGGAGTGCGTGGAGAGCGCCGAACAGGCGGAACGGTTGCGCCGTATCGGCTGTGACACCGGGCAGGGGTGGCTCTACTCCCGTCCGGTGCCGCCGGACCGGGTCTGCGATCTGATCGGAGCGGGACGGCGGCAGGCCGGCGCGTAGCAGCGGCCGAGGGAGCGGGCGGGCCGGCGCGCTCCCCCGCCCGCTCCGATACGTCCGTCCGCTTCCCCGGCGGCCCGGGCGTCACCCCGTCGGCAGCCCGTACGCGTCCGCGATCAGCTCGTACGAGCGCAACCGGACATCGCCGCCGTGCGCGTTGGCCGTGATCATCAGCTCGTCCGCGCCGGTGCGCTCGGCGAGGCCGTCCAGGCCGGCGCGGACCGCGTCCGGCGTGCCGTGGACGATGTTGGACAGCCAGCTGTCGACGAAGTCCCGCTCCATGCCGCTGAACGGGTACGCCGCCGCTTCCTCGGGGCTGGGCACCAGCCCGGGACGCCCGGTGCGCAGCCGGATCATGGACAGCGCGCCGGTGAGGATCTGGCGGTGCGCCTCCTTCTCGTCCTCGGCGGCCAGCGCGGCGACGCCGATCAGCGCGTACGGCTCGGACAGGACGGCGGAGGGGCGGAAGGACTCGCGGTACAGGTCCAGCGCGGGGATGGTGTTCGCCGCCGAGAAGTGGTGGGCGAAGGCGAACGGCAGGCCCAGGCGGCCCGCCAGCTGGGCGCTGAAGCCGGAGGAGCCGAGCAGCCACAGCGGCGGCCGGTGCGCCGACTGGACGCCGCCCGGGGAGGTCGCCTGGACCGGTCCCGGCACCGCGTGGATACGGCTGTACGGGTGCCCGTCGGGGAAGTCGTCGTCCAGGAAGCGGGTCAGCTCGGCGAGCTGCTGGGGGAATTCGTCGGCGCCTTCGTGCAGCCGCTCGGTACGGCGCAGTGCGGCGGCGGTCGCGCCGTCGGTACCGGGCGCGCGGCCGAGGCCGAGGTCCACGCGCCCCGGGGCCATCGCCTCCAGGGTGCCGAACTGTTCGGCGATCACCAGCGGCGCGTGGTTGGGCAGCATGACGCCGCCGGAGCCGAGCCGGATGCGGTCGGTGTGCGCGGCGAGGTGCGCCAGCAGGACCGCCGGGGACGAGGAGGCCACGCCGGGCATCGAGTGGTGCTCGGCGACCCAGTAACGGTGGAAGCCGCGCCGCTCGGCCGTGCGGGCGATGCCGACGGCGGTCCGTACGGCATCGGAGGCGGTGTGCCCGGCGCCCACGGTCACCAGGTCCAGTACGGACAGGGGCACGGGCGCGGTGCCGAGGGCCGCGCCCCGGATGCCGTCGCCGTTGCGGGCGTCGGCCCGGTGGTCGGCACCGGCCGGGTGGCCGGCACCGGCTCCGTTCCCGGCACCGGTCCCGTTGCCGTCGTGGTCCCGGATCTCGTCGTGGTCGCCGCTCACGGTGCGGGCCCTCCTCGCGTCGCTGGTCTGCCGGGAGAACAACCGGAGTACTTCTCCGGTTATTCCCGAGCGCGCGAGGCAGGCCCTCGGACGGCCCCCGTCACCCCACCTCGGACGGCACCGACGACCCCGCGAACAGCGTGCCCAGCGCCGGACAGGCCACCGTACGGTCCAGCAGCCGCAGCCCCTCCCAGGCGGTGACCTGGTTGGCGGTGAGCACCGGCTTGTGCAGTTCCTCCTCGATGGCGGGCACGTACCCGGCGGTGTGCAGGGCCGTGTCCGGGAGCAGCACCACCTCGGCGTCGGGATGGTCCCCCGTACGGGCGAGCAGCAGGACCTCCTCCAGGCCCCACGTGCCGACCTCGGCGGCGGTGATGATCCCGCTGCCGCGCGTCGAGACGACTTCGGTGCCCGCGGACTTCAGGAAGGCGCGGAAGCACTCGGCGACGTCGTCGGGGTAGGTCGCGGCGATGGCCACCCGCCGGGCGCCGAGGGCCCGTACGGCGTGCGCGAAGGCGAAGGACGTGCTGGAGGCGGGCAGCCCGGCGGTGGCCGACAGCTCACGCACCTGCTTCTGGGCGCCCTCCCAGCCGAAGACGAAGCTGGCGCTGGTGCAGGCCCAGACGACGGCCTCGGCTCCGCGGCTCTTCAGCTCGGCGACGCCGGCGGCGAGCCGGGCGGCGGAGCCCATCTCCAGCAGCGCGTCGACGCGGTGGGCGTCCTCGCCGATGTCGGTGTGGACCAGCGGCAGGCTCAGGCCGTTGCCGAGGAGTGCTTCGAGCCGGGGGTAGTCGTCCTCGGCGGAGTGGCCGGGGTAGAGGAAGCCGACCGTGGATGCCATGCACGTCTCCTGACGGGGTGGGGTGATGCGTGTGGGGGTGCGCGCCGCGGTGCGCGCGCCCTCCCGTGCGTAGGTGCGCGGGGCGCGCGGGTGGACGCGGGGTGGGGTGCGGGAGGGAACGGGCCGGGGCGGCATCCCGCGGGGCGCCGCCCGTACGGGTCACAGCGGTACCGGCGGGCCGGGCTCCTCCGGGGGATGGAAGGGCGGCACGTCCGGTCCGTCGGCCGGCTCCGCCTCGGACGAGGGGACCGCCGACCCGGCGAACGCCGCTTCGGACAGGCCGCTCCGCCTCGGCATCCCGGCCCCTTCCTCCGGGGCCCAGGAGGCGGTCATGGAGGCCGGTCCGCGTCTGGCGACGGGGTCCACCAGCGCTTGGTACGGGCCGACGGCCTCGGCCCCGATGGCCCGCAGGGAGGCCCACATCGTGACCTGGTTGGCCGACAGGACCGGCATCCGCAGTTCGGCCTCCAGCTGCGGGATGACGTCGTACGTCGGCAGGTTCGTACAGCTGATGAACAGGGCGTCGGCGGCGCCGACGACGGCCTGGCGGGCCATGTCGACCACGTCGCGGTACGGCACCTTCCAGATGTGCCGGGTCAGGCCCAGGTAGGCGCGGCCGGTGACGGTGACACCGGCTTCCTTCAGGTACTCCTCCAGGGAGTCGGTGACGGACTTGGTGTAGGGGGTGACGACCGCGATCCGCCAGGCGCCGATCTCGCGCAGCGCTTCGAGGAGCGCGCCGGAGGTGGTGAGCGCCGGGAGCCGGCCCCCCGCCTGGGCCATGGCGGTGCACATGGCGCGCTCGCCGGCCATGCCGCCGACGAAGCTGCCCGAGGTACAGGCGTACGAGACGACCTGCGGGGAGACGGCGCACAGTGCCTGGACGGCGGCGTGCAGGGTTTCGTGTTCACTGACGAGGCGGGCCAGGTCGAGGCTCACCTCGACGGGTACAAAAGGGGTGCGGGTGAGGTGGAGGGACACATCGTCGGGGATCCAGCGCCACAGCTCGCGGTCCAGGGCGAAGTCGAACGGAGCGACGACACCCACACCGAGCTGAGGCTTCGGTCCCCCCAGAAATGAGACGTCCATGATGCCCCCAGAAGAGCGAAGGGCTGGCAAGGGCAAGGCCATTGGCCAGGGGTTTGGTGCGACCGGCACAAGCCGGGGACGTCGGGACAGAGCCGTTGTTGACACGGTAGTTACGACTTCTTAGCGTGGTCAATCCTCGCATCTCAGGCATCTGTCGGCGCCTCCTTTCATTCAAAGGGGCTCACGTTTCAGAACGGTTTCTGGCCTATGTCCGAAAGCACCGTCCTCGTCCTCGGCTCCGACCCGCCCCCGAAACTGGACCGGCTGGCCGGCCGGGCCCGGCTGGTGTACGCCGACGACGAGACCTTCGCCGACCAACTTCCGTATGCGGACGTGGTGTTGGCGTGGAACTTCACCTCCGACGCGATCCGGGACGCCTGGCCCGGCGGCGGCCCGCGACCCGTTTGGGTGCACACCGCGAGCGCGGGCGTGGACCGGCTGATGTGCCCCGAGCTGGCCGCGGACGAGACCCTGGTGACCAACGCGCGCGGCGTCTTCGAGCAGCCCATCGCCGAGTACGTGGCCGGCCTGGTGATCGCCATGGCCAAGGACTTCTACGGCAGTTGGGAGCTCCAGCGGCAGCGGCGCTGGCGGCACCGGGAGACACTGCGGGTGGCGGGCAGCCGCGCCGTCGTGGTGGGTTCGGGGCCGATCGGCCGGGCCATCGGCCGGACGCTGCTGGCACTGGGTGTCAGAGTGGAGCTGGTCGGGCGGCGGGCGCGTACGGACGATCCCGACTTCGGCCGGGTGCACGCGAGCGGCGCCCTGCACGGCCTGCTCGGCACGGCCGACTGGGTGGTGTGCGCGGCGCCGCTGACCGAGGAGACGCGCGGCATGTTCGACCGGGCCGCGTTCGGCCGGATGCGGCAGCGGGCCCGCTTCATCAACGTGGCCCGGGGGCCGCTGGTCGTCGAGGACGACCTGGTGGCGGCGTTGCGGGAGTGGCGGATCGCGGCGGCGGCGCTGGACGTCTTCGAGCACGAGCCGCTGACCGCGGACAGCGCCCTGTGGGACGTGCCGCACCTGATCGTCTCCCCGCACATGAGCGGCGACACGCTGGGCTGGCGGGACGCGCTGGCCGAGCAGTTCGCGGACAACTTCGACCGGTGGGCGGCGGGCGAGCCGCTCACCAATGTGGTGGACAAGCGGCTGGGCTACGTACCGGGCTCCTGATCTTCCGGGACCGTGGGGGCGGAGTGTTCGCGCAGGGTTCGTGGAGGGAGGTCGGGATGGCTGAGGTGACGGATCTGGCCGACTGCTCGGCGGTGCGGCTGGTCGCCGGGTACGCGGCGGGCGAGTTCTCGCCGGTCGAGGCGGTGCAGGCGGTGATCGAGCGGGCCGGGTGGGCGCAGGAGCGGGTGAACGCGTTCACCCGGATCGACGCGGACCCGGCGCTGGCCGCGGCGAAGGAGTCCGAGGAGCGGTGGCGGTCCGGGCGGCCCGCCGGACTGGTGGACGGGGTGCCGGTCACGGTCAAGGACCTGCTGCTGACCCGTGGCGTGCCGACGCTGCGGGGCTCGCACACGGTGCGCGAGGAGGGCGCGGTCTGGGACGCGGACGCGCCATCGGTGGCGCGGCTGCGCGAGCACGGCGCGGTGTTCGTGGGCAAGACCACCACGCCCGAGTTCGGCTGGAAGGGCGTCACGGACAGTCCGCGGCACGGGGTGACGGGCAATCCGTACGACCCGTCCCGGACGGCGGGCGGTTCCAGCGGCGGCAGCGCGGCGGCCGTGGCGCTCGGCGCGGGGCCGCTGAGCCTGGGCACGGACGGTGGCGGGTCGGTGCGCATCCCGGGGTCGTTCTGCGGGATCTTCGCGCTGAAGCCGACGTACGGGCGGGTGCCGCTGTATCCGGCGAGTCCGTTCGGGACGCTGGCGCACGTCGGGCCGATGACCCGGGACGCGGCGGACGCGGCGCTGCTGATGGACGTGATCACCGGGTCCGACTGGCGGGACTGGTCGCAGCTGGCGCCGCAGGAGGGGTCGTTCCGGGACGGGCTGGAGCGGCCGGTGGCCGGGCTGCGGGTGGCCTACAGCCCGTCGCTCGGCTGGGACGTGCCGGTACGCCCGGAGGTCGCCGCGGCGGTGCGGCGCGCGGTGGACCGGCTCGCCGAGCTGGGCGCGCACGTGGAGGAGGCCGACCCGGGCGTCGCGGACCCGGTGGAGGAGTTCCACACCCTGTGGTTCAGCGGCGCGGCGCGGGTCGTGCAGCACCTGAGCCACGCGCAGCGCGAGCTGCTCGACCCGGGGCTGCGGGAGATCTGCGCGGAGGGCGCGCGGCGCAGCGCGCTGGACTATCTGGCGGCGGTGGACGTACGCATGGCGATGGGCGTGGCGATGGGGCGCTTCCACGGCACGTACGACCTGCTGGTGACGCCGACCGAGCCGGTCACCGCCTTCGAGGCGGGGGCCGAGGTGCCGGCCGGGTCCGGGCACACCCGCTGGACGGGCTGGACGCCGTTCACGTACCCGTTCAACATGACGCAGCAGCCCGCCGCGACCGTGCCGTGCGGCGTGGACGGGGACGGGCTGCCGATCGGGGTGCAGCTGGTGGGCGCGCGGCACGCGGACGCGCTGGTGCTGCGCGCCGCGCACGCCCTTTTCACTTCGGGCGCCGCTGACCTGCCCGCGCCGGCTAGGCCCGGCGGAAGCTGAGGGTCTCCCCCAGTGCGCCGGCGCGCCACAGGTCCTGGCAGGCGTCGGCCATCCGGTCCAGGCCATCCACCACCGAGCCCCACACGATGCCCGGCACCCAGCCCGCGTCACCGTTGATCAGCAGGTTGTTGCGTTCGTAGAACAGCGCGAGGTCGACGACGGTGGCGCGGCCCTGGTGCTTGGCCTGGCTCTCGTAGCCGTACGAGGCGGTGCCCAACTGGGTGTCGGTGAAGGTGAAGTAGCACAGGTCACCGGGGATGGGCGTGATGGTCGGGTTCTCCAGAGGGGGCTCCTCCGGGGCGAACGGCGGGACGAGGGCGTAGATCTCGTTACGGGCGTACTTGGCGTGGTAGACGTCGCCGCCGAGCGGCAGCGCGTCCCAGACGGCCTTGCAGGTGACCGGCGCGCGGTCGTCGAGCAGCTTGGCGGTGCAGCTCACGCCCCGCTTGTCGAGGGAGACTTCGAGGAAACGGTCGACCATTTTTGCCTCCTTACGGTGCTTTGCGGCTCCATGGTGGACCAGCGGGCGGCACGATGCACACGGCACCTCCGTACGCGGTACCCGGCATCTTCCCCACGGCTCACATCCGCTGCCGACCGTCGTCAACAAGCCACGCCCGTAACGGGTTTGACGCACCCGAACGGGTGTCGTATGCACGCGTGTCCGGCGTGCGCCACGGCTCCGCACCGCTTACATCAAGGGCCGGAAACGATTGGCATATTTTCAACGAGTTCGGGTAATCGCGCGCCCATGGCTCCACCACAGGGGAACAGCTCAGGAAACACCGCATCAGGGTTCCGCCGCCGCTCACTGCTCGCAGGAGCGGCGGCGCTGGGTTTGTCAGGGGCGCTGGGAGCGACCGCAGGGTGCTCGCGCGTGGACGTCACCGGAGCTACGGACGGGGGACACCTGCTCGACGACCTGCGCGGCAGGGGTGTCGTACGGATGGGCATCGCCAGCGAGCCGCCGTACGCGTCGATCGACGACCAGGGCGAACTGACCGGCGAGGCACCCGCCGTCGCCAAGACCATCTTCCAGCGGCTGGGGGTGGCGGGCTTCGAGCCGGTGCCGGTGGAGTTCCAGGCGCTCGTGCCCGGCCTGCACTCCTTCCAGTACGACGTGATCGTGGCCGGCATGTTCATCAACAAGGCCCGCTGCCAGGCCGTGCTCTTCTCCGACCCGGACTACGAGTCGAAGGACGGCTTCCTCGTGCCCAAGGGCAACCCGAAGAAGATCACGTCGTACGAGGACGTGGCCGAGGGCGGCCTGCGGATGGGCACCGGCATCGGGTACGCGGAGATCGACTACGCGGTCGGCAACGGCGTCGCCAAGGGGAAGATCCAGACGTACGGCGACCAGATCGCCGGCATGGAGGCGCTGGAGGCGGACCGCATCGACTGCTTCGCCGGAACCGCGCTGACCATGCGGGAGGCGCTGAGGACCGGCAAGCACCCCAAGGTGGAGATGACCGAGCCCTTCACGCCGGAGGTGGACGGCAAACCCCAGCGGGACGGCGGCGGTTACGGCTTCCGGATCGGCGAGACGACGCTGCGGGACGCCTTCAACCGCGAGCTGCACCAGATGAAGAAGAGCGGCGAACTCCTGCGCATCGCCCGGCCGTTCGGGTTCACCGAGGAGTTCATGACCGACCTCACGGCGAAGGAGCTCTGTGCCCGGTGACCGGAGCGTTGTGGGAACTGTTCTTCAAAGGGGTCTGGATCACCGTCCAGCTGATGGTCTACAGCGCCGTGCTGGCCGCCGTCGTCGCCTTCGGCATCGGCATGGCCCGCTCCTCGCGGCTGTGGATCGTGCGCTTCCTGTCCGGCGTCTACGTGGAGTTCTTCCGCGGCACCTCGGCACTGGTCCTGATGTTCTGGCTGTTCTTCGCGCTGCCGCTGCTGGGCTGGCAGCTGGCCGGCCTCTGGGCGGGCACCCTGGCGCTCGGCCTGTCCTACGGGGCGTACGGCTCCGAGGTCGTACGCGGCTCCATCCAGGCGGTGGCGCCCGCCCAGCGTGAGGCGGCCATCGCGCTGAGCTTCACGCCGTGGCAGCGGATGCGCAAGGTCATCCTGCCGCAGGCCGTACCGGAGATGATGCCGCCGTTCAACAACCTGCTGATCGAGCTGCTCAAGGGCACCGCGCTGGCCTCGCTGCTGTCGATCGGCGAGCTGACCTTCCAGGCCAAGCTGGCCCGGCTCTCCACGGGCCAGAGCGCCCAGGTCTACGGGATCATCCTGATCCTCTATTTCGTCATCGCGTTCGTGGTCACCCGGATCATGCGCCTCCTGGAACGCCGGGCCAAGGCGTCCATCGGCCGCGCGCCGGAGAAGTCCGGCTGGTTCTCGCGCCGGCTGCCGATCACGGAGCACGGCCCGCAGGTGAGCACCGCCCCCGGAGGTAAGCCGTGAACAACTGGTCATGGGAGTACGTCGGCGACATCCTGCCCGACCTGCTCGACGGCTTGCGGATCACCTTGCTGGCGACGCTGCTCGGCTCGCTGGTGGCGTTCGCGCTCGGCCTGGTGTGGGCCCTGCTGCTGCGCTCCCCCAGCCGCTGGGTGACGTGGCCGGTCAGCGTCTTCGTCGAGTTCATCCGCAACACGCCGCTGCTGGTGCAGCTCTTCTTCCTCTTCTTCGTGCTGCCGGGCTGGGGCCTGACCTTCGACCCGCTGACCACCGGCGTCATCGGCCTGGGGCTGCACTACTCGACGTACACCGCCGAGGTCTACCGGGCGGGCATCGACGGTGTCCCGGAGGGCCAGTGGGAGGCGGCGACGGCGCTGAGCCTGCCGCGCCGGCGCACCTGGACCTCGGTGATCCTGCCGCAGGCGTTCCGCCGGGTGGTCCCGGCGCTCGGCAACTACGTCATCGCGATGTTCAAGGACACGCCGATGCTGGCCGCGATCACCGTCGCGGAGCTGCTCTTCCAGGCGAACAGCATCAGCGCGACCACCTTCGACTACATGGAGCCGATCACGGTCGTCGGCGTCCTGTTCGTCGTGATCTCGTACCCCACCTCCCTTCTCCTGCGAGTCCTGGAGCGTCGCCTTGTCCGCTGACAGCACCCCCACCGCGCCCGCGCAGCCCACGGTCGGCGCCGAGGAGGACGGCCCCGAGCTGGTCCGCTTCGACCGGGTCACCAAGCGCTTCGGCGCGCACACCGTCCTGGACGCGCTGGACATGACGGTCTACTCCGGCAAGCACGTGACGCTGATCGGCCCCTCGGGGTCCGGCAAGACCACGATCCTGCGGCTGCTGATGACGCTGCTGAAGCCGGAGGAGGGAAAGATAAAGGTCGGGGACGCGTACCTGACCCACGAGGAGAAGAACGGCAAGCTCGTGCCGGCGAGCGAGAAGCACTGCCGGGAGGTGCGCAAGAACATCGGGATGGTCTTCCAGCAGTTCAACCTCTTCCCCAACATGAAGGTGCTGCGCAACATCACCGAGGCGCCGGTGCACGTCCTGGGCCTGGACAAGGAGGCCGCCGAGGAACGGGCCCGCGGGCTGCTGGACCTGGTGGGCCTGACCCAGCACATCGACAAGTACCCGTCGCAGCTCTCCGGCGGCCAGCAGCAGCGGGTCGCCATCGCGCGCGCCCTGGCCATGCGGCCGCAGGTGCTGCTGCTGGACGAGGTGACCAGCGCGCTCGACCCGGAGCTGGTGGCCGGCGTGCTGGACGTGCTGCGCGACATCGCCCACACCACCGACATCACCATGCTCTGCGTGACGCACGAGATGAACTTCGCGCGGGACATCTCCGACTGCGTGATGATGTTCGACCAGGGGCGGGTGATCGAATTCGGGACGCCGGAGAAGATCTTCAGCGAGCCGGAGAACGACCGCACCCGGGAGTTCCTGAGCGCGGTTCTCTGAGGCGCGGCGCGGCGCCCGGGGGCGGCTGCGGCCGCGCTCCGGGCGCCGTGTCCGGCCCTGCCGCACCCCCGGAATGACGTGGGCATATGCCGTTGGACCACGCCCCAGTACAGATGCGTGGCTGGGCCCCCTTTTCGGTCAAGACCCCCTCCGGCGGGCGGCTTTGCCCGCTATCGTGGTACGTGCCTCGCCGCCCGGGAACGGCCGGTTCTGTTCGACCACCGTGACCGCCGGCGACGGCATCGACGCAAACGGTCACAACCTGCTAGGGGGACACCGTGGCGCTGAAGCCCGAGCCGACCGCGCCGTTCCACTCGGTGCAGTACGCCCTCCGCGTGCTCGAAACCGTCGCCCGGCACGCCGACGGCGTGTCGGACGTCCAGATAGCCCGCGAGACCGGGCTGCCGGCCGGGCACCTCGCCCACATGCTGGCGATGCTGCGCCGCGAGGGCTATGTCTCGCAGGTCGCCGACGGTGCGTACGTCGTCGGCGAGTCGCTCGTCCTGCTCGGCTCCGGCGGCGGCCGCGAGGAGGCGCTCCGCGACAAGCTGCAGCGCACCCTCGTCGAGCTGCGCGACTCGGTGGGCGCGGCGGTCTACATCAGCCGCTACATCGACGGCGAGGTCAAGATCCTGCACTACGCCGACGGACCGCGCGCCCCCAAGGTCAACGAGTGGGCGGAATTCCGCCGAACGGCACATGCCAGCGCGGTCGGCAAGTGCCTGCTGGCGCAGCTGGACCACGACGGCCGGATGGACCACCTCTCCCGCCACAAGACCGCCCGGCTGACCTCCCGCACGATCACCAACGAGAAGGTGCTCTTCCACAAGCTGGACAGCCAGCCACCCACGGTCCCGATGCTGGACCTCCAGGAGTACGCGGTGGGCACGGTCTGCGCGGCCGTACCGATCACGGCGGGCTCCACGGTCGGCTGCCTGGCCCTGTCGCTGCCGCTGGAGCACGCCCACCGGCTGCGGCAGGCCGCCGACACGCTGAACCGGCGGGCAGCCCCGGTGCTGCTGTCGCTGACGCTCTGATCCCGGGGGCCCGGAGACCCGGTGCCCCAGCGGCCCGGCGGCGCCTGCCGGGGCCCGGAATTCCGGCCTCCGGCGGGGGCCGCCGGTGCGGTGGTCGGAAGCACCCCTTCGGACCAGGTAGTATTTCTTTTGTCAGCGCGCGCCGCTAGCTCAGTTGGTTAGAGCAGCTGACTCTTAATCAGCGGGTCCGGGGTTCGAGTCCCTGGCGGCGCACCTGAGAGTGGGCCCCCGAAGCACAGCTTCGGGGGCCCACTCGCGTTTCTCCGTGCCGCGGCGGCGCTCAGTACTGCACGTCCGAGCAGGCGTAGAACGCGTTGGCGGTGTCGGCGATCGTCCAGACGCCGACGATCAGGTGCCGGCCGCTCTTCCCGCCGGGCAGTGTCCCCTGGTGCGTGTAGGTGTAGGGCGGCTGCTGCCCGTTGTAGGGGACGGTCAGGAACGGGGCGGGCTCCAGGTCGGCCCGGGTAAGGGGGCGGCTGGGGTTCCAGCCGTTCCTGGTGATGTAGTAGCGGAAGTCCGTGGTGCGGTGCGGGGCGGTGAAGCGCCAGCGGAAGGTGTACGAGCCCGCGCTCACCTGGGTGGCCGGCCACTGGCCGCCGCGCGGGTCGTCCAGCTCCTTGAAGCGGCTGTTGCCGCCGGAGCAGATCTTTCCGTCGGCGGGGCCCGCGGCCGGGAAGCCCTTGGGGCCCTCGACGCTCTGCGGCTCCCACTGGATCGCGCCGCAGTTCTTCACCGTGCCGTCGGCGCACAGTTTCTGTCTGCTGATGGGGGCGTCGGTGTAGCCGTGGCTGCCCGCGCCGCTCGTCGACAGGACGGACGCGCCGATGACGCCCAGACCGATGACGGCCGTGCTGATCCTTTTGCGCATGGGTCGCTCCCGGAACATGAGGGGGTGGTTCCTGCGAGCCGAGTGCACTGCGGTCCAGACCAACCAGCAGAATATTCCCGCCGGTCGGTGCTGCCTAGGGGAGGCGGGCCGGCTGATACGGACCGGGCGCGGCAGGGAGCGAGGGGTGCGGGCGGCGGGAATCCGGCGGAGGGGCCTCCCCGGAGGAAGGACAGGGAGGCCCGTGGCGGCTCCGGCGCCGTGCGGTTACGACAGGTTGACGTCGGAGCAGGCGTAGAACGCGTTACCGGTGTCGGCGATGTTCCAGACGCCGAGGATGATGTGGTGGCCGGTCTTCTGGGTGGGCACCGTGCCCTGGTGCTGCACGGTGGCGGCCGGCTGCCGCCCGCCCATCGGCACCGTCACGAACGGCTCGGGTTCGAGGTCCGCCCTGGTGAGCGGCTTGCTCGGGTCGTATCCGTCCTTGGTGATGTAGTACCGGAAGTCGGTGGTGGCGTGCCGTGCGGTCAGCCGCCACTGGAAGGTGTAGCCCTGGCCGCCCTTGAGGCTGGTGGCGGGCCACTTGCCGCCGCGCGGGTCGTCCAGCTCCTTGAACCCGCTGTTGCCGCCGGAACATATCTTGCCGTCGGCGGGGCCCGCGGCCGGGAAGCCCTTGGGGCCCTCGACGCTCTGCGGCTCCCACTGGATCGCGCCACAGTTCTTGACGGTGCCCTTGGCGCAGAGCGCCTGGCGGCTGGGGGGCTGGTCGCTGTAGCCATGGCTGGAAGCGCTGCCGGTGGCGAACAGCGAGACGCCTGCGATGCCGAGTCCGACCACGGCAGCGCTGAGCTTCTTGCGCATAGGTGTGCTCCTGAAGAACGGGGGGTGTGTTCTGTGAGCTGCTCATCTGCGTGCTGTGCGGTCTAGACCAAACGGCAGCGTAGTGACGCTGCATGGACATGTCCAGACCAATCACACGCGGACGCCCGGTTGCCACTTCCGTACCGTCCCGCGAACAACACCCGTGACATCACGCCACGGTGTTCAGCCCGCCCCCGGCCGGAATCCCGCCCGGGTGCGCCGCACAGTGCACCAGTCCCGCGTACGTACGCCGCAGCGCGATCAGCGATTCGCGCGCCTCGCAGTAGAGCGCGGCGTCCGGACCGCCGCGGTGGGCGAGGGTGCGTACGGGCGCGCAGTGCCGGTCCAGCGCGGTCAGCCGGGCGCGGTGCGCGGTCGGCAGATACCGCCGCAGCTGATGCCGGCCCGACTCCCCCGCCCGGCGGCCGCCCGCACCGAGCACCGCGTCGGCCACCAGGAACACCGGCGGCTCCAGCGCGCGCTGCGCCGCGAGGGCGGCGAGCACCGCACCGTGCCGTGCGGAGGCCGGGGCCGCCCGCAGCTCCGCCGCCTCGCCGCGGAGCTGAGCGCGCAGCGCGTGCTGGACGCGGATCAGGCGGCGCAGCGCCGTACGGGTGGACGCGTCCCCGGGACCACGGCCGGCGAGCGTCCCGGCCAGCCGGAACAGCCAGCTGCCGTGCGCCTCCAGGCGGGTGGTGGCCAGCATCAGCCGGTCCAGCCGGCCGAGCGGCTGCCCCGGTGGCGACCAGCGCACGACGGGGACCAGCGGCTCCGTACGGGCGAGCTGGTCGACGGGCAGCCGGCGGCGCGGCTTGCGCTCGGGGGCCCAGTTCAGCAGGGCGAGGGTGGGCAGTCCGACGAACTGCTGGTGGTCGATACGGTGCGCGACCGCCGACCACAGGCCGAGGAAGGCGGCGTCGGCGGTGCGCAGGGCGGCGGGGGCGAGCGGATCCAGCGCGCTCCAGCCGCAGGCCGCCGCGATCACCGCCACCCGCAGGGACGCGGCGTCGGCGTTGCGCGGTGACAGGCGCGAGACGCGCTGCCGCAGCGCGGTCAGGTCGCCGTCCCGCCCTGCCCGGGCGACCAGGCCGCGGGCGGTGTCCAGGTCCGGCGCGGTGGCGGCCGCACCGGCCAGTTCGCTCAGCCGCACCCAGGTACCGGCCATGGTCCGTACGGGCGGCCGCTCGGGCAGAAAGCCGTGCGCGGCCAGGCCGGGGGTTCGTACGGGAGTAGTGGGGGCGGGGTCGACGGGACCGGCGGGGGCGGGGCCCGGGACGGCAGGGGTGGCAGGGGTGGCAGGGGCGGACGTCGGGCGGCCGGATATCGCGCCGCCGGGCGGAGGAGTGGTGAGCGCTGTCGACGCCATGACAGTCGGCCTTTCGGTACGGGCGGGCCCGCGCGGCGGGGGGGCGGCGGACGGACTGCGGGGTCAGCCGACCCGTCCGTACAAGGTGGGGCGGTAGGCGGAGAAGGACGAGATCCGGACCGCCCGGCCGGACCGCGGCGCCTCCAGGTACTGGCCGCCGCCGAGGTAGATCGCCACGTGATGGATGCCGGACGAGGAGCCGTTGGACGACCAGAAGACCAGGTCGCCGCGGCGCAGCTGGGACCGCGTGATCGGTTCGGCGGCGCGGTACTGCGCGTCGGCGACCCGGGGCAGCGAGATGCCCGCGCGCTGGTACGCCTGCTGGACCAGCCCCGAGCAGTCGAACGCGGACGGGCCGTTGCCGCCCCACGCGTAGGGCTTGCCGAGCTGGGCCATCGCCCACCGGATCGCCGCCTCGGTGCCGTACCGGACAGGGGTGCCCTTGCCGCTCCCGCCGCCCGGGGAACCGGCGGAGCCCGAACCGGTGCCGGTGGACGCGTCGTCGCCCGGATCACCCGCCCTGCCGGTACGGGCCTCGTAACGCTCCCGGTGGCTGGTCCACCACCAGCTGCCGCCCTGCTGGTACCAGTACACCCGGTCGACGGAATCCCAGCCGGAGCGGCCCCGGAAGGTGGGGTCGGGGTTGTGGCCGCGCGCGCCCTTGCCGGCCGGAGCGGGCCCGGAGGACGCGGCCGGTGCCGTGCCGGACCTGCCGCCGGAACCGCCCGCGTGCCGCGCGTACTTCCCGTGGTGGCTGGTCCAGCGCCACCAGCCGGTGGCGTCCCGGTACCAGTACTTCGCGCCGTCCCAGCCCGCGTGCCGGGGCGCCGGTTCGGCGCCCGCCGTGCCCGCGGCCGCGCCGGCCAGCGTCACCGCGCCCAGCGCCGCCGCGACCGCGCCCCGCACCGTGCACCGCGCCCGGCTGCCGCCGTTGCGCGCCGCGGACTCGACCGCGGCCCCGCTGCAGAAGGCGCACCCGCAGTCGGCCCCGACGACCTCGAAGAACACCGGTGTCCGCATCCCACTGCCTGCCTCTCCGCCGTGTCAGTTCCGGCCGGCGGCGCTGCCGCGCGCCGTGTAGAAGGCCACGGTCAGGTCCTTGACCAGGGCCTTGCGTTCGTAATCGTCCAGTTCCACCAGTCCCCTGCTGGTCAGCCGGCGGACGGTGTCGTCGACCGCGTCCACGACCGAGGTCAGCACGCTGTCGCGGTGCTTGGCGTCGATGGCCGCGATCTGCCGGCGCTGCATGGCCGCCGCCACCTCGGGCGCGTACTCGATCCGGGTCGGCTGGACGGAGAAGACCTCGATGCCGACCGGGCGGCAGTCGGCGGACAGCACCTCGGTCAGGGCCGCGCCGACCGCCTGGGAGTCGCGCAGGGTCGGCGCCTCCTCGTGGAACGCGTCCGCCGGGAGCTGCGAGAGCACCCGCGCCATCCCCGACTCCACCTGTTCGCGCAGGTAGGCGGTGTGATCGCGGACGGTGAGCAGGGCCCGCGCGGTGTCCCTGACCCGCCATACGACGAGCACCACGACGCGCAGCTGGATGCCTTCCGCGTCCACCGCCGGCATCGCCTCGCTGCGCCAGTGCCGCAGCCGTACGTCGACCCGGCGGCGCAGCACCAGCGGGCTGATCCACACCAGGCCGGTGCGGCGCACGCTGCCCCGGTAGCGCCCGAAGAGCGTGAGCACCCAGGCGCTGCCGACCCGCCCGCGGGCCAGCCCGCCGAAGGCGATCACCGCCAGTACGGCGCCGAGTCCGGCCACCGCCCACTCCCACAGGTGCGGCGAGGGCCGGACGGCGATGTCCAGGCCCAGGGCGCGCACCACGGAGGCGGGCAGCATCCCCCGCCACCACAGGAACGCCACGGATCCGGCGATCGCCAGCAGCCCGGCGAACAGGGCCAGCCAGCCGGACAGCGAGAACCCGCGCCGTTCGGTCACGCCGGCGTCCTCTTCGGGCGTGCGGCACGCGCCCGGCCCGGAGACGTCGCGGAACCACGAGGGCCTGCCGCCCGCGGCCGTACCGGCGCCGTCCCGGCCGTCGCCCGTTCCGGCGCCGTCCTCCGTACGGGACCGGCTGCCCGCGTCGACCACCCCGAGGGCGCCGTCGAGCGCGGCGCGTTCCGCGGTGTCCAGCAGGTCGGTCACCGCGGCGATGCCGGCCACGGCGGCGTCGGCGGGGGTGCCGCGGCCGGGCTCCTGCTCCGGCGCGGGGGCGGTGACCCGCGGCTGTTGGGCGGTGTCCGCGTCGGCGTCCGCGGTGCAGGTGTCCGGCTCGGCGCGGAAGAGCATGTCCATGGGGATGCTCTCGCCGTGACCGACGGGCCGCAGCCGCGCGGACCAGGGGGGCGGGGCGGCGGCGTCCCGGGCGCCGGTTGCCCGGCCGGCGGAGCCCGAAGGGCCATCAGAGGCGCTGGCGCCTGGGGCACCTGATGGCGCATCAGCGCGCGTCGCCTCCTCCCCTGCCCCGCTCGGCCTGCCGCGCTCCCCTTCCGCTCTTCCCGCCACGGCCGCCGCCGTCGACGCACCCGCGGGCGTCTTCCCGCTCTTGGCGCCCGCCCCGGTGTCCACCGGCCCGGCGCCGGCTGCTCCGGCTCTCCCGGCGCCCGCCCCGGTGTCCACCGTCCCGGCGCCGGCTGCTCCGGTGTCCGCTGTCCCGGCGCCGGCTGCTCCGGTGTCCGCTGTCCCGGCGCCGGCTGTCCCGGTGCCCGCTGTCTCGGTCTTCGTCGCCATCGTGCGCTCCGTCATCGGAAGAGTCGCCGCCATGTCTCGGGGCCGGGGTAGCCGTCGGCGTCCCGGCCGGTCCAGCCCTGGGCCCGCTGGAACGCCTCGACGTTGCGGCGGTCCGCCTCCGTCCACCGGGGTCCGGGGCCGGAGCTGTAGTACGTGCCGAAGCCCTTGCTCACCAGCCGGTTCCCGAGGCTGGTGACGTAGGCGTTCGTCTGTCCCGGCCGGAACCAGCCCCGGCCGGGGAACGCCGTGGCGCCGCCGCCGGCGGAGCTGCCGATGTCCCGGCCCACGCCGTTGACCAGGTACGACCAGGTCACCGGGCCCGGGATGCCGTCCGCCTCGGCGCCGGTCCAGCCCTGGGCCCGCTGGAAGGCCTCGGTGGCCCGGCGGTCCGCCTCGCTCCAGCGCGGGCCCGGCCCCGTCGTGTAGAACCGGCCGCCGCCGCGCTCCACCAGCATCCGGCCCAGCCGGGTGACGTACGCGTTGTCCGCGCCCGGCCCGAACGCCCCGGCGCCGGGAAACGCCGACGTGCCGCTGCCCGGGTCGTCGCCGTGTTCGCCGCCTTCGGTCAGGCCGCGGTAGCGATAGGCGACGTAGCGCGTGGAATTGCTCCAATAGGCGTACGGCGTGGACCGTTTCACCGTGTGCGGCCGGGTCTGTTCGTAAGCGATGTACCGCGTACGGGAGGAGTCGGTCCAGCCGCCGAAAATCGTGGCGTGGGAGCCGGCGCCCGGATTTCCGGGATTGTGGAAGAGCAGCATGTCGCCGGGCCGCAGTTCGCTCTTCGTTATACGGGTGCCGTACTGGGCCAGGCTTCCGGTCCATTGATTGCGGCCGAGATTCCAGGCCATCGAGATGAATCCGGAGCAGTCCTGGCGGTAGCCGTCCGACCAGTAGCGGTTCATGTGGTACGGGACCTGGGCGCTGACCCAGCGCTGGGCCCGCGCGATGATCTCGTCGCGGGTGAGGGGCCGGGGCGCGGCGGCGGCCACGGCGCGCCCGCTGCCCGCCCCTCCGTACAGCCCGCCGGCCTGCCCCTGCGGGGTCGCGCCCGAGGTCAGGGAGAGGGCCGGGGCGGGGGCCAGGAGCGCCCGCTCGCGGCCGGCCGGCGTGCCCGTACCGGCCCCGGAGCCGAGCGCCGCGGCCGCCCCGGATCCGGAAACGCCGCTGCTCAGGACCGTTCCGGCGGTCGCCATGAGGACCAGCGCGCGGCGTGCGCCGTGCGCGGCGGGGTGCCCGCCGTCCCGGAGCGCCGTCGCGCGCTGGAGGGCGCGCCGCTCCTGGGCGCAGCCGCCGCAGGGGCAGCCGCCCGCGGGGTCGAATTCCACGAATTCCGGCACTGCCATTCCCGTTCCCCTCCAGGCTCGATCCGTTTCCGTTCGCCTTCGCACGTGCGACAGCTTCTCAACTGGTAGGAGATATCGCATGTTGACGGGGCAACTGATGATCATCCATTACGAAAGCATACTCACAGACCAAATCGGTCACCCGGCTCGGCGAAGGTCCCGAGATCACGGGACTTTCGCCCTGCCGGACCGCGGAATCCGGTGCCGCGCCGGCACTCCCCGGACGGACGCAGCAACCCGTGACACAGGTCACACATTCGGCGGGCCCGTGCGGCCGGGCAGGTGGTCAGGAGCACCCCTGGAGTTCGTGTAAAGTTTTCTACGTCAGCGCGCGCCGCTAGCTCAGTTGGTTAGAGCAGCTGACTCTTAATCAGCGGGTCCGGGGTTCGAGTCCCTGGCGGCGCACGTCACACCGAGGCCTCTCGCAGCTGCGAGGGGCCTCGGTGCTTTTCCGCCCGCCGGGCCGGTGGATCGCTGGTCAAAACGGTGATCGAGGTGCACAGTCGCACAATGGCGCACGAGAACCAGGAGCGGATCAAGAAGCTCATCATCGACCGGCGGCTGGCCCCCGGGGCGCCGCTGCCCACCGAGACGGACCTGATGGAGCTGCTCGGGGTCAGCCGGAACTCCGTCCGCGAGGCGCTCAAGGCGTTGCAGGCGATGGGCATCGTGGAGATCCGGCACGGCTTCGGCACGTACGTCGGCCCGATGTCGATGGCCCCGATCACCGAGGGGCTGGCCTTCCGGACGGTGGCCGGCCACTACCGGGGCGAGGACAGCCTGCTCCAGCTGCTGGAGCTGCGGGAGGCGGTGGAGACCGGGCTGATCGCGCGGCTGGCGGACCAGGCGCCGCGGGACGCGCTCGCGGAGCCGGCCGAGCTGGTGGAGCGGATGGCGGCGGAGGCCGCGGAGGGCGCGGTGCGGGCCGAGACCGACCGGGCCTTTCATGCCGCGCTCTACCGGGGGCTGGACAACCGGCTGCTGAGCGAGGTGCTGGACGCGTTCTGGGAGGCGTTCCACCGCGTGCGGACGGACCTGGCCGGGCTGGGGGCCGATCCGCGGGTCACCCACCGGCAGCACGCGGAGATTCTCGCGGCAGTACGCGACGGTGACGCGCGGCGGGCCGAACAGGCCGTACGCAGCCATTTCGACAACATCCGTCAGCGGCTGCGCAGTTCGGGTCCGAAATAGTGCCCCCTCTGACCTGACCCGTCCATCAATGCACTCCCATGTCCGGTAAACCCCTCGTTTCACCCTTGCGATCAAGATATGAGCTTCGAGACCCTGACGGGATGCTGAAGCCCAACTGAGCCTGTGCGAGCTCAAGTTGGGACAAGCACCGGTTGCGATGAGTGTGGGAGTGGGGAACCGCTGCACGGGACGCGAGTCGGAGCGGGAATCATGCAACCGGAAGGCGACCGTCCTACGTCTACGTCGTAGGCGGCCGACACCATGTGCGCCCGGGACCGGCCGAGGGGGGCCAAAGGTTCGGGCCAGGAGAAGACGGGCACGCAGCCAGCATGCGTGCCGGGGGGATGGACTCATGACGTCGCCGCCTACCGGCGCCCGGCAGGAGCACCAGTACGACCCGTCCGCGACGACGCGCCTGCGCGTGCCACGCCACCACCGGCCGCGCCGGCCGCAGCGCAAGCCGCTGCCGCGCTACGACTACGAGCACTACAGCCGCCTCGCCGGACCGCTCACCCAGCCGGACCCTGACAAGCCCTACAAGGTGCGCTACCGCAGCCTGCTGGCGGACGAACCGCACCGAATACGCGCGGCGTTACTCCTCGGCGCCGCTCCACTGCTCTCGCTCGGCCTGCTCGCCTGGCTGATGCAGCCGGCCCACTGGACCGAACGCGACCACCCCGCCTACGACTTCCTGCCGGTGCTGGACGTCGTCATGCTGGTCTCGATCGGACTGATCGAGTTCTTCCGGTGCATGAACGTGCTGTCCAACGCCCACGCCACCCTCGTGGCCCGCGACCCCGTCCCGGTCGTCCCCGAACACGGCACCCGCGTCGCCTTCCTCACCTCCTTCGTCCCCGGCAAGGAGCCGCTGGAGATGGTGACCAGGACGCTGGAGGCGGCCGTCAAGATCCGCCACCGCGGTCTGCTGCACGTCTGGCTCCTCGACGAGGGCGACGACCCGGACGTCAAAGCGGTCTGCGAGCGCCTGGGCGTGCACCACTTCACCCGCAAGGGCATCCCCCAGTGGAACCAGAAGAAGGGCCCGCACCGCGCGAAGACCAAGCACGGCAACTACAACGCCTGGCTCCAGGCGCACGGTGACGCCTACGACTTCTTCGCCTCGGTCGACACCGACCACGTCCCGCTCCCCAACTACCTGGAGCGGATGCTCGGCTTCTTCCGCGACCCGGACGTCGGGTTCGTCATCGGCCCCCAGGTGTACGGCAATTACGACACGTTCGTCACCAAGGCCGCGGAGTCGCAGCAGTTCCTCTTCCACGCGCTGATCCAGCGGGCCGGCAACCGCTACGGCGCGCCCATGTTCGTCGGCACCTCCAACGCCGTACGCATCAAGGCACTCCAGCAGATCGGCGGCCTGTACGACTCGATCACCGAGGACATGGCGACCGGGTTCGAGATGCACCGGCACCGCAACCCGGACACCGGCAGGAAGTGGCGCTCGGTCTACACCCCCGACGTGCTCGCGGTCGGTGAGGGCCCCACCGCCTGGACGGACTTCTTCACCCAGCAGCTGCGCTGGTCGCGCGGGACGTACGAGACCATCCTCAAGCAGTTCTGGAAGGCGCCCTTCACGCTGCCGCCGGGCACGTTCTTCAACTACACGATGATGGTCATCTTCTACCCGATGTCCGCCATGAACTGGATCCTGGCGGCGCTCAGCTGCGCGCTGTTCCTGGGGCTGGGCGCCTCGGGCGTGCAGATCGACCCGTCGGTGTGGATGATGCTGTACGGCAACGCCTCGGCGCTCCAGATCGGGCTGTACGTCTGGAACCGCCGGCACAACGTCTCGCCGCACGAGCCGGAGGGTTCCGGCGGCGTGGCCGGCATGGTGATGTCCGCGCTGTCCGCGCCGATCTACGCGCGCTCGCTGTTCGACGCCGCGCTGCGCCGCAAGAGCAAGTTCGTGGTCACGCCGAAGGGCGACTCCTCCAGCCCGGACACCCTGTTCGGCACGTTCCGCGTGCACCTGTTCTTCATCCTGGTCTTCGGGGGCTCGCTGGCCGCCTCGTTCGTCCTCGGGCACAGCCATCCGGCGATGGTCACCTGGGCCGTACTGGCGTTGCTGATCACCGCGGCGCCGGTCTTCGCCTGGCGCTGGGGAATGCGGCAGGACCGGCGGAAGAAGCCGGGAGGGGACGCGCCGGCGTCCGGCGACGGGCCGCGGCTGGCGCCCCGTCCGCAGCGCCAGCCCAGCTGGGCGGCGCCCACCGGACACGATGCCCCCGGTGAGCCGGGCCACCGTACCGCCACCGCCACCGCCTCCGCCGACGCCGACCGGACCGCGCAGACCGCCCTTGGGGGACGTCACACATGAAATACCGTCCGAGCCGGCGCACCCGCAGAGTCGCGACAGGCGCGGCGGTGGTGCTCGCACTGGCGGGGATGAACGGCCCGGCCCTGTTCGGGTTCGTCTCCGAGCAGTACCACCAGTACAAGATCAATCAGCCGGAGTACAAGGCGGCGAACGGCCACTGGGACGTGGTGGACGTACCGCCCGAGTACAAGATCAACACGATTCACGCCGCGCTGCTGCACACCGGCAAGGTGCTGCTGGTCGCCGGGTCCGGGAACAACGCCAAGAACTTCGCGGCCAAGTCGTTCCGTACGGTCCTGTGGGATCCGGTGAAGAACACCTTCAAGAACATCCCCACCCCGAAGGACCTCTTCTGCTCGGGCCACACCCAGCTGCCCGACGGCAAGCTGCTGGTGGCCGGCGGCACCCAGCGCTACGAGAAGCTCGGCGGCGACGTGAAGAAGGCCGGCGGGCTGATGATCGTCTACAACGAGAACCCGGACGCGCCCAAGACGTTCCCGGCCGGGACGCTGTTCACCGGCAAGCAGAACGGCAAGACCTTCGCCTCCAAGGACCCGGTCGTGGTGCCGCGCGCCAAGAAGAAGGCGGACCCGAAGACCGGCAAGGTCACGGTCACCCACAGCGAGGCCCGGGTCTACGTGGAGGCGCTCAAGGAAGGCCGCGAGTATGCGACCGGCGCCCAGGACAATTACCGCATCCACGGCCTGACCGGCGCCGACGCCCGCAATTTCTACGGCATCGCGCAGAAGCTGTCCTTCGACAAGAAGGACTTCCAGGGGATCAAGGACTCGTTCGAGTTCGACCCGGTGGCCGAGCGCTACATCCCGGTCGACCCCATGAACGAGGCCCGCTGGTACCCGACGCTGACCAGCCTGGAGGACGGCAAGGTGCTGTCCACCTCCGGGCTGGACGAGATCGGCCAGGTCGTCCCGGGCAAGCAGGAGATCTACGACCCGAAGACGAAGAAGTGGACCTACCTGCCCAAGCAGCGCTTCTTCCCGACCTACCCCGCCCTCTTCCTCACCGACAAGGGGCGGCTGCTCTACACCGGCTCCAACGCCGGGTACGGCCCCGACAACGTCGGGCGCACCCCCGGCATCTGGGACCTGAAGACCAACACGTTCCAGGTCATCCCCGGGATGAGCGACCCGGACGTACTGGAGACCTCGATGTCCGTCCTGCTGCCGCCGGCACAGGACCAGCGGTACATGGTGCTGGGCGGCGGCGGCGTCGGCGAGGACCCCAAGGCCACCGACAAGACACGGCTGGTGGACCTGCACGCCGACCGGCCGCGCTTCAAGGACGGGCCGCCGCTGTACGCGAAGGCGCGCTACCCGAGCAGCGTGATCCTGCCCGACGACACGGTGCTCACCACCAACGGCTCCGGTGACTACCGGGGACGCAGCGACAGCAACATCCTCAGCGCCGAGCTGTACGACCCGAAGGCCAACACCTCGCGGGCGGTGGCCGATCCGCTGGTGGGCCGCAACTACCACTCCGGGGCGCTGCTGCTGCCGGACGGGCGGGTGATGACGTTCGGGTCCGACTCGCTCTTCGCCGACAAGGACAACACCAAGCCCGGCGTCTTCCAGCAGCAGATCGACATCTGGACGCCGCCGTACCTCTACCGGGACTCACGGCCGAAGCTGACCGACCCGGGGCCGAAGACGGTGAAGCTGGGCGGCCGGGCCACGTACCGGACCGCGCACGCCTCGGCCATCAAGAAGATGCGGCTGATCCGGCCTGGTTCGTTCACGCACGTCACCAACATCGAACAGCGGTCGGTCGCACTGGACTTCACGGTGCACAAGGACGGCGTCACGGTGACCCTGCCGAAGGACCCGACACTGGTGCCGCCCGGCTGGTACATGCTCAACGCCGTCGACGACCAGGGCACGCCGTCCCAGGCGGTCTGGGTCAAGGTGCCGACGGCCTCCAAGGCCGAGCTGAAGGGGCTGGGCCTGAACTGAACCGGTGACGTGTGCGGGGTGTCCCGGAGCCTCCGGGGCACCCCGCACGTACGTCCGCCGGCGCTACTTCGTGTTGCGGGCCAGCTCCAGGGCGTACTCCGGCCACCAGTCGCCCGCCTTGGGCCCGCCCTTGCACGTCCCGTCGGACTCGCCGGGCCGCTTGATCCACAGGTAGGCGTCCACGAGCGGGTCGCCGGTCCGGACCGTCGGCGCCGTGCCGAGGGCGCGGCCGCGCGGATTGCACCAGTTCTCCGGGTCGTCACCGCCGGGCGCGGGGCCGTTGCCGTTGCGGCTGGTGTCGATGACGAAGTGCTTGCCGCCGACCATCGAGGACAGCCGCTTGCCGTACGTCCGGTTCTCCTCGGTGGTCTGGAAGTTGGAGATGTTCAGCGCGAAGCCGTCGGCCTGGGCGATGCCGGCCCGCTTCAGGGGCTCCACCATGCGGCCGGGATCCTTGATCCAGTGCGGATTGCCCGCGTCCAGGTAGACCTTGGTGTGCGGCAGCGCCTTCAGCTTGCCGACGGCCTCCGTCAGCAGGGCGTAGCGCTCCTCGTGGAACTGCTCGGGGGTGCACCTGTCCTCGATGTGCGGCAGCGCGTCCGGCTCCAGGACGACCGTCGTGGGGCGGTCGCCGATGCCCTTGAGCACACCGTCCAGCCAGGCGCGGTAGGCGTTGCCGTCCGCGGCGCCGCCCTTGGAGTAGCTGCCGCAGTCGCGGTGCGGGATGTTGTACAGGACCAGCAGCGCCTCGCGGCCGGCCTTGGCCGCCGCCTCCGTGAAGCCGCGGGCCTCCCTCTCGGGGTCCTCGACACCGATCCACTCGGCCACCGGCTGGGCGGCTATCTTGTCGATCTGCTCGGCCTCGTCGGTCTTGTCGCTCTTGGCGTACGTGGCGGCCTGCTGCGCCGCCTTGCCGTCGGGGTTGACCCAGTACGGCACCGTGGACCTGGGCTGCTGCCCGGGCCTGGCCCCGGCCTTCCCGTCCTCCTCGCCGTCGCCGGACGACGAGAAGCAGCCGGACACCAGCAGCAGCGCCCCCAACGCAGCTGCCGCGCCGGACAGTCCGCGCCGGCGCGCGGCACGGCGCTCACCCGGGGGACCGCTCCCGGATCCCTGAACATTGCCGTACATCCACTCCCCCCTCGGAGCACGGGACAAGACCGGTCGAAACCATCCTGGCACATGCCCCTCAGCCGCCGGCCGGCCTGTGGACAACCTGTTACGCCCGCCACGCCCGGCCGAAAACACCCGGGCGTACCGTACCGGTTCCCCACTCCCCCTAGGCGGCGCCGCACTGTAGTCCTACAGTGAACTTCAGTGTGGACTTCCTGTTGGTCCCTGGCCCCAGCCCCCGGCCACGTGCACGCGCCTGAGCGCAGGCGCCCACGCACCTCCCGCCGGCGGCAGGGCAACTCCCGCAGTCCTGACATCCCGGCGGTCGAGGACCGGCCGGTCGGCGGTTCAGGGGGAGCGGGCCGCCGGCCGGGATCGGTCGCCGCGTGGGTGGTGCTCAACTCTCCGGCGCGGGCGTGACCTTGGACAGGTAGGCGTGTACGACGACGTTGGCGGTGTAGGCGTCCCGCTCGCTGTCGTAGGCACCGGCGCAGGTGATCAGGCGCAGTTCGGCGCGGCCCGGCAGGTGCGCGCCGTAGACCTTGCGCGGTACGAAGGTGCGGCGGTCGTAGATCTTGACGTCCTCGACGGTGAAGCGGGCGGTGCCGCCGTCCTCCCTGCGGACGTCCACCGGCTGCCCCGGCTGGAGGCTGCCGAGGCGGTGGAAGACCGCGCGGCCGCCGGTCGTGTCGACGTGCCCGACCAGCACCGCGGCGCCCGCCGTGCCCGGCTGCGGTCCCTTCGCGTACCAGCCGACGAGGCCGGGTGTGCGGTACGGGGGCGCGTCGACCGCGCCGGTCGCGTCCAGGCCGGTCTCCATGACGCCCGCCCGTACGCCCAGCGCGCCGACCGAGATCTCGGTGGGGCGGCCGCCCGGCGAGGTGGCCAGAGGCGCGTGGGCGGTGGGCAGTTCCTGTTCCAGGGGGCGGCCGACGGCCGCGACGTCGCCGGTGGTCGGCGCCTTCCCCAGGCCGCCGCCGTCCGTCAGGTCCCGGCCCCACAGCCACAGGCCCAGCAGCAGGACCGCCCAGACGACACCGACGGTCATCCGGCCCTGGCCGGGGCCGCGCGGGTGGCGGTCCGCCACCGGGTGGTCGTCAGCCCGCATCGCCATCGCCCGACCCCTTGCGCCGGCGCCGCATCCGCAGCGCCTGTCCGGTGAGTGCGAGGAGCGCGCCTCCTGCCAGGACCAGTCCCACCGCGTACGCGCCGTCGGCCTCGTGGCGCGCGGCGGTCCGTACGGGCGTCCTGGTGTGCTGCCCGGGGGGCACCTCCCCCATGCGCGCCGCGGCGGCGTGCGGGTGCTGTGCGTGCGGGTGCCGCGGGTACGGCTGCGCGTGCGGTCGCGGCTGCCCGTGCGCGTGCGCCGCCGTCCAGCCGCCTCCGGCCCGTACCGGAGCGGTGGGGGAAGCCGGCGGACCGGAGCTGCCGGACGCCTCGGCGAAGGGGGCGGCGGCCGCCGTCCCGTCGGCTCCTCCGGTCAGGTCCGCTTCCCCGGCTCCGGCGGCACCGGCCGTCTCCGCGCCCGCCGGCGCCGGGACGACCTCGAAGGTGCCCGCGGCCCGCGCGTCCTCGCCGTCGCACTGGACGGAGACGGCGTACGTGCCGGGGTCGGCCGTGGAGCGCACCCGTGCGTCGCCCACCAGCCCGGCGGCGACCCGGGCCAGCGGTACGGCGTCGACAAAGGCGTCCGAGGTGGCGCGGCCGGCGCGGCCCGTACAGCCGTTGACCTGGAGGGCCGCGTCGGTGCCCGGTGCGGGGGCGGACGGTGTGACCGCGACCGTGCCCGCCGTGGCTCCCGGTACCCGGCCCGCGGACGCGAGCGCGGGCCCCGGGGACAGTACCGTCACCGCCAGGGCGGCACAGAGAGTGAATCCCGGTGAGCGCATCGTGAACCTCCGAACACTTCCGAAGGTCCGCCCGGCAGCCGGTTCCCGCATCCGGTGCGGGCCGCGGTTACGCCGTCCGGGTGAGCGGCCGGGGCGCGGCGGGCGGCGCCGGGCCGCGCGGGGCGGTCCGGCGCCCGGCCGCGACCGGTCAGACCAGGTCGACCAGGTCGGCGATGGAGTCGACGACCCGCGACGGCCGGAACGGGTGCCGCTCGATGTCGCCCCGGCCCGTCAGCCCGGTGAGCACCAGGAACGTCTCCATGCCCGCCTCCAGGCCGGCCAGTACGTCGGTGTCCATGCGGTCGCCGATCATCGCGGAGGTCTCGCTGTGCGCGCCGATGACGTTCAGGCCGTGCCGCATCATCAGCGGGTTGGGCTTGCCGACGAAGTACGGTTCCACGCCGGTCGCCTTGGTGATCAGCGCGGCCACCGAGCCGGTGGCGGGCAGCGCGCCGTCCGCGGAGGGGCCGGTCTCGTCGGGGTTGGTGGCGATGAACCGGGCGCCGTCGTTGATCAGCCGGATGGCCTTGGTGAGCGCTTCGAAGCTGTACGTCCGGGTCTCGCCGAGCACCACGTAGTCGGGCTCGTGGTCGGTGAGCACGTAGCCGATGTCGTGCAGCGCGGTGGTCAGGCCGGCCTCGCCGATGACGTACGCGGTGCCGGACGGCCGCTGCTCGTCCAGGAACTGGGCGGTGGCCAGCGCGGAGGTCCAGATGGACTCCCAGGGCACGTCCAGGCCGATGCGGTTCAGCCGGGCGTGCAGGTCGCGCGGGGTGTAGATGGAGTTGTTGGTCAGGACGAGGAAGGGCTTGCCCGATTCGCGCAGCCGCTTGATGAAGGTGTCGGCACCGGGCACCGGGATGCCCTCGTGCATCAGGACCCCGTCCATGTCGGTCAGCCATGACTCGATCGGCTTGCGCTCTGCCACTGCCGGTCTCCCGCCGTGCGTGTCTGCCAGGGGCGCCGGCCGTCCCGCGCCGTCGCGGGGCCCGTACGCGCCGCGCACCCCACCGGGTGACCTGCGTCTCGTACGTATGGCCGACGCCCCCAGCCTAAGTCAGCCCGGGGCGGCGCGGTTCAGGAGGACCGGCGCCGGCGGAGGCGGCGGGCCGCCGTCACGAGCAGCGCGCCGGCGGACAGGAATACGAGGGCGGCGGCGCCGATGTGGGGCACTCCTGGGGCGCCGGTGTCGGCCAGGTGGGGTGGGGGTGTGGGGCGGGAAGGGGCTGCGGTTGTTATGGGGGTGGGTACTGCGTGGGGTGCTGTGTGAGGTGCTGCGTGGGGTGCCGTATGGGTCTTCGCGTCGGCGGTTGCCGGGCGGGGGGCGGCCGCTTCCGTGGCATGGGCCGGTGGCGTGGTGGCCAGGAGGGTCGCGGACAGCAAGGCCGCCGGGAGGGTGGCGCGCAGCGGGGCGCGGGGTGGTACGCGGGGCGGGCGCACGGGCATGACGGACGCTCCTGCTCGATCAGCTCAGGCGACGGGGACCACACCAGGCCGCTCGTATGACCGGTCGGTATGACCGGCCGGCTTCGGACCTTGCCATGCGGGGCCGGCACCGCGGCCCCGACGCCGCCGGTGCGGCTGCCCGATCGCCCGAATGCCGCGCGTTCAGCGGAGTTCCGCCCCTGTTCCGGTACCGAACGGCGCGCCCGGCGCGCCGAAGAGGGGGGCCAGGACGAGCTGCGCCGCGCCGTCCGCGACCGTCCGCGCGCCCCCCTCGGCCAGCGCCACGGGAATCGCGGGCGTACGGCCGTCACCGCGCGTACGGGCCTGTTCGGCCAGGGCCTCGGCCACGCCGCGTACATAAATACCGGGTCGCGCCAGGACCGTACGGCCGCCGAGCAGGACGCGGTCGATGTCGAGCAGTTCCACGAGGTTGGCCGCGGCCACGCCCAGGATGCGCGCCGCCTCCGCGGGCTCGCCGCGCGCCGCCCGGTCCAGGCACAGCGCCTCGACGCAGCCTCGCTTGCCGCAGCCGCAGCGCGGCCCGTCCAGTTGCAGCACCTGGTGGCCGAACTCCCCCGCGCCCGTCCTGGCCCCCCGGTACAGCGCGCCGCCGAGCACCAGGCCGGCGCCCAGGCCCGTACCGAGGTGCAGGTAGCCGAACGAGCCGCGGCCGTCCGGCTGGTGCTGGGCGAGTCCGAGTGCGGCGGCGTTGGTGTCCTTGTCGAGGACGACGGGGAGGCCGAGCCGTTCGGCGAGGGCGTCGCGCAGCGGGAAGCCGTCCCAGTCCGGGAAGCCGGTGACCCGGCGCAGCACTCCGGCCGTGTGGTCGAGCGGCCCCGGGCAGGCGGCGCCGACGCCCAGTACGTGCGGCGAGCGGGCCTCGTCCGGCAGCGCCGCGAGCTGTCCGGCCACCGTGTCGAGCACGGCGGGCGCGCCCGCGCCGAAGTCGAGGGGCGCGGTGCGCTCGGCGACGGTGCGGCCCGCGAGGTCGGTGAGGACGGCGGTCAGCTCGTCGCGGTCCAGGTGCAGCCCGATCGCGTACCGGGCCCCGGGCACCAGACTCAGCACCGTACGCGGCTTGCCGCCGGTGGAAGCACGCCGGCCCGCCTCGGCCACCAGGCCGTCCGCCCGCAGCCGTGCGGTGATCTTGCTGACGGCCTGCGGGGTCAGGCCGGTGTGCGCGGCCAGCTCCAGCCTGCTGACGCCCGCGGGGCCCGCCGCCCGCAGCAGGCCCAGCACCAGCGCGGCGTTATGGCCGCGCAGGGCGGGCAGACCGGCTCCGCCGCCGGACGGGGCGGGGGCCGGTCCGGCGACACGTTCTGCGGGGTTGTTGCTGGTCACCCGTCCATTGTCCGCATTGCTTGCACTTTGGCAACAGCGTTGCTTAAGTGGGTGGCATGAACGACTCCCCCGGCACTCCCCTCCGCGTCGGCCTGATCGGCTACGGCCTGGCCGGCTCGGTCTTCCACGCCCCCCTCATCGCCGCCACCGACGGACTGGTGCTGGACACCGTCTCCACCGGCAGCCCGGACCGGCAGGCGCAGGCCCGCGCCGAACACCCCCAGGTCCGTACCGTCGCCACCCCCGACGAGGTGCTGGCCCGCGCGGACGCCCTGGACCTCGTCGTCATCGCCTCGCCCAACAAGACACACGTCGCGCTCGCCGAAGCGGCGCTGGACGCCGGGCTGCCGGTGGTCGTCGACAAGCCGCTCGCCGGGACCGCCGCCGAAGCCGACGGGCTGGCCGCCCGCGCGGAAGAGCGCGGCCTGATGCTCTCCGTCTTCCAGAACCGCCGCTGGGACAACGACTTCCGTACGGTGCGCAAGCTGGTCACCGAGGGCGCGCTCGGCGACGTGCAGCGCTTCGAGTCGCGCTTCGAACGCTGGCGGCCGAAACCGAAGGGCGGCTGGCGCGAGTCCGGCGACCCCGCGGAGATCGGCGGACTGCTCTACGACCTCGGCAGCCACGTCGTCGACCAGGCGCTCGCCCTGTTCGGCCCGGTCACCCTGGTCTACGCCGAATCCGACGTACGCCGCCCGGGCGCCGAGGCCGACGACGACACCTTCCTCGCCCTCACCCATGCCGACGGCGTCCGCTCGCACCTGTGGGTCAGTGCCACCACCGCCCAGCTCGGCCCGCGCTTCCGGGTGCTGGGCAGCCGCGCGGGTTACGTGAAGTACGGCCTGGACCCGCAGGAAGCGGCGCTGCGCGAGGGCCGCCGGCCGGGCGGCGACGCGGCCGGCTGGGGCGTCGAGCCGGAGTCGGCGTGGGGCCGGCTCGGCTCCGGGGAGTCCCCGCTGACCGGCGGCGGCGACCCCGTACCGACCCTGGCCGGTGACTACCCCGCGTACTACGCCGCTGTCGCGGAAGCGCTGCGCACCGGAGGCGAGCCGCCGGTCAGCGCCAGGGAGGCGGCGGCCGCGCTGCGCGTCCTGGAAGCGGCGAAGACATCGGCGGCCGAGGGCCGCGCGGTACGGATCGAGGAGACGGCGTGAGCGGCATGAACGGGAGGAGCGACGTGAGCGGAATGAGCGGTGGGAACGGAATGAGCGGGACCGTGAGCATGAACGGCTCGGGCGTGGCGAACGGGACGGACGAGCGCGAGGCGGCCCGCCACCAGGTCCGCGAACTGGAGGAACAGGAGCGCCGACTGGTCCTGGACCGCTTCGGCAACGAGGACGCCTGGCGGCTCGGCTGTCTGCTGACGGACCTGGCGCGGGAGCGCGGCGCGGCCGTGACGGTGGACATCCGGCGCGGAGCGCAGCAGCTGTTCCACTGCGCGCTGCCGGGTACGTCGGCGGACAACGACGCGTGGATCGAGCGCAAGTGCCGCGTCGTCGAACGGTACGCGGAGTCCTCGTACCTCGTCGGCGCCCGCTTCCGCGCCAAGGGCCGGACGTTCGAAGAATCGTCCCGCCTCGACCCGGACCGCTACGCCGCGCACGGCGGCGCCTTCCCCGTACGGCTGCGCGGTACGGGGGTCGTCGGCACGGTCGCGGTCTCCGGACTCCCCCAGGGCGACGACCACGCGCTGGTGGTCGACGCCCTGGGGCGCTACATCGAGCAGCAGCAGGCGGACTGACCCGAGGTCAGCTGCCGGAGCGACGGCGGGTGCGGATGATCACTACGAGCACCGCACCGCTGACGACGGCCGCCACCGCCGCCCCGATGAACAACGGATCCTCAAACGCGCTGCCACTGTGCGCCAGCTGGTCTCCGTCGTCTGTCGGTCGTGGGCTGGGTGCTGGGGGGCTGGTGGGGGAGGTGGGGGCCGGGGTGGCGGTCGGGGTCGGAGTGGTGGTCGGGGTCGGAGTGGGTTCGGTGGGTGTGGTGGTGGGCTCGGGCTCGGGCTCGGTGGGTTCTGGGGTGGGGTCCGTCGGGGCCGTCGTGGGTTCCGTCGGGGCTGTCGTGGGCTCGGTGGGGTCCGGAGTCGGTTCGGTGGGGTCCGGAGTCGGTTCGGTGGGGTCCGGAGTCGGTTCAGTCGGTACGGGGGTGGGGTCCGTCGGGGACGGGCTCGGCTCCGGCGGCGTGGGCGACGGCTCCGTCGGGCTCGGTGACGGTGACGGTTCCGTGGGGGTCGGGGACGGCTCGGTCGGGGACGGCGAAGGCTCCGTGGGCGACGGCGACGGCTCGGTCGGCGACGGGCTCGGCTCCGTCGGACTCGGTGACGGCTCGTCCGTCGGTGAGGGCGAGGGCTCATCCGTCGGTGAGGGCGACGGCTCCGTCGGCGACGG
This sequence comes from Streptomyces sp. NPDC052496, assembly GCF_040679095.1. Lineage (NCBI taxonomy): Bacteria > Bacillati > Actinomycetota > Actinomycetes > Kitasatosporales > Streptomycetaceae > Streptomyces > Streptomyces sp. NPDC052496. The sequence goes on from NZ_JBFAUH010000001.1 coordinate 618,886, forward strand.
TGACGGCTCATCCGTCGGCGACGGCGAAGGGGACGGCGTGACCGTCTCCGGGGGTGACGGGCTCGGCTCGCGGCAGTCCGGCAGGTCCCCGTTGAACGGGTAGCTGTGCATCTCCGCGCCGGACGTCGAGGTGTGCACCAGTGAACCGACCGTGAAGAACCGGCCGTTCATGCCCGGCACCGACACCGTCGTCGTACTGCCCTGCCTGCCGACCAGTACGCTCCCCTGGAACTGCGCGCTGCCCTTGAACTCCACCGTGTTCGCGTCCGGGAAGTTCCACAGCAGCCGCTCGCGGATGCCGGGCGGCTGGAGGTCGTGCCCGATGTAGGTGTTGACCGTGCGGGCGTCGCCGAGCATGTTGACGAGGACGGTCGCGCCCGCCGGGATGCCCGTGAAGGTGATGCCCTGGGCGCCGCCGTTGCGGCCCGCCAGGTCGAAGTCGACGTTGAAGACCTGGAGCGCGGACGTGCCGTCGCCGGTGAAGACCGTCGCGTAGCCCTGGTTGACGGCGGTGCCGGTCGCGGGCCGCGGCCCGTCGCCGGTCCGGGCGTAGCACCGGCTGCTCGCCGTCAGGCCGGGCACCAGCCTGCGGTACGGGTCGGCGACGCCCGGGCGCTGGTCCGCCTGGGGAACCACCGTGCCGGTCAGCCTGCCTTCGTACGCGACGACGCCGTGCGTGCTGCCCTCCTCGGCGAGCAGCCGCTGGCCGGGGGCGACGGTGACGTCGCCGCCCACGGTCAGGAAGTCGGAGCCGTTGGGCGGCGGCACCCGGGATCCCACGGCGATGCCCACGTTGTAGACGCTGGACCCGCCGGTCTTGTTCATCTCGAAGCTGCCGAGGGTGACGACCTTCCCCTCGGCCTCCGCGGCCGAGCCGCCGACGCGGAAGTCCCCGCCGACGAAGACGTTGATGTTCTCGTCCCGGCCGGCCACCGGCCCGTTGTTCGGATCCGGGTACGAGGACGGGCAGCCGCTGCCCAGGCACGGGCCGAGGCCGTCGGGCAGCGGGGCCGCGAAGCCGAAGGCCGCGAACAGGCCGAGGAGCACGGCGGCGACGGCTCCCAGTGCGGCGGCACCCACCACATGAGACCGTTTTGTCTTTTTTGCAGGCATATACGCACTATGTGCGCGGACCGGCCGGGCAGCCGGGCGGCCCGCGCGCCCGTACGGCGAGTCCCCCTGTCCAGCCGACAGCCGCTCACCGGCCGCACCGCCGGCACCGCCGCAAACGGAAGCCGGAGCCCCCGCCCACCCCCGGAGCCCCCGAGCCCCCTCAGGCTCCCTTCAGCTCCTGCCGCTGCCGCCCCAGGCCGTCGATCTCCAGCTCCACCACGTCACCGGCGCGCAGGTACGGCTTGGGCTCCGGGCAGCCCATCGCCACGCCCGCCGGGGTGCCGGTGTTGATCACGTCGCCGGGGTACAGGGTCATGAACCTGCTCACGTAGCGGACCACTTCGGCCACCGGGAAGATCTGCTCGGCGGTCGTGCCGTCCTGCCGCAGCGTGCCGTTGACCCACAGCCGTACGCCCAGCGCCTGCGGGTCGGGCACCTCGTCCGCCGTCACCAGCCACGGGCCCAGCGGGTTGAACGTCTCGCAGTTCTTGCCCTTGTCCCACTGGCCGCCGCGCTCGATCTGGAACTCCCGTTCGGAGACGTCGTGCGCGATCGTGTAGCCGGCGACGGCGGCGCGGGCCTCCTCGTCGGTCTCCAGGTAGCGCGCGGTCCGGCCGATGACGACGGCCAGTTCGGCCTCCCAGTCGGTCTTCACGCTGCCGCGCGGCACCAGCACCGGGTCGTCGGGTCCGACGACCGTGTCCGGCGCCTTCATGAAGACGATCGGTTCGGCCGGTACGGCGGCGCCGGTCTCGCGGGCGTGGTCGTGGTAGTTCAGCCCGATGCACACGATCTTGCCGATCCGGGCGACGGGCGGCCCGGTGCGCAGACCGGCCGGATCCAGGGCCGGCAGGACCCCCGCGGCGGCCGCCGCCCGTATTCGCGCAAGGGCCGGACCGTCCCCGAGCAGCGCCCCGTCGACGTCCGTGACCAGCGACGACAGGTCGCGCAGCACACCTTCCTCATCGAGCAGCGCCGGGCGTTCCGCCCCCACCGGACCGACTCGCAGCAGCTTCATCGGTACAACTCCCGTGGTCGAAGGGTCGGTCCGGAAGGGCTCTCCCGGACCGGCCGATGGGGGACGGCCATCGAGCGATTCGGACGATCGTCCAAGAACGGCGTCCGGTCCGCAAGGCCCGGTTCACGTACTGGACCGTTACCCGGCGGTACGGGCCGGGACCGCCGCCTCCTCCCCCGGCGTACGGTCCTTCCGGCCACCGCGGGAAAGGTCCCGGAACAGCAGCGCCCGCTCGCACGCCGTCCACACCGCGGTCGTCACCAGGTAGAGCGCGGCCGCCAGCGGCAGTACCGCGATGCTGATCAGCGTCCCGAAGGACAGCAGCGGCAGCACCTTCGTCAGGCCGGCGAGGCCGGGCACCGTATCGCCGTCGGACGCGCCCGCCTGCCCGAGGGCCGCGACCGGCGCGGAGTTCCGCGTCATCGCCGTACGGGCCCGCCGGTAGTTCCAGGTCGCGACGGCGGCGGCCAGCACGAACAGCGCGAGGTAGACCCGGCCGTGCGGCCCGAGAACCCCGCCGTCCGCAAGCGCCTGCGACCAGTGCCCGCCCAGCGGCGCGCCCAGCAGCGTGTGCCCGAGCAGGCCGCTGCCGTCGCTGGTGAACAGGTGGTACATGACGAAGAAGACGGGCAGTTGCAGGAGCGACGGCAGGCAGCCGGCCAGCGGGGAGGAGCCGGTCTCGGCGTAGAGGGCGGCCGTCTCCTCCCGTAGGCGCTGCGGGTCCTTCGCGTACTGACGGCGCAGCTCGGCCAGGCGCGGGGCGTGCGCGGAACGGGTCTGCTCGCCGCGGGCGGCGGCGCGGGCGAGCGGGTGCAGTACGGCGCGTACGCACAAGGTGACCAGGATGATCGCGGCGGCCGTCGCCGAGGCGCCGAAGAGCGGTGCGATGAGGTCGGCGGCCTGGGACAGCGCACTGCCCAGGGCGGAGAAAACGGACATGGGGGAGCCCTCCACGGGGTCTCGTCGTGCCGGGATACGGGATCGGCGTGACGAGCCGCGCGGGGCCGGAGCCCCCGCGGAGTGCGAGGGGAAAGGCGCCTACGCGGCCGTCGGGAGGGGACGGCCGGGCGCCCTGGGCCGCGGGCGGCCCGCGGCGTCGGGGTCACGTTGCGGCAGGAAGGCCGTACGGCGTTCCCGGTCGCGCAGCGCGGTGCGTATGCGGCCCGGCGGTTCGGGCCGGGCGAGTACGGCGGCCAGGAAGGCGCGGCACAGCAGCAGTACGGCGGCGGTGGCCGCGGCGGAGGCGAGCGCGGGGGCCAGTCCGCTCTCGGCGAGGAGGAGCCCGGAGAGCAGGAGGAAGACGGCACTCACGTACAGCCGCCAGGCTTCGGCGCAGCGCTTCATGTGCTCACTCCTTCCTCGGGCGATGCGTACTTTTTCACCGGTGTCCGCCCCAGGTTAACGGCAGCGCGGCGGCACGGGTTCCCGGCATCCGGCTGCCCCGGTGGGCAGGCCGATTCGGTACAGGGCGGCGGCTCCGGCAGGGACCATTCCGGCAGGAAGGCGACTCCGGCAAGGGCCATTCCGGCAGGAAGGCGACTCCGGCGGGGAGACGGTCCGGGCACAGGGCGGCGGCCCCGGCGGGGAGACGGTCCGGGCACAGGGCGGCGGCCCCGGAGGGGAGCCCGGGGCCGCCGCGGTCATGGTGTGCCCGTCACAGCCCGTTGACCCGGGCCTCCCTGGCCATGCCCAGCGGACGGATGGTGGAGGCGACGGCCCGGGCCCGGCGGCCGGCCCGTGAGCGGTAGCGCCGTACGTGGGCCATCAGACGGCGGCTGCGCAGCGCCATCTCCAGTTCGAAGCGGGTACGCGGATCGCGCAGCGCGGGTCCGAAGAGCTTCTCGATCTGCCGCAGCCGGTAGCGCACGGTCTGCGGATGCACCTGGAGCACCCTGGCCGCTTCGGGCGCGCCGCCGCCCTCCAGCCAGGCCAGCAAGGTGACCTCCAGCCGCTCGCTCTGGCGTGGCGTCAGGTCGTCGAGCGGGCTCAGCCAGCGTGCGGACAGGGCCCGCGCCAGCGATTCGTCCTGGAGGAGGAGCAGCGCGGACAGGTGGTCGTCGACGAAGGCCGCGCGCGCGTCGGGGCCGCCGCGGCCGGGCGAGAGGGCGAGCAGGGCGCGGGCCCAGCGCAGCGAGGAGGCGGCGTCCCCCGCCGGTACGGCGTGGCCGACCGCCGCCGCCCGGCCCTTGAGCGCGGCCTCCAGCCGGGCGCGGGTCTGCGTGCCGGGGTCGGGCACGAGCAGGCAGGTGTCACCGTCGACGGTGCCGATGAGGGCGTCACCGAGGGCCGCGGCCAGCTGGGGGGCTTCGGCGGGCGAGGCGAGAGCGATGGCCTGGACCAGTGCCGGTACGGGCCAGCCGGCGCAGCGGGCCACCTCGGAAAGAGCGACGTCCGAGACGTCCTTGGCTCCGGACAGGGCGGCGAACATCTCCCGGCGGGCCGGCGCCACCGGCAGCGGGGTGACGACGAGGTCCTTGGGCCGCCGTACCCGTTCCGGGGATTCCTGGTAGCCGAGCGCCACCAGCATGGCCTGTTCCACGGCCCGGCGGGTCTCTTCGGCACCCGTCTCCGCGAGAAGTGTGGAAAAGGCGGGAAATCCGGTCCGCAGCTCCTCGGTCACCTTCTCGGCGAGCACCGGGAGTTCCTTTCTCAGAACGCGGGTCCATTCGCCACGGGGGCGTGACCAGATGCGGTTCAGGAGATCACACATCGCTACCTCGTTCCTGGCGTGATGCGGAGGGGGGTAGGGCCCTGCTTGCACGGACGTGCCGTGCGGAGGTGGTTCGAGCGGTGGTGCGGTGGCCGGGGGGTGGCCGTGGAGCGGACGTGGGGTGGACGTGCTTGGAGGGGCACCATCCGGAGTTACCTCGCGTAACTTCGATGCCGGTGCAGGAATTTGTCACAGCGCGATAAACCGGAGGACGGTCCGGCGGCCTTCCGTGATGCTGCTGCTCACCCCGATCACCGCCTTTGGCGCATACCTTTGCGCGCCCCGGCAGAACACGGCACATAAACGCGGCGGATATCCGGCGGCCCACCCCCCACCGCCCGCGCCGGCTTCCCAGCCCCCGGCCCGTACTCCGCGCTCCGTACTCCCTGTTCCATCTCCTCCCTTGCCCGCCCCTCCTCAAGGAGGCCCGAATGCCCGTATCCCGTCTGCGGATTGCCCTGCGCCCGGCCCTGCCGGCCGTCGTGCTCCTCTTCCTCGCCGTGGCCACCCAGGCCGGCGCGCCCCGACGGGTGCTCAACTTCCTGGACTTCGGCGCGGGCGTCCTCGCACTGGTCTTCCTCACCGGCACCGTGCTGTGGGGCCTCGCCGCCACCGACCGGATGCTGCTGCACTCAGGGCACCGGCTCGTGGCCCAGGCCGTGCACCGCGGTACCGGCGTCGCCGGGCTGGGCTTCCTCGCCCTGCACATCGGGGTCAAGGTCGTCCGCGGCCGGACCAGCGGCACGGCCGCCGTGGTGCCGTTCGCCGACGGCGGCAAGCCGCTGCTCGTCGGGCTCGGCACGCTGGCCGGTTACCTCTTCCTCGCGGCGGCGGTGACCGGCGCGGTACGCGGCGCGTTCACCTCGCACCGCGGGTCACGGTGGTGGCGGGTGCTGCACATGGGTGCGTACGTGGCGTGGTGCGCGGCACTGGTGCACGGGCTGAAGTCAGGGCGTCCGCCCGCCGGTTGGGTGACCACCGGATACCTGCTGTGCGTCAGCGGGGTCGCGGTGATGCTCGTCCTGCGGCTGCGGGCCCCGCGGCCCGGCGGGGTGCCGGGCGGCCGGCCACCCGGAGCGGACGCCGGCGGGCCGCGCGCACCGGCCCACTCCGCCCGGCACCACCGCGGCACCCGGCCTTGACGTACCGGCAGCGCTACGCGCGCAGATGCTGCCGGTGAGCCCGCGGCGGTTCGGAAACCGTGCGGCCTACGGGGGCGGCTTGTGTGGGCCCCCGGTTGCCCCAACGTCTCAGCGACCTTCAGGAGTTCCCGTCATGACGCTCCTCGCGTCCGCCACCACGGTCCCGCTGCCCGCCATCGGGCGCGCCGCCACCACCGACCGTACCCTGACCGGCGACTGCGCCCCCACCACCGACCGCACCCCGACCGCCGACCACGCCCCCACCACCGTCCACGCCCCGACCGCCGACCACGCCCCCACCACCGACCACACCCCGACCGGCGACCACGCCCCCACCACCAACCGCGCCACCCCCACCCTGGCCGTGCTCGGTCCGCCCCGTCTGCTGGCCGGGCTGGACGGGGCGGAGCGGCTCGGCCGGGTGGAGCATCTGGCGCGGCACGGTGGGCCGCCCAACCTGTCGGTGAGCGAGCTGGTGGCGCTGGCCGAGGACACCGGCCTGCGTGGCCGTGGCGGGGCGGGGTTCCCGTTCGCGCGGAAGCTGAGCGCCGTGGTGGAGGGGCAGCGACGCGCGGACGGGCGTGCCGCGGTGGTCGTCAACGGCAGTGAAGGGGAGCCCGGTTGTCTCAAGGACACGGCGCTGCTGCTGTACGCGCCGCACCTGGTGCTGGACGGCGCGCTGCTGGCCGCCCGGGCGCTCGGCGCCGAGGAGGTCGCGATCGGGGTGACGCGGGCGGACGTGGCCCGGTCGGTGCGTAAGGCGATCGCCGAACGCGGGCCGTTGTCCACGCCGGTCCGCGCCGAACTGCTGACGGAACGTTTCGTGACGGGCGAGGGCACCGCGCTCACCGACGGCCTCAACCGGGGGCCCGGCCTGCCCTCGGGCCGCAAGGTCCGCTCCAGCGAACGCGGCCTCGGCGGCCTGCCCACCCTGCTCTCCAACACCGAGACCTACGCCCAGCTCGCCGTCGCCGCCCGCCTGGGCGCCCTGGGCTACCGCGACACCGGCGACCCCGCCGAACCCGGCACCGTCCTGCTGACCGTGGCCGGCCGGCAGGTCGTCGAAGCACCGACCGGAGTACCGCTCGCCCGCGTCCTGGCCCTGTGCGGACTCGGCCCCGGCCAGGGCGTCCTGGTCGGCGGCTACCACGGCACCTGGCTGTCACCGTCCGCCGCCGCCACGGCCCTCCTCTCCCGCGACGACCTGGCCGCGTACGGCGCGGTGCTCGGGGCGGGGGCGGTACTGCCGCTGCCGGAAGAGACCTGCCCGGCGGGCGAGACCGTACGGGTCGCGCGCTGGATGGCCGCCGAATCCGCGGGACAGTGCGGGCCGTGCGTGCTCGGGCTGCCCGCACTCGCCGACGCGCTCGGCCAGGCCGCCGGCGGTGGCGGGCCGCGCGCGCTGGATGCCGTACGGGCCCGGATGCGGGCCGTGGAACGACGCGGCGCGTGCAGCCACCCCGACGGCACCGCACGGTTCGTCGCCTCGGCACTGGCCGCCTTCCCCGACGAGTTCGACCGGCACGCCCGCGGGGCCGGCTGCGGCCGTCCGGTGCTCGGCGTGCTGCCGGTGACCGGCCAGGAGACGTACGGCGCCGGGGGCGCACCCGGCCCAGGCAGCGGGCGGCAGGGCGCCCACGCGGCCACCCGGCCCCCGGCGCCCGAACAGCGGCTGCTCGTCGACTGGACGCTGTGCCGGGGCCACGGCCTGTGCGCCGACCTCGTCCCCGGCATGGTCCGCCTGGGGCCCGACGGCTACCCGGAGCGCGCCACGATGCCGCTGCCCGCCCGGATGCGCCGCCGCGCACAGCTCGCGGTACGGCGCTGCCCGGCGCTCGCGCTGCGCATCCAGGGCGCCCGGTGACGTACGGCCTCCGGCAAGCGTGGTGCGGGACCGCACGACCGGCGTACGGCGTACGGCATCCGGCACCCGGCAAGCGCGTACCGGTACCGGACCGAACAACCCGCGTACGGGCACCGAAGGAGCCCACGCCGGCGCCACTTCGGCGCGGTTTCTGTCCTCCGGTGACAACTTCCGCCCTGCCTGAACAGCCGCTCCCCACCCCTCGTACACCGCAGACAACACCCCCGGCCCCACCGAAGGAGTCAGCCATGAGCCCGCAGTCCCACCCGCACACCCCACGCCCCCATCCGCACACCGAACAACCCCGTCCCCACCCCCACATTCAACGCCCCCACACCCACACCCAACGCCCCCACCCCCACACCGACCACCTCCACCCCGCCACCCCCCACCCCGACCCCCACCGCCGGCACGCCGTGCTCGCCGTGGCGGCCGCTGTCGTCATGGCGCTCACCGCGGCCTGCGGCTCCGGTGACCGGACCGACGCCGCGCCGGTGGCCAACGGCAAGGCGCAGGCGGGCAGCGGCAGCTCCGCCGGGTACGGGTCCGGCGGCGGCAACGGTTACGGCGCGGACAGCGGCGCGGACAAGGGCCAGGCCGGCGACGGTTACGGCTCGTCGGGCGACAGCAACCGGCCCGCCGCGCAGGGCACCCGCGCCGGGACGCTCGCCCTCCGCCAGTCCCCCGAGCTGGGCCCGGTCGTCACCGACAGCAAAGGCATGGCCCTGTACCGCTTCGACAAGGACACCGCCAAGCCGCCCAACTCGGCCTGCTCCGGCAGCTGCGCGACCACCTGGCCCCCGGTCCCCGCCGACGACGCCACCGCCGCCTCCGGCATGGCCGCGAGCGCCCTCGGCTCCGTCACCCGGGCGGACGGCACCGAGCAGCTCACCATCGGCGGCTGGCCCGCCTACCGTTACGCGAAGGACACCGCCCCCGGTGACACCAAGGGCCACGGCGTCGGCGGCACCTGGAACGCGTTCGCGCCGGACGGGAAGAAGGCCACCGCCGGGCCGGCCGCCGACGTCTCCGTCTTCGACCAGCCCAAGCTGGGCAAGCTGCTCGTCGACAAGGAGGGCCGGACGGTCTACCGCTTCAACAAGGACAGCGCCTGGCCGATGAAGTTCGCCTGCAACGGCGCCTGCCTGGACACGTGGAAGCCGGTCGGGCCGGCCGACAAGAGCAAGCTGGCGGACGTCCCCGAGAAGCTGATCAGCACCGTCACCCGCCCCGACGGCACCAAGCAGCTCGCGGTCGACTGCTGGCCCGTCTACACCTTCAGCGGCGACAAACAGCCCGGCGACATCAACGGGCAGGGGAAGATGGGCACCTGGTTCGCCGTCTCCCCGGAAGGCAAGAAGATCACTTCGCCGGCGACGGGCTGACCCCGGCCACGCCGCCTCCCGCCGCGCCGCCCCCCGGCGCACCGTCCCCGGCCACCCCGGGACCGTCCCCCGGGTCCAGGTCCGACGCCAGCACCTCGGCGTCCGGCCGGTCGTCGACGGGCCGCGGGCCCAGCCAGGTCACCGCGAGCGCCACCACCAGGTTCACCGCGAGCGCCACGATCCCCGCGTTCATGCCGCCCACCGGATCGTGCTCGGTGAAGACCAGCCCGCAGACCACCACCAGGCCCACGACCAGGCCGCTCACGGCGCCGTACAGCGTCAGCCGCCGCCACACCAGCCCCAGCAGGATCATCGGGACCAGCTGTGCCATCCCCTCGTAGGAGATGAGCGAGAGCCGTACCAGGGTGTTCGGCGCGGTGTACGTCAGCAGCAGCGCCAGCGCGCCCGCCACCACGACCACCACCTGCGACCACAGCTTCTGGCGGTTCGCCAGCCGGGGCACCGCGCCCAGTACGCTCCTCCCCCACATCGTGCCGATGACCAGCATGAACACGGCCATCGGCACGATGGAGGAGAGCGCGGCGGCGACCCCGGTGACGCCCACCAGCCAGGCCGGCAGCGAGTCCACCACCAGCTTGAACAGCGCCAGATTGGAGTCCGCGCCGGTCAGCCCCGGCACCACGAACAGCGCCGCCATGCCCAGCAGCATCGGCACGAACAGCAGCACGTTGTAGAAGGGCAGCAGCACCGCGTTGCGCCGCAGGGCGTCGGCGCTGCGCGCGCCCAGGTAGCCCGCGACGGTGGTCGGGAAGATGACGACGGTCAGCGAGTTCAGGAGGGAGGTGGTGATGAACCAGCCCTGGCCCAGGCCGCCGGACGCGTGGCCGGGGAAGGTCAGCCACTGCGGCTTCTCGGCGACGATCCGGTCGAGGAAGGGCCCGTAACCGCCGAAGTAGTGCTGCGGTACGTACACGGCCAGGAAGGCGAGGGTCGCGATGACCAGGACGTCCTTGAGGACCGACACCCACGCGCTGCCGCGCAGGCCGCTGACCACGACGAAGAGGGTGGTCACCGCGAAGCCGATGAAGTACGCCCAGTTCAGGCTGATCGCCCCGTAGGAGATGGTCGTCACGACCACGCCCATGCCGGTGATCTGGAGCTGGATGTACGGCAGCAGACAGACGGTGGCCAGGACCGCCACCGCCGTGCCGAGCCAGCGCCGTCCGTAGCGGTGCGCCACCAGGTCGGTGATGCCCACCAGGCCGTGCCGGCGCGCGTAGGACCAGAGCATCGGGCCGGCCACGAAGCCGACCGCGTAGCCGCAGGACATGTACGCGAGGACGTAGAGGACCGGCGCGCCGAAGTTGTAGCCCCAGCCCGCCGCGCCCAGGTAGCTGAAGCTGGTGTAGCTCTCGCCCGCCATCAGCACCCAGATGAAGACCGTGCCCAGGCTGCGGCCGCCCACCGACCACTCGGCGAGCCCGCCCCCGCGGCGCCGGCCGCCGCGGACCGCCAGCAGGCCCAGGGCCAGCGTCAGCACCATGAACGCCGCGAAGATGGAGGTGGCGATGGTGGCGTTCATGCCGCACCCCGCTCCGCGGTCCGGCGCGCGGCCCGCTTGCGGTCGCCGCGCCAGGCCAGCCACACCGACACGGGCGTCAGCAGGGTCGCGAGCAGCATCCAGAAGACGAGGAAGGGCAGCCCGAGGACGGTCGGCGTCACACGGTTCACCAGCGGCAGCACGCCGAGGTAGAGCACGTGGGGGACCAGGAGCCACAGCAGCGTGGGACGTTTCAGCACAGCCGCTGAGCCTATCGGGGCGCGGCGCCCGTCAGACGGCCCCACACCACCAGCCGGTACGCCGAGGAGTACTCGGGCGTACAGGTCGTCAGTGTCAGGTAGGCGTCCGGCCCGGTGTAGCGCAGGGACGGGTGGGCGGTGCTGTACGGGACGGGGGCGGTGACCGTGCCGTCGGAGGGCGTGGTGCGCGGCAGGGTGCGGTCGACGGCGTACGTGTAGCGGGTGGTCGCGGTGACGACGTCCACCGTGTCGCCGGGCCGCAGCCGGTCCAGGAAGCGGAACGGTTCACCGTGGGTGTTGCGGTGCCCGGCGAGGGCGAAGTTGCCCTGCTCGCCGGGTTGCGCGGTGTGCGCGTAGTGGCCCGCGTAGCCCTTGTTCAGCACGGCGGACCTGCTGGTGCCCTCGGCGACGGGGACGGTCAGGCCCAGGCGCGGGATGCGCAGGACCGCGTACGCGGCGTCGCGGCGCGGGCGCGGCGGCGGGTACTGCTCCAGCGCGCTGCGGAACTCCCGCTGCATACGGCCCCCGTGCTGCCCGGGCGGCGGAGAGGTGTCCGGGCCGGGTGACGGGCGCGCGGACGGCGGCCCGTCGGAAGGGGCCCCCGCGGACGGCGGACGCTCCGCCGCCCACTGCCGTTCCAGCCGCGCCACCTGGTCGCGCGCGCTCGCCTGTGCCTGCCGGTTGGTCCAGTACAGCTGGTGTACGACCAGCAGCAGCACGAGCACGCCGAACGTCACCGCCAGCTCCGCGCCCGTCCACAGCACCCGTACGGCGCGCGGCCGTCGCCGCCGCTGCCCCTGCACCACCACCGGAATCCGCTCGCGCACGCGGGCACGGTAGGGCCTGCGGCGGGAGACTTCCAGAGGCGGCGTCCCGCGGGCTACCCGCCCAGCACCCGCGACACCGTGTAGATGCACAGCCCGGCGAGCGCGCCGACGACCGTGCCGTTGATCCGGATGAACTGGAGGTCGCGCCCGATGTGCGCCTCGATCTTCTTCGAGGTGTGGTCGGCGTCCCAGCTCGCGACGGTGTCGGTGATCAGCGAGGTGATCTCGGCGCGGTACGTCGTCACGACGTAGACCGCGGCGCCCTCCAGCCAGCCGTCGACCTTGTTCTGGAGCCGCCCGTCCCGGGCCAGCCGCTGCCCCAGCGACAGCAGGGCCGACCGGGTGCGCTGCCGCAGCTCGCTGTTCTCGTCCTCGGCGGCCGCCACGATCATGGTGCGGACGGAGCCCCACGCGGAGGCGATCAGGTCCTGCACCTCGCCGCGCCCCAGCACCTCCGACTTCAGGCGCTCCACCCGCTCCCGGGTGTCGGTGTCGGACTGGAGGTCGCCCGCGAAGTCCTTGAGGAAACGGTCCACCGCGCCGCGCGCCGGGTGCTCGGGCATGTCCCGCATCTCGGTGACGAACCGCAGCAGCTCCTTGTAGACCCGCTCGCCGACCTTGCGGTCCACGAAGCGCGGCGTCCAGCCGGGGGCGCCGCCGGAGACCGCCGTCATCACCGAGTCGCTGTGCGAGGTCAGCCAGTCGTGGGCCCGTACGCAGATCAGGTCCACGACCCGCCGGTGCCCGCCGTCCGCGACCACCTTCTCCAGCATCTTGCCGAGGCCCGGCGCGACCTCCTGCGCGTCGGCGCGGCGGGTGATCGCCTCGCCGACCACCGCCTGCACGTCGGAGTCGCGCAGTACGGTCAGCGCGCCGCGCAGCGCGGTGGACAGCTCCGCCGTCACCCGGTCGGCGTTCTTCGGCTCGGCGAGCCAGGCGCCCAGCCGGCGGCCGATGCCGACCTTGCGCAGCCGCTGCCGGACCACCTCGCCGGACAGGAAGTTCTCGCCGACGAAATCGCCGAGGCTCACCCCGAGCTGATCTTTCTTCGTCGGGATGATCGCGGTGTGCGGGATGGGCAGCCCCAGCGGGCGCTTGAACAGGGCGGTGACCGCGAACCAGTCGGCCAGCGCGCCGACCATGCCCGCCTCGGCCGCCGCCGCGACGTAGCCCGCCCAGCCGCCCGCGCCGGCGGCCTTCGCCCAGGTGGCGAGGGCGTACACCAGGGCCACGCCGAGCAGCAGCGAGGTGGCCAGGGTCTTCATGCGCCGTACGCCGCGCCGCTTCTCCTCGTCCGCGGGGCTGTACGGGAAGCCGCCGGGCGGTACCGGGCCGCGGATCCGGCCCGTGCCCGCGTGCGCGCCGCCCGGCGGTGTCCCGCCCGGTCCCGCGGCCGTATCCGCCCCGGGAACCACGTCCGTCTTCATCCGTTCCATCCGCTCCACCCGCTCACCCGATCGGACCGTACGTAACGACAGCTGCCCGTTCCGTGCCGGTACGTGCGTTCAACTGTGTCCTACTCCGGCGGCGAACCACGAGTTCCCGCTCCCGGCCCGCCGGGGCGGACGCGGGGCGCCGGGCGGTCCGCCGGGCCCGCGTGGCAGCATGAGAGACCGCTCGGACCGCGCCGCTGACCCCACGCTGCCCTGTGCCCGCCCGGAGCACGCCGCTCCGCGTTCCCCAGGAGACCGTCCCGCATGTCCACCAGAGGGGGCCGCACCCTGTTCGCCGCCCTGGCGGCGCTGGCCACGCTCGTCACCGCCGTGCTCCTGCTCGTCCCGGGCGAGGACGCCGCGCCCCCCGCGGACGGCCGGCCGGCACCCGCCGCCGACCGGTGGGCCGGTACGTGGTCGGCCGCCGCCGCGGCCCTCGAACCCGGCAACCACGACGGCTACGCGGGCACCTCCCTCCGCAACGTCGTGCACACCAGCATCGGCGGCACCGAGGCCCGCATCCAGCTCTCCAACCTCCTCGGCACCCGCCCGCTGACCGTCGGCCACGCCTCCCTCGCCCGCGCCGCCGCGCCGGGCACCCCCGCCACCGCGCCCGGCACGCTGCGCGGGCTCACGTTCTCGGGGCGGCCCGCCGTGACCGTCCCGGCGGGCGGCACGGTCACCAGCGACCCGGTCCGGCTGACCGTGCCGCCCGCCGCCGACCTCCTGGTCACCACCTACATCCCCGTCCCCTCCGGGCCCGTCACCTACCACCCGCACGCCCGCCAGACGTCCTACCTGGCGCGCGGCGACCGGACCACGGACACCACCGGCGCCGCCTACCGCACAAAGGTCACCTCCTGGCGCTATCTGACCGGCGTGGACGTCCGCGGCCCGCACACCGACGGCACCGTCGTCGCCATCGGCGACTCGATCACCGACGGCAACACCTCCACCCCCGACGCCAACCACCGCTGGCCGGACTTCCTCGCCGCCCGGCTGCGCACCGAGCCGGGCGCGCCCCGCTACGGCGTCCTCAACCAGGGCATCAGCGGCAACCGTCTGCTCACCGACGGCAACCGCTGGTCGGTCAGCGGCGGGCCGAGCGTACGGTCGCGGCTGGAGCGCGACGTGCTCTCCCGCGCGGGGGTGAAGTCGGCCGTCGTCGAGATCGGCCTCAACGACCTGTTCAAGTCGCCGCGGCAGCTCGACCCGGAGCAGCTGGCGGACGGCATGCGGGAGATCGTGCGGCGGGCGCGGGCGCGCGGCATCCGCGTCATCGGCAGCACGCTCACCCCGTTCGGCGGCCACCGCGGGTACCGGCCGGAGCTCGACGCCGTACGGCAGGCACTCAACGCGAAGATCCGCGCCGGCGCGGTCTACGGGGCGTACGTGGACTTCGACAAGGCGCTGCGCGACCCGCACGACCCGCTGCGGCTGCGGCCCGCCTACGACTCGGGCGACCACCTGCACCCCAGTGACGCGGGCTACCGGGCGATGGCCGGCGCGGTGGACCTGCGGCAGCTCACGGGAGCGGCCGCGACGGCCTCCTGACGGAGGCCGGGCGGACGGGCCGTCAGCCCAGTTCCTTGCGGCGCCGCTCCGGCACCGCGCGCCGGTCCGGCTCCCCGCCCAGCGCCTGCTCCGCCCGGCGCTCGCGCTCCAGCCGCTGCTTGGCGAGCTTGGACATCTTGCGCCGGACCCCGACGCCGGCCATCATCGCGAACCCGGTGATCTTCACGCGCGGCGCGCCCGGCTCCCCCGGCTCACCGTCGCCGTTGTCGAAGCCGCCCATGAAGCCCCAGCCGGTCACCTGCACCTCGACACCCGGCGGCACCACGACGTCGATGCCGCCCATCAGCGCGAAGCAGCGCACCGTGATCTCGGCGGCCTCGAAGTGCGCGTCGCGCAGGTCGATCTCGCCGCCCGCCTGGAACACCCCGGCGGTGAACGTCCGCGGCGCCGTCCAGCGCCCCTTGCGCGAGAAGCCGCTCCAGAAGGCGAAGGCCCCGCGGGAGGACGGCTCGCCGCCGATCCGCTCCCGCCAGGACAGCGCCCCCGAGCCGCCGGGGCGGGCGGGCGCCGCCCGGTCGTCGTGCGGCTGCGGCAGGTCCGCGACCAGCGGCTTCAGCGCACCGACCGTACGGGCCTGGTAGGCGGCGGTCAGCCGCTCGTCGAACTCCGCCATCTCCAGGCGCCCCTCGGCCAGGGCCTCCCGCAGGATCTCGGCGACCCGCTCGCGGTCGGCGTCCGAAGCGCGCAGATCGGGGAGTTCGTCAGTCATACGGACAGATTAACGCCTCAGGGCGCCGTACTGTCCGCGTACATACGGGAGATGACGTCCTCGATGTCCGGCTCCCGCACCGACAGGTCCACCAGCGGATACCGCTCCGCCACCGCCGAGACGACCGGCGCCGCGCTCTGCGCCGCCGGGAACGCCAGCCACTGCCGCGGACCTTCGACCTTGACCGTACGGGCGCCGGGCACACCCTCGATGGGCGGAAGCTCCCGTTCCAGATCCACCACCAGCATCCGTTCGCTGCGCCCCACCGCGTGCAGCCCCTCCAGCCCGCCGTCGTACACCAGCCGCCCGTGGTCGATGACCATCACCCGGCGGCACAACTGCTCGATGTCGGTGAGGTCGTGCGTGGTCAGCAGGACGGTGGTGCCGCGCTCCGCGTTCACCTCGCGCAGGAAGCCGCGGACCCTCGCCTTGCTGATGACGTCCAGGCCGATGGTCGGCTCGTCGAGGTAGAGCACCTCCGGGTCGTGCAGCAGGGCCGCCGCGATGTCGCCCCGCATCCGCTGGCCCAGCGAGAGCTGCCGCACCGGGACCGGCAACAGCCTGCCCAGGTCGAGCAGTTCGACGCAGCGCTCCAGGTTGCGGCGGTACACGGCGTCCGGCACCCGGTACATCCGCCGCACCAGCTCGTAGGAGTCCTTCAGCGGCAGGTCCCACCACAGCGTCGTACGCTGCCCGAAGACCACCCCGACGCGGCGCGCGAGCCGGGTGCGCTCACGCGCGGGGTCGATGCCCGCCACCCGCAGCCGGCCGCCGCTGGGCACCAGGATGCCGGTGAGCATCTTGACGGTGGTGGACTTCCCCGCGCCGTTCGGACCGATGTAGCCGACCATCGCGCCGCGCGGCACCTGGAAGCTGATGCCGTCGACGGCCCGCACCTCCTCGCGCACCCGCCGCAGCCGCCCCGCCTTGCGCCGTACATGGAAGACCTTCTCGACGCCGTCCAGCTCGATGAAGCCGGGCTCGCCGTGGCGCTCCGTCCCGTCCCGCCCCGCTGCGCGCCCGCCGCCCGGCGCCACGTCCCGCGTACCGACTCGCATACCGTCCCTCAGCTCCCCGTGCTCCGATAGTTCCGCAGGCCCGCCCGCCAGGCCAGCCAGGCCAGTCCACACATCGCCGCCGCCACCGCGGGCCCCAGGAAGTCCACCCAGCCCGGCAGCCCGAGCGGATCGTCGCGGCCCAGCAGGCGCAGCGCGGGCAGCCAGTTGACGAAGGCGAGGGGGACGAGGAACGTCACGCCGCGCACCAGGTCCTCGGCGAAGACGGTGGGCGGGTACTGGAGCATCGTCGACCCGCCGTACGTGAACGAGTTCTGCACCTCGGCGGCGTCCTGCGCGACGAACTGGAACGCGGCCCCCAGCGTGAAGACCGCCCCGAAGATCACCGCGCCGCACAGCAGCATCATCGGCACCAGCAGCACCGTGCCCGGCGTCCAGTCCACCTCCAGCAGCGGCAGCGACCAGCCCATCACCAGCAGCGCCTGCAGGATCCGGCCGAGCCGGCGCAGCGCGAAACGGTCCGCGGCGACCTGCGCGAAGACCGGTACGGGCCGCACCAGCAGGACGTCCACCGTGCCGTCCCGGACCCTGGACCCGAGCCGGTCCATGCTGCCCAGCGCCAGGTCCGCCAGGCCCAGCGCGGCGTTGGACGTGCCGTACAGGAACGCCACCTCGGGCAGCGAGAACCCGCCGAGGACGGTGATGTGCGAGAACATCAGCAGGATGGCCACGAAGTCCAGCCCGGTGGCGGCGAAGTGGCCGAGCGCGGTCAGCAGGAAGGACGTCCGGTAGGCGAGCGTGGAACGTACCCACATCGCCACGATCAGCCCGTACGCCCGCAGCCCCGCCCCCAGCCGCGGGACCACCCCGGTACGCGCCCACTCCTCAGCCACCCTGCACCACCACCTTCCGCGTCGCCACGGACTGCACCAGCCGCCCCGCCACCAGCAGCACCACCGCCCACCCCGCCTGGAAGGCCAGCGCCCGCGCCACGCCCACGCCGTCGTGCACCTCCAGCAGGACGTCGGCCGGCACCTGGAGCATCGAGGCCCACGGCAGCAGCCGTACCACCTCCCCGAAAGCGCCGGGGAAGACGGTCAGCGGCAGCACCATCCCCGAACAGAACATGCACAGCAGCCCGGCCACCATCCCCACCCCCGCGCCGTCCAGCAGCCAGAACGACGTCAGCGCCACGAGGTAGCGCAGCGCGAAGCCGACCACCACCCCGAGCGCCACCGACACCAGGAACAGCAGCCAGGTCACCGGCGAGGCGGGCAGCGCCGACGGGAAGACCAGCGTGCCCACCGCCATCGGCACCAGGCCCCGGCCCAGCAGCTGGAAGGCGGCCCGCCCGAGGTCCGCGGCCAGCCACCACACCTGGAGGTCGGCGGGCCGGTACAGGTCGACGGCGATGTCCCCGCTGCGGATGCGCTCCTGGAGCTCGTCCATGCCGCCGCCCATGAGCAGCCCGGTGGCCGCCAGCAGCGCCTGGCCGATCCAGACGAACGTCAGCGCCTGCGGCAGGCCGTAGCCGCCCAGCTGAGGACGCTCGGTCCACAGGGCGATGTAGGTGTAGGCGATGATGAAGCCGAAGACGGTGTTGGTGAAGACACCGGAAGCGGTGGCGATACGGTAGGTGGCATAGCGCCGGAAGCTGCCGGACGCGACGGCTGCGTACAACACGTACGGCGCCTCCCGTACCTGACGGCGCGCCACTTCGGCGCGGAGCACAGGAGCCTAGTGCGGCGCGCCGGGGCCCGGCCACGCATTTATTCACCCGTTCCGGTGAGACTTACGACCCGTTCGGCCGGTCACGGAGCGGTCACAGGTGCGCGCCGCCCCTCGTGAGTGAAGGGCATGATGCGAGAGTTTCGTATCGGGCGACAGTTCCTTTTCCGGCTTTGAACGCGAATCGCCCGACACGTCACCGATCCGCCGCGGTACAACCCTCGGCGGCGGCCGAGGAGTCCATACAGACATGAGTGACGATCCGCAGCAGGACGGCAAGGCCGGCCCCCGCGTACCGAGGTGGGCCGCGCGCTCCGGGCGGCCGGCGGCCGCCGACGGCACCGCCGCCCAGGAGGGCCCGGCGGCCGGCGCGGAGGCCGGGGCCGGCAAGGGCGGCAAGGGCCGCCCGAAGCGCACCGGCTGGCGGCGGGCCCTGCCCACCTGGCGGATGGTGCTGGGCGGCTTCCTGCTCATCCTGCTGCTGATCGCGGGCGGCCTCGTCGCCGGGTACATGCTCGTCCCCATCCCCGCCGCCAACCGGGCCGCCCAGGCACAGAGCAACGTCTACCTGTACGCCGACGGCAGCCAGATCGCCCGCGACGGCAAGGTCAACCGCGAGAACGTCCCGCTGAGCCAGGTGCCGAAGACCACCCAGGAAGCCGTACTGGCCGCCGAGGACCGCGACTTCTACTCCGAGTCCGCCGTCGACCCCGTCGCCATGCTCCGCGCCGCGTGGAACACCGTCACCGGCAAGGGCAAGCAGTCCGGCTCCACCATCACCCAGCAGTACGTGAAGAACTACTACCTCGGCCAGGAGCAGACCGTCACCCGCAAAGCCAAGGAGTTCTTCATCGCGATCAAGCTGGACCGCGAGCGCAGCAAGTCCGAGATCCTGGAGGGCTACCTCAACACCAGCTACTACGGCCGCAACGCGTACGGCATCCAGGCCGCCGCCCAGGCGTACTACAGCAAGAACTCCGACCAGCTCACCACCGCCGAGGGCGCCTACCTCGCCACCCTGCTCAACGCGCCCAGCGCGTACGACGTCGCCACCCACCCCGAGAACCGGCAGCGCGCCCTGGACCGCTGGAACTACGTCCTGGACGGCATGGTCAAGAAGAAGTGGATCAGCGAGTCCGAACGGGCCACGCTGACGTTCCCCGCCCCCGGGAAGGCCAAGCCGCCCACCGGCCTGTCGGGACAGCGCGGCTACCTGGTCGAAGCGATCAAGGACTACCTGACCAACAACAAGATCCTCGACGATCAGACGCTGGCCGCCGGCGGCTACCGCATCACCACCACCCTCGACAGGAAACGCCAGGACGCCCTGGTCGAGGCCGTCGACAAGAAGCTGATGCAGCACCTCGGCACGTCCGGGGCGGACCGCTACGTACGGGCCGGCGGCGCCTCCATCGACCCCGCCACCGGCGACGTCGTCGCCATGTACGGCGGCATCGACTACGCCAAGCAGTACGTCAACAGCGCCACCCGCCGCGACTACCAGGTCGGCTCCATCTTCAAGCCGATCGTCTTCACCTCCGCCGTCGCCAACGAGGCCGTCACCCAGGACGGCAACAGGATCACCCCGAACACGGTCTACGACGGCACCAACAAGCGCGAGGCGGTCAGCAACGGCCGGCGCGTCGGCTTCGCCCCCGAGAACGAGGACGGCCGCTCCTACGGGCCGATCACCGTCTCCACCGCCACCGACAAGTCCGTCAACGCCGTGTACGCCCAGATGGGTGTCGACGTCGGCCCGGAGAAGGTCAAGGAGACCGCCATCGACCTCGGCATCCCCAAGGACACCCCGAGCCTCGGCTCCTCCCAGGGCGCCATCTCCCTCGGCACCGCCACCCCCAGCGTCCTGGACATGACGCAGGTGTACGCCACCCTCGCCAACCACGGCAAGCAGCACGCGTACAGCCTCGTCGCCAAGGCCGCCAAGGGCGGCGAGACCGTCGAGCTGCCGGACCGCGGCGCGAAGACCGCGGTCCCCCGCAACGCCGCCGACACCACCACCTCCATCCTGCGCAGCGTCATCGAGAGCCCCGGCGGCACCGGCGCCGCGGCCCGCGCCGTCGGCCGGCCCGCGGCCGGCAAGACCGGCACGGCCGAGAAGGACAAGGCCGCCTGGTTCGCGGGCTACACCCCCGACCTGGCCACCGTCGTCGGCGTCCTGGGCCAGGACCCGGACACCGGCGCGCAGAAACCGCTGTACGGCGCGGCCGGCCAGGCCCGCATCAACGGCGGCGGCTACCCCGCCGAGATCTGGGCCGCGTACACCTCGGCGGCCCTGGAGGGGAAGCCGGCCAAGGACTTCGACCTGGACCTGGAGGAGGGCGCGAGCCAGGCACCCAGCGAGTCACCGTCCACCTCGCCCGGCGAGTCGCCGAGCACCAGCGCGGCCCCGCCCACCGACACCCTCCCGCCCACCGGCCCGACCGGCACCCCGCCGACCAGCGGCCCCACCACGGCCCCCGGCCCCAGCTTCCCGACGTTCCCGACCCAGGAACCGACCACCGGCCCCACCGACGACTGGCCCACCGTGGAGCCGCCCGCCGGTGGCGCCGAGGGCGCGATCGGCGGCGGTGGCCGGGGCGGCATCGGCGGCGGGATGGGCGGCGGCATGGGGGGCGGGTACGACGGAGGGTACGGGGGGTGGGAGAACTTCCCAGGGGCTTGAGGCGGGGGCCTGGGGCGGGGCCTTGAGGTTCTTGAGGCGGGGTGCGGCCCTACGGCCGCGTCAGTGGCCGGACGTCATCTTCAGCCCCACCACCGCCACCAGCAACAGGCAGATGAAGAAGATCCGCGCGGCGGTGGCGGGCTCACCGAGCACCAGCATGCCGACGACCGCGGCACCCGCCGCGCCGATGCCGACCCAGACGCCGTACGCGGTGCCGATCGGCAGGGTACGGGCGGCGTACGAGAGCAGCACCATGCTGGCGACGATGCCCGCGCCGGTGAAGACGCTGGGCCACAGCCGGGTGAAGCCGTCGGTGAACTTCATACCGATCGACCAGCCGACCTCCAGCAGACCGGCGACGGCGAGCAGGATCCATGCCATGACGGCACCTCCGTGGAAAACGAGCTTCTACAGGGGTGCGTCGTCTTGTCGTGACCCGGTACGGCGCGTCTCGTCGGGATGCTTCCGACCCTAGCAAAAGGCACGCAAAACGGGCGGTGACCCTGGTCACCGCCCGCTGTCGCCTCCGTACGGCCGTACACATCCGTACAGCCGTACGCCTTTGGGATGTGTACGGCCTCACCGCTGCCGCTTTCTACAGGTACAGCCCCGTCGCGTCCTCGGCGCCCTCCAGGCGCTCCGCCGCCACCGCGTGCAGGTCGCGCTCGCGCATCAGCACGTACGCGACACCGCGCACCTCGACCTCGGCCCGGTCCTCCGGGTCGTACAGCACCCGGTCGCCGGGCTCCACGGTCCGTACGTTCTGCCCCACCGCGACCACCTCGGCCCAGGCCAGGCGGCGGCCGACCGCCGCGGTCGCGGGAATGACGATGCCGCCGGTCGAGCGGCGCTCGCCCTCGGCGATGTCGGTACGGACCAGCACCCGGTCGTGCAGCATCCGGATGGGCAGCTTGTCGTGGGTGTCCTTGGCGTTATTCGGGCTCACGGCAAGACGGTACCTGGCCGCACGGCCGCACACCGCCCGGCCCGGGCCCGTACCTAGGAACGGCGGCGCTTCGAGCCCACCACCAGCAGCCCGACGACAGCCACCCCGATCATCGCCAGCGGCACCACCCGCTCCAGCCGGGGCGCGCCGTCCTCCGCCACGAGCTGGGCGCGGAGGTCCGAGACCGCGCGGTTGGCGGCCACGTACGCCCGGCCCGCCGTGCGGTCCACGGCCGCCGCCGTCTTCGCCTTCGCGTCCCCCATGATCGTCTTCGGGTGCAGCCGCACACCGATCTCGTCGAGCGTCACGGCAAGCTCCTGCCGCCTGCGGACGATGTCCTTCTCGATCTGCGCAGGGGTCCTGGCTTCCGACACCGCGCTGCCTCCGGTCGTCTCGATCCGTCTCCGTCCGGACAGTCTGTCAGCACCACCGCCCCGCCGCCCCACAGCACCCCCTTTTCGGGCGGCTCAGTAATCTCGGGGCGTACCGCAAACAGGGGCGCGACGCGCTCGCGCACCCGCCACCCCGTACGTGTTCCCCGCGTGCCGCCCACCCCAAGGAGAGCCATGAGCGAGCGACTGCAGCCCGGCGACACCGCCCCCGCCTTCACCCTCCCCGACGCGGACGGCAAGCAGGTCTCGCTCGCCGACCACAAGGGCCGCAAGGTCATCGTGTACTTCTACCCGGCCGCGCTGACCCCCGGCTGCACCAAGCAGGCCTGCGACTTCACCGACAACCTCGACTTCCTGGCCGGCCACGGCTACGACGTCATCGGCATCTCCCCCGACAAGCCGGAGAAGCTCGCGAAGTTCCGCGAGAAGGAGGAGCTGTCGGTCACCCTGCTGGGCGACCCCGACAAGCAGGTCCTGGAGGCGTACGGCGCCTTCGGCGAGAAGAAGCTGTACGGCAAGGTCGTGACCGGCGTGATCCGCTCCACGGTGATCGTCGACGAGGAGGGCAAGGTCGAGCGCGCCCTGTACAACGTGAAGGCCACCGGCCACGTCGCCAAGATCATCAAGGATCTGGGGCTGTAGGAGGAACCGGGGCCGTGAGGCTTTCGGAGCTGTCGCCCGCGGCCTGACGGTCAGCGGCCTTGGCCGGGGCCGGTGCCGGGACCGGTGTCCGCGCACACCGGCCCCGGCACCGGCCAAGACCCCGGTCCCGGCACCCGGCACCCGGCACCCGGCACCCGGCACCCGGCACCCGGCCAAGGCTCCGGCCCCGTACAGCCCCCTACGAGGCCGCCACCGCGCCCCGCTCCACCACCGGCACCCGCTCCGCCCCGCCCGGCTCCACCGGCCCCGGCAGCTCCAGCACCGCCTCCGCGCCGCCGCCCTCGGCCGCACCGAACACCAGCCGGCCGCCCAGCACCTCCGCCTGCCCGGCCGCGATCGTCAGCCCCAGACCGTGCCCCGTACCGCGCTCCGGAGCCGCCGTACGGAACCGGCGCGGCCCCTCCGCGCACAGCTCCGGCGGATACCCGGGACCGTGGTCGCGTACGACGATCCGCGCGCCCTCGACCCGCACCTCCACCGGCGGCGCGCCGTGCTTGGCCGCGTTCGCCAGCAGGTTGACCAGCACCCGCTCCACCCGGCGCCGGTCGGTCTCCACCACCCGCGCCGGACCCACCACGACCACCTCGACGCCCGAGATGCCGCGCACCACCTCCGCCCGGCCCACGATCCCGCGCACCAGCGACGGCAGGTCCACCGCGTCCAGCTGCGCGGACTCCACGCCCGCGTCCAGCCGGGACACCTCCAGCAGGTCCTCGACCAGGTTGCGCATCGTCTGCGCCCGGTCCCGCACCAGCTCGACGGCGCGCTCGTGCGGCAGCAGCTCGGCCGCCGCGACCAGCCCCGCCACCGGCGTCCGCAGCTCGTGCGCCACGTCGGCGGTGAACTTGCGCTCCGCCTCCACCCGCGCCGCCAGCGACGTCGCCATGTGGTGCACCGAACGGCCCAGCTCGGCCACCTCGTCCCGGCCGCCCGCGGCCAGCGCGTCCGCGTCCGGCGGCTCGCCCGCCGCGATCCGGCGCGCCGCGGCCGCACTGTGCCGCAGCCGCCGCGACAGCCGCTGCGAGACGAACCACGACACGCCCGCCATCAGCACCACCGTGCCGATGCCCGCGATCAGCAGCGCCCGGTCCAGCGCCTCCTGGGCCGGGTCGTTGTCCGGGAACGCCGCCGACACCGACAGCGTCCGCGGCTGCGCCCCGGACCCGCCGGAACCTTCCGTCTCCGGGTCACCCGGCCCCCCCGAGCCGGAACCACCGGTTCCCGAGCCATCGGTTCCGGACTCACCGGCCCCGGAACCGCCGGCCCTGGAACCGCCGCCCACGCCGGTCGCGGCCCACACCCGCGGGTCCTCGCCCTGACTCACGTACGTACGCGACTTGCCCTCGAAGACGGCCGCCCGCAGCGGACCCGGCAGCGTCGCGTCGTCCAGCTGCGCGCCCAGCGCCAACGTGCCGTCCCGCTCGTAGATCTGCAGCGCCGAACTGAGCCGGTCGTCCTGGTACGAACGCGCCGACCGCTCCCGCTCCGCGTCCGCGATGTGGTGCACCGCGAACCCCAGCACCACCACCGCCAGCGCCGTCACACACGAAATGGCCAGCGCGATCCGGCCCCGGATACCCATCACGCGAGGTTGTACATCTCCGTCGAATCACCGAGCGGCGTCGAGCCCTCGTACGTCACCTCCAGCCCCGTGAAGGCCCGCGCGCCGTCCACCGTCTTCGCCCCGTACAGCCGGAACGTCGCCGGGAACCCGGCGTCCGTACCCGCCCCCGCCGCGGCCTTCTCCACCTGCACCACGCCCTTGCCCTCGGCCTCCGCCGTGCCGTACCGGTCCCACGTGATGCCGGTCGCCACCATGCCCGCGTCCGCACACGTCAACGTGATGACCCGCGGCTTGATCTCCGGCTCGCCGAACCCGCAGTCCCGCACCCCCGGCAGCCCGCCGGACGCCTTCCCGGACGACTTCACGTCCTGCACCGCCGACGTCTTCGGCGCCACGTCCACCGCCGACGCGCGGTCCGTCGCCTGGCTGAACCACACACCGGCGGCCGCCAGCGCGGTGACCGCGGCGAAGGTCGCCAGGGCGGTGCGCCCGCTGAACCGGCGGGAGCCTTCGCGGTCGGTCATGAACTTCTCCTTCCGGGGCAGCGGCCCCGTGCCGGCGCAGAACGGGCCACCACGTCCGAACGCATCACGCGCCACCGGGTGAACGTTCCACGCGCGCGCGAGAAACGAGGCACACGTACGCGAGGTGTCCGCAGAGCGAACGGTTCGGAGCATAAGGGCGGTTTCGATACCCGCAACTCTCCCCTCCCCGCCACACGAGCTGATTGCCCGGACGCTTCGGTGACCACGCGGCTTTGTACCAGTTCTGTAACAGCGACCGGCACACCCCTGGCGAAATCCACCACGAAACCGGGAGAAACCGCTGCGCCGGACGGCGCACGCCACGTGACGTACATCGCGTTGTGGGGTCAGAGTGGTTTGAGTCGCGCTCCACTGCGCAGGCGCACCTGTCGTACGACCACCTTTGTGATCACCGGCGACCACCCGGCGGCCGCCCCGGCCACCCGGCCCTCCGGCCACCGGCCGGCCCGGCCACCCGGACGCCCACGACCGCCGCGACCCACCTGCCGCGCATCGAGCGCGCTGACCGACCGAGAGGACTCGACTCGTGCCGACCGGCAGCACCGAAGCCGAACCCACGACCGACCGGGATCCTGCGGCGTTCAAACGCCACAGAAACCTGTTCCGTGCCGTCGCCCGCCGCCGGAACCCCCGGCTGCGCCGCACCGACATCACGGTGACCGACGAGCGCATCGTCAAACGCGCCGTGAAGGCCGCCGCGCTCGGCAACGCCATGGAATGGTTCGACTTCGGCATCTACAGCTATCTCGCGGTCACCATCGGAAGGGTCTTCTTCCCCGGCGGCAGCGACACCGCCAGTCTGCTGTCCTCCTTCGCCACCTTCGCCGTCGCCTTCCTCGTACGGCCCATCGGCGGTGCGTTCTTCGGGCCCCTCGGCGACCGCATCGGCCGCAAGAAGGTCCTCGCCCTCACCATGATCATGATGGCCGCGGGCACCCTGTGCATCGGCCTGATCCCCTCGTACGCCAGCATCGGCCTGTGGTCCCCGATCCTCCTGATCGTCTTCCGCATGATCCAGGGCTTCTCCACCGGCGGTGAGTACGGTGGCGCCTCCACCTTCATCGCCGAGTACGCGCCCGACAAGAAGCGCGGCTTCTTCGGCAGCTTCCTGGAAATGGGCACCCTGGCCGGCTACGTCGGCGCCGCCGGCCTGGTCCTGATCCTCAACACCGCACTCGGCTCCGAGACCATGCACGACTGGGGCTGGCGCATCCCGTTCCTGGTCGCCGGACCGCTCGGCCTGGTCGGTCTCTACCTGCGGATGAAGCTCGACGAGACCCCCGCCTTCCAGAAGCTCGAAGCGGTCCGGACGCACAACGGTGACGCCTCCGTCGCCGAGACCGAAGCCGACTTCTCCCACCTCTCGGAGAACGCCCCCAAGAAGAAGCTCGGCGAGATCTTCTCGCAGCAGTGGCCGATGCTGATCCTGTGCATCGCGCTGGTCGGCGCGTACAACATCTGCCACTACATGCTGCTCTCCTACATGCCGACCTACCTGACCGACACCCTCCACTACGACGAGGCGCACGGTCTGCTGATCGTCATCGGCACCATGATCGTCCTGATGTGCATCATCAGCAGCGTCGGCAAGCTCAACGACCGCTACGGCCGCAAGCCACTCCTGATGGCCGGCATGCTCGGCTTCTTCCTCCTCTCCGTCCCCGCCTTCCTGCTGGTCAAGCAGGGCAGCGTGGCCGCGATCATCCCCGGCATGCTGATGCTCGGCCTCTCCCTGGTCTGCCTCCTGGGCACCATGTCCGCCGCGCTCCCCGCCCTCTTCCCCACCAGCGTCCGCTACGGCTCCCTCTCCATCGGCTACAACCTCGCCGTCTCCCTCTTCGGCGGCACCACCCCCCTGGTCATCACCGCCCTCATGGACGGCTTCGGCGGCAACGACATGATCCCCGCCTACTACGCCATGGGCGCCGCCCTCGTCGGCGCCATCGCCGTGGCCTGCATGAAGGAAACCGCCCAACAGCCCCTGGAAGGCTCCCCACCCGCAGTAGCCACCAAGGAGGAAGCCGTAGAAATGGTCACCGCCCAGTCCCCGGACCCGCGGTTCTGATCCCTCTTCGCAGTCCGCATCGCGGCCCTCGCCCTGTTGGGCGGGGGCCGCGGTCGTTTTTTTGGGTTTATGGGCTGTTCGGCGTAACCGGGTGGGGGGTGAGGGCGTTGGACAGTTCGAGAGTGCGACACACAGCCGAAAGACATCACGGGGGTTCATATGCCGGTCAGTCCCTTTACCCGCGAGCGCTTGGCCGAGGCGGCGGCTTCGTCTCGTACGTTGTCGGAGGCGTTGGTCAAATTAGGGGTGGATCCGAAGAGTTCACGGCGTACTTACCTCCGTGAGCGCATGAGGTTGATGGCAATCGACACCTCGCACTTCGTGAGTGAGGGCGCACGCTGGACCAAAGAAGTACTGGAGCCCGCGGTGGCCTCCTCCACGAATGTCTGTGAAGTGCTGCGGTACCTCGGCATCGAGGAGGTGGGCGGCCACCACACCCACATCAGCCGCCGGATCCGGGCACTGGGGATCGACACCTCGCACTTCACGGGCAAGAGCCGCACCAGGCGGGCGACCCGGCGTCGCTCCGACGCCGGTCTGCTGGTGGAAATGCCGGCCGCAGGCGCCCGCCGGGTGCCGAGCAGCCGCTTGAAGGCGGCGATGCTGGCCCGCGGCGCCGCCGACGAGTGCACGCTGTGCGGCACGGGCCCGAACTGGCGCGGCGGCACCATCCCACTCGAGATCGACCACATCGACGGCGATTGGCGGAACAACCGGATGGAGAATCTCCGGGTTCTCTGCCCCAACTGCCATTCGGTGACGGACACCTATCGCGGACGCGCCAAAAGGGCCCGGAGCGCGCTGGCGGGTGTACGACGATGAGCAGCGGTGTGCGTTACACCAGGGAACTGCTCGACGAGGCCGCTCGCCGCTGCAAGAACATCGACGAAGTCGTCGCCTTCGTCGGTGTCCGCCCCTACCAACAGGTCCGGAGGCACATTCTCCGGCGCTTCGCCCACTTCGGCATCGACGTTTCGCACTTTGAAGCCGTGGGGCGAGGCCACCCGCGCCTCACGAAAGCGGCACTCCAGGAAGCCGTCACCTCCTCCTGTTCCGTGGCAGCGGCTCTACGGCATGTGAACCGGACTTCGAACTGCTGCACGCGCAAGCAGTTCCGGCGGTGGACCGCCGAGTACGGCATCGATACCAGCCACTTTCTGGGCCAGGCCCACCAACGGGGAAAGGTGATGCACAACAGGAAACCAGCTCACGAAATACTCAAGAAGCAGGACACCGGGCGCCGCACCGGCACATCGCAACTGCGACGGGCATTGCTGGAGACCGGCCTCGCCGACCAGTGCGCGGAGTGCGGAACCGGCCCGGCGTGGCACGGTCGGCCGATGACGCTGGAGATCGACCACATCAACGGTGACTGGAGCGACAACCGGCCCGAGAACCTCCGCCTGCTGTGCCCCAACTGTCATGCGGCGACCAGCACCTGGTGCAGGGGAGGCGACCCGCGTCGCAGAGCCCGTTGATCCGTCCGTATCCCACTGAAGCCGCCAGCCGGTACCATGGCTGGCGGCCAGTGGCCGTGGCGGAAAGGCAGACGCGCGCCGGTTTAGGTCCGGGTGAGCTTAGCTCGTGTGGGTTCGAATCCCACCGGCCACACTGGTCAGAAGGGCTGTCCCTCAGAGGGGGGCAGCCCTTCTGCTTGCTTCAGCCCAACAACTCCCGCACCACCGGCACCAGCCCCCGGAACGCCTTGCCGCGGTGGCTGATGGCGTTCTTCTCGTCGGGGGTCAGTTCGGCGCAGGTGCGGGTGTCGCCGAGGGGGGCCAGGATGGGGTCGTAGCCGAAGCCGCCGGTGCCGGTGGGGGTGTGGCGGAGGGTGCCTTCGAGGCGGCCTTCCACGACGCGTTCGGTGCCGTCGGGGAGGGCGAGGGCCGCGGCGCAGGCGAAGTGGGCCGTGCGGTGGGGGTCGGCGATGTCGGAGAGCTGGGCGAGCAGCAGGTCGAGGTTGGCCTGGTCGTCGCCGTGCCGGCCGGCCCAGCGGGCGGAGAAGATGCCGGGGGCGCCGCCGAGGACGTCGACGCACAGGCCGGAGTCGTCGGCGACGGCCGGGTGGCCGGTGGCCTGTGCGAGGGCGTGGGCCTTGAGGAGGGCGTTCTCGGCGAAGGTGACGCCGGTTTCCTTGACGTCGGGGACGTCCGGGTACGCGTCGGCGCCGACCAGTTCGACGTCGAGGTCGGCGGCGGCCAGGATGGCGCGGAGTTCGGTGACTTTGCCGGCGTTGCGGGTGGCGAGGATCAGGCGTTTCATGGGGCCCGATTATCCAGGGGCGGCGGCCGGTCCGCTCATCCCGTCGCGCAGCTCTGGGTGAGCGCGGCGGCCGCGTCACGCAGCGCGGACAGGTCGGGGGTGCGGCCGTCGCGTACGGCGTCGTCGGCCTTGCTCAGGGCGTCGCTCAGGTTGCTGAGGGCCTTCTGTACGCCGGGGTCGTCCGTCGTCTTGCGGATCTTGCCGAGGTCGTCGTTGAGGCGGTCGATGGCGCGTTCGGCGTCCTGGGGGCTGTTGCCGGCGTTGCCGAGGTCCTGGGTGAGGGAGGACAGGTCGTTGGCGAACGTGGTGGCGGTCTTGGCGCAGCCGACGGCCTTCTCGACCGCTCCGCAGGCGGAAAGCAGAGGGACGGCCAGGACGGCCGCCGCGAGGACGGCCGCGGTGGTGGCCGCGGGGCGGCGGTCAGCAGCGCGGCGGAGTGCGGTGCGGCCGCGGAGCGCGGTACGGCGGCGTAGAGCCATGGAACGGTCCTCCCCTGGGCGTGCCGGGCACGGGCGGTGCAACCGGGTACTCGTACTGGGAGAAACGCCGCCGGGCGGGGTTTTGGTTGCCGGGGCGGAGCAGCGGGCGGGGCGGCTGCCCTCGCGTCAGCGGCGGCCGCGCCGCGCGTCACATGAGGCCGGTCTGGGTGAAGAGCATGGCCAGGACGACGACGAGGGCCCAGCCGGCGACGTGTTCCAGCGGGTTGTTGCCGTCCTTGGGTCCGCCGGTGCGGGCCCGGGACACGGTGACGGAGGCGTCGGCTGCGGCAGCCGTGACAGCGGAAGTGGACATGGGTTCCACGGTGCGCGGCCGTCCGGCGTTTTCCTAGAGACGCAGATCCCACGAGAAAAAGGTCACAGGGGGACGCCAGGGGCGGAAAGGGGCGCGCCGGCCCCGCTGGTGGCGGGGCCGGCGCGTCAAGCGTCCGTACGACTGCGGTGGCCGTCAGAGCGTGCGGGCGAGGGCCTCGCGCTGGGCTGCGTCGAGGGAGGCGCAGCCGGCGACGGCCAGGTCGAGGAGGGAGTTGAGCTCCTCGCGGGCGAAGGGTTCGGCCTCGGCGGTGCCCTGGACCTCGACGAAGCGGCCGTCGCCGGTGCAGACGACGTTCATGTCGGTCTCGGCGCGCACGTCCTCCTCGTAGCAGAGGTCGAGCATCGGTACGCCGCCGACGATGCCGACGCTGACGGCGGAGACGGTGCCGATCAGCGGCTGGCGGCCGGCCTTGATGCTCTTCTTGGCCTGGGCCCAGGCGATGGCGTCGGCGAGGGCGACGTAGGCGCCGGTGATGGCGGCGGTGCGGGTGCCGCCGTCGGCCTGGAGGACGTCGCAGTCCAGGACGACGGTGTTCTCGCCGAGGGCCTTGAAGTCGATGACGGCGCGCAGCGAGCGGCCGATGAGGCGGGAGATCTCGTGCGTACGGCCGCCGATCTTGCCGCGGACGGATTCGCGGTCGCCGCGGGTGTTGGTGGAGCGCGGCAGCATGGAGTACTCGGCGGTGACCCAGCCCTCGCCGCTGCCCTTGCGCCAGCGCGGGACGCCTTCGGTGAGGGAGGCGGTGCAGAAGACCTTGGTGTCGCCGAAGGAGATCAGTACGGAGCCTTCGGCGTGCTTGCTCCAGCCGCGTTCCATGGTGACGGGGCGGAGCTGGTCGGGGGTGCGGCCGTCGATACGAGACATGGCCCCGACCCTATCGGCTCGGCAGGGGGGCGGGTTCCGGATCGGTGCGGGGTCTCGGGACGTGCGCATGCCGGAGCCCCGGTCCGTCGTCAGGGGCGACGGGCGGCCGGGGCCCGGGCGGGTGAGCGGTCAGCTGCTCACATCATGTCTTCGATCTCGGCGGCGATCGGGTCCGCGTCGGTGCCGATGACGACCTGGATGGCGGTGCCCATCTTCACGACGCCGTGCGCGCCGGCGGCCTTGAGCGCGGCCTCGTCGACGAGCGAGGGGTCGGCGACCTCGGTGCGCAGGCGGGTGATGCAGCCCTCGACCTCTTCGATGTTGTCGAGGCCGCCGAGCCCGGCGACGATCTTCTCAGCCTTGCTGGCCATGTCCACTCCTGCTTGTCTCGGCCACCGGCGGTCGGTGCCGCACGGTGCTCACACGGTAACGCACGTTCAGCCCAGTTACCTGGGCGCGTGCCCGCGCTCTGGCGAATGATGGCGACCACCCGGCAGCGCTTTCCGGGGCCCGAAACGCACCACAAGTGGTCTACACCATCAGTATGCGGTACGTACCGAGCCGGTCCGTCACGGACCGACGGCGGGGAGGATGCGGATGAGTTCGAACGCGGCAGCGGCGGGAGCGAAGAAGCGGTCGGCGGGTCTGTTCCAGGGACTTCAGAAGATGGGGCGCAGCCTTCAGCTCCCCATCGCGGTGCTGCCCGCTGCGGGCATCTTGAACCGGCTGGGCCAGCCGGACGTCTTCGGCGCGGACGGCCTGGGCTGGGAGAGTGTGGCGAAGGTGTTCGCGGGGGCGGGGGGCGCGCTGCTGGACTCCTCACTGGGGCTGCCCCTGCTGTTCGCCGTCGGTGTGGCGATCGGCATGGCGAAGAAGGCGGACGGTTCGACGGCGCTGGCCGCGGTGGCCGGCTTCCTCGTCTACTACTCGGTGCTGCACCAGTTCCCGCAGGACTGCGCGGCGGGGTCCGAGTACGCCACGGCCGGGCAGTGGGGCGGGGTGTGTGTCGACGGGAGCGGGAAGGCCACTCCGGCGGCGTTCCAGAATCCGGGGGTCTTCGGCGGGATCGTCATGGGGTTCCTGGCGGCGTGGTTCTGGCAGCGTTACCACCGGGTGAAGCTGGTGGACTGGCTGGGCTTCTTCAACGGGCGCCGGCTGGTGCCGATCATGATGGCGTTCGTGGGGCTGGCCTTCGCGGCGCTGTGCCTGTGGGTCTGGCCGCCGGTCGGTGACGCGCTGACGAGTTTCAGCGAGTGGCTGACGGATCGGGGTGCGGCCGGTTCGGGCGTGTTCGGGGTGGCGAACCGGGCGCTGCTGGTGATCGGGATGCACCAGTTCCTGAATACGTTCATGTGGTTCCAGTTCGGTGATTTCACCAAGCCGGACGGTACGACGGTGCACGGTGACGTCAACCGGTTCCTGGCGGGGGATCCGACGGCCGGGCAGTTCATCACGGGTTTCTTCCCGATCATGATGTTCGCGCTGCCGGCCGCGGCGCTGGCGATCACGCACTGCGCCAAGCGGCACCGCCGTAAGGAGATCGGCGGTCTGATGCTGTCGGTCGGTCTGACGTCCTTCGTCACGGGGGTGACCGAGCCGATCGAGTACTCGTTCCTGTTCGTCGCGCCGGTGCTGTACGCGATCCATGCGGTGCTGACGGGTGTGTCGATGGCGGTGAGCTGGGCGCTGGGCGTCAAGGACGGGTTCAGTTTCTCGGCCGGGCTGATCGACTACGTGATCAACTGGGGGCTGGCGACCAAACCGTGGCTGATCATTCCGATCGGTCTGTGTTTCGCCGTCGTCTATTACGCGCTCTTCCGCTTCGTGATCACCAAGTTCGACCTGCACACTCCGGGCCGTGAGCCGGAGGAAGTGGAGGAGGAGCTGACGAAGGAGAATACGAAGTAGGCCAGGGGAAGGGGAGAGAGGGGCGGGGCGCCGGCCGGGCGGGGCGACGGCGGGGACGATCAGGTGTCGACGAGGCGTCGGCGAGGCCCGGGCCGGAGTACGGCCCGGGCCGACCGGCCCTTGGTGCCGGGGCACTTGTAGGCCACTCGGCATGTGATCTAAACGTTGGGGAACAACGGATTCCTTTATCTGTGGGCGACATGCTAAGAATGGTCTAAACCACTGAGTGGTGTAGACCAAGCCGGCGGGCCGTCCCCTTTCTCCGAGAGCCCGCCTCACCAGGAGGAATCCGATGAGTTCGGCCACCGCTACGGCGGCTCCCGACAAGAAGCGCCGCGGCGCCGGCGCCATGGCCGTCGCCCAGCGCATCGGCCGCAGCCTCATGCTGCCGATCGCCACGCTGCCCGCCGCGGCACTCATGGTCCGGCTCGGCCAGTCCGACCTGCTCGGCCACGAGAAACTGCCCGCGTTCCTGAACAAGATCGCGGAGTTCCTGGCCGCCGGTGGCGGTGCGCTCCTGGACAACATGCCGCTGCTGTTCGCCGTCGGTATCGCCATCGGCTTCGCCAAGAAGTCGGACGGCTCGACCGGCCTGGCCGCCGTCGTCGGCTACCTGGTCTTCAGCAAGGTACTGGCGACCTTCGGTGACGACAGCCTCCCGAAGATCGCCAAGGTGGTCGACGGGAAGATCGTCGAACAGGCCGCGCCGGCCGACGCCAAGGTGCTCGGCGGCGTGGTGATGGGCATCGTGGTCGCCCTGCTCTACCAGCGTTACAGCCGCAAGAAGCTGCCGGACTGGCTCGGCTTCTTCGGCGGCCGCCGCCTGGTCCCGATCCTCGCGTCCTTCGCGGGTCTGCTGATCGGCATCGTCTTCGGTTACATCTGGCCGGTCCTCGGCACCGCCCTGCACAACTTCGGTGAGTGGCTGGTCGGCTCCGGCGCGGTCGGCGCGGGCATCTTCGGTGTCGCCAACCGCGGTCTGATCGCCGTCGGCATGCACCACCTGCTGAACTCCTTCCCCTGGCTCCAGGCCGGTGACTTCCACGGCAAGCACGGCGACATCGCGCGCTTCCTGGAGAAGGACCCCACCGCCGGCCAGTTCATGACCGGCTTCTTCCCGATCATGATGTTCGCACTGCCCGCCGCCTGCCTGGCGATCGTGCACTGCGCCCGCCCCGAGCGCCGCAAGGTCGTCGGCGGCATGATGTTCTCGCTCGCGCTCACCGCCTTCGTCACCGGCGTGACCGAGCCGATCGAGTTCACGTTCATGTTCATCGCCCCGGTGCTGTACGCGGTGCACGCCGTACTGACCGGTGTGTCCATGGCGCTGACCTGGGCGCTGGGCATGAAGGACGGCTTCGGCTTCTCGGCCGGCGCGATCGACTACGTACTGAACTTCGGTATCGCGACCAACCCGCTGGGGCTGGCCGTGGTCGGTCTGTGCTTCGCCGCCCTGTACTACGTGATCTTCCGGTTCGCGATCACCAAGTTCAACCTGAAGACGCCGGGCCGCGAGACCGACGAGGAACTCGCCGAGCTCCAGAAGGCCGAGGGCAAGTAGGCCCCGGCCGCACGCCCCCGTACGCACCAGGCCCCCGTGACCACATGGTCGCGGGGGCCTGGTGCGTACGGGGGTCTGCTGTGCTCGGGGGCTGCTGTGCTCGGGGTCTGCTGCGTACGGACCCGCCGTGAACGGACCCGCCGTGTACGAGCCGGGTGTACGGGGCGGGTCCGGCCCCCGGAGAATGGGCGCCCCGGGCCCCGGACCCCGTTCCGGCCGCGTCTCAGATCTCGTACACCGCGCCCGCCTTGGCGACCTCGACCGGCCCGTCGAAGACCTCCTGCGCGTCGCGCAGGTTGATGCCCGGGTCGGTCCACGGCGGGATGTGGGTCAGGACCAGCCGTCCCGCGCGGGCGCGCGCGGCGTGCGCGCCGGCCTCGCGGCCGTTGAGGTGGAGGTCCGGGATGTCCTCCTTGCCGTGCGTGAAGGACGCCTCGCACAGGAAGAAGTCGGTGCCCTCGGCGAGGCCGTCCAGCGCGTCGCAGACGCCGGTGTCGCCGGAGTACGTCAGCGACTTGCCGTCGTGTTCGATACGGAAGCCGAACGCTTCGACGGGGTGGCTGACCAGGTCCGTCCGGACGGTGAAGGGGCCGACGGTGAAGGTGCCGGGGGTCAGGGTCCGGAAGTCGAAGACCTCGCTCATGGCCTGGTCGGTCGGCAGGTCCGCGTGCGCGGCGGTCAGCCGGCGTTCGGTGCCGGCCGGGCCGTACACGGGCATCGGCGCGCACCGGCCGCCGTCGGGCCGGTAGTAGCGGACGACGAAATAGCCGCACAGGTCGATGCAGTGGTCGGCGTGCAGGTGGGACAGGAGTACGGCGTCGAGGTCGTAGAGACCGCAGTGGCGCTGCAGCTCGCCAAGGGCGCCGTTGCCCATGTCGATGAGCAGCCTGAAGCCGTCGGCCTCCAAGAGGTAGCTCGAACAGGCCGATTCCGTGGAAGGGAACGACCCCGAGCAACCGACGACAGTGAGCTTCATGCGGGCGTGAACCTCCGTGGCTGGGGGCGGAGCGGCGGGTCCATGCGGGGCTTCGGCGGGGGCGTGCACGGGTCCTCGCCGGTCCTCGCCCGGCGGGCGTCCTTGCCGGGTCCTGAACGGTCATTGCGGTGCCCACGAGCGTAAGGCGCGAAAGGGCCGGTGGCTCCTCCGGCGGGGCGAGCTGTGGGCGGAATCACCAGTCCGGGTGGGTGTGTACAGGAAGGCGTTCCCTACCTGTCGTTCCCCGGCGCCGTACGCCTACACGACGCCCGTACGGCGGCGCCGTCCGACCCTGTACCGCCGTGCGGTCCGGCCCCGTACGGCCGTGCCGTCCGGTCGCTCGGGCCGGTACGGTCGGGGCCGGGCCGGGATCTTGGAGGGAGCGGGCCGTGGACCTCTCACGGTGGTGGCCGGCGCTGGCCGTGGTGGCCGCGCTGGCGCTGGTGGCGGCGCTCGTCGACGGGCGGGCACGGGCGCGGGGCGCGCGGCGGCGGCAGAGCGCGCGTTTCAGGCCAAGAGCGCGGGCGCGCGGCCGTACGCGCCCCGGCGGGCATCCTCCCCGGGTCACGGAACCGGGCGCCCGCACGCCGCGGGCGCGGGAGATCTGGTGGGCGCTGGTGCCGTACGAGGACGGGCCGGGCGGGAAGGACCGCCCGTGCCTGGTGCTGTCGGTACGCGGCGGTACGGCGCAGGTCGCGAAGATCACGAGCCGGTACCACCCGGACCGCCCGGGTGTCCTGCCGCTGCCGCCCGGCACGGTCGGTGACGGTCAGGGCCGGGCGAGCTTCCTGGAGACCGACGAGCTGCGCGACGTGCCGCTACGGGACTTCCGCCGCCGCGCGGGAACGGTCGACGCGGCCCTGTGGAAGCGGGTCCGCCGCCTCACCGGGCGGTGAGGGCGCGGGCGGATGCGCCGGGGAGGACCCCGGCCCCCGCCCGGCTCCCGGCCCCCGCGCCCCTCATGCCCAGAGCTGGCCGTGCAGCGTTTCGATCGCGGCCTCGGTGGTCTCGGCGGTGTAGACCCCCGTGGAGAGGTACTTCCAGCCGCCGTCGGCGACGACGAAGGCGATGTCGGCGGTCTGCCCGGCCTTGACCGCCTTCTTGGCCACGCCGATCGCCGCGTGCAGGGCGGCGCCCGTCGAGACGCCCGCGAAGATGCCTTCCTCGGCGAGGAGTTCGCGGGTGCGGCGGACGGCGTCCTCGGAGCCGACGGAGAAGCGGGTGGTGAGCACCGACTCGTCGTACAGCTCGGGCACGAAGCCCTCGTCGAGGTTGCGCAGCCCGTAGACCACGTCGTCGTAGCGCGGCTCGGCGGCGACGATCTGTACGCCGGGGACGTGCTCGCGCAGGTAGCGGCCGACGCCCATGAGCGTGCCGGTGGTGCCCAGGCCCGCCACGAAGTGGGTGATGGAGGGCAGGTCGGCGAGGATCTCCGGGCCGGTGGTGGCGTAGTGCGCGCCGGCGTTGTCGGGGTTGCCGTACTGGTAGAGCATCACCCAGTCGGGGTGCTCGGCGGACAGGTCCTTGGCGACCCGTACGGCCGTGTTGGAGCCGCCCGCCGCGGGCGAGGAGATGATCTCGGCGCCCCACATGGCGAGGAGTTCGCGCCGCTCGGAGGAGGTGTTCTCCGGCATGACGCAGACGATGCGGTAGCCCTTGAGCTTGGCCGCCATCGCCAGCGAGATGCCGGTGTTGCCCGAGGTGGGCTCCAGGATCGTGCAGCCGGGGGTGAGCCGGCCGTCCTTCTCCGCCTGCTCGATCATGTGGAGCGCGGGGCGGTCCTTGACCGAGCCGGTCGGGTTGCGGTCCTCCAGCTTGGCCCAGATGCGGACGTCCGCGGCGGGCGACAGCCGCGGCAGGCGGACCAGCGGGGTGTTGCCGACCGCCGCCAGCGGGGAGTCGTACCGCATCAGCGCCGGCCCCGGGGGCCGCCGGACATGCCCGAGCCGCCGGCCACGGCGGGCAGGATGGTGACGCTGTCGCCGTCACTGAGCTTGGTGGAGATGCCCTCCAGGAAGCGCACGTCCTCGTCGTTGAGGTAGACGTTCACGAAGCGGCGCAGCTGCTCGCCGTCGACGAGGCGCTCGCGGATGCCGGAGTGGCGGCTCTCCAGGTCGGCGAAGAGGTCGGCGAGGGTGTCCCCGTTGCCTTCGACGGCCTTCTGGCCGTCGGTGTAGGTGCGGAGGATGGTCGGAATACGGACCTCGATGGCCATGAGAGCTCCTGTGTGAAGGCAGTGACGTGCGGGCGGGCGTGCGGGCGGCGCAGGCTCGGGGCGTGCGCCGCGGAGGCGCTGGGCGGATGGGCGCGTTGCCGGGCGCGCACGGCAGGGTGCGCGCCGGGACCGCCGCGCGGCCGGTGTACCGGCGGCGTCAGGCGGCAGCGCTGATCGGACAGATGGCGCTGGCAAGGCGGCACAGGTCGACGTGCAGCCGCGCCACAAGCAACATGCCCGGCGTCTTCTCGCTCACGTCGTCAGAAACCATGCGGTCATCGTATCGATTCCCGGTCCGGGGACTGGAACCTCGTCTTGCGATGCGGACGCCCGGTGCACACCAGGTGGGACGCGGTCGGTGGCGGTACGGGTCAGGGGCGCGCCTCGTACGCCGCGATCCGCTCGTCCCTGCTGGTCAGGCAGCAGCTGGCGCAGCGCACGGCTTCGGCGCTCGTGTAGAAGAGGCAGCAGGTCCGGCGGAGGTGGACCAGGCGCGGGGAGCCGTCCCGGCGCGTGACGGTGACCACATCACCCAGCGCGGCGAGGCCGCCGGGCGCGCCGTCCAGGAAGGCGGCCCAGCGGCGGGCCAGCAGCGCCGGATCGGCGCGGGAGGCGCCGAGGGCGGTCGCGCAGCCGTGCGCCACTCCCCCGCGCAGCTGCCGCAGCCCGGCACGGGTGCGTTCCCGCAGGGCGTCGGCCAGCGGGAGCAGGTGGCGGGCGAGGACGACCTGCTGAAGCGTTTCGGCGCCGCCGTCCGGCGCCACGTCCAGGGTCCGGAACGTCCGCAGCCGCACCCCCGCGATGCCGTGGCCGGGGTCCGGCCGCAGGAGCACGTTCTCCGGCCGTACGTCCAGGACGCGGCCGGTCAGTGCCCAGTGCAGGACGGCCGCCGCGGTGACCCGGCCCGCGTAGACCGCGATGAGGGTGAGGGCGGCGGCGTGGGCGGTGCGGTGGCCGCTGCCCTGGTACTCGGTGTCCAGCAGGTGGGACAGTTCCGAGCCGTGCGGGTCGAGCAGCCGGTCGGCGGCGAGCCAGCCGGGCTCGCCGTCCGGCGGGGCGCCGAGGCCGAGGCGGTAGCGGGGGCCGTGCGCGGCGAGCGCGGCGAGCGGCCCGGCGGGACTGCCGGCGGCGGCTTCCTCGTACGTGTTCACCGGCGCTCCGCCGCCGTCGCGCTCCGGGCGGCCGCGCCGTCCGTGGCATCCGTGGCATCCGTGGCATCCGTGGCGCCCGCGCTGTCCGTGGCGCCCACGCCGCCCGCGCTGCCCGTGGCACCCACGGCACCCGTAGCACCCACGGCACCCGTAGCACCCGCAGCACCCGGCGGCAGGTACACCACCGTCGGCGCCCCCGTCACCGGATGTGTGCTGACCTCGGCGGCGACGCCGTACACGTCGGCCAGCAGGCCGGGGGTGAGGAGTTCGCGCGGTGTGCCGTGGGCGACGACGCGGCCCTCGCGCAGCACGTACAGGCGGTCGCAGTAGTACGCGGCGAGGTTGAGGTCGTGCAGGGCGAGCAGGGTGCTGGTGCCGAGGGCGGTGACCAGGGAGAGGATGTCGAGCTGGTAGCGGATGTCGAGGTGGTTGGTCGGCTCGTCGAGGACGAGCAACGACGGCTGTTGCACCAGGGCGCGCGCGACCAGAACGCGCTGCCGCTCACCGCCGGACAGCGCGGCGAAGGAACGGTGGTGCAGCGCGGCGACGCCCACCCGTTCCAGCGCCTGGTCGGTGCGGGCGGCGTCGTCCGCCGTATCGGTCTGCCAGAACCGTTTGTGCGGGGAGCGGCCCATGGCGACGATCTCGCGCACGGTCAGTTCGAACGTACCGGTGCCGTCCTGGGGCACGGTGGCGATCCGCCGGGCCCGCTCCTTGGCCGAGAATCCGGCCAGGTCGCGGCCGTCCAGCGTGATGCGGCCGTGGGTGGGCGCCAGGGTGCCGTAGACGCAGCGCAGCAAGGTGGTCTTGCCGCTGCCGTTGGGCCCGACCAGGCCCACCGTCTCGCCGGGCGCGACGTACAGATCGGCGCCGTCGACGAGGTGGCGGCCGTCGACGCCGTACGACAGGCCCTCGGTCCGCAGCTCGGCGGGGGCGGGGTCCGTGCCGGGGCCCTCGCCGGGGCCCGTGCTCAGGCCGCTCATCCGGTGATCCCTTCCGTACGGGTGGTGCGGCGCAGCAGCCACAGGAAGAACGGGCCGCCGGCCAGCGCGGTGACCACCCCGACGGGGATCTCCTGGGAGCCGGCGACCGTACGGGCGAGCAGATCGGCGAGGACGACGAAGACCGCGCCCGCCAGCGCGACCACCGGCAGCAGGGCCCGGTGCGAGGCGCCGACGAGCATCCGGACGGCGTGCGGCACCATCAGGCCGACGAAGCCGATCGAGCCGCTGGCCGCCACCAGGACGCCGGTGACCAGCGACGCGAGGACGAAGACGGCGGCGCGGAAGCGGCCGGTGTCCAGGCCGAGGACGGTGGCGCCCTCCTCCCCCACCAGCAGCAGGTCGAGCGGCCGGGCGAGGGTGAGCAGCAGCGCGAGGCCGGCGAGCAGGACGGCGGCGGGCAGCCACAGGGTGTCCCAGCGGGCCTGACCGAGGCCACCGAGGGTCCAGAACATGAGGGACCGCAGGTGTTCGGCCTTGGCCGAGGTGACCAGGACGAGGCTGGTGAGCGCGGAGAGGATGTACTGGACCGCGACGCCGGCCAGCACGAGCCGCCCGGTGGTCATGGTGCCGCCGCGCCGGGCCAGCGCGTACACGGCGACCAGGGCGCCCAGCGACCCGGCGAAGGCGGCCAGCGGCATCGAGACGGTGCTCGCCATGCCGCCGCCGACGCCGAGCACGACGACCATGACGGCGCCCGTCGAGGCACCCGAGGAGACGCCGAGCAGGAACGGGTCGGCGAGCGGATTGCGCACCAGCGCTTGCAGGACGGTGCCGATGACGGCGAGCCCGGCGCCGACGACGGCGCCGAGCAGGACGCGCGGCAGCCGTACGTCGAGCACGATGGTGGGGAACGGTCCGGCCGGCGCGTCCCCGGTGAGGATGCGCAGCACGTCGGCGGGCGGGATGCGGACGGAGCCGAGGACGAGGCCGGCCAGGCCCGCCGCGAGCAGGGCGGCGAGGAGGACGGACAGCACGAGGGGGTAGCGCAGCCGGCGCGGTGCGGCCGCGGTCTCGCAGCTCACCGGGGCTGCTTGAAGGCGTCCGGGTGCAGCTGTCCGGCCAGCGACCGGACGGCGTCCGGTACGCGTACGCCGAGCACCGCGCTGGACAGCGGCAGGACCGCGAAGCGCTTGTTCTTGACGGCCGGTACGTCCTGGAGCGCCGGGTCGTCGAGCAGCCGCTTCTTCTTCGCCTCGACGGGGGTGCCGCCGTAGTCGTAGATCACGATGATCTCGGGCTTGCGTTCGACGATCTGCTCCCAGGAGACGTCCGTCCAGGTCTTGGCGGTGTCCGCGAAGACGTTGCGGCCGCCGGCCAGCGAGATGATCTCGTTGCCGATGCCCTTGCCGCCCGCGGTGTGCACGGCGCTGTCGCCGCTGTCGTAGACGAAGACGGAGGCCGGTGCGGTGCCCTTCAGCTTGTCCTCGGTGGCGTCGATCGTGGCCTCGGCCTTCTTGACCAGGGCCTCGGCGCGGTCACGTACGCCGAAGGTGGCGCCGACCTCGCGGAGTTCCTGGC
The DNA here is from genome assembly GCF_040679095.1 of Streptomyces sp. NPDC052496. NCBI lineage: Bacteria > Bacillati > Actinomycetota > Actinomycetes > Kitasatosporales > Streptomycetaceae > Streptomyces > Streptomyces sp. NPDC052496. The sequence goes on from NZ_JBFAUH010000001.1 coordinate 660,297, forward strand.
CGAGCTGCTGCACACCGGTCTTGCCGGGCGTGCAGTACTCGATGTTCAGGCGGGTGCGGATGCCGGACTTCTCCAGTGCGGACCGTTCCCGTCCCTCGCCCTTGTCGAAGGCGCTGGCGTAACCGCCGTAGACGAAGTCGGGGTTGGCGCCGAGCAGCGTCTCGTAGGAGGGGTACTCCTTGGCGAGCACCTTGACGCTCTTGTAGTCCTTCTCGTACTGCGGCAGCACCTTGTCGTCGAGGTAGGCGGTGCCGGCCAGCCGGTCCTTGAGGCCGAGGGCGAGCATGATCTCGGTGGCGTGCTGGTTCATGGTGACCACGCGCTCGGGCGGGGCCTTGAAGGTGGTGCGTACGCCGCAGTTCTCGACGGTGTACGGGAAGCCGGCCGTCTTCGCCGTGGCCCCGCCGGACGCCTTTCCTTCGCCGTCGCCGCCGGTGCCGCAGGCGGCGAGCGGCAGCAGCAGCGCCGCCGATACGAGCGCGCGCAGCGCGCCGCGGGACCTGGATCTGGACATGGCCGTGCCTCCTCCGGGGGATCCGCGTCCCCTGGTCGGTGTGAGGGCGGCAGGTCAGTTCCTGGCTTCCAGGCCGTGTGGCCTGGTCACAGTGGCGGGACCGTCCCGGATTCGCACCGGGTTCCTGGGTCCTGCCGCCCGAGGTGATGCGGCACAGTGTGTCAGGTGCGCGGGCGGCGTCCGCCGCCGCGGTGGCGGGTACGCGCAGGCGGCGTCGCCGGCCGGTACGCGTCCGTGCCCCGGCGCTCAGTACGCGTCGACGACCTCGACGTCTTCCTCCGTGACCTGGCCGTCCACGATGCGGAACGAGCGGAACTGGAACGGGCCGGCGTCGTCGGTGTCGGCGGTGGAGACCAGGACGTAGTGCGCGCCGGGCTCGTTCGCGTACGAGATGTCCGTACGGGACGGGTAGGCCTCGGTCGCGGTGTGCGAGTGGTAGATGATCACGGGTTCCTCGTCCCGGTCGTCCAGCTCGCGGTAGAGCTTGAGCAGGTCCTGGGAGTCGAACTCGTAGAAGGTGGGCGAGCGGGCGGCGTTGAGCATCGGGATGAACCGCTCGGGGCGGCCGCTGCCGGCCGGACCCGCGACCATGCCGCAGGCCTCGTCGGGGTGGTCCTGGCGGGCGTGGTCCACGATCTGGTCGTACAGGGCCTTGGTAAGGGTCAGCATGGGCCCCAGAATAAGCAGGCGGGCCGGTCCGTACCGAAGGTTGGTACGAACCGGCCCGCATGCTGGACGACTGTCCCGCGGCCCGCCCGGAGCGGGCCGCCCTCAGCCCTTCTCGACGTCCATCTTGACGTCCTTCGCGGCCGCATCCGCCCCCACAGCGGTAGCGGCCGGCCTGGCGAACGACTCCGGGTTGCGCGCCTTGAGCACCAGGTAGCTGACGCCCAGGACCAGCGCCCAGAACGGCGCCGCGTACAGGGAGACGCGGGCGTCCGGGTCCACGCCCATCATCACGATGACCATGCCGATGAAGGCCAGCGCGAAGATCGAGGTGTACGGGGCGCCGGGCGCCTTGAACTCGGACTGCGGCAGCTCGCCGCGGTTGGCCTTGGCCCGGTACCGCAGCTGGGAGAGCAGGATCATGATCCAGGCCCACATACCGGAGATCGTCGCGAAGGAGACGACCAGGTCGAAGGCCTTGCCCGGCCACTGGTAGTTGATCCACACGCCGAACAGCATCATCGCGACGGAGACGCCGGTGCCCCAGGTCGGCAGGCCGTTCTTGCTGAGGCGGGTGAACAGCTTGGGGCCCTGGCCGTTGAGCGCGAGGTCGCGCAGCATCCGGCCGGTGGAGTACATGCCGGAGTTGGCCGAGGACAGCGCCGCGGTCAGCACCACGAAGTTGACGATGGCCGCGCCGCCGTACAGACCGATCTGCTGGAAGGCGGCGACGAAGGGGCTCACGCCCGGCTCGAAGACCGTCCAGCTGACGACGGACAGGATGATGATCAGCGCGCCGATGTAGAAGAGGCCGATCCGCCACGGCACCGTGTTGATCGCCTTGGGCAGGACCTTCTTCGGGTCGGTGGCCTCGCCCGCCGTGACGCCGACGAGTTCGACCGCCAGGAAGGCGAACATCACGATCTGCAAGGTCATCAGCGTGCCGCCGATGCCCTTCGGGAAGAATCCGCCGTCCGACCACAGCAGGCTGAACGAGGCGGTGTCGCCGGCGTCGGAGAAACCGAGAATGATCACGCCGAGGCCGATGAGGATCATGCCGATGATCGCGGTGACCTTGACCATCGAGAACCAGAACTCCAGCTCACCGAAGAGCTTCACGGAGATCAGATTGATGCCGAACAGGGCGACCGTGAACACTAGGGCGGACGCCCACTGGGGTATTCCCTTGTTCCAGTACTGCACATAGGTGGCTGCTGCAGTTACTTCGGTGATGCCGGTGACCACCCAGAACAGCCAGTACGTCCAGCCCGTCACGAATCCCATGAACGGGCCGAGGAATTCGCGGGCGTACTCCGAGAAGGAGCCCGACACCGGGCGATACATGAGCAGCTCGCCCAGGGCGCGCATGATGCAGAAGATGACCAGGCCCACGATGGCGTAGGCCAGGATGATGCTGGGTCCTGCTTTCGAGATCGCCTTGCCCGCTCCGAGGAACAGACCGGTTCCGATGGCGCCACCGATGGCGATCATCTGGATCTGCCGGTTTCCCAGCCCCCGCTGGTAACCCTCTTCCGAGGCAGATCCCGCGGCGTCGCTGCCGCCGGCTTTCTTTTCGACCTGCACAGAGGTCATGTGTGGTGCGCCCTTCTCCATTCCGACCCGGTCTGTCCGGATCGGGTTCCGATCCCCCCGGATGGAGTTCCTGCACGCCGACGGTCGGCCGGCCAAGCGCTCCCGGAGTGACAGGGGTGGCGTCACTCGCGGCAGGTTCGTGAACATGTATCACGGCCCCTTGGGCATCTACCAGTGATGTCTTGGAGCCGAGCACAAGAAAAGTAGGATAAATGCTGGAATGGCCTGCTGGGTAGTCAGGGTCGGTGACGCGATCGTTATCCGGATTTGAGCGTCCGTTGAGCGGGGTGCGATCGGCGAGGCGGCACCCGGGCCGGACGGCGGCCCGGTAGGCCCGGGCCTCCCGTGTCCCGGCTCGGGCCGTCCGTGTCCCGGCTCGGGCCGTCCACAGGCCGCTCAGGCCGTCAGCGTCTCGATCAGGCTCTCCTGGAGGCCGCCCAGCCACAGGTAGGCCATCACCATCGGCTTGCGCGGGTCACTGTCCGGCAGCCGCAGCAGTTCGCCGCTCTCGTCCTCGTCGGTGACCTCAAGGCGGGTGCCGATGGCCAGCCGGAGGTCGTTCAGGGCCCCCAGCCACTGCCGCGACTCGTCCGGCTTCAGGCGCAGCACGGCGCCGTCCACGGCAGCCTCCCCGCCCGGACCGCCGGTAGCTCCCGTAGCTCCCGTAGCTCCCGTACCGCCCGCCGCGCCCACCGGACCGAGCGCGTCCAGGGCCCGTACGACCGCGAGCGCGTCCTCGCGCTTACGGGCGCGCAGATCGTTCTCCGTGTAGCGGCGGAACTCGGCCGCCGCGGCGTGCGTGGCGTCGTCCGGCACCTCGTCCGGACCGCCGTACGCGTTCGGGAAGAGCCGGGCCAGCGCCGGGTCGGAGGGGGGCTCGCTGGGGCCCTCCGTGAACAGCGCGGCGAGCGGGTCGTCGCCCTCGGCCGGCTCCTCGCCCGGACCGATCAGCTCCATGAGCTGGACGGCGAGGCTGCGCAGGATGGAGATCTCGACCTCGTCGAGGGGGGCGGCCGCGCCGCCGCCGGGCAAGGGCTCGAAGTGGCCGGCCATCAGCGGTCCTGCGTGAGGGTCGCCCACAGGCCGTACCCGTGCATCGCTTGCACGTCACGCTCCATTTCCTCGCGGCTGCCGCTGGAGACGACCGCCCGTCCCTTGTGGTGAACGTCGAGCATGAGCTGGCGGGCCTTGCCCTTCGAGTAGCCGAAGTACGCCTCGAAGACGTACGCGACATAGCTCATGAGATTGACGGGGTCGTTGTGCACCAGAGTGACCCAGGGCACGTCCGGGTCGGGCACCTCGGAGGGTGCCTCACTGGACTCGGGCCGTTCGATCTCCACGGGGGCGCCGAGCGCGCAGCGCGGCGGTCGAAGGGCGAGGGTGGCAGACGGGTCGGCGCTCACGGTGTCCATGCTGCCACCCGCGATGGGCCATCGCACAAACGGCCCGGGGAAATCGTCAGAGTGACGAGTATGAGAGGTAGCATCCTCACCATGAACACAGCAGACCTGGGGCTGCCGGTGGCCGTGCCGTCGACTGCGCTCTTCACCGACCAGTACGAACTCACCATGCTGCAGGCCGCGCTGCGGTCCGGGACCGCCGACCGCCGCTCGGTCTTCGAGGTCTTCACCCGGCGCCTGCCCGAAGGCCGCCGCTACGGCGTCGTCGCCGGAACCGGCCGGGTCCTGGACGCGGTGGAGAACTTCCGCTTCGACGAAACGATTCTCGGCTTCCTGCGGGAGCGCGGCATCCTCGACGAACGCACGCTCGACTGGCTGGCGGACTACCGCTTCCGCGGTGACATCTGGGGCTACCCGGAGGGCGAGGTCTACTTCCCCGGCTCGCCGATCATGCGCGTGGAAGGCACCTTCGCCGAGGCCGTCCTCCTGGAGACGGTGATCCTCTCCATCCTCAACCACGACTCCGCGGTGGCCGCCGCCGCGTCCCGGATGGCCGTCGCGGCCGGCGACCGGCCGCTCATCGAGATGGGCGCCCGCCGCACCCACGAGCTCGCGGCGGTCGCCGCCGCCCGTTCGGCCTACGTGGGCGGCTTCCACTCCACGTCCGACCTGGCGGCCGGCTTCCGCTACAACATCCCCACCGTCGGCACCAGCGCCCACTCCTTCACCCTGCTGCACGACAGCGAGCGGGACGCGTTCCAGGCGCAGGTCGACTCGCTGGGCAGCGGCACGACGCTGCTCGTGGACACCTTCGACGTCACCGAGGCGGTCCGTACGGCCGTCGAGGTGGCCGGGCCCGGCCTCGGCGCCGTACGCATCGACTCCGGCGACCTGCTGCTGCTCGCCCACCGCGTCCGGCAGCAGCTGGACGAGCTGGGCGCCCGCGACACGCGCATCGTCGTCACCAGCGACCTGGACGAGTACGCCATCGCCTCGCTCGCGGCGGCGCCGGTGGACGCGTACGGCGTCGGCACGCAGCTGGTGACGGGCAGCGGGCACCCGACCGCCTCGATGGTCTACAAGCTGGTCGCCCGCGCCGACAGCGACGCGCCGGACGCGCCGCTGCGGCCGGTGGCCAAGAAGTCCATGGGCGGCAAGGCGTCGCTCGGCGGCCGCAAGTGGTCGGCGCGGCGGCTGGACGAGCACGGCGTCGCCGAGGCCGAGGTCGTCGGCACCGGGCCGGTACCGCCGGAGCTGGCCGACCGCCTGCTGCCGGTGCCGCTGGTGCGCGGCGGGGACGTGGTCGCGCGGGAGCCGCTGGACGCGGCGCGGGAGCGGCACATCGCGGCGCGGGCGGGGCTGCCGATGTCGGCGATGCAGCTGTCGCGGGGGGAGGCGGTGCTGCCGACGGAGCAGGCCTGAGGGGTGCGCCCCCGGGCCCCCAGTGCGCACTCCCGCTCGGCGGGGCTTGTGGCTACCCTCGGTCACATCGCTCCGCGCCCACTTCACCGCTCCCCAGCCGGAAGGCTCGCACCATGCACCGGGCATTGATCGTCGTAGACGTGCAGAACGATTTCTGCGAGGGCGGCAGCCTTGCCGTGGCGGGAGGTGCGGATGTGGCTGCCGCGATCACCGATCTGGTGGGTGAGGCCGCGGGCAGCGGCTACCGGCACATCGTGGCGACCCGTGATCACCACATCGATCCCGGTGACCACTTCTCGGTCCGCCCGGACTACGAGACGTCCTGGCCTCCCCACTGTGTCGCCGGCACGGAGGGCAGCGGCTTCCACCCGAACTTCGCGCCGGCGCTCGCGTCCGGGGCGGTCGACGCGGTCTTCTCCAAGGGCTCGCACGCTGCCGCTTACAGCGGCTTCGAGGGCGTGGACGAGAACGGGCGCCCCCTGGCGCAGTGGCTGCGGGATCACGGGGTGAGCGAGGTGGACGTGGTCGGGCTGGCCACGGATCACTGCGTGCGGGCCACGGCGTTGGATGCGGTGAGCGAGGGCTTCCGGGTCCGTGTACTCCTCGACCTGACGGCGGGGGTGGCGGCGGGGACTACGGAGCGGGCGCTGGGGCGGATGCGGGCGGCGGGGGTTGAGCTTACGGGGGAGCCGGTGGTTTTTGCGGCTTGAGGCCCTGTTGTCCTCAATCGCCGGACGGGCTTGTGTGGCGCTGGCCGGGCCTGGTGTGGGAGGGCTGGTGGGGGTGCGCGTTGTGCGCGATGGGTCCGGTGGTGGGGGGCTCGGGGCCACACAGGGGTCACTCCTCGGCACCGTGTACGTCGCCCGGGGCGTGAAGTGAACCCGGGCTCCCGGCTGACCTGCGGGGAGACCCCTGTATGTCCCCGAGCCCGCGCCGTTTGCGGGTATCCCGCCATCGGGGCAACAATCCCGCCCCTCGCGCGCAGCGCGAGGCAGGCGGGCAGGCACCCGGGCCGCCTTATGACGCTCATGTGACGCGGAGTGACGCCCCTGCCCCGGCGTGAGCCTCACCATGTGGTGGGGGCACGCCAGGGTGATCGACCCCCTCCCCCCTGCTGTCCCGGCCTCGCCAAACGGCCTGAGGGGGCGTGTAGGGGGCCATCCCCGCAGGTCAGCCGGGAGCCTTGGTTCACTTCACGCCCCGGGTGACGTACACGGTGCCGAGGAGTTGGCCCCCTGCGCGCCCCCGCCCCAAACGAAACCAATGCGAGCCGCGCGACAGCGCAAACCTCGCGCGAAGCGCGAGACCAGGGCCACGGTCACCCACCGTGACAACGGCACCCCGAGCGGAGCAACGACCGTATCGGGTGCCACGACTCCGTGTCGTCCTCCGGCGTCTCGCGCCAGACCAGGCCGTCGGGGTGGTGCAGCACCGCCGTGACCTCGTCCGGCGTCGGCGGCTGCGTGTTGCCGCGGAGGTACACCGCCCGCAGGCCCAGGTTGCGCAGCCGCGTCAGGGCCCGCTGCCGGTTCACCGCGTGGACGAGGACCCGGACGCGGTGTCCGTTGTCGCCCGGTCTGGGCAGTGCCAGGGCCACCACCACGCTTCCGCCGGGAAGCCTGATGAACCCTCCTCCGGATGTGGGCACGGTTTCCCCCGTGAGACTCGGCGTCAACAAGAACTCGCAGGATGCAGTTAAACGCGATCGGCCGCCGCCCGCTAGGGGGCGACGGCCGATGAGGCTGTGACCTGCGGTTTTGCTGCTTACTTGGTGGAGGGGCCCACCTGGAGCGTCACCGTCGAACCGTTCCACGCCTCGTTGAGGATCTTGATACGGGTGTTGGTGTCAGCAACGATCACGCCACCGGTCGGGTTCGACTCGTCGTAGTAGTCGCCCTTGCGGTCGTCGAAGACGGTCACACCGGGCTTCGACTTGATCTTGGTGACCTTGCCGTCCTTGTGGAGCGTCAGCGCATCCGTACGGTGCCGGGTGAAGGTCGAGTCGTAGGACTGGAAGCGGTTGCGCATCAGCTTGCCGTCCGACCACTTCTCGGCCTTCGGGTGGGCGTCGACCGGGAGGATCTGGCCGTAGCCGGGGTGCTGGCCGACGTTGTTGTCGGGCTGCGAGGTGTCCCACAGCCAGATCAGGACGCCGTTCTGGTACGGGAAGTGCTCGACCCACTGGGGACGCGTGGAGGCCCAGCCGAAGTTGTACGGACCGGTCTTGAGGGTCTTGTCGTACGAGACGTACTGGCGGTTCTCCGCGATGTAGTAGCGCGGGTAGTCCTTGGTGAAGGACGCGCCGATGCGCGAGAAGCCCTTGGCGGTCCAGCCGTTGTCACCGGCCTCGGCGCCATCCGTGAACAGCGCCGTGCCGTCGGCGGTCACCGAGATCGCGTCCGCAGCGAAGCCCTTCTGGGCGGCGCCGCCGTCCGTCTGGTAGCGGAAGCGCAGGTCGATCTTCTTGCCGGCGTACGCGTCGAGCGGGAAGACCAGGTCCTTGTAGGCGCCCGAAGTGCCGGTCAGGGCGGGCTTGTCGCTGCCGTCACGGGTGATCGGCTTGCCGTCGGCGGTGCCTTCCAGCGGCGTGTAGGTGGCGCCGCCGTCCGTGGAGACCTCGGCGTAGGCGAAGTCGTAGTTCTGCTCGATGTCCCACCAGCCCTTGAGGGTCAGGGCGGCCTTCTTCGTGCCGGTGAGGTCCACGGAGCGGGACAGGGTGTTCTTCAGGTCGTTGCCCATGCCGCTCCACCACTGCTGGGTGCCTTCGGCGGGCTTGACGACGTCGGTACGGACCGTCTTGGCGGGCAGTTCGACGACCAGGGCCTGCTTGTCCTTGGTGTTGTACTCGGCCACGCCCAGCTTGTGGGTGGACTTGGTGGCCGCCTTGGCCTTGGCGTAGTTCAGCCAGCCCAGCTGGAGCTTGTCCCAGGCGCTCATGTCGCCGGGGAGGTCGCCTATGGAGTCCTTGCCGGTGCCGAGCCAGGAACCGCCGGACATCAGGGACCAGTTGTCGACGGAGGATTCGCCGGTGCCGGTGGTGTCGTACTCGTCGGGCAGCCCCAGGTCGTGGCCGTACTCGTGGGCGAAGACGCCGAGGCCGCCGTTCTCGGGCTGCATGGTGTAGTCACCGACCCAGATGCCGGTGCTGCCTATCTGGGTGCCGCCGGCCTTGTTGCCGGACGGGCCGGTGCGGCCGGAGTCGCTGCCGTACGCGTACCAGCGGTGCGCCCAGATCGCGTCGGTGCCCTGCGCGCCGCCGCCCGCGGACTCGTCCTCGCCGGCGTGCACGATCTGGAAGTGGTCGATGTAGCCGTCGGGCTCGTTGAAGTTGCCGTCGCCGTCGTGGTCGTAGCGGTCCCACTGGTCGTACTTGGCGAGGTCGGCCTTGATCTGGGCGTCGGTGCGGCCCTTGGCCTTCTGGTCCTCGGCCCAGCGGTTGACGCCGTCGCGGATCAGGTCCCAGGCGCTGGCGCAGTTGGTGGAGCCGCAGAAGTTGGAGCCGTAACGGGCCTCGTTCCAGTCGACCTTGACCCAGTCGGAGACCTCACCGTCGACGGAGTAGCGGCCCGAGGACTGCTTCTCGTAGTACTTGGCCAGGGACTCCTTCTTCTTGTCGTGGGAGAAGTAGAGGTCCTGGAAGTGCTGGCGGTTGTAGTCCTTCTGCCAGGCGGTGGAGTTGTCCTTGCGGCGGTCGGGCTGCGCGATGGTGTTGTGCGCGGGGCCCGGCTTGCCGCCGTACTTCTTGACCGGGGGCTTGGGGCCGTCGCCGTCCGGGTCGTACATGGTGGTGTCGTCGACCTTGTCGCCGAACTCGACCAGGATGGTGAAGATCTTGTCGGTCTTCTCCCGGGCGAGTTCGACGTATTTGCCCCGGCCGAGCTTGACGACCTGGGAGGCGCCGTGCCGGGCGGGCGTGGCGTCGCCGGAGATGACCTGCTGGAGCGCTTCCTTGCGCTGCGCCGCCTGCTGGTCGCTGAACGGGCCCTTGAGGTCGTGGTCGACGGCCTGCTTGGCGGGCGCGCCCGGGTCCTGCCGCTGGACGGCGAGCGGTGGCCGGCCGTCGTCGGCCTGCGCCGGCGCGCCGGAAGACAGGGCGGCCGCCCCGATCGCGGCGGCGGCCGTGGCCAGGGCGGCCGGTCTGAACGCCCGTCTCTTGGCTCTCACTTGGCGCATTCCTCCCCTTGAATTCGGTCACTGGATGCCAGCATTTGACCGGAAGGGGGAGGGAAAAGACAGATCTTGACTTGGGCACGACAGGGAAGTACGGTTTTCGGTCCTCAGAATGCGGGTATCGGACAGCTTCGGGCCAGTACGGAGCGTGGTTCGCGTACGTCCCCACACCACCCCGGCGGCCACCCCGCGCCGTACGCCGCGCACCCCGAACGCCGCGCCGGACAGGTCCGTTCAAACCAGGGATGAATCCGTGCGCCCCCTATGCCTCGGAACCGTGGGTTAGGTCACGCTTACCGCCAGTTCCGCTCGGGCAGTAAGGACCGTAGAGTCGTTTGACGGCGCGCCCCTGTCGACCACACCCCTGCCGACCTCTTGAGGACGGATCCGCCATGCCTCGTCCGACTGCCGCACAGCTCGCCTACGGATCGGCCACCGTCGTCTTCTCGACCCTCGCGCTGTTACTGCTCTCGCAGACGCGGACCGGGGTCGGGATCGCGGTCATCGCCATCGCAGCCCTCGCCCTCGGCCTGCTGGTCGCCCTCACGGCGCCACTGCCGGGGGTTTCTCATGTGGCGCGCCGCCGTACGGCCCGGCGCCCGGGCGCGCGGGTGTCCGCCGCCACCGGCCCGGCGGCCCCGCGCCTGCCGCGCCAGCGCACCCACGCGGGTGTCTCCTCGGAGACCCGCGTCAGCGAGCACTCCCGTTAGTCACCCGTCCGTGGCTGGTGGACGCGCGTAGGCGGCCGGGCACCGCTCGGAAGAGGGGTGCGCCGACCGCCGGTTGACGCGCCGGAGCCGCCAGGAGGGGACGGAAGAAGCCGGGAGGAGCCGGGGCGCGCGGTTGGTTGTAGGGGGCAGGCGCCCTCGGCGTCCGCCGGTGCCCGTTGCCGGTGTCCGACGCGGGTGTCCGATGTCCGCGCCCGGTACCGGCGTCCGGTGTCAGGCCGTGGAGACCACCACCGTCTTCGCCGTCTTGTCGTGCAGGCACTGCTGGTACGGCCGGTCCCACGTGCACCACAGGACGTTGACGAGCCAGAAGATGAAGCCGCAGCACGGCACGATCTCCGGCAGCGTGTAGACCGCCGCCCGGACCCACCCCGCCTGCCCGGCCGGTACCGCGCCGTCCTCCAGCATCCCCACCCGGATCTTCATCGCCATCTTGCCGACGGTCTGGCCGCGGCTGGTGAGCATCAGGCCCTCGTAGACGAGGTAGACCAGCATCGTCACCAGCGAGACGGACGCCTGGCGTCCGGTTTCGGTGCCGTCGGTCGTCCAGTAGTCGAAGCCGCCGACGATCGCGCTCATGATCAGGCCGACCGGCACGCAGACGATGATCCAGTCGATGATGCGGGCGACCAGCCGGCGGCCCCGGCCGGCCAGTGGCGGCATGCCGGCCAGCGGGTCGGCGGCGCCGTACTGGTCGCCGTACGGATTGCCCCCGTACGGGTCACCGCCGTACGGAGGCGGCGGCATTCCCCCGGGCGGCGGACCGCCCTGGGGCGTGGAGTTGGCGGGCCGGTCGTACGGGGAGCCGCCGCCCGGCCGGCCGCCGTACGGGGGGCCACCGGCCGGCTCGGCACCGTACGGGGAGCCGCCGGACGGCGGTTCCTGCGGTTTCTTCAGGAACGGGTCGTCCTCCGGCGGTTCGCCTCCGGCGCCGGGCCCGGGCTGGTCGGTGCTCATGGCCCGAGTCGACCCCGGGCCGCCCGCCGCCGCATCCGGCGAGGTCCGGCCGGGTGACGCGGCCCGGCGGGCGGCCGGGCGGGCCGTGCGGCGGGCGGTCTACTTCTCGGCGACGAAGGTACGCGCGATCTTGTCGTGCCAGCACTGCCGCCACGGCCGGTCGAACAGGCACCACACGGCGTTGACGACACCGACCACCAGGACGCCCAGCACGCCGTACACCAGCCACCGCTTGATCACGGAGGACAGCGGCGGGGTGTCGTGGCTCTCGATGTCCAGCACCTTGACGCCGCACACCTTCTTGCCGAGCGTGTGGCCCCACTTGGCGGTCGGCAGCACCTCGTACAGGCCGCCGCCGATGAGCAGCACGGCGAGCACGACGGCCAGGTACGGGCCGGTCGTGCCGTCCAGCAGGTAGACGGTGACCTCGCGCCCGGACTGCTTGGCGGCCTCCACCTTGGCGTCGATGTGGTCGACGGCCGGGCCCCACAGCGGTACGGCGGCGGCACCGGTGAGCACGGCGAGGACCAGCGTGTCGATCAGGCGGGCGGCGAACCGGCGGCCCAGGGAGGCGGGGCGGCCCTGTTCCTGCGCGGCGGCGAGGAACGGGTCGGAGGTCGGTGGCTTCCAGGGGACGACACCTTCGGCCGCCCCGCCCTCCTGCTGCGGCGGGAACCCGGAGAACGGGGCGGGCTGGGCCTGCGGGCCGGGGCCGGCCGCGGGAGCCGGTACGGACGGTGCCTGCGGGCCGGGCGCGGGCGCGGGGACCGGTCCGGCGGCGGGGCCGGGGCCGGGCTGAGGCGGCGCCTGATGCACCGGAGCATGCGGCGCCGGGGACGGCTGCGGTGCCTGCGGCGGCTGAGTCTGCTGCGGCTGCTGGGTCGGGAACGGCTGGTGCTGCACCGGCGGTGCGACGGGCCCCGGCCCGGCCTGCGGCTGTACGGGCCCCTGCGGGGCCTGCTGGGCCGGTCCCTGGGCGGCGGGCCCCCGGACACCGGGACCGGGCTGCGCGGCGGCCTGCTGCGGGCCTGAGGCCGCAGGCTGCTGCGCGCCGGTGGACGGCAGCGGCTGCGGGGCCGTGGCGCCGGGCAGCGGCGACGCCGGGGCGCCGCCGGCCTGCGGCGCCATCCGGATCGCCATCGTGTCGCTCTTGCCGACCGCGTTGCCGCCCGCGTCGGCTCCCGGGCGTACGGCGCGGATCGCGGTCGTACCGCGGTCACCGCCGCGCGCGCCCCCTTCGTCCCGTACGGCCCGGATGGTGACCGTGCCCTCGGAGCGCGGCGGCTCGTCGCCGGAAGCCGGCGCACCGGCCGGGGCGGCCTCCTCGCGCTGCTGCGGCAGGCCGGCCTGCCGCTGCTCCTCGGGCGAGCCCCAGGCGATCCGGCGGTCCTGCTCGCCGCCGAAGCCGCTCTGCCGGGCGGTGTCGGCCTGCCATGCGGAGGCGGGCGCGCCCGTACCGGGTGCGCCGCCCGGCCCGGCCGCCGGGCCGTGGTCCTCCTCCTCGTCGAGGAAGACCGGACCGGTCTCCTCCACGGCGGGGGTGGGGGCCGGTGCGGGCGCGGGGGCCGGTGCGGCGCCGGGCGGCGGCGCGGGCAGCGCCTCGCCTTCGGCGGGCGCGGGACGGCTGGTGCCCGGCACCCATGCGGCACCGTTCCAGTACCGGATGTAGCCGGGGATGGACGGGTCCGGGTAGAAGCCTGGCGTGGGGCTGCCGCCGGCGGATCCTGAGGAAGGGGCGCTCATGTCCGAAGTCCCGTATCTGTTCTCGGCCTGGTGTGGTGGGTGGGGCATGTGCAGTCTGCCGCAACGCAGCGTCCACATCTATCAGACCGAGGGTCGGGCCGGGTGTCCCGGCCGGGCGGGACCACCTGGAAGAGGCCCGCGAAAAAAGTTGTGCGAAGTCGCGTAATGGTCCGGGCGCCGGAGCCTCTCACCAGGTGTGGGCCCAGTGACAGGGGTCCGCAGGAGGCACCGAGGAGAGGCGGACCGTATGCACACCGTGGTGGAACGAGAGCTGGAGCTGGGCCTGGTCCTGTCGCCGGAGCGCAGCATTCCCGTCCCGGCCCGGCTGACCTACCGCACCGACGACCCGTACGCCGTCCACGTCACCTTCCACATCGGCTCGGACGCCCCCGTCACGTGGACGTTCGCGCGCGAGCTGCTCGTCGAGGGGGTGTTCCGGGCGTGCGGTCACGGTGACGTGCGGGTGTGGCCCACGAAGGTGGACGGGCGCAGTCTGGTCTGCATGGCGCTCAGCTCCCCGGACGGGGACGCGCTGCTGGAGGCGCCGGCCGCGGCGGTCTCGGCGTGGCTGGAGCGCACGCTGCGCATCGTGCCGCCGGGGACGGAGCAGGAACACCTGGGGCTGGACAAAGGGCTGAGCGCGCTGCTGGCCATGACGCCGCGGGACGACCTGTGGCTGTCCGACCCGTGGCCGTCGGACGAGTCGCCGGACGCCGGGGCGTGACGGCCTGCCGTACGGTCCGGGCCGGACATACCCGCGTCAGGACGCTGCGGTACCGAGGTCCTCCAGGCTGTGCTTGCGGGTGAGGAACTCGATGGCGTGGCCGTCCGGGTCGCTGACGTAGACGCCGCGGCCGCCCGCGAGGTGGTTGATCTCCTGCGGCTTGCGGCGGTACGGGTCCGCCCAGTACGGCAGTCCGCGCTCCTGGATACGGGCGAGGATCGCGTCGAACTCCTCCTCGGAGACCCGGAACGCGAGGTGCTGCGGCACGATCGCGTCCGGCTCGACGACGTGCTCGGCGTAGTCGATGGTCAGACCGTTCGCGGTGGGCACGGCGGCGAACGGACCGAACGCCGTCGGCTCCTCCAGACCGGCCAGCTCCGCGAGGAAGCGCGCGGACGCGAACTTGTCGGTGGCGTGGATGATGGTGTGGTCGAGTTGCACGGACACGGTGTGCCTCCTGCGAAGGTCGTCGGTGTCCAGGTCCGTCGAGCCCTGGCACTGCTGACCGTACGGCGGCACACCGCGCGCGGGTATCGGGATTGCGGCCTACGCCGCCGGTCCGGCCGCGCCCGGACCGAAGTCCTCGGTCCGGCGTCCTCGGTCCGGCGTCCTCAGCCCCGGTACGTCTCCAGCAGCCGAAGCCACACCTCGCTGATCGTCGGATAGGCGGGCACCGCGTGCCACAGGCGGGCGAGGGGGACTTCGCCGGCCACCGCGACGGTGGCCGAGTGGAGGAGTTCGCCGACGGCCGGGCCGACGAAGGTGACGCCGAGGAGGATTTCGCGGTCCAGGTCGACGATCATGCGGGCGCGCCCGCGGTAGCCGTCGGCGTACAGGGAGGCGCCGGCGACCGAGCCGAGGTCGAAGTCGACGACGCGGGTGCGGTGGCCGGCGCGTTCGGCGTCGGCGGCGGTCAGGCCGACGGAGGCGGCCTCGGGGTCGGTGAAGACGACCTGGGGCACCGCGGCGGTGTCGGCGGTCGCGGCGTGCGCGCCCCAGCGGCCGGTGTCCAGGCCGGTGCCGCCCTGGGCCTGTGCGGCGATGGCGGCGCCGACGATACGGGCCTGGTACTTGCCCTGGTGGGTCAGCAGCGCGCGGTGGTTGACGTCGCCGACGGCGTACAGCCAGCCGCCTGCCACGTCCCTTACCCGGCAGGTGTCGTCGGTCTCCAGCCAGGAGCCGGGTTCCAGGCCGACCGTCTCCAGGCCGATGTCGTCGGTGCGCGGCGCGCGTCCGGTGGCGAAGAGGACCTCGTCGGCGACGATCTCCGCACCGTTGTCGAGCACGACGGTGGCGGGTCCGTTGGGCATCTCCCGGCGCACCGCGCTCACCGAGGCGCCGGTGCGTACGGTGGCGCCCGCCGCGGCCAGGGATTCGGCGACCAGTTCACCCGCGAACGGCTCCATCCTGGGCAGCAGCCCGCCGCCGCGCACCAGGAGGGTGACCCGGGAGCCCAGGGCCTGCCAGGCGGTGGCCATTTCGACGCCGACGACTCCGCCGCCGACCACCACCAGGCGTGCCGGTACGGACTGCGCGCTGGTCGCCTCGCGGCTGGTCCAGGGGCGGGCGGCGGCCAGTCCGGGGAGGTCCGGGAGTACGGCGCGGCTGCCGGTGCAGACGGCGACGGCGTGCCGGGCGGTCAGGGCGCGCTCGCCCCCGCCGTCGGTGGCGACCACGACCCGCCGGGGGCCGTCGAGGCGGGCCCGGCCGCGTACGAAGTCGATGCCGGCCGAGTCCAGCCACCGGACCTGGCCGTCGTCCTTCCAGTGCGACGCGAACGCGTCGCGGTGGGCGAGCACCGCCTTGGTGTCCAGCGGGGCGGACGCCGTCTGGCGCAGGCCGGGGACGCGGCGCGCTTCGGCGCGGGCGGTGACCGGGCGCAGCAGTGCCTTGCTGGGCATGCAGGCCCAGTACGAGCACTCGCCGCCGACCAGTTCGCTCTCCACGATCACCGCGCTCAGGCCGAGGGCGTGCGCCCGGTCGGCCACGTTCTCGCCGGTCGGCCCGGCGCCCAGCACGACGACGTCGTACGTGTCCTGGCCCGCGGCCTCTTCGGCCCCTGTGGTCGCTGGCATCGCTCATCGCTCCCTGCGTCGGCGTCGGGCAATGGGTCCATCCTGGTCCCGGGGGCCCGGCTCGGCCACCTGTATCGGGGCTTTCGCCGGGCGGCGGGGACACCGGCTCTCACCCTTCCCGGCGTTCCACCGCTTCCTTGGCCTCCACCAGGTCCGCACCGGTCAGTTCGCGGTAGCGCTTGATCGCCTCGATCTTCTTGCCCTTGTGCAGCAGGGCGTCGATCTCGGCCATGCCTTCGGGGCCGGTCTCCTCGATGCCGAGGTGTTCCATGATCAGGTCCAGCTTGCGGTCCATGCGCCGCAGGCGGCGTTCGAGCGTCTTGTGGCGGGCGTCCATGGTGGAGGCGAGGACGACGATGACGACGGCCGCCGCGCCGATGATGGTCCAGAGGTCGGAGTTCATGGACCGAACCCTAGAAGGTGCAGCTCACCACGCCGAACCGCGGCGGTCCCGCTCAGAACACCTTCCCAGGGTTGAGCAGCCCCAGCGGGTCGAAGACGGCCTTGATGCCGCGGTGCATCTCCAGGCCGACCGGGCCCAGCTCGCGGGCCAGCCACTCCTTCTTCAGGACGCCGACGCCGTGTTCGCCGGTGATGGTGCCGCCCAGTTCCAGGCCGAGGGCCATGATCTCGTCGAAGGACTCGCGGGCGCGCCGGGACTCGTCGGGGTCGTGCGCGTCGAAGCAGACGGTGGGGTGGGTGTTGCCGTCGCCCGCGTGCGCGCAGACGCCGATGGTCAGGTCGTACGTGGCGGCGATGGCGGCGGTGCCGTCGATCATCGCGGCGAGCTGCGAGCGCGGTACGCACACGTCGTCGATCATCGTGGCGGACTTGACGCGTTCCAGGGCGGTCAGGGTCAGCCGCCGCGCCTGGAGCAGGAGGTCGGACTCGGCCGGGGTGTCGGCCGGTACGACCTCGGTGGCGCCGGCGGCCTTGCACAGGTCGCCGACGGCGGCGAGGTCGGCGGCCGGTTCCGGGGTGTCGAAGGCGGCCAGGAGGAGCGCCTCGGTGCTGTCGGGCAGGCCCATGTTCGCCATCGCGTTGACGGCGCGGATGCTCGTACGGTCCATGAGTTCGAGCAGTGAGGGGGCGTGGCCGCGCGCCATGATCTCGCAGACGGCGTCGCACGCGGCGGCGGTGGAGGGGAACTCGGCGGCGAGCGCGAGCTGCTGGGGCGGTTCGGGCTTGAGGGCCAGGACGGCGCGTACGACGACGCCGAGGCTGCCTTCGGAGCCGACGAAGAGGCGGGTGAGGTCGTAGCCTGCGACGCCCTTGGCGGTGCGGCGGCCGGTCTTGAGCAGCCGTCCGTCGGCGAGGACGACGTCCAGGCCGAGGACGTACTCGGCGGTGACGCCGTACTTGACGCAGCACAGGCCGCCGGAGGCGGTGCCGATGTTGCCGCCGATGGAGCACTCCTCCCAGCTGGAGGGGTCCGGCGGGTAGTACAGGCCGTGCTCGTTGACCGCGCGGGAGAGCACCGCGTTGACGACGCCGGGTTCGACCACCGCGATCCGGTCGACGGGGTTGATCTCGATGATCCGGTCCATCTTGACCAGGGAGAGGACGATGCAGCCGTCGGAGGCGTTGGCGGCGCCCGACAGGCCGGTGCGGGCGCCCTGGGGGACGACCGGGACGCGCAGCGCGGTGGCGGTGCGCAGGACGTGCTGGACCTCTTCGACCGTGCGCGGCAGGACGACGGCGGCCGGCGTGCCGGCCTCGCAGAAGCTCGCCATGTCGTGGGCGTAGGCGCCGGTGACATCGGGGTCGGTGAGGATCGCTTCCGCGGGGAGTCCGTCGCGCAGGCGTGCGATGAGGTCCATGCCGCCAGCCTCCCATCCGTGGGCCGTACACGGAAGATCCTCTCCCGCGGTCGGGGGCTCCCTCCCCCGCAGCCGAGGTTCCTCTCCCGCACCCGGGCGGCGGTCCCGGGTGCGGGAGCGCCGCTCCCCGGCGGGAAGGGCCACGGCCCCGCCGGGTCAGGGTCCGGCGGGGCCGTGGGGGTGGGGGGTGGCGTCCGGAGGACACCCGGGCGGTGGCCGGGTGTCAGAGGTTGCCGCGGCGTTCCTGCTCGCGCTCGATGGCCTCGAAGAGGGCCTTGAAGTTGCCCTTGCCGAAGCCCAGCGAGCCGTGCCGCTCGATCAGTTCGAAGAAGACGGTGGGGCGGTCCTGCACCGGCTTGGTGAAGATCTGCAACAGGTAGCCGTCCTCGTCGCGGTCGACGAGGATCTTCAGCTCGCGCAGCGTCTCGACCGGGACGCGGGTCTCGCCCGCCCACTCGCCGAGGGTGTCGTAGTACGAGTCCGGGGTGTCCAGGAACTCGACGCCCGCCGCGCGCATCGCCCGTACGCTCGCGACGATGTCGTTGGTGGCCAGGGCGATGTGCTGGCAGCCGGGCCCGCCGTAGAACTCCAGGTACTCGTCGATCTGGGACTTCTTCTTGGCGATGGCCGGCTCGTTGAGCGGGAACTTCACCTTGCGGGTGCCGTCCGCGACCACCTTGGACATCAGGGCGCTGTACTCGGTGGCGATGTCCGAGCCGACGAACTCCTTCATGTTCGTGAAGCCCATGACGTTGTTGTAGAAGGACACCCACTCGTCCATCTTGCCGAGCTCGACGTTGCCGACGCAGTGGTCGATGGCCTGGAAGCGGCGCTTGCCGGGCTCGACGATGGGGTCGGCGGCGACGTAGCCGGGCAGGTAGGGGCCGTCGTAATCGGTGCGCTCGACCAGGGTGTGCCGGGTCTTGCCGTACGTGGCGATGGAGGCGCGGACGACGACGCCGTGCTCGTCCTTGGTCTCGTACGGCTCCTCGATGCCGGTGGCGCCGTGCTCCAGGGCGTACGCGTAGGCGGCGCGTGCGTCCGGCACCTCTATGGCGAGGTCGATGACGCCGTCACCGTGGGCGGCGACGTGGTCGGCCAGGAAGCGGCCCCAGTCGGTCGTCGGCTTGATGACGGAGGTGAACACGAAACGGGCGCCGCCGGATTCCAGCACGTAACTGGCGGTCTCGCGGCTGCCGTTCTCCGGGCCGGAGTAGGCGACGCGCTTCATGCCGAAGGCGGTGGCGTAGTAGTGCGCCGCCTGCTTGGCGTTGCCGACGGCGAAGACGACCGCGTCCATCCCCTTGACCGGGAAGGGATCGGCCTGCCGCGCACTGGTGGGGGTGGTGTGGTCCGTGGTCTGTGTCATGCCCGCAGGCTGCCCGCGACCCACAAGGTGCGCAATAGTTTGTGCATTCACTGGGCAGTCTGTACAGCGAATCGGCTGATTCACCGGACGATTCGTACATGATGACCATCAATTTCGGAGGCAACGGCCGTGGCGATCGATCATTTGGACGGCAGGCTCCTGGAGCTGCTCGCCGAGGAACCGCGCATCGGCGTCCTGGAAGCGTCGCGCCGGCTCGGGGTGGCGCGCGGTACGGCGCAGGCGCGCCTGGACCGGCTTCAGTCGAACGGAGTGATCCGGGGATTCGGGCCCGACGTGGATCCCGCGGCGCTGGGCTACCCGGTCACCGCGTTCGCGACACTGGAGATCAAACAGGGTCAAGGGGCCGATGTCCGGGCGCACTTGGCGTCCGTACCCGAAGTGCTGGAGCTGCATACAACGACGGGACATGGGGACATGCTGTGCAGACTCGTTGCCCGTTCCAACGCCGATCTGCAGCGGGTGATCGACCGTGTTGTGGGGTTCGATGGCATCATGCGGGCTTCCACCGCCATCGTCATGGAAAATCCCGTTCCATTGCGCATCATCCCCCTGGTGAAACAAGCCGCGGGGGACTGACCGAGGAGAGCGCGTGTGAGCTTCTGGGAGTACGTCGGCAACCGGCACACCCAGCTGCTGACGGACACGTTTCAGCACGCCAGCGCCGTCTTCCAGTGCATGGTGCTCGCCACCGTGCTCGGAGTGCTGCTCGGCGTCGCCACGTACCGCAGTGAATGGGCCGGGAACCTGGCCACCGCCACCACCGCGACCATCCTGACGGTGCCCTCGCTGGCCCTGATCGGCCTGCTCGTCCCGATCGTCGGTCTGGGGGTGGCGCCCACCGTCATCGCCCTGACCCTGTACGGGCTGCTGCCGGTGGTCCGCAACGCCGTCGTCGGCCTGCGCGGCGTCGATCCCGCGCTGATCGACGCCGCCAAGGGCATAGGAATGTCCCGCGCGGCGCGGCTGCTGCGGGTGGAACTGCCGCTGGCCTGGCCGCCGATCCTGACCGGCATCCGGGTCTCCACCCAGATGCTGATGGGCATCGCGGCCATCGCCGCGTACGCCTCCGGGCCCGGCCTGGGCAACGAGATCTTCCGCGGCATCTCCTCCCTGGGCAGCGCCAACGCGCTCAACCAGGTGCTGTCCGGGACGCTCGGGATCGTCGTCCTCGCCCTGCTCTTCGACGCCGCGTACCTCGTCCTCGGACGGCTGACCATCTCCAGGGGGATCCGTGCCTGACACCACCGCCTCCGGCGCCGGCATCGCGCTGGAGAACCTGAGCAAGCTCTACCCGGGCAGCCCCGCGCCCGCGGTCGACAACGTGAGCATGGACATCAAGCCCGGCGAGACGGTGATCCTCGTCGGCCCCTCGGGGTGCGGCAAGTCCACCACCCTGAAGATGATCAACCGGCTGATCGAGCCCACCTCGGGGCGCATCATGATCGGCGACGAGGACGTCACCGGCATCGACCCGGTGCGGCTGCGCCGCAAGGTCGGTTACGCGATCCAGTCGTCCGGCCTCTTCCCGCACATGACCGTCGCCCAGAACGTCGCGCTCGTCCCGAGGATGATCGGCTGGCCGAAGGCGAGAGTGAGCAGCCGCGTCGAGGAGATGCTCGACCTGGTCGGCCTGGACCCGCGCGAGTTCCACGGCCGCTATCCGCGGCAGCTGTCCGGCGGGCAGCAGCAGCGGGTCGGCGTGGCGCGGGCGCTGGCCGCCGACCCGCCCGTCCTGCTCATGGACGAACCGTTCGGCGCGGTCGACCCGATCACCCGCGACCACCTCCAGGACGAGCTGATCCGGCTCCAGCACGAACTGCGCAAGACGATCGTCTTCGTCACCCACGACTTCGACGAGGCGATCAAGCTGGGCGACCGGATCGCGGTGCTGCGCGAGCGCTCGCACATCGCGCAGTTCGACACCCCGGAGGCGATCCTCACCAATCCCGCCGACGACTTCGTCTCCGGCTTCGTCGGCGCGGGCGCGGCCCTCAAGCGTCTCAACCTCACCCGCGTACGCGACGTCGGCGTCGTCGACTTCCCCACCGCGTCCATCGACGACCCCCTGCAGTCCATCTTCGACCTGCTGCGCTCCGGCGCCACCAACGAGATCCTGCTGCTGGACCGGCACCGGCGCCCGTACAAGTGGCTGCGGCGCGGCGACCTGATGCGCGCCAAGGGCTCGCTGGCCCGCGCGGGCACGCTGGTGCACGACACGGTCACCCGCGACGCGACGCTGCGCGACGCGCTGGAGGCGGTGCTCACCGACAACGCGGGCCGGGTCGCGGTCACCGGGCGGCGCGGCGAGTACATCGGCGTGGTCGACATGGAGACGCTGATGAACAACGTCCACGAACTGCTGGAGGAGGACCGGCTGGAGGCCGTCGAGCACCGGCACGCGCTGGAGGAGCAGCGCGCCCGGCAGACACGGCTGCCCCAGGAGGGCGTGGATCCGGCGGGCGGCGCGTACGGGGTCAAGGCGTGAGCCCCCGGGACAGGCGCCGGCCGCCGAAGGGCGAGCGGCCGCCGGGCGAGCACGAGGTACGCGGTGTGCCGTTCCGCGACGAGGCGGCGGCCGGGGAGCGCGGGCCGTTGTCGGCGGTCGAGCCGGCGCCCGCCGCGCCCGCCGGGCCCGCCACCCGGCCGCCGCGCCGGATCACGTGGAAGAGGGCGGCCACCCTGCCCGCCGTACTGGCGGCGGTGCTGCTCGCCACCTGGCTGTGGTTCCGCGGCGCCCACCTGGACTCGATCGCGCACCAGGCGGTGGACGGCGGCAAGATCTGGCTCGCGCTGCGCCAGCACCTCCAGCTGACCGCCGTGTCGACCTTCTTCGTACTGATCATCGCGCTGCCGCTGGGCATCGCGCTGACCCGCGCCAGGCTGCGGCGGGCCGCGCCGCTCGCGGTGGCGGTGGCCAACCTCGGGCAGGCGGTGCCCGCGCTGGGCCTGCTGGTGCTGCTGGTCATCTGGATCGGCATCGGTCCCGAAGCGGCCGTCATCGGCATGGTCAGCTACGCCGTGCTGCCGGTCCTGGCCAACACCATCGCGGGCCTGAAGGCCATCGACCCGACGCTGACCGAGGCCGCCCGCGGTATCGGCATGTCGGCGGCCGGGGTGCTGGGCAAGGTCGAACTGCCGCTGGCCGTACCGCTGATCCTGGCGGGCGTACGCAACGCGCTCGTCCTGAACGTTGGCACCGCCACGCTGGCCACCTTCGGCGGTGGCGGCGGGCTCGGCGACCTGATCTCGGCGGGCATCATCACCCAGCGGATGCCGGTGCTGGTGCTCGGGTCGGTGCTGACGGTGGTGCTGGCGCTGCTGGTCGACTGGCTGGCCTCGCTCGTGGAACTACTGTTGCGCCCGCGCGGGCTGGAGGTGGGGGAAGGATGACCACAGGAGAGCACCGGCCGCACCGGCCACTCCGGACCGTACCGGCCGCCGCCACCTGCCTGCTGCTGACCGCGGCCGGGCTGAGCGGCTGCGGGCTGGTCAGCGGCAGCCCGATGAGCGACGCCGTACGGCCCGGCACGATCGGCCGGGGGCAGCCGCTCAGGGGCGCCGAACTGACCGTGACGTCCAAGGAGTTCACCGAGAACATCATCCTGGGCCAGATCATGGGCCTGGCCTTCAAGGCGGCCGGCGCCACGGTCGTCGACAAGACCAACATCCAGGGCACGATCGGCGCCCGCGAGGCGGTCAAGTCGGGTACGGCGGACGGCATGTTCGAGTACACCGGCACCGGCTGGATCACCCACCTCGGCCACGAGAAGCCCATCGCCGACCCGCAGAAGCAGTGGGAGGCGGTCCGCGACGGCGACCGGGCCAACGGCCTGGAGTGGCTGCCGCAGTCCAGACTGAACAACACCTACGCGCTGGCGCTCAACGCGGAACAGTACGAGCGGCTGGGCGTCGAGACGCTGTCGGACGTCGCCGCGCTGTCCCGCAAGGACCCGAGCGCGGTCACGCTGTGCGCGGAGGCCGAGTTCTCCGCCCGTAACGACGGCCTGCCGGGCATGGCCGAGGCGTACGGCATGCGGATCCCGGCCGGCAACATCAAGAAGATGACCAGCGGCGTCGTCTACACGCAGGTGGCGGAGGGCCGGGCCTGCACGTTCGGCGAGGTCTACACGACCGACGGCCGGATCAGGGCGATGGACCTGAAGCCCCTCAAGGACGACCGGCACTTCTTCCCGAACTACAACGCGGCCCCCGAGATGAACGCGGCGACGATGAAGAAGTACCCGCAGATCGCGGACCTCCTCGCGCCCGTCACCGCGGCCCTGGACAACGCCGTCGCGCAGAGCCTGAACGCGAAGGTGGACGTGGACGGGCAGGACCCGCACACGGTCGCCAAGGACTGGATGATCGAGAAGGGGTTCATCGAGGACGGGGACTGAGACGGGGAGCCGGGACCGCGGCCGCGGCCGCGCCGTACGGGCGCCCCGTCCGGCCTCCCCGCCCGGCCCCTCAGCAGCTGGGGACCTCGCCGCCGGACTTCAGCGCCTTGAGCGCGTCCACCGTGCCGGACAGCGTGCTGACCGGGATCAGCCGCAGCCCGTCCGGCAGCTCGGCCCGCGCGTCCTTGCACTCCGACTTGGGGACGAGGAAGACCGTGGCGCCGTCCCGGCCCGCGGCCTGCGTCTTCAGGGAGACGCCGCCGACCGCGCCGACCTCGCCGTCCTCGGTGATGGTGCCGGTGCCGGCGATCTTCCGGCCGCCGGTCAGGTCGCCGCCCTGGCCGTCCCCGGCGAGCTTGTCGATGATGCCGAGCGAGAACAGCAGGCCGGCGCTGGGCCCGCCGATCGTGCCCAGGTCCAGCTTGACCTTGACGTCCTTGTCGCTCTTGTGCAGGTAGTTCAGGGCGGCGCGGGTGGCGACGTCCTGGGAGGAGCGCATGTCCTTCAGGTTGTGCTCCACGGCCTTCTCCGCCGTGTCACCGACCGGGTAGACCGACTCGACCGGCATCACCGCCTGGTCCGTACGGAACCAGCCCTTGACGATGTCCGGCAGCCGGACCGGCGCGTCCGGGCCGGTCGCCACGATCGCCGCCATCCGCAGCTGGCCGCTGGTCCCGCGGGTCGGCGCGCCGCTGATGGTGATCACCTGTTTGCCCTTGTGCTTGCCGAGCACGTCCGCCGTGTCGCCGGGGAAGGCGACCGAGAACGGCAGGGGCGCGAAGGCCACCGTGGCGAGGAGCGCGATGACCAGGGCGGCGCAGATCCCGAGGGCGCGAGTGCGAGAAGACACCCCGCCACCCTAGATGACCAGCGCCCGCGGCCTCTCACCACGGGGCGGCAGCCGGTGCGCCCCGGTGTGCCCGGCCCCGCCCGCCGCCGGGCCCGGCTCAGCGCAGCGCTTCGGAGACCTCGCGGGCCGCCTCGACCACCCGGGGCCCGACCCGCTCGGGCACCGTGTCGGCGAGCATCACGACCCCGACGCTGCCCTCGATGCCGCTCACCCCGAGCAGCGGGGCCGCCGCGCCGCTCGCGCCCGCCTCCAACTCGCCGTGCGTCAGCGCCAGTCCGGCGTCCTCGATGCGCCCCTGGCGGGCCTTGAGGATCGCCCGTCCGGCCGCGCCGCGGTCCAGCGGATGCCGGAAGCCCGCGCGGTAGGCGACGTGGTAATCGGTCCAGGACGGCTCGACGACGGCCACGGCCAGGGCTTCCGTACCGTCCACGAGCGTCAGGTGGGCGGTGGCGCCGAGGTCCTCGGCCAGGGCCCGCAGGGCGGGCAGCGCCGCCTCACGCACCAGCGGGTGCACCTGGCGGCCCAGGCGCAGCACGCCGAGACCCACCCGGGCCCGGCCGCCGATGTCGCGGCGGACCAGGGCGTGCTGCTCCAGGGTGGCGAGCAGGCGGTAGACCACGGTCCGGTTGACCCCCAGCTTGGTGGACAGCTCCGTGACGGTCAGGCCGTGGTCGGTGTCGGCGAGCAATTTGAGGACGCGTAGTCCCCGGTCGAGCGTCTGGGAGGTCTCCGCGGTCACGACGCCCCCTCCTCGGGTGAGTGGCGGCTCGTCCGCGGGGTGCGCTGCCGGTCCCGGGGCAGCGCGCGCAAAGAGGCCGCCGGCCGCATGGCACCGGCTGCGCTCCGCGGCGGCGCTGCCACGGGGCGTGTGCGTGACCGGGACAGTAGCGAGCCAGTCCGGTGAGCGGAAGAGTCCGTCCAGAATCCGGTCTTCCGTGACCGCTTTATCCCTGAACATCCGCAGGTTGTGACCGTACGGCGGCGGTCTCGGGCCTTTCGGCCTGGGGCACAACACGGGTGTGTACGGACACGCGGAAGCGCGTACGGCACGCACGGGCGCGTACGACCACGCGCCGGCGCACACGGCGACGGCCCGCGCCCCGGAACACCGTCCGGACCGCGGGCCGCCACCTCAGGTCACGCGGGACTCACTTCATGCGCGTGGCCCACTCCCGTACCTTCTTGATCCGCTCGTTGAGCTGCCCGGCCGTGGCCTCCGCGCTCGGCGGGCCGCCGCACACCCGGCGCAGCTCGGTGTGGATCACGCCGTGCGGCTTGCCGCTCTGGTGGACGTACGCGCCGACCAGCGTGTTCAGCTGCTTGCGCAGCTCCAGCAGCTCCTTGTGCGTGACCACCGGGCGCCGCTCGGCGGGCAGCTCCAGCAGGTCGGCCTCGGAGTCCGGCTTCTTCTTGCTGTGCGCTATCTGCCGGGCCTGCCGCTTCTGGAGCAGCATCTGCACCTGGTCGGGCTCCAGCAGTCCGGGGATGCCGAGGTAGTCCTGCTCCTCCTCGCTGCCCGCGTGCGCCTGCATGCCGAACTCGGCACCGTCGTACAGCACCCGGTCGAAGACCGCCTCGGACTCCAGCGCCTCGAACGAGAACTGCTCCTGCTCACCGGTGTCCTCGTCCTGCTGCTTGTTGGCCTCGTCCAGCTCCTTCTCGGACTCGGCGTACGGGTCCTCCTCGCCGTCCTTCTTCGGCTTGTCCAGGACGTGGTCGCGCTCGACCTCCATCTCGTTGGCGAAGGAGAGCAGCGAGGGCACGGTGGGCAGGAAGACGGACGCCGTCTCGCCGCGCTTGCGGGACCGTACGAAGCGGCCCACGGCCTGGGCGAAGAACAGCGGGGTGGAGATCGTCGTCGCGTACACGCCGACCGCCAGGCGCGGGACGTCGACGCCCTCGGACACCATCCGGACCGCGACCATCCACCGGTCGTCGGAGTGCGCGAAGTCGTCGATGCGCTGCGAGGCGCCGCTGTCGTCGGACAGCACCAGGGTCGCGCCCTCGCCGGTGATCTCGCGGATCAGCTTGGCGTACGCGCGGGCCTGCTCCTGGTCGGAGGCGATCACCAGCGCGCCGGCGTCCGGTATCGCCTTGCGGACCTCGGTCAGCCGCTGGTCGGCGGCCTTGAGGACCTTGGGCATCCAGTCGCCGCGCGGGTCCAGCGCGGTGCGCCAGGCCTGCGAGACGGCGTCCTTGGTCATCGGCTCGCCGAGCCGCGCGGCGATCTCGTCGCCGGCCTTGGTGCGCCAGCGCATGGAGCCGCTGTACGACAGGAAGATCACCGGCCGGACGACGCCGTCGCCGAGCGCGTTGCCGTAGCCGTAGGTGTAATCGGCGGCACTGCGCCGGATGCCGTCGTTGCCCTCCTCGTACGTCACGAAGGGGATCGGGTTGGTGTCGGAGCGGAACGGCGTACCGGTCAGCGCGAGCCGCCGGGTGGCCGGCTCGAACGCCTCCAGGCAGGCCTCGCCCCAGGACTTGGAGTCACCGGCGTGGTGGATCTCGTCGAGGATGACCAGCGTCTTGCGCTGCTCGATGCGGTTGCGGTGCAGCATCGGACGTACGCCGACACCCGCGTACGTGATCGCGATGCCGTGGTACTCCTTGCCGAGCGGACCCGCGCTGTACTCCGGGTCCAGCTTGATGCCTATCCGGGCGGCGGCCTCCGCCCACTGCTTCTTCAGGTGCTCGGTGGGGGCGACCACGGTCACCTGCTGCACGACGTGGTGGTGCAGCAGCCAGGAGGCGAGGGTGAGCGCGAAGGTGGTCTTGCCCGCGCCGGGGGTCGCGACCGCGAGGAAGTCGCGCGGCTGCGTCTGGATGTACTTGTCCATCGCGGACTGCTGCCAGGCGCGCAGCTTGTTCGCGGTACCCCACGGGGCCCGTCCGGGGAAGGCCGGGGACAGGTGGTGGTTGTTGGTGGCGCTGGTGGTGGTAGTCACGGTCTCCGTCGGGCTGGCTCGGCGATCGGCAACCGCGTCAGCCTAACGCTCCGCGGGAGCGGACGGCGTGCGCGGGCCGGGCACCGGTGCCGTCTTCCCGCCACCCGCCGGGACCGTCCCGAGGCCGCTGCCGGCGGGCTTCAGGCGTGTGGCCACCCAGGATCCGGTGAGGGCCACCGCCGCCATGGTGACGAAGACCGCGGCGAAGGCGGCAGGCTGTCCGGATGCGGCGTTGGTCACGTCCGGCGTGCCGCCCGTGTCGACCGCGGCACCGCCGAAGGCGCTGAACAGCAGGCCGCTGATCCCCACGAACGTGATGTTGCCCAGCGCGTCGGACACCTGGAGGGAGGCCGAATTGCTGCCCGCGTCCTCCGGCGGGGACAGCTTCAGCAGCAGCACACTCCCGCTCGAAATGTTCAGCCCGATACCGAACCCGGCCACCACCCACGCCACCGCCACGATCCAGACCGGCACCGCGTCGAACAGCACCAGCGGCACGGCCAGGATCGCCGCCGTCATCAGCAGCAGCCCGATCCCCATGATCCGTTCCCGGTGCGGCTCCAGGCGCGGCCGGCTCTGGGTGTACGAGCCGAGGGCCCAGGTGAGACCGCCGCCGGTCAGCGAGAGCCCGGCCAGCGTGGTCGACAGGCCGCGCTCGGTGACGAGCATCAGCGGGATGAAACTCTCGGCGGCGAGCAGCGAGCCGGCCGCCAGGCCGCGGATCAGGACGACCGAGGGCAGCCCGCGCGCGGCCCGGAACGTGCCCGCGGGCAGCAGCCGGACGACGGCGGGCACCAGGAGGGCGAGGCCGGCCGCCACCGGCAGCAGGGCGGCCCAGTCGCGCCGCTGCGCCGCGTACTGCAGGAGCCCGGCCCCCGCGGCCACCGCCAGGGCCAGCAGGATGCGGCGCCGGTCCATCCGCCCGTCCCCTCCACGGGGCGGCAGCTTGCGCAGCGCGGGCAGCATGACCGTCAGCGGCAGCAGGACGAGGACGGGTATGGACAGGAAGACCCAGCGCCAGCCCAGCTGCTCGGTGACCGTCCCGGCGACGAGCGGTCCGACGATCACCGGCAGCACCCAGGCCGCCGAGAACGCCGCGAGCACGGCGGGCCGCAGCGCCTCCGGGTAGGCCCGCCCCACCACCACGTACAACGCGACGATGACCAGCCCCCCGCCGATCCCCTGCACCCCGCGCCCCACCACGAACAGCCACATCTCCTGCGCCGCCCCCGCGACCACCAGCCCCGCCCCGAAGGTGGCGATCCCGGTGAACAAGGGCGCCAGCAGCCCGCCCCGGTCGCACCACTCCCCCGACAGCGCCATCGCGAACAGGCTCGCCGTGAAGTACGCGGAGAACGCGAACGCGTACAGCTCGATGCCGTCCAGGGCGTGGCCGACCGCGGGCATGGCGGTGTTCACCGCGCTCGCCTCGAAGGCGATGAGCGAGACGACGGAGATGATGCCGAGGGTGAGCGCCCGGTACGTACGCCCGAGCACGCCTTCGGCGGGCGGCGCGGCCGACGGGCCGGTGGGCAGGGGCACTTCGGCGGCTTCGCGCGGGTCCACGGCAGTCATGCGGTCAGCGTAAGAGGCGTCGGCCCGGTGCGCCCCTGTCGCGGGACGGGGATCTTGTCAGCCGCCGGTCCTAAGCCCCACCGCACGACGGGGATCTTGCCGGCCGGCGGACCCGAGCCCTGCCGCGCGACGGAGGCCTTGCCCGCCGCCGGTCCTCAGCCCCACCGCGCGACGGGGATCTTGCCGGCCGGCGGACCCGAGCCTTGCCGCGCGACGGAGGCCTTGCCGGCGGACGGTCCTGAGCCCCACCGCGCAACGACAACCCCTCTCGGCCGCCGGACCTGAGCCTCCCCGCACGGCGGCCGCCCCCGCTCCCCCTCCCCGCATACGGCAAGCTGGCCCCATGCCGTACTTCACCAGCTACGACACCACCGCACTGCACTACCGCGTCCTCGGCCCCGCCGGTTCCGCCCTGCCGCCCCTGCTCTGCCTGGCGGGCGGGCCAGGACGGAACGCCGCCTACCTGGACGACCTCGGCGGCCTGGCGGAGGACCGGCAGCTGGTGATCCCGGACAGCCGCGGCACCGGCGCCTCCCCGCCCGCCGCCGACCCGTCCCGCTACGCCTTCCCGCACCTGGCCGAGGACCTGGAGGCACTCCGCGCGCACCTGGGCCTGGAACGCTTCGCGCTCCTCGCACACGACGCCGGGACGGCGACCGCCCAGGCGTACGCCGCCGCGTACCCGGACCGCCTCACCCGGCTGATCCTCGTCTGCCCCGGCTCACGCATCCAGGGAGAACTCCCCGACGACGCCCCGGAGATCTTCGCCTCCCGCTCGCACGAGCCGTGGTGGCCCGAGGCATCGGCGGCGGTCCAGCGCCTGGCAGAGACCTCCGACATGACCGAGGTACGCGGCCTCCTGCCGGCCGCGGCCCCGCTCGCGTACGGGCGCTGGGAGGCACCCCAGCAGGCCCACGCGGCAGCAGAGGGCGAACAGCTGAACCCGGTGCCGCGGGCCGGCTTCTGGCAGGGCGTGGACGAACCGGCCCGCCGGACACTGCTGTCGGGCCTGCGCGAGGTCCGGTGCCCGGTCCTCGTCATGACCGGCGGCCGCGACGCGGTGACAGGCGTACGAGCGGGCGGCCTGGTCGCCGAGTCCTTCCCCGACGCCCGCACCCACCACCTGCCCGAAGCGGGCCACTACCCCTGGATCGACGACCCGCTCCGGTTCCGGACCACGGTGCAGCAGTTCCTGCACACCGCCTGAGCGACAGCACACCACCACTGAAAACCCGCACGAACCGGACCCGTGAACGCCACATTGCCACCTCATGGCAACCCGGCCCGCCCCCTTGCCCCTCCCCCGGCCCCCGGCCTAACCTCGGTACACCGCCTCAACACGGCCGTGTGCCCGAGCGGTTCAGGGACCGGACTGCAAATCCGGTTACGCGAGTTCGAATCTCGCCACGGCCTCCGGAGCGCGTGAGGGCGGCCCGTATGCGTACGGGCCGCCCTCACGCGCGTGCGGGTGTCTACCGCTGCTGGGCCACCGCCGCCTGGGGGCGGATGGGGAGGCGGCCTATGGGGCGGCCGGTGGCGGCCCGGACGGCGGAGGCCACGGCGGCCGGGGAGGTGACGACCGGGACGGCGCTGGCGGGTTTGGCGCCGAAGGGGGCCACCACGTCGCGTTCCTCGACGAGTTTGACGATGCGGATGTCGGGCGCGTCGAGGGCGGTGGGCAGCGGGTAGCCGGTGAGGTCGGGGTGGCGGACCTGGCCGCGGGTGGTGCGCAGGTTCTCCATCAGGGCCGCGCCGAGGCCCTGGGTGACGCCGGCCTCGATACGGGCGCGGAGCTGGCGGGGGTTGAGGACCCGGCCGACGTCCTGGGCGACGGACATCTCCACGACGCGGACGGTGCCGAGTTCGATGTCGACGTCCGCGACGCAGCGGATGGCGCAGAAGGCCAGGCCCACGAAGGCGTCGCCCTGGCCGGTCTCGTCGAGGGGTTCGGTGGGGTGCGGGCGGCACTGGGCGGTGGCCCACAGTTCCTTGCCGTCGAGGGCCTCGGCGACGGTGGTGCTGAGCACGCCGTCGTACGAGGTGATCTTGCCGTCGTTGATCTGGAGGAGTTCGGTGGACATGCCGAACTTGTGGGCCAAGGGTTGCAGGAGCTGGGTGCGGACCATCTTGGCGGCGCGTTCGACCGCGCCGCCGGAGACCCAGGTGTGGCGGCTGTGGCAGGCCCGGCCGGCGGACGGCTGGTCGGTGTCGACGCCCGCCACGTGCACCTCTTCGATGCCCAGGGTCTCCTGGACGATCTGGCGGGCCAGGGTGGAGAACCCCGAACCGGTCTCCACGGCGGCGCACAGGACGGTGGCGACCGAGCCGCTGACCTTGACCGTGGCGGTGGACACCTCGTCGGTGCCCTCCGCGCCGAGCATGTGCACCATGCCGAGCGCGTAGCCGACGCCGCGGCGCACCGCGGACGGCTCGCCCGCGCCCTCCAGGCCGCCGGGCAGCAGCCAGTCCTCCTCCGGGGTGTCCTTGGGGAGTTCGGGCAGCGGCTCGTCCTTGACGGCGCGCAGCAGTTCGGCGACGGGCGCCGGGCAGGTGACGGTCTGGCCGGTGGGCAGCAGGTCGCCGGTGGCCATGACGTTGCGCAGCCGCAGGTCGGCCGGGTCCATGCCGAGCTTGGCGGCCAGCTTGTCCATCTGGCCCTCGTACGCGGCGCAGACCTGCATCGCGCCCTCGCCGCGCAGGTGCCCGGAGGGCGGGTTGTTGGTGCGGACCGCCCAGCCCTCGATGAAGGCGTGCGGAACCACGTACGGGCCGCAGGCGAACGACACGGCGGCGGCCAGCGCCTCGGCGGAGGTGTCCGCGTACGCGCCCGCGTCCATCAGGATCTGCGCCTCGACCTTGACCAGCTTGCCCTCGGCGTCCGCGTGGTGGCGGTAGCGCAGGAGGGTGGGGTGGCGGTGGGCGTGCCCGAGGAAGGACTCCTCGCGGGTGGCGGCCAGCTTGACCGGGCAGCCGGTACGCAGCGCCAGCAGCCCGAGGGAGAGCTGCATACCCGGGTCCTCGCGGTCCGCGGTGGCACCGGGCACTCCGGTGACGACGACGCGTACCCGCTCCGGCTCCAGGCCGAAGCAGGCGGCGGCCAGGTCACGGTCGGTGTGCGGGTCGGTGGAGGCGGTGTAGATCTCCACGCCGCCGTCCGGGCGCGGCACCGCGAGCCCGGCCTCCGCGCCGATCGGCGCCGGGTCCTGGCGGCCGATGCGGTACAGGCCCTCGACGATGGTCTCGCCCACCACCTCGGGGTCGCCGAAGTGCAGCGGGATGTGCCGGATCAGGTTGCCGTCCGGGTGCAGCGGCTCGGCCTCGAAGGCCAGTTGCGGGTCGGTGACCGGTTCCAGGACGTCGTACTCGACGGCGATGGCCGCGGCCGCCAACCGGGCCGTGTCGGGGTGGTCGGCGGCGACGGCGGCGATCGGCTCACCGTGGTAGCGCACCACGTCGTGGGCGAAGACCGGGCGGTCGGGGACGCCCCGGCCGTGCCCGGTGTCCCCCGGCACGTCCGCGTGCGTGACGACGGCCCGTACGCCCGGCATCTCCGCGGCCGGCTTGGTGTCGACGGACCGGATGCGGGCGCTGGGGTACGGGGAGCGCAGGATCGCGGCCCACAGCAGGCCCTCGGCCCACAGGTCGGAGGCGTACGGGAAGACGCCCTCGGTCTTGGCGGGCGCGTCCGCGGACGGCAGGGACACGCCGAGGCCGTGCGGCGGCGGGTCGGCGGGGAGGGGGACGCCCGCGGCGGGGGTCGCGGTGACGGCGCCGGCGCCCTCGGATGTGCCGGTCATACGGAGCCTCCGGACTGCGGATCAGCGCCCGGGCCGTGGGGGTGCGGCCCGTGGGGGTGGTGGCCGTGGGAAGCGGGGCCCTGGGGGTCGGCGGGGCCCGCCTGGTGGGGGATGCGGGGGGTGCCGGCGCCGGGCTCCTCGGGGGCGGCGGCCGCGGCCTCCTCGGCCGCCGCGGCGGCTTCGGCGCGGGACCGTACGACCTCGTTGACCGCGTCGAGCACGCCCCGGTAGCCGGAGCAGCGGCACAGGTTTCCGCACAGCGCCTGCCGGGTCTCCAGCTCGGTGGGGGCGTGGTTGCCCTCCAGCAGGTCGTGGACGGTCATCGCCATGCCGGGGATGCAGAAGCCGCACTGTACGGCGCCGGAGTCGGCCAGCGCGCACTGCACGTCGGAGGGCGCGCCGTTCTGCGCCAGGCCCTCGACCGTACGGACCTCGCTGCCCGCGGTGGTCGCGGCCGGCACCAGGCAGGACGCGACGAGCCGCCCGTCGACCTGGACGGAACAGGCCCCGCACTCGCCCTGCGCACAGCCGTCCTTGGCCCCGGCGAGTCCGAGGCGCTCGCGCAGCACGTACAGCAGCGACTCGCCGATCCAGGCGTCGGTGACGGGGCGGTCGGTGCCGTTGACGGTCAGGACGTAGGAGGTGTGGGGGTGTTCGTCGTGGGCGGGTTCTTCGTGGGGGGCTTCTTCGGGGGGCTGTTCTTCGTGGGGGGTGGTGGGGGCGGGGGCCGCGGATGCTTCTTCGGGGGTGGCGGCCGTGGTGGAGTCCGGGGTGGGTGCGGGCTCCGGCTCGGTCGCGGGCTCGGTGGGAGCGGTCGCGGCCTCGGGGGCAGGCACGGGGGCGTCCGCGGGGGCGTCCGTCGGAGCTTCGGGGGCGGCTTGGGCACCGGCCTCGATTCCGGTTTCGGCCTCGGGGGCGGGCACGTCCTGGGGGACCGGCACGGTCTCGGACGCGGGCACGGCTTCGGGCGCGGGCACGGCTTCGGGCGCGGGCACGGCTTCGGGCGACGTGGCCTCGGTGGGCCTGCCCTCCACCTCCGCAGCGTCTTCCGGCCCGGTCGCCTCAGGGGCGGCGGGCTCCTCGTCCGTGCGCGCCTCGGCGGCGGGCCTCCCGGCCTCGTGCGCGGCCGGTTCAGCCGGTTCAGCCGGTTCGGCCGGTTCGACCGGATCAGCCAGTACAGCCGGTTCGGCCAGTACAGCCGGTTCAGCCGATTCGACCGGTACATCCGCGTCCGCCCGGTCGGCGGCGACCGGACCGAGGGCGATCGGCTCGGCCGCCGGCTCCGGGGCCGGCTGGCCGGCGTCCTCGCCGATCCCCTGCTCCGACTCCGGTCCCTGCTCCGGCTCCTGGTGCGACTCCCGCTCCGGTTCACGCTCCGGCTGCACCGCGTCGTGTGCCGCCGGCCCCTCCGGCTCGGTGCGGGGCTCGTCGGCCGGTTCGGAGCGCGGCGGCCACTGGGCCAGCGCGTCGGCGGGCAGGGACCAGTTGCCCGCGCCGCCGCCCGAGGTGTCGCCGGCCGCGGGGACGCCGAGGCCGGGGTCGTAGCCGGGGGTCACCTGGTCGGCGGGCCGGTGGGCCTGCTGGTCGTACGGCAGGTGGCCGGTGCCCGGGTGCCGGCCGGTGGTGAAGTGCCACTGTCCGGTCGCCGCCGGGTCGGTGCCGTGTCCCTGGTCGACGTGCCCGTACGCGCTGCCGTACCCGGAGGCCGGGTGCGTACGGTCGTCGCCGAGCAGGTACTCGCCGGACTCCTCCAGCACCTCGTCCGGGGCGGTCGGGATCGCCCACTGGCCGGTGGTGCCGCTGGATCCGTCGCTGCTCGCGGCGGGCCAGAGCCCGTGCGGCGTGCCGTCCTGGCCGTCGCCGTAGTGGCCGCCCGGTGCGCCGGGGTGCGCGCCGTCGTCCGGCATCCCGTGCGAGGGCAGGCCGGTGGCCGGGACGTCCGCGAACGGCAGCGTCCACTGCCCGGTGGCCGCCGGGTCGGTCGTCGCGCTCGGGGTGGGCGGCGCGAAGGAGGACGGCGGGGTGTAGCCGTGGCCGGGCGCGGCGAGCGGGTCGGCGGCGTATCCGCCGTGCTCGCCGGGGCCGGGCACGGCGCCGTGGCCGTCCGGCGCGCCGGTGCCGTGCGCGTCCGGGTAGGCCTGGTAGCCGTAACCGCCCGGGTACGGGCCGCTGGTGAAGCCGTCCGGGAGCTGGACGAAGGCGGTGGCCTCCGACTCGTACTCGTTGCCCTGCGGCAGCGGCTCCCACCGCTGGCGGTCCTGCGGCCGCACCACGCGCAGCGGCTGGGTGTCCTCGGGGCTGTTGCGCCGGTCGGGACGGTCGGGGCTGTCGGCGTCGCTCACGAGAGCGCCCTCCCAAGTGCTCGGCGGGCCAGGGCCGCCACCGTACGGCGCAGGTGCAGTGCGGCGGGCGGCAGGGTCTGCGGTTCCGTCCCGTCCTGCGGCGGGGGCGGGTCCGGGATACAGGCGGCGGCCACGTAGTCGCCGAAGGCGGCCAGCGCCTCGGGCACCAGCTTGCGTTCGCCGTCCCAGTCGATGATGGAGGCCACCCACTGTTCGGCCTCCAGGGGCCGCAGCGGCATGGCGGCCACCGCGCCGACCGCGCAGCGCACGCCGCGCCGGGCCGGATCCAGGACGAGCGCGACGGAGGCGGTGGCGCGTCCGGGGCCGGTGCGGCCGGTGGCCTTCAGGAAGGTCTGCGGGGCGTGCAGCAGCGGCACCCGTACGTAGCCGACGAGTTCGCCGGGGCGCAGCATCTCGCGGCCGGCCAGCAGATGACTGACGGGGACCTCGCGGCGGGCGCCGCCGGGGCCGGCGACGACGAGGTCGGCTTCGAGGGCGGCGAGCACCGGCAGGGTGTCGCCGGTGGGCGCGGAGGTGACGATGTTGCCGCCGAGGGTGCCGGCGTTGCGTACCTGCGGGGGGCCGGCGGCGCGGGCGGCGGCGGCCAGGCCCGGGATGAGCGCGGCGAAGTCGGGGCGGCCCATCCGCGCGAGGGTCAGGCCGGCGCCGAGCAGCGCGTGGCCGTCCTGGTACTGCCAGCCGCGGATCTCGCTGATCCGGCCGAGGCCCACCAGTCCCGCGGGCCGCAGCAGCCCGGAGTTGACGGCGGCCATCAGGTCCGTACCGCCCGCGACGGGCACGGCGGCGGGCATGGCGGCGAGCGCCGCCACGGCCTCGTCGAGCGAGGCCGGCAACGTCACCGATTGCGAAGCCTGCGGTGCGTGCGTGGTCAACCCAGCTGCCCCTTCCCCGGTGTCCCGGCTGTTCCGCTCCGCCGTACGGTACGTGCTCACGGTCCGGACGTGGCAACTCTGGCACATCTTTGCAGGCCCGCGGCGCTAGGGCCCGGCTTCTGGGCGCTTGCGCACGGCAGGGGGCGCCCGGCGGGCGGGACATGGCCGGTGTTCGGGGCGTTCGGGACGTTCGGGACGCGAAGCGGAGTGGGGCTCCGTCGCGCGGCCGGATGCCGGTGGCCGGGGGCCGTACGGCGCGCGAGCGGGCGCACTCAAGGACAGCAGGTGCGACTTACCGGACATACATCACCTTGACCGCCTTGCGTGCTTCGCCTGCCCTGCCTGCGCCACCCGCCATCTCCGCGCCGCCTGCGCTGCGCGGGAACCACCGTCCCAGCAACCGGCCGCTCCGGCCGCCCGCATCCGTCCCGGCTCACACGTTTGGGGGCGCCCCCTCGATCGGGCGTCCGAGCAACCCGGGGCGCCGCTGCCACGGGAAGGGGCCACCGGGCGGCCGGTAGTCGACGCCGAGGGCGTCCAGGCGGTGGTAGTGGGTGTCCATCCGGCGGGTGAAGCCGGCGTGGTCGCGGTCCCCGGGCGGCGGGAGCTGCGACCAGGCCACCTCGGCGAAGGCGGCGAGCCGCGGGAAGACCTGGTAGTCCAGGCGCTGCTGGGTCTCCATCACCTCGGTCCAGACGTTGGCCTGGGTGCCGAGGATGTGGGCGGCCTCTTCCGGTGTGAGCTGCGGGGGTACGGGCTCGAAGCGGTAGACGTCCTCCAGGGTCCGTACGTAGCCGATCGGTACGGGTTCGTCGGGGCCGCCGTCCTGCCGGTGGTCCAGGTAGACCTGCTGCTCCGGGCACATGACGACGTCGTGGCCCGCGCGGGCGGCGGCGATGCCGCCCGCGTAGCCGCGCCAGGACGACACCGCGGCGCCCGGCGCGAGGCCGCCTTCCAGGATCTCGTCCCACCCGATCAGGCGGCGTCCGCGGTCGGCGAGCCAGCGGTCGAAGTGCCGGATGAACCAGCTCTGCAGCTCGTCCTCGCCGGCCAGTCCCAGCTCCTTGATGCGGGCCTGGGCGTACGGCGACGCGCGCCACTGGTCCTTGGGGCACTCGTCGCCGCCGATGTGCACGAACCGGGAGGGGAAGAGGGCGAGGACCTCCTCCAGCACCCCTTCGTAGAAGCGGAGGGTGTTGTCAGTGGGGGCCAGTATGTTCGGGTTGATGCCCCACGTGTCCCACGGCTTGAGGGAGTTGGTGTCGATGACGTCGGTGTTGCCCAGTTCCGGGTATGCGGCGATGGCGGCCTGCGAGTGGCCCGGGATATCGATCTCCGGGACGACGGTGATGTGCCGCGCGGCGGCGTAGGCCACGATCTCGCGGATGTCCTCCTGGGTGTAGTGACCGCCGTGCGGCCGGTCGTCCCACAGGGGGGAGGCGCGGTGGCCGAGCTTGGTGCGCTCGCGCCAGGCGCCGGTCTCGGTGAGCCGCGGGTGGCGCCGGATCTCGATCCGCCAGCCCTGGTCGTCGGTGAGGTGGAAGTGCAGGACGTTGAGCTTGTGGGCGGCGAGCAGGTCGAGGTAGCGCAGTACGCCGTCCTTGGGCAGGAAGTGGCGGGCGACGTCGAGCATCATGCCGCGCCAGGCGAAGCGGGGCGCGTCCTCGATGCGTACGGCCGGTACGGACCAGGGCTGTCCGGGGCGCAGCGGCGCGCGGCGGTGCGCGTCGGGGCCGAGGAGCTGCCGCAGGGTCTGCGCGCCCCAGAACGTGCCGGCCGTACCCCCGCCGAGGAGGGTGACGCCGTCGCTGTCCGCCGACAGCCGGTAGCCCTCGGGGCCGAGCGCGTCGGCGGTCTCCGGGTCGAGGCGCAGGCGTACGACACCGCCGTCGGGGCCGTCCGCCGCGGTGCCGGGCGGGAGCGGCAGACCGGTCGCGGCGCCGACGGTGCCGCGCAGCCAGGCGGCGGTGTCGGCCGTACCGGGCCCGGCGTCCAGGACGGTGCCCGGACCGAGGAGGCACGTGCCGCCCTCGGACCGGGTGTCGCGTGGCTGCGGTATCAGGGCGGCTTCCGCCGTCACGGTGTCGTCCATGAGCTGACCCTTCCTTGAGGGGGCTGAGGGGGCTGAGGGGGCTGAGGGGGCTGAGGGGGCTGAGGGGGCTGAAAAGGATGGGAGCGGTGCCGGGCGGAGTGGGCGGGAGCGGTGCCGGGCGCGGGCATCGTCAGTCCTTCACCGCGCCGCCGAGGCCCGACACCAGCCTGCGCTGTACGAGCACGAAGAACACCAGCACGGGCACGGTCATCACGGTCGAGGCCGCCATGATGCCGCCCCAGTCGTTCTCGTCGGGCTTGAAGAAGACCAGCAGGGCCATCGGGAGCGTGGAGTTCTCGGTGGCGCTGATGATGAAGGACTTGGCGAAGAGGAAGTCGTTCCAGGTGCTGATGAAGGAGAAGACGCTGGTCGCGACGAGGCCGGGGAAGACGAGGGGGAAGAGGATCTGCCACAGGAAGCGGGCGCGGGACGCGCCGTCCAGGTAGGCGGCCTCCTCCAGGGCCTCGGGTACGGCCCGGACGAAGCCGCGCAGCATCCAGATCGCGAAGGGGAGGGAGAAGGCGAGGTGCGGCAGGATCAGTGCGCCGAGGGTGTTCAGGCCGATGCCGGGCACCGCGTCGCCGACGTCCCGCATCAGGAAGAACAGCGGGATGGTCAGCGCCTCGACCGGCACCGTCTGCGCGACCAGGAACATGATCAGCAGCGTCGTGCGGAACCGGAAGCGGAAGCGGGTGACGGCGGTGGCCGCGAGGAAGGCGATCAGCGCGGAGACGATGACGACGACGCCCGCCACGAACAGGCTGTTGAGGAAGTAGCGGCCGAAGTCCTGCTGCTGGAAGACCCGCCGGAAGGCGTCCAGCGAGGGGTGCAGGGTCCAGGGCAGCGGCTCGGTGGACTGGATCTCGCCCGCCGGTTTGAAGGCGGACAGCACCATCCAGTAGAGGGGGAAGGCCACGGCCGCGGCGAGCAGCAGCGCGCCCGCCTCGGCGGCCGGCCGGCCGGGCCGCCGGATCCGCGGTGCGCGCAGGGGCGTACGGATCGGCGTACGGGCGGACGTACGGCTCGGCGTACGGACCGTACTCACAGTTCCTCCCCCTGTCGGCGCAGCAGGCGCAGGTGGACGAGCGTGACGGCCAGCAGGATCAGCAGCATCACGATGCCGATGGCGGAGCCCAGGCTGTACTGGGACGAGGCGAACGCCTTCTGGTAGGCGTACACGTTCAGTACGAGGTTCTGTCCGGCGATGCCGCCGCCGTTGGTCATGACGTAGATCTGGGTGAAGACCTTGAAGTCCCAGATGACGGACTGGATGGTGACGACGACGAGGATCGGCCGCAGCATCGGCGCCATGACCGAGCGCCAGATCCGCCACTGTGACGCGCCGTCCATGGCCGCCGCCTCCAGGACCTCGCCCGGGATGGCGCGGATGCCCGCGTAGACGGTCACCATCACGAACGGGAACGAGCACCAGACGACTTCCAGCAGGACCAGCGCGAAGGCGCTGTAGCGCTCGTAGGTCCAGGAGAAGTCGCCGAGCCCCAGCACCCGGTTGACCGGCCCGAAGTCCGGGTCGAAGAGGAAGACCCAGACGGTGGAGCCGGTGATGGCGGGGGTGGCCCAGGCGCCGAGCGCGGCGAGCATCAGGGCCAGGCGCGGCACCGCCCGTATCCGGGTGAGCAGGACGGCGCACGCGCAGCCGACGGCGAGGGTGCACAGGACACAGGCCGCGGCGAAGACCACCGTCGCCAGCAGCACCTGCCAGAACTGGCCGTCCCCGAGCAGTTCGGCGTAGTTCGCCAGCCCCTTGAAGCTGGTCGGTTCGCCGCCGCTGACCTGGGCCTGGGTGTATTCGAGGAAGGAGATCAGGCCGAGCTGGTAGATCGGGTAGACCAGCAGCCCGCCCAGGACGACCAGGGCGGGGGCGAGGTAGAGCCACGGCGTCCAGCGGCTCCCGTGCCGGGACGGCGGCCGGCCGCGGCGCCCGCCGGTGAGCGGCGGCCGGCCGCCCCCGGCCCGTACGTCCTTGACCGTGAGCGTCACTTCTTGAACGCCTCGTCCATCTTCCGGGCCGCGTCACCGGAGGCCGTGGCGACGTCCTTGCGGCCGCTGACGATCTCCTGGTACATCGTCGGCAGCACCAGCGAGGAGTCGATGGTGCCCCAGGCGGGAGACGTCGGCACGAACTTGGCGCCCGCCTCCAGCGTCTGCACGAAGGGCCGGACGAACGGCTGCTTCTTCGCCGCCTCGGCCCGTACGTCGCCGTACGTCGGCAGGAAGCCCATCGCGTCGAACAGCCGCCGCTGGGTGTCCTTGCCGGCCAGCTGCTTCATCAGGTCGACGGCCAGCGTGCGGTGCGCGCTGCTCTTCAGGACGCCGATGTTGTTGCCGCCGGCGAAGGCCGGGGCGATCGAGCCCTTCGTCGTGCCGGGCAGCGGTACGACCGCGTACTTGCCCTTGACCTTGCCGTTCTCCATCGCCTGGTGGCTGAAGTCGCCGCCGATCGCCATGCCCGCCTTGCCGGCGGCGAACGCGGCGACGGTGTCGTTGCCGCCCATCTCGGCGCACTTGGCGGCCGGGCAGTTGGCGTCACCGAAGAGGTCCGCGTACGCCTTGATGCCCGCCTGGGCCTTCGGGCTGTCCACGGCGGCGGTGTACGAGTCGCCCTTGCC
This sequence comes from Streptomyces sp. NPDC052496, assembly GCF_040679095.1. Classification (NCBI taxonomy): domain Bacteria; kingdom Bacillati; phylum Actinomycetota; class Actinomycetes; order Kitasatosporales; family Streptomycetaceae; genus Streptomyces; species Streptomyces sp. NPDC052496. The sequence continues at coordinate 701,020 of NZ_JBFAUH010000001.1, forward strand.
GGTGGCCAGTTCGCCGCCGTGTGCCCAGAGGAAGGGCAGCGCGCCGTACGTGTACGCGCCGCCGACGGCGATCCCGTACAGCTCGGGCCGCTTCTCGCGGATCTTGCGGGCGGCCGTGGCGACCTCGTCCAGGGTGGTGGGCACGGCGATGCCCAGGTCCTTGAAGACGTCGGTGCGGTAGTACAGCGCCCGGACGCCGACGAACAGCGGCGCGCCGTAGACCTTGCCGTCCACGGTCACCGACTCCTTGGCGGCCGGGTCGGTGGCCTTGGCGTCCTTCCAGGCGCCGAACTCCTGGGTCACGTCGGCCAGTCCGCCGTCCTTGACGTACCCGGCGGTGTCGGTGTTGCCGTACTCGATGACGTCGGGGGCGCTCTTGGGGTCGTTGAAGGCCGCCTTGATGCGCTGGGCGCGGGTGTCGACCGGGATGTAGTCCACTTCGACCTTCGCGCCCTGGTGTGCGGCCTCGAAGTCGGTCACCGCCTTGCGGACGACCTCTTCCTTGGGCTTGTTGTCGACCTCCTGGAAGAGCCAGACCCGCAGCGTGCCGGTCCTGGTGTCCTCCTTGGCGCCGCCGCCCGAGGTGGACGGGGCGCAGCCGGCGACGGTACCGACGGCGGTTCCTAAGGCCAGGACAAGTGCCGCGGCGCGGACGGCTGTTCGGGCGGAGAGCTGCATTGGGTACCCCCTGAAGGAACGTTGCAGCATACGCAACGGGCGTTTCGCCATGCACAATCCTCAGGAGGCTAAGCGCGCCGGCGCTCCCCGACAAGAGCCGATCAGCCACCGGCGCGGGCGACACGCCGCCACTGGCCCACAATCGCCGCGAATATGCCCCGGTACGTCTATCTATGAATCAGATGTCCCTCCTCGGCTCCCAGAAGCAGCCCAGGGCACCGTCCGCGCGGACCGGTACCCGGCAGCAGCCCCTGGAAGCAGCTCCCAGCCGCACGACACGCAAAGGACCCGACCGAACCCATGCGCGCAAGACCCGTACGCACCGCCCTGCTGGCCGTCGCCGCCCTGGGGCTGCTGCCCTTCGCCGCCACCCCCGCCACCGCCGACGGCCGGCCGGAGACCGGCGGCCGCCAGCACATCGCCATCCACGAGGGCACCGACCCCTCCGGCCCGCTCCTCGCCGCCGCCTACCTGCGGTGCTTCCCCACCGGCGGCAGCCACCCGACCCCGGAGGCGTCCTGCCTCAAGCTGGCCCTCGCCAACGGCGACTACGCCCGCGTCCCCCAGGCCCACCGAGCCTGCCCGCGGATCTACCAGCCGGTCACGGTCGTCGCCCACGGCACCTGGCACGGCAGGACGACCGCCTACAAGCACACCTATCCGAACCAGTGCACCGCCAACGCCGAGAGCGGCGACATCTTCAACCTCACCCCCTGGCGCGACTGACACCTCCGCCGACTGACACCAAAGGCCCGGCCCCCGTATCGGGGACCGGGCCTCGGTGTGCCGCGGCGCGCCTCGGCGGCGCGCCGCGGAACGGGCGGGAGGCCGCGCGGCAGCGCGCCGGCCCGCGGCGGACGGACTACTTCTTGCCGCCGTCCTTGCCGCCCTTGTCCTTGTCGCCGCCGGCGCCCATGGACTCGTAGATCTCCTTGCACATGGGGCAGACCGGGTACTTCTTCGGGTCGCGGCCCGGAACCCACACCTTGCCGCAGAGAGCGACGACGGGCGTCCCGTCGAGCGCGCTCGCCATGATCTTGTCCTTCTGGACATAGTGGGCGTAGCGCTCGTGATCGCCGTCACCGTGCGACGTCTGCGGCGTCGGCTCCACGAGGGTTCCCGTACCTGCCCCGCGCTCAGGCTCAACAGTGCTCATAACCGCCAAGGGTACCGACGCGCACGACGTCCCGGGAGCGGCGGCCCGCACGCGCCGGGGAGCCCCCGGCGCCACGCCCCCGTCAGTTCAGCGACGGATCGTCCGGATACGTCGCCACCATCGCCAGTTCGTTGCGCTGGCGGCGCAGGACGGCTCGCCACAGCTGTTCCGGGTCCGGGGAGGAGACGTCGCCCGGTTCGGATTCGACGACGTACCAGGCGCCCTCGACCAGTTCGTCCTCCAGCTGGCCGGGGCCCCAGCCCGCGTAGCCGGCGAAGATGCGCAGGCTGCCGAGGACGGTGGAGAGCAGTTCGGGCGGGGCTTCGAGGTCCACCAGCCCTATGGCGCCGTGGACGCGGCGCCAGCCCAGGGGGCCGTCGCCGACCAGTGCGCTCTCCGGTGTCTCGGGGCCGCCCGGCACCACGGCCACGCCCAGGGCCGAGTCCAGGGAGACCGGGCCGCCCTGGAAGACCACGCCGGGCTCGCCGGCCAGCGGCGCCCACGGCTGCAGGATGTCGCCCACGCCGACGGGCGTCGGACGGTTGAGGACCACGCCGAGCGACCCCTCCTCGTCATGGTCGAGCAGGAGCACCACCGCGCGGTCGAAGTTCGGGTCGGCGAGCGCCGGTGTGGCGACGAGCAGCCGACCGGTGAGCGAGGACACCTCGGTCATGGGGACATGATCCCGCACATCGCACCGCGGCGGGGAGTCAACTGCGGTACCCGGGCGAGAGCAGTGCAGGGCGTACGACGGCAGCCCCGGCGCACAGGCGGGCGGCCCGGCCGACATAGCGGGGCGTAGGCGCGCGGACCGTAGCGAATGTCGATTACAGAACAAAGGCGGACCGTAGCGGAGGGTGTTGTGACAAAGCCATTACACGCTCCTGACCGGCTCGGGCCTACGGGCACCCCCTCCACCGCCCTTACCATTTCCCCTTGGCCCCTTGTCCGTCTCCAGGAACGCGAGATCCATGACCGTCTCTACCGACGACGTACTGCTTGTCCACGGCGGCACCCCGCTGGAGGGCGAGATCCGGGTTCGCGGCGCGAAGAACCTCGTGCCCAAGGCCATGGTCGCCGCGCTGCTCGGCAGCAGCCCGAGCAGACTGCGCAATGTGCCCGACATCCGCGACGTACGCGTCGTACGCGGCCTGCTGCAACTGCACGGCGTCACGGTGCGCCCCGGCGACGAGGCGGGCGAGCTCATCCTCGACCCCTCGCACGTGGAGAGCGCCAACGTCGCCGACATCGACGCGCACGCCGGCTCCTCGCGCATTCCGATCCTCTTCTGCGGCCCGCTGCTGCACCGCCTCGGCCACGCCTTCATCCCGGGCCTGGGCGGCTGCGACATCGGCGGCCGGCCGGTCGACTTCCACTTCGACGTGCTGCGCCAGTTCGGCGCGACCATCGAGAAGCGGGCGGACGGCCAGTACCTGGAGGCGCCGCAGCGCCTGCGCGGCTGCAAGATCCGCCTGCCGTACCCGTCCGTCGGCTCGACCGAGCAGGTGCTGCTGACCGCCGTCCTGGCGGAGGGCGTCACCGAGCTGTCGAACGCGGCCGTGGAGCCGGAGATCGAGGACCTCATCTGCGTACTGCAGAAGATGGGCGCGATCATCTCCATGGACACCGACCGGACCATCCGGATCACCGGTGTCGACAAGCTGGGCGGCTACAACCACCGCGCGATCCCGGACCGCCTGGAGGCGGCCTCCTGGGCGTCCGCGGCGCTGGCCACCGAGGGCAACATCTACGTGCGCGGCGCGCAGCAGCGCTCGATGATGACCTTCCTGAACACCTACCGCAAGGTCGGCGGCGCCTTCGAGATCGACGACGAGGGCATCCGCTTCTGGCACCCGGGCGGCTCGCTGGACGCGATCGCCCTGGAGACCGACGTGCACCCCGGTTTCCAGACCGACTGGCAGCAGCCGCTGGTGGTCGCGCTGACGCAGGCGTCCGGCCTGTCCATCGTCCACGAGACGGTGTACGAGTCCCGGCTCGGCTTCACCTCGGCGCTCAACCAGATGGGCGCGCACATCCAGCTCTACCGCGAGTGCCTGGGCGGCAGCGCCTGCCGCTTCGGGCAGCGCAACTTCCTGCACTCGGCGGTGGTGTCCGGTCCGACCAAGCTCCAGGGCGCCGATCTGGTCATCCCCGACCTGCGCGGCGGCTTCTCGTACCTGATCGCCGCGCTCGCGGCACAGGGCACCTCGCGGGTGCACGGCATCGACCTGATCAACCGGGGCTACGAGAACTTCATGGAGAAGCTCGTGAGCCTGGGGGCGCACGTGGAGCTGCCGAACGGGGCACTGAAGGGCTGACGGGGCGCCGCGGGCGCCAGGCCCGCACATCCCGCCATGAGGGGCGGTCACCGAACAGGTGGCCGCCCCTTTCGGCGTGGACGGGCGGCGCGGCGCGGGACGGCTTCGCGGCAGAACGGGGTGGTGTCGCTGCGGCGTGGACCGGCAGCCCGGCTTGCTTTTGCGAATGGTTGAACGCGGGTCTTTGGGGCGGGTGCGGTCGGCGGCGTGGAGCCGTGGGGATTGCGGGTGCGACGACGGCGCGGAGGGGTGGGGAGCAGGGAACGGCGGCGCGTCCCCGTGGTCCGGTGGAGGCCGTACGCGCTCTGCCGGCGGGCTTCCGGACGCTCCGTACGGGCTCTGCCGGCGGGCCCCCGGACGCCCCGTGCGTCCGCCACGGGCGCCGCCGGGCACCCCGTACGCCCGCCAGAGCCCGCTGTGCCGTCTCTACGCCTCTGTAGAGCAACAGGAGGCACAAGGGCCCCACGGGCCCCATCCGCGGGCCTCCTGGGGCCCTTCCCGGGCGTTCTGTGCAGACAAAAGGGCGGCCGTCCCCCGGGGGGACGGCCGCCCTCACGCCTTTGTCACCGGGGCCGGTCAGGCCCCCGGCGGGTTACTTGCCCTTGGCGGCTTCCTTGAGCTTGGAGCCCGCGGAGACCTTCACGCTGTAGCCGGCCGGGATCTGGATCGGGTCGCCGGTCTGCGGGTTGCGCGCGGTGCGAGCGGCACGGTGGGTGCGCTCGAAGGTCAGGAAGCCGGGGATGGTGACCTTCTCGTCGCCCTTGGCGACGACCTCGCCGACGGTCTCGGCGAGCGCGGCCAGAACGGCGTCGGCGTCCTTGCGGGTCACCTCGGCGCGGTCGGCCAGAGCGGCCACCAGCTCACTGCGGTTCATGTTTGTACTCCCGTGTTCTTCTTGCCAATGAGGCGTGAGATCGAAGCCGATGCTGCCAGGGCCCTTGGACGGTGCCCGGACCCGGGTCTGCTGACAGACCCTCGCGCCCGGGTACGCATCCTGCCCCCACCTGCGGCGGTAAAGCCAATCCGGCACCCAGGAGGGTCACACGAAAAGCGCCACTGCCTCATAGTGGTGACGTCCCGCACCGTGCCTCACCGGGCCGGCCCCGCAGGGCGGCGGCCGTTGCTGCCCGCCACCCTATGGGGGCGCCGCGGGCCCCGTGCCACGCGACGCGCCGGACGTCAGGCCGTCGTGGCGGCCGTCACAGCCTCTCCCGCGGCCTTCGCGGCTTCCTTCACCGCGTCCGCCACCGCGCCCGCGACCTTGTCGTTGAAGACGCTCGGGATGATGTAGTTCGCGTTGCGCTCGTCGTCGAGGACGACGTTCGCCAGGGCGCCGGCCGCGGCCAGCATCATGTCCGTGTTCACCGTACGGGACTGGGCGTCCAGCAGGCCGCGGAAGACGCCCGGGAAGACCAGCACGTTGTTGATCTGGTTCGGGAAGTCGGAGCGGCCGGTGGCCACGACGGAGGCGGTCTGCCGCGCGACGCTGGGGTCCACCTCGGGGTCGGGGTTGGCGAGTGCGAACACGATCGCGCCGTCGGCCATCTTGGCGACGTCGTCGCCGTCCAGGACGTTCGGGGCGGAGACGCCGATGAACACGTCGGCGCCGACGACGGCCTCCTTGAGGGTGCCGGTCTCGCCCTCCGGGTTGGTGTTGTCGGCGATCCAGCGCAGCGGCGAGTCCGGGTCGGCGTCGACCAGGTCAGCGCGGCCCGCGTGCACCACGCCGTTGATGTCGGCGACGACGGCGTGCTGGACGCCGGCCGCCATCAGCAGCTTGAGGATGGCCGTACCGGCGGCGCCGGCGCCGGACATCACCACGCGGACGTCCTCGAACTTCTTGTCCACCACGCGCAGCGCGTTGGTCAGCGCGGCGAGCACCACGATGGCGGTGCCGTGCTGGTCGTCGTGGAAGACCGGGATGTCCAGGGCCTCGCGCAGCCGCGCCTCGATCTCGAAGCAGCGGGGCGCGGAGATGTCCTCCAGGTTGATGCCCGCGAAGCCGGGGGCGATGGCCTTGACGATCTCCACGATGGCGTCGGTGTCCTGGGTGTCCAGGCACAGCGGCCAGGCGTCGATGCCGGCGAAGCGCTTGAAGAGGGCCGCCTTGCCCTCCATGACGGGCAGCGCGGCCTTGGGGCCGATGTTGCCCAGGCCCAGCACGGCGGAGCCGTCGGTGACGACCGCGACGCTGTTGCGCTTGATGGTCAGGCGGCGGGCGTCGTCGGGGTTGTCGGCGATGGCCTGGCAGACCCGGGCGACGCCGGGGGTGTAGACCATCGACAGGTCGTCGCGGTTGCGGATGGGGTGCTTGGACTGCATCTCGATCTTGCCGCCGAGGTGCATCAGGAACGTACGGTCGGAGACCTTGCCGAGCGAGACGCCCTCGATGCCGCGGAGCTTCTCGACGATCTCGTCCGCGTGGGCGGTGGAGGTCGCGGCGATGGTGACGTCGATGCGGAGCTTTTCGTGGCCGGAGGCGGTCACATCGAGGCCGGTGACGGAGCCGCCGGAGGACTCCACGGCCGTGGTGAGCTGGCTGACCGCCGTACCGCTCGCGGGAACCTCCAGCCGCACCGTCATCGAATACGAGACGCTGGGCGCCGTTGCCATGGCCGACTTCCTCTGCTTTCCCTTGTTTCTCTCTGCGCGCCACTCCGGGGCCCGCGGAAGGGGCCAGGCCGGAGCGCGAAGACCGATCGTCCCACCTACCAGCCGGTACACGGTAACCAGCGCCGTCACCGGGTGATCATTCCGGAAAGACTTTTCCACCATACGAGAGGGTGGGGGCGAACGGAAGACCTGACCGCCGACCGCGGATGAACAGTGCGCGAACGCCGACGGGCGCCTTCCGGATTGCTCCGGAAGGCGCCCGTCGTGTGGTTCAGTGACACCGACCCGCCATGCTCGCCTCGCGGCAAGTGGTCGCTCGTAGCGACTATGGTTGGGCCCGGGGGCTTGGATCGGGCCGGTGCCACCACCAAGGCTAACAAACCATCCCTCGAAGCGAATCCCGTCCCGGACCTTCTTTTGCCGGGACGCGCGCCCGCCGGGGGCGTGGCGCGGGCCCTCAGTCCCTGAGCAGGTCCGGCACCCCGTCGGCGTCCGGCTCGTCGCGCGCGCCGGACAGGACGGTCAGCTGCTGGGTGGCCCGGGTCAGCGCCACGTACAGCACCCGCAGCCCGGCCGGCGACTCGTCCGCGATCTCGGCGGGCGAGACCACCAGCGTCGCGTCGTACTCCAGGCCCTTGGCCTCCAGCGAGCCCAGCGCCACCACCCGGTCACCGAGCTCCGCCAGCCAGCGGCGGGCCTGCGCACGCCGGTCCATCGCCACCACGACGCCGACCGTGCCGTCCACCTCGGCCAGCAGCCGCCGGGCCGCGTCCCGTACGGAACCGGCCAGGTCGTCCTCGTCGGCGACCATGAAACGCGGCGTCAGGCCCGTCGAACGGACCGCCTCCGGCGCCTGCATGCCCGGCATGGCCAGCGCGAGCACCCGCGCCGCCAGCTCCGCGATCTCCGCCGGGTTGCGGTAGTTCACGGTGAGGGTGAAGCGGCGGCGCGGGCGGGTGCCCAGCGCCTCGTCGCGGGCGACGGCCGCCTCGTCCGGGTCCGACCAGGACGACTGCGCCGGGTCGCCGACCACCGTCCACGTCGCGTGCCGGCCGCGGCGGCCGACCATCCGCCACTGCATGGGCGTCAGGTCCTGCGCCTCGTCGACGATGACGTGGGCGTAGTCCGTACGCTCCTCCTCCAGGCGCTCACGCCGGCCGCGCCCGCCGCCGGACATCCGCTCGCCGTACGTGCTCAGCTCCTCCAGACCGGTGAGCTGGTCCAGCGGATCGGCCTCGCGGGACCTGGCGGGGCGGGGCGGCGCGCCGAGGATGAGCTGGAGCTCGTCCAGGAGGGCCACGTCGTGGACGGACAGCGGGCCCTGCCCCTGGTCGTCCAGACGGCTCAGCGAACGCGCCAGTCTGCGCACCTCGCGCTGGTTGAGCACCCGGCGCGCCCAGCGGCCCAGCCTGCGCTCGTCGGCCATGGCGGCCAGCACGCCGCGCGGGGTCAGCTCCGGCCACCAGGCGTCGAGGAAGTCCTGGAAGTCCTGCTCGGTGGTGATGTCCTCGTCGAACGCCTGGCGCGCCTCGGCGGCCAGTTCGGGGTCCGTGTAGCGCTTGGCGGCGCCGGATCTGGACCAGAGGGCGTCGAGGATCAGGCGGCGGGCGCGCGGGCGCAGCAGGTTGACCGGCGCGGTGCCGCCGAGGGCGGACTGCCGGATGCGGTGCAGGTCGCGGGCGTCCAGTTCGACGCGGGCGCCGAAGACGACGACGCGCAGCCGGTCCGGCGGCCCTGCGGGGGCCCCTGCGGACCGGTCGTCCTCCTCTCCGAAGGCGAGCTGGCCGTCGGCGGGCTCGGCGGCGGCCCCCGCGGACGCCGTACCGGCCATTTCCAGGGCCCCGCGGGCCGCCTTGCGCAGCAGTTTCTGCATCCGGCTGGAGCCCTTGATGCGGGCTACGGCCGGCGCGTCGTACGCGGTGGCTTCCGCCCCGTCGACAAGAGAGCCCAGCGCGCGGATGGCGACCTGGCCCTCCTCGCCGAGGGACGGCAGGACGCCCTCGGTGTACGCGACGAGCAGCGGCGTCGGGGAGACGATGAGGATGCCGCCCGCGTAACGGCGCCGGTCCTGGTAGAGCAGGTAGGCGGCACGGTGCAGCGCCACCGCGGTCTTGCCGGTGCCGGGGCCGCCCTCGACCTCCGTGACGGAGGCGGCGGGGGCCCGGATGACCATGTCCTGCTCGGCCTGGATGGAGGCGACGATGTCGCGCATCGTGTGGCTGCGGGCCCGGCCCAGGGCGGCCATCAACGCGCCGTCGCCGACCGCGGGCAGCTCCTCGCCGTTCAGCGTGGCGGTGATCTCCGGGCGCATCAGGTCGTCCTCGACGCCCAGCACGCGGCGGCCCTTGGAGCGGATGACCCGGCGGCGTACGACCCGGCCGGGCGCCACCGGGGTGGCCCGGTAGAAGGGGGCGGCGGCGGGCGCGCGCCAGTCGATGACCAGCGGGCTGTAATCGGCGTCCAGCACGCCGAGGCGGCCGATGTGCAGGGTCTCGGCGATCTCGGCGTGCCCGCCGGTGATCGCGCCGTCGGCGGGCTCGACGGAGGTGTACGCGCCGTCCGGGCCCTTCTTGCCGTCCTTGCCCTGGAGCAGGTCGATCCGGCCGAAGAGGAAGTCCTCGTACTCGGAGTTGAGCCGGTTCAGATGGGCGCCGGCCTGGAAGACCTGGGCGTCCCGCTCGGCGAGCGCGCCGGGCGTGCCGACCTGGCCGCGTTTGGCGGCGTCGTCCATGAGGAACTCGGCCTCGTGGATCTTCTCCTCAAGACGCTGGTAGACACGGTCGAGGTGCTCCTGTTCGGAAGCGATCTCGCGCTCGCGTGTGCTGTCCGGCTGTGCGTCGTCGACGGAGTCCGGCGCGTGCGTGGCATTCTGCGCGGCCACCCAGGCCCCCTTCTTCTGTGCGTAGGGCAGCCGTCAACCGTACGCGAACCGGGCACCGGGCGCACCTGACCCAAAGGACCAAATCACCACCGGGCGGGAGCAAACCGGGCACCGCGGGCGGACGATGGCGGGCAGACCGTACGGAATCAGGGGCTCCGTTTTGTGCCGCGCCGGCGGACCGGCGCGAAACCGGGGGCCCGGCCCGCCGCTCAGACCTTGATCTGCGCCAGCCGCCGGCCGTCGAGCGTGCGGACCTCGAAGCGGTCGATGTTGGATCGGTTCATCGCCGAGCCGCCGTGGGTGTAGAGCGGCTCCTTGTTCCACTTGGCGGCGCCGTCCTTCAGGCCGTAGCCGCCCGGGGGCACCGCCCAGGTCGTCACGGTCTGCTCCGCGCCGCTCTTGCCGACCGCGACCAGGTCACAGGTGAGCGGGCCCTTGACGTTGCCCAGCTTCAGGGCGACGTGGGTGCCCCAGGGCTTGCGCTCCAGGGAGACGCTGGCGGCGACCTTGGTCACGGGGTCGACCGTGCCGACCTTCTCGCCGTGTTCGTACATCGTGCGGGCGTAGCTCGTCAGGTGCTCCGGGCTCTCGTCGGTGTCCCCGGCGGTCAGCGCGTACGTGGTCAGCGGGCCGCCGACGACCAGGACGGCAGCGGCGGCCACCAGGTACAGGCGGCGCCGGCGGCGGGTCCGGCGCACCGCGCCGACCTCGGCCAGCAGCCCGTCCAGGAGGCCGGGGCGGGGAACCGGACTGACCGCCTCCGGGTCCGGTGCCGCCTCCTTGGCGTCGGCGAGCAGGGGCGGCAGGCCCAGCAGGCCGTCGAGTTCGGCGGCGCACCGGCCGCAGTCGGCGAGGTGCTCCTCGAAGCGCGCCGCCTCGGCGGCGTCCAGGACGCCCAGCGCGTAGGCGCCGACGTCGGTGTGTACTACGGGCTCCGTGGGCCGCTTCACGCCGTCACTCCTCGTTCTTCGAGCGAGAGCTTCAGGGAGCGCAGGGCGTAGAAGACCCGGGACCGGACGGTCCCGGCCGGCACCCGGAGCACTTCGGCCGCCTCATTGACCGTACGCCCCTTGAAGTAGGTCTCTATCAACGCCTCCCGGTGGGCTGCACTGAGGTCGCCGAGCGCTTCGGTGATCGTCATCAGGCGCAGGGCCCGGTCGATCTCGTCGGCGGCCGGCATCGATTCCAGGGGCGCGGCATCGACCTCCTGGGGACGTGCCTGACGGCTGCGGTGGCTGTCGATGACGATGCGCCGGGCGACGGTGACCAGCCAGGGCCGGACGGAACCGGTCGCGCGCTGCAGCTGGCCGGCGTTGCGCCAGGCCCGCAGCAGGGTCTCCTGCACCACGTCCTCCGCCCGGTGCCGGTCCCCGGCGACCAGGCGCAGCACGAAGGCGAGCAGCGGGCCCGCGTGCTCCTCGTAGAGGGCCCGCATCAGCTCCTCGTCCGGCGCCGTACTGTCTGCCACGACGGCATCCTTGCGCACGCCAACTCCCGGGTCGATAGCGCGGATCGGACATTCGCAGCGCACGGGCATCAGCGCTCGCGCACGTCGCGTGCGGCACTGCCGTCACCGTCCGCACCGCCGATCACCTCGGTCTGCCGTCCGCGGCCGGGCTCGCGCATGTCCGCCCCCTCGTCTCGCATTCCGGGCGCGATACCGCCCCTTCAGCCAGCAGTACGGGGCCGGGCGGACCGCGACTCAGCGCCCGCCGCGGTAATTCCGGGAGAGAGTGGCGGAGTTACGCACACGGGCGGGCGGGCGTTTCCCGCGCGCCCGCGCGGGCGGCACGGTTTTCCCCTTCCGCGCGTTCGGTCCGGCCGCCATGGCACTGCCCCCAATTCGCCGGTGAACGGGTGCGGCGGACGCCCCGTACAGCAGCCCGACGAGCCCGGTGCCAGGCCGGGCACCGGGCCAGGGAGGTACACCGTGAACCGTGGCAGGACCGTCTCCACCGCCGGGGCCGTGGCCGCCGTCGCGGCGGTGCTCGTGGCGCCGCCCGCGCAGGCCGGGGAACCGGCGCAGGTCAGAGCGGCGGGCCGGGCCGAAGGCGGCGCTGCCGTCTCCTTCGTGAGCAGCCTGACCGGAGAGAACGAGGTGGCCGCGCCGGGCGACCGGGACGGGCGGGGGCTGGCGTTCCTCCGGCTCCGGGGCGACCGGCTCTCGTTCGCGCTGTCGTACCGGGGTGTCGCCGGCCCCACCGCGGCCGTCCTCCAGGAGGCGCGGAAAGGCGCCGAAGGGCCCGTCCGCATTCCCCTGTCCGCGCGGCGGCATTCCGCGGGGAAGGCGGCGGAGAGCCGCACGGAGCGGAGCGCGGAGAACGGCACGGTGAGCGGTACGGTCACGGTTTCCGACCGGCGTGTCCGGGACGCCCTGCGGAAACAGCCGAATGGTTTCTCTTTCAATCTCCTCACGGCGCCATTCCCGCACGGCGCGGTCCGCGGACAGCTGCACGCTTCGACCCGCCCCCTCGACCCGGACCGGGCCCTGCGGCACAGCGTGCAGGCGCGGGTGCTCCGCGGCGCGCAGGTCTACGCCTGTACGCGGCAGAGCGACGGCCGGCACGCGTTCACCCAGCGGAACGTCCGGGCCCGCCTCGAAGGCGGCATCGCGCACTTCTTCGCCGCGCCCGGCCCCGGAGGCCCGCCCGCCTGGGTGGCACCGGACCGCTCCGCCGTCACCGGCACGGTGCGCTCCAGGACGCCGAACGGCGCGGGCAACATCCCCGAACTCGCGCTGGACGCCCGCCAGGCGGGACGCCCTGGCGGCCGGCTCGGCAGCACCGAAGAGGTCCTCCGGCTGAACACGGTGGGCGGCGTCGCCCCCACCGGGACCTGCGATCCGGCCGTGCGCCCCGAGGTCGCCGTGCCGTACCGGGCCGATTACGTGTTCGTCGGCACCGTGCGTACAGCGGGGAGCTGAACCTGGGCGCTCCCCGCGGGCTGCTGCCCCGCGCGGCTCACCGCCCGCCGGCGGTGGCGCGCCACCCGCTCCCGGTTCCCGCACACCTCGCTGGAGCACCACCGGCGGCGCCGCCCGCGCGAGGTGTCCAGGTACACCAGCGCGCAGCTCTCGCCCTCGCACTGCCGCAGCTGGCCGCGGGTGACCGCGTCGGTCAGCATCCCGATGGCGTCCCGCGCCACCGCCGCCAGCAGTCCGGCGCAGTCGGGCGGCCCGGTGAGCGCCCGGACCAAGGCGCCGTCGTCGGCGCGTACGGCGCGGGCGGGCGGCACCGGGACGGCGGCCGCCGCGTTGAGCAGGCGCAGGTCGCCGTCGGCGGCCCGGCCGCACAGTTCGTCGTGGACCACGCGGCGCAGCAGTTCGCGCAGCATCCGGAAGCGTACGACCCAGCCGCGGTCCACGGCGCCGAGCTGGGCGGCGCCGGGGACGACGCCCGCGCCCACCAGCCAGGCCGTCAACTGTTCGGGGCCGGCCAGGCGTTCGGCGGACCGGCCGGTCGTGGCCATCAGGTCCAGGCAGATCCGCCCGCAGTCGAACCGCAGGTCAAAAGGCGCCGCCATGTGCCCGTACTCCTTGGGAGACAACCGCTGCCCTATCAGAGTGCCCGGCGCGGCCCCCGGCCGGAACCCTCGGCACCGCCGCGTACGGGACAGCACCCCGTGTATACATCGCATGTATACCGACGATGTATAGTCCGGATCATGTCGGCCAAGACCCTGCTCAAGAACCGCTCCAGCCTGACGCACAAGGTCCGCTACGCGGTCAGCAACCCGGCGCGGATCGCGCCGTACCTCCGGCGCACCGCCCGGGACACCTGGCTCCGCCTCAAGCACCCCGACCACGTCGCGTACTACCGCGCCGTGATGGCCTCCGACGCCGGCCGCAGCCCCGAGGCGGCGGTCGGCAGCCGCAGCCACGAACGGTGGCTGGCGCTGGGCGAGATGCAGTTCACCTATCTGATGGAGCACGGGCTGCGGCCCGGCATGCGGATGCTGGACATCGGCTGCGGCAACCTGCGGGCCGGCTGGCGCTTCATCGACCACCTCGACACCGGCCACTACTACGGCATCGACATCTCCCCCGACATCCTGATCGCCGCCAAGAAGACGCTGGCCACCTACGAACTCCAGGACAAGCTGCCGCACCTGACGATCACCCAGGACCTGACCTTCGACTTCCTGCCGGACGCGCACTTCGACGTGGTGCACGCGCACAGCGTCTTCTCGCACTCGCCGCTGTCCGTGATCGACGAGTGCTTCCGGCACGTCGGCCGCATCCTGGCGCCCGGCGGGTTCTTCGACTTCACCTTCGACCGCACCGAGGGCGCCGAGCACCAGGTGCTGCGCGAGGACTTCTACTACCGCACCGAGACGCTGCTGGCGCTGGCCCGCAAGCACGGGCTGGAAGCCCGGTTCATGGCGGACTGGGAGACCCGTCCGCACGGGCAGTCCAAGATCAGGGTGTCGAATCCTGCGTGACAGCGGCGTCGGAGGTCCTGGAGGCCTGGAGGCTTCGGAGGCCTGGAGGCCTGGAGGCCTGGAGACTCGGAGGCCTGGAGGCTCGGAGGCCCGAAGGCTTCGGAGGCACGGACGCTTCGGAGACGGCCGTCCGGCGGATGCGTCACGGACGGCGGGACGACGGGACGACGGGACGGCGGGGCAGCGGGACGGCGGGGCGGCCGGAACGTCACGCCTCCGCGTACTTGGCCCCCACCCGGGGATCGAGTGCCAGCCGGTACCCCCGCTTGACCACCGTCTGGATCAGCTTGGGCGCGCCCAGCGCCCCCCGCAGCCGGGCCATCGCCGTCTCCACGGCGTGCTCGTCGCGGCCCGCGCCGGGCAGCGCGCGCAGCAGATCGGCGCGGGAGACGACCCAGCCGGGGCGGCGGGCCAGCGCGCGCAGCAGCGCCATCCCGGCCGGAGGTACGGGCCGCAGTACGCCGTCGACCAGGACGGCGTGCCCGCGGATCTCCACCCGCCGCCCGGCGACCGTCAACGGCCGCACCCGGCTCGGCAGTTCCTGGCACAGCAGCTGGACGAGCGGGCCGAGCCGGAAGCGTTCGGGCTGGTGCGTGGCCACCTCGTGCGCTTCGAGGGGCAGCGCGGTGACCGGCCCGACGCAGGCGGGCAGCACGTCGTGGCGCAGTGCGTGCAGCAGCCCGTCGAGCAGGCCGCGCTCCTCGGCGCGGCGCAGCAGCGAGGAGGCGGCCGGCGCGCTGGTGAAGGTGATCGCGTCCAGGCCGCGGGTGACCGCCGCGTCCAGCAGCCGGTCGACGGGCCCGATGTCGGCGGGCGGCATCCAGCGGTAGACCGGTACGCCGACCACCTCGGCGCCGCCCGCCCGCAGCGACTCCACGAACCCCGGCAGCGGTTCGCCGTGCAGCTGGAGGGCGACGCGGCGCCCCCGTACGCCCTCTTCCAGCAGCCGGTCCAGCACCTCGGCCAGCGACTCCGACTGCGGCGACCAGGTCTCCGTCAGCCCGGCCGCGCGGATGGCGCCCTTGACCTTCGGGCCGCGGGCCAGCAGTTCGACGGCGCCGAGCCGGGCGAGCAGCGCCTCGCCGAGCCCCCAGCCCTCGGCGGCCTCGATCCAGCCGCGGAAGCCGATGGCGGTGGTCGCGATCACCACGTCCGGCGCCCGGCCGATCAGGTCCTCGGTGGTGGCGAGCAGTTCGGCGTCGTCGGACAGCGGCACGATGCGCAGCGCGGGGGCGTGCAGGACCTGGGCGCCGCGCCGTTCGAGCAGGGCGCCCAGTTCTTCGGCGCGGCGGGCGGCGGTCACCCCGACGGTGAAGCCGTCCAGGGGCCGTACGTCGGCCGGGCCGTCCGGGGGCGGTACGTCAGCGGTGCCCGCCGCGGCGGGCCGTGCCGGGCCGTCGTGCCGCCCCGCGCCGTCCTGTGCGCCGTCGTCCCGTCGCGCGTCGTGCTCGCCCTCGTGCATGGTCCGTCCCTGGCTCGTCCCGGCTCCGGTGCGCCGGGCACCGGTGAAGGTCCGAGCCTGCCAACCGCTGGTGACAGGCTCGCTCCCGCAGTATTTCCCAGCTGTTACGGACCATCACGGCCGCCCGGCGCGCCGTGCGTCACACCTCCGCGAGCGCGGGCGCCGCCTCCTCCCGGTCCGGTACCGCCACGGTGGCCGCCGTACGCCTCAGGTATACGGCCCAGGTCACCGCGGAGCACAGCGCGTAACAGCCGAGGAAGGCCACGCACGCCGGGGTGCCGGTGCCCGCCGACTGGAACGACTGGCGGAAGGCGAGGTTGATGCCGAGTCCGCCGAGCGCGCCGACCGCGCCGGTCAGCCCCATGGCCGCGCCGGACAGCCGCCGTCCGTGGGCCGCGGCGGCCTCGCCCGTCAGGCCCTTCGCCAGCGCCTTGGCCTGGAAGATGCCGGGGATCATCTTGTACGTGGAGCCGTTGCCGAGCCCGCTGAGCACGAACAGGGCGATGAAGCCGGCGAGGAAGACGTCCAGCGAGTGCCGCGCCGACGCGACGATCACCACGCCGGTGGCCAGCGCCATCGCCGCGAAGTTGACCAGGGTGATGCGGGCGCCGCCGTACCGGTCCGCCAGCCGGCCGCCCACCGGCCGCACCAGGGAGCCGAGCAGCGGCCCGAGGAAGGTCAGCGACGCCGCCTGGAGGGGCGTGCGCGCGAACTGCGTCTGCAGGACCAGGCCGAAGGCGAAGCCGTAGCCGATGAACGACCCGAACGAGCCGACGTACAGGAGCGAGACGATCCAGGTGTGCGGGTCGCGGGCCGCGTCCCGGACCGCCCCGGTGTCGTTGCGCACCGGGCGCAGGTTGTCCATGAACAGGGCCGCCAGTACGGCGGCGAGCACGATCAGCGGCAGGTAGACGGCGAGCACCAGCCGCGGGTGCGCCGCGCCGGCCGTGGCGATGACGAGCAGCCCGAGCAGCTGGACGACGGGGACGCCGAGGTTGCCGCCGCCCGCGTTCAGGCCGAGCGCCCAGCCCTTCTTCCGCAGCGGATAGAAGGAGTTGATGTTCGTCATGGACGAGGCGAAGTTTCCGCCGCCGACCCCCGCCAGCGCCGCGACCAGCAGGAAGACGGTGTACGGGGTGCCCGGGCGGAGCGCGAACGCCGCGGCGGCGGTGGGCACGAGCAACAGCGCCACGCTGCACACCGTCCAGTTGCGCCCGCCGAAGCGCGCC
The DNA here is from genome assembly GCF_040679095.1 of Streptomyces sp. NPDC052496. NCBI lineage: Bacteria > Bacillati > Actinomycetota > Actinomycetes > Kitasatosporales > Streptomycetaceae > Streptomyces > Streptomyces sp. NPDC052496. Next base: position 717,797 of record NZ_JBFAUH010000001.1, read on the forward strand.
ACCGCGAACGTGTACGGCACCCGCAGCACCGCCCCCACCAGCGTGGCCACCGCCACCAGGAAGAACTTCCCGGCCGCGTCGATCCCGTACTCGGGCCCCAGGAACAGCACCAGGACCGACCACAGGCTCCATACCGAGAACCCGATGTGCTCGCAGAGGATGGAGAGGGCGAGGTTGCGCCGGGCGATCCGCCGCCCGTGGTCGCGCCAGAAGGTCTCGTCCTCCGGATCCCAGTGTTCGATCCAGCGGCCCGTCCCCCGCGCGGGGGTTCGGGCCACCGCCTCGCCCGTGGCCGTCGTCGTGTCCGTCATCGCGCCCTCCCAGCTGCCGGTTGCCGCCGTACCGCGACGCTAGGAAGGGCGCGTTTCCCTTCTGTGGCGGGACGTGACCGGCGGGAAACCTTGCGCTCACCGCGTCCGGGGGCGCGCGGTGAGCGGAACGCACACCGTCGGCGCACAACCGCCGGAGGTTACGCCAATGCACCCCGTGCGCCCCCTACATCACTCGTTAGGGGCAATGGCAGGGGCTGCGGATGCTGGCAGCATCTCCCCTGGACGCACTGCGTAATCGCATGAACACAGCCTGTGTTCACCGGCGGGCGCGGTACTTCTGAGGGAAGGGGATCATTCTCATGCCGGAAGTTCAGGAACCGTTCGAGACGGTCGAGTACGAAGCACCGGAGCTGGCCGAGGCCGGGGACTTCACCGAGCTGACGCTCGGGTTCCACGGCCACCACTGGGATGCCTGGGGAGGCCGCGGCCACCACTGGTGGTGAGCCCCGGAGCCCTCCGGGCCCCATCGGATCCTGCCACGCCCCGGTGGGGCCTGCGGGCCCCCGGCCTGACGGGACGTCGTCCACGCGCCCCCAGTCCGGCGGTCCCTGCCCGGGCGCGCACCGCCCGCCCCGGCAGGGGCCGCCCCCACCCGGCACCCGCCCGTCCTCCCTCCGCACCCGACCGGAACCAGCCATGAGCCGCACGCCCGCACCGCACGCCAGGGGTGGTAAGTCATCGTGGATTTCGTCGTCTTCCCCGATCATCCCGCGACCGGCCCGCTGTGTCTGAACCTGCGCCGCGACCCCACCGTGCGCACGGTGCGCCACCCCTCCGGGCGCCCCTGGGTCATGGGGCACTGGACCGACGACGAAGCCGTGGCGACCGGCCCGGGGCCGGACCGGCTGCTGCTGCTCGGCACGGCCGCGGCCGACACCGGGACACTGGACCGGATGCTGCGCCGGCTGCGCCGCCTGGAGGACCTGGACAGCCGGGTCCGTGAACTGCCCGGCAGCTTCTTCCTCCTGGCCGCGATGGGCTCCCGCGTCCGGTGCCAGGGCAGCCTGTCGACGGTCCGGCAGATCCATCACGCGAGCGTCAACGGCGTCACGGTGGCGGGCAGCCGCCCGCACGACCTGGCGGCGCTGGCCCGCGAGGCGAGCGCCGCCGGGCTCCCCACCGGCGCGCCCGGCCTCGGCTCGGTCGACGAGGAGAGCCTGGCCGTGCGCCTGCTCGCCCCGTTCGCGCCGTATCCCCTCGCCCAGCGCCCGGCCTGGCGGGCGGTGCGGGCCGTACCGCCCGGCCACTGCCTGACCCTCGGCGCCGACGGGCGCCACGGCACGGCACGCTGGTGGCGGCCCCCGCGGCCCGACCTCTGGCTGGAGGACGCCGCCGAGTGCGTACGCGACGCCCTGACCGAAGCCGTACGGGTACGCGCCCGCCGCCCGGCCCTGAGCGCCGACCTCTCCGGCGGCATGGACTCCACCAGCCTGTGCTTCCTGGCCGCCCGCGAGGACACCCGGCTGATCACCACCGCCTGGGTGTGCCGGGACGAGGCCAACGACGACAACGTGTGGAGCGACCACGGCGCGGCCCTGCTGCACACCGCCGAGCACCTGCCGCTCCCCTACACCGACGCGCCCACCTGGTACGCACCGCCCGCCCGCACCGACCCCGCGGGCCCGCTCGCCGTGATCCGGGAGAGTGCCCGCCTCGACCACCAGGCCGCGGCCGTCGCCGCCCGCGGCTCCCGCACCCACCTGATCGGCGTCGGCGGCGACGAACTGTTCTCCCCGCGCCCGGTGGCCCTGAACTCCCTGGCCCGTACGGATTTCCGCTCCGCCGCCCGGCGCGCGTGCGCGGCCCGCCGGCTGGGCCGCTGGACGCTGGTCGACACCCTGCGCACCCTGTTCGGCGGCGTGCCGTACCCGCAGTGGCTGGAGGCCTGCGCCGACCGGATCGTGCCCGGCGCGCGGTCCGGTGACAGCGGCGCCGACTGGGAGGTCGTGCCGGCCATGCCGCCGTGGGCGCACCCGGACGCGGTGGCCACCGCCCGCCGCCTGGTACGGGACGCCGCCGCCGCGGAACCCGAGCCGTTCGCGCCGCTGCGCTGCCAGCACGAGGTGCTGCGGGCCGCCGCCCGCGCCGGGGAGATCGTGCGCGGCGCGGCCGCGCTGACCGCGCACCACGGCGTCACCTTCGAGGCCCCGTTCCTCGACGACAACGTCATCGAGGCGGCGCTGACCGTGCGGCTGGTGGACCAGGTCGCGGTCGGCTCGTACAAACCCCTGCTCAGCGCGGCCATGCGCGGCATCCTGCCGGACGCGGTACGGGCCCGCGGCACCAAGGGCGAACACAGCGCCGAGGTCTACGCGGGCCTGCGCCGCCACCGCCGGGCCCTGGCCGCGCTCTGCGACGACTCCCGCCTGGCCGGACTGGGCCTGATCCGCCCCGAAGTGCTGCGCACGGCCCTGACCTCGCTCCAGCCCCTCGCACACACCCTGCAACCCCTGGACCCCACCCTGGCGGCCGAGTACTGGCTGCGCTCCCTCCAGGAGCAGCCGCGGCCCGCCGCCCCCGCCCGCCCCACCGTTCCCGCCGCGGAAGGAGCCTGAACCCGATGGCGTTCGCCCTCGCCCCCCATGTCAGCAGCGTGCGCACCCCCGGAGGCATGGTGCTGCTCAACGCCCGTACGGGCCGCTACTGGCAGATGAACAACACCGGCGCGTTCGTCCTGGAACATCTTCTGGCCGGCGGCACCTGCGCCTCGGCCGCCGACGAGCTGCGCCACCGCCACCCCTCGGCAGCGGACCGGGTGGGCGCGGACGCCGTCGCGCTGCTGGAGTCGCTCCAGTCGGCGAAGCTGGTGATCTCGTGAGCATCCCGGTCGCCACGGGCGTGCCCGCCCGCCTGCCGTTCGCGGACCGCTGCGCCGCGCTCGGCTGCGTGGCCGCGGCCCGCCTCCTGACGCGCTTCTCCCCCCGCACGCTCTGCCGCGTCCTGGACACCGTACGGCGAGGTGCCCGGCCGGCCACCGAACCGCAAGCCGCGCGCGCCCGGCACGCCGTCGTCACGGTCAGCCTGCGCTGTGCGGGCAACGGCTGTCTGCAACGCTCCGTGGCGACCGCCCTGTTGTGCCGGCTGGGCGGCCGGTGGCCGCAGTGGTGCACGGGCGTGCGGACGGAACCGTTTCGCGCGCACGCGTGGGTCGCGGTGGACGGCCGCCCGGTCGGCGAGCCGGACGACACCCGGCTCTACCACCCGCTGCTGTCCGTCCCGCGCTGAGAGCCGGGGGCCGGCCTGTCCGGGACCGCGCCGGTCAGTCGGCCGCCGCCCGCGGGGGTGCCATGCGGATGCGGTGGTCGCACACGTCCATGAACTCCATCCGCCGGCCCTTCTCGTCCTGAACCCCTACCTCGGTTCTGTCGCCGTCGCGGGGTGCCGCCACCACGGCGCTGCCGTTCTTGACCCAGCAGTCACCGTCTCCGGGACGCCCCGCTTCGACGTCCCGGTAGCGCAGGTCGACCACGACGCCCTTGCCGCTGGGCACACTGACCGGACGTGTACGGCCCTGCCCCACACCGTCCGCCTGACCGGCCTTGCCGCTGTGCACCAGGAACTCCGGGTAGCCACGGAAGACGCACCCGTCCGCGCCGGTGTTGACCGCCGCGAGGCGGGCCTCCCGGTGCGGGGTGCGGGCCTTCTTCTTCAGTACCGTGACCTTCCACTTCAGGGCCTTGGTCGTACAGTTCGCCTGGAACACGTCGACCCGCGGGTCGTCACAGGCGACCAAGCCACCGCTCAGCACGAGCACGGCCAGAGCCGCCGCGGTCAGCGGACGCTTTCGCACGGGAACCCCCAACAGTCCGGCTATGGTTCTTGCCGTCGGTAAGGAGGGGTTCCCGCGCTTACAGGTTGCTTATACGGCAAAAATTCGGCCGTCACCGGCTGTAAGCCATCAACGCCGCATCCTCCTCCGGCAGCCACACCGGCCCCTCCGGCCACCGCAGCCACCCGCGTTCCGCCGCCAGCCCCCGGCACGCCGCCCGCAGCGCGTCCAGTCCCGCATGGCGCAGCCCCCGCCGCCACACCAGGGATATCGGCGCCAGCGGCACCGGATCGACGACCGGCCGCAGCGCCATCCCCGGCACGTCGATGAACTCGACGCTGGCCAGCACCGACCAGCCCTGCTTGCGCACCACCCGCATGAACTCCGCCGACCCCTCTATCTCCGGGAACGGCGCCGCCATCGCGATGCCCCGCCCGGCGAAGAGGCGGGCCGCCAGGTCGGTCCACTCCGCGGTGTGCGCGTTCCCGGCCCCGGCGTAGAGGGTCTCACCGGCGAGCGCGGCCAGGGGGACGGTGGACCGGGCCGCCAGGGGGTGGTCCGCGTCCAACAGGACGGCCATCGGCTCGTACCGTACGGGCAGGTGTTCCAGGCGGGCCCGGACGGCCGGCGGCAGGCCGGCGACGCGTCCGAAGGACACGTCCAGCCGCCCGGCGGCGAGTTCGGCCGCCGCGCCGGTCAGGCCGCTGTGGTAGCGCGCGACGAGTTCGCAGGCGGGAGCGAGGCGACGGGCCTCCTCCAGGACGGCGTGCGCCGTGCCGATGGGCACGCTGACGTCGACCAGCAGGGGCCGGTCGTCGGGGGCGAGGAAGGCGGCGGCCAGCTCATCGTGCGCGGCCAGCACGCGGCGCGCGTACGGGAGCAGGCGGGCACCGTCCTCGGTGAGGGTGACCCGGCGGGTCGTACGGTCGAAGAGGTCCGCGCCCACCTCCTGTTCCAGCCGCCGGATGTCGCGGCTCAGTGCCTGCTGGGCGATGTACAGCCGGCCGGCGGCGCGGGTGAAGTGCAGTTCGTCGGCGACGGCGGTGAAGGCGCGGAGCAGGCGCGGGTCGAGATCTCGGGACACGCGCACATCGTGCCACCGGCGCGCGCGGGCCCTGTACGCGCCGACGGCATTCACAACAGAAGTGCGTGAATGCGCGCGATGCAGGTGTTGGACGCGGAACGACCCGCACGGCGACGGTACTTCCATGGTTCTCTTCCTCGCCGCCCGCCCGGTGACTGCCCCGCCCGTCCGCCGCGTTCCGCCCGCCCGCCGCCGGCGCCGCCGCTCCCCCGCCGCGCTCCGCCGCGTACTCGGGCCTTACGGCCGGATCTTCACCGTCCCCGGCGCCCGCGCCTTCACCGCCGCCAACCTGCTCGCGCGGCTGCCCATGGGCATGTTCAGCGTCAGCGCGATCCTGATGATCGCCGGGTCGCGCGGCTCGTACGCGCTGGCCGGCGCGGTCACCGCGACCGGACTGGCGGCCACGGCGGTCGCCGGACCGTGGACGGCGCGGCTGGTCGACCGGTACGGGCAGGCCAGGGTCGCCGTCCCCGCGACGGCCCTGGCCGTCCTCGGCTCGCTGGCCCTGGTGCTCTGCGTCCACCTGGGCGCGCCGTCCTGGACGCTGTTCGCCGCGTACGCCTGCACCGCGACCACGCCCAACACGGGCGGCATGGCCCGTGCCCGCTGGGCCCGCCTCCTGCGGGACGACCCGCGCGCGCTGCACACCGCCAACTCCTTCGAGCAGGCGGCCGACGAGGTGTGCTTCATGCTCGGGCCGGTCCTGGCGGCCTTCCTGTGCACCGGGCTCTTCCCGGAGGCGGGCACGCTGACCGGCGCGGTGCTGCTGCTGACCGGGGTGCTGCTGTTCGCCGCCCAGCGGCGCACCGAGCCGCCGGCCGTGCCCGTCGCCGCGCGCCACGGCGCCGGGCGGCTCGTCACCGCGCTGCTGCCCCTGCTGCTCACCTTCCTCGCCACCGGCGCGGTCTTCGGCTCGCTGGAGGTCGTCACGATCGGCTTCACGGACGCACACGGGCAGCGCGCGGCGGCGGGCGCGCTGCTCGCCCTCCAGGCGGCCGGGTCCTGTGCGGCGGGCCTGCTGTACGGGGTGCTGCGCCCGGCCGGACCGGCGGACCGGCGCTTCGTACGGTGTGTCGCCGCCATGGCCGCGCTGATGTGGCTGCCGTTCGCGGCGGCGAGCGCGGGCGGCGGGCTCCTGCCGGCGGCGGCGCTGCTGTGCGCCGGGATGGCCACGGCGCCGACCATGGTCACCGGCATGGGCCTGATCCAGTCGCGGGTGCCGGCGGGCCGCCTGAACGAGGGCCTGACGCTGGCCGTCACCGCGCTGCTGACCGGCATCGCGGCGGGCTCGGCGGGCGGCGGCTGGGCCGTGCAGCACCTGCCCGCGGGCACCGCCGCCGGCTACACCGTGCCCGCCGCCGCGGCCGCCCTGGCCCTGGCCGCGGCCGGCACCGCGCACGCCGTACGGACCGCCCGGCGGCCGGCGTGAACGGAAACGGCGGCCGCCCCCGGACACCGGCGGCGGTACGACGAAGGCCCCGCTGCCTGAGCAGCGGGGCCTTCGCCTCACATGGGGTGACGGGTCCGGGGGCCGGGGCCTCCGGTTTCTCCGTCGAGTGGAGATGGCGGGAATCGAACCCGCGTCCAACGGTGCGGAAACAGGGCTTCTCCGAGCGCAGTCCGCTGCGATTTTCTCGGCCCCGGAGATCTCGCGGACAAGTCTCCGACGGGCTCAGTCACTGTTTGATTTCCTCCTAGGCCCCGTGACCGGACCTAGAAGTTTAGTTCCCTAGCTGATGCCAGGATCCGGGTCGGGAACACCCCCGGGCTGACACTTCGCAGGTCGCTACTTAGGCAGCGAGGGCGAAGGAATCGCGCTTGGTGTTGGCGATTATTTTTTGCGACATATGGTTTACGAGATCATTGCCGCTTCCTCGGCTCGCTTCCCCTGCTTCGACATCCGCTGTCGAAACCGATCATCCCCATGTTGTGTTTTCAAGGTGGTGCCTGCACCGGCGTGCGGTGCGTAGCCCATCGTACGTGACCAACGCGCGACGATGCCAGCGTATTCCCGCCCGGACGGCGGGGAGCCCGGCTGGTCAGGCCCGCTCGCGCCGCTTGGCCGCCGAGATCGCCCGGTCCGCCTCGCGGCGGTCCTGCTGCTCACGCAGCGTCTGCCGCTTGTCGTACTCCTTCTTGCCCTTGGCCAGCGCGATCTCGACCTTCACGCGGCCGTTCTTGAAGTACAACGACAGCGGCACGATCGTGTGGCTGGTCTCCTGGGACTTCGACTCCAGCTTGTCGATCTCCAGGCGGTGCAGCAGCAGCTTGCGCTTGCGGCGCGCGCTGTGGTTGGTCCACGTGCCCTGGGCGTACTCCGGGATGTGCACGTTGTGCAGCCAGGCCTCGCCGCGGTCGATCTGCACGAAGCCGTCCACCAGGGACGCCCGGCCCTGGCGCAGCGACTTGACCTCCGTGCCGGTCAGCACCAGCCCGCACTCGTACGTGTCCAGGATGAGGTAGTCGTGCCGCGCCTTCTTGTGCTGGGCGATGAGCTTGCGGCCGGTCCCGTCGTCCTTCTTGCCGTTCTTCTTGTTCGCCTTAGAGGTCTTGGTCATAGTGGAGCCATTTTCGCACTACGCCCCGCCCCCGAGGCCACTCAATACCGTGCGGGCACGGGCCGGGGCGTCGTCCTCGGCGACCAGGTCCGGGGTGATGCCGCGGTCGTCGACCGTCCGGCCCGACGGGGTGCGGTAGTGGCCGACGGTCAGCTCGGCGACCGAGCCGTCGGGCTGCTCGCTGGGCAGCTGCACCGAGCCCTTGCCGAAGGTCGGCGTGCCGACCAGGACCGCGCGCCCACGGTCCTGGAGCGCCCCGGCCAGCAGCTCGCCGGCGCTCATCGTGCCGCCGTCCACGAGCACCGCGAGGGGGATGTCCGTATCGCCGTCGCCCTGGGCGTACAGGGCGCGCTGGCTGCCGCGGACGTCGTACGTGGCGACCAGACCGCCGTCCAGGAAGGCGGAGGCGGCGGTGACCGCCTCACTCACCAGGCCGCCGGTGTTGCCCCGCAGGTCCAGCAGCACGCCGCCGCGCGGGGAGGCGGCGCGCACCGCACGGCGGACCTCCTCGCCCGTACCGCTGCTGAAGGCGCCGACCCGGATGCGGGTGGGCCCGTCCGGGCCGTCGGGGCGGTCGGTGGTCACGTTCTGGTCCCGCAGGCGGGCCCGGCGCAGGGTCTCGGTCCACTGCCGCGTACCGCGCCGCAGCTCCAGGGCGACGCTGCTGCCGGCGCCCGGCCGCGGGCCCGCGGCCGCCGCCCCGGCGTCGCCGCGCAGCCGCGCCACGACCTCGGTGACCTGGCTGCCCCGGGAGGCCACACCGTCCACCGCGCGCAGGTCGTCGCCGGGGCGCAGGCCGGCCGCCGCCGCGGGGCTGCCGGGGCGTACCCGGGAGACCAGGGCGCGGCCGTCCGCCGCCTGCCGCAGCCACAGGCCCACGCCCACGTACTCGCCGTCCAGCTCGCGCTGGAAGTCCTCGTACTCGCGGGCCGAGAACGCCGTGGACCAGCGGTCACCGCTGCGGCTGACGACCTCGTCCGCCGCGCCGGAGCCGGCCGGGTGCGCCCCGGCGTGCCCGTCGGCGCGCGCGGGCCGGTGGACGTGGCCGGCGGCCGTACCTCCGGACGCCTGCCCGCCGCCCGCCGGGTGCCCGCTCTCCTTCCAGGTACCCGCCGCCGCGCCGGTCGCCAGCACGCTCACGAAGACCAACGTCAGGGCCGCCCCGCGGCGGCTGCGGCGGGGCCGGACGAACAAACACGGGCCCGTCATGCCGGTGAGTGTAGGACAGAAAGAAGCGCCGTACGGGGAGTTGACCGTACGGCGCCCTTGGCATACGTCACACCTTGAGGTACTTACGGAGCGCGAAGAACGCGGCGAGCGCCGGCATCAACAGGCCGATCAGCAGCACCAGCGGCAGCACCGCCACGACCGAATCCCAGCCGATGAACTTGATGACCAGGATCTTGGTGGCCAGCCAGTTGTTGATCAGCACCCACTTGCCGCCGACGATCAGCACACAGGCGAACACCGCTCCCAGCAGGCCCGCGATGGCCGCCTCCAGGATGAACGGCATCTGGATGTAGAAGCTGGACGCGCCCACCAGGCGCATGATCCCGGTTTCCCGCCGCCGGCTGAACGCCGACACCCGCACGGTGTTGACGATCAGCATCAGCGCCACCACCAGCATCAGCGCCATCACCACCAGCGCGGCGATGTTCATGCCGTTGAGGAGGTTGAACAGCGGCTCGATGGTGTCGCGCTGGTCCTGCACCTCTTGGACGCCCGGCCGCTCGGAGAACGCCGACTTGATCACTTCGTACTTGGTGGGGTCCTTGAGCTTGACCCGGAAGGACTCCGGCAGCTGGTCGGGGGTGACCAGACCCGCCACCGGCGTGTCGCCGAACTGCTCCTTGTAGTGCTTGTACGCCTGGTCGCTGGACTCGTACTGCACGTTCTGCACGATCGGCAGCCGGTCCAGCTCGGCCTTGATGTCGTTCTTCTGCTGCTCGGTGGCCGCGCCCTTGGCGCAGTGGGCCCCCGTCTCGGCGTCGTTCTTGTTGCAGAAGAAGATGGAGACGTTGACCTTGTCGTACCAATAGCCCTTCATCGTGCTGACCTGGTCGCGCATCAGCAGCGAGGCGCCGAACAGGCCGAGGGAGAGGGCGACGGAGACGATGACCGCGAAGGTCATCGTGAGATTCCGGCGGAGACCGACGCCGATCTCCGACAGGACGAACTGGGCGCGCATGGCGTCCTTTCAGTGCTGGGGGCCGTACACGCTTAGTGCTGGTAGCCGTACACGCCGCGCGACTGGTCACGCACGAGCCGGCCCTTCTCTAGTTCCATGACGCGCTTGCGCATCTGGTCGACGATCTGCTGGTCGTGGGTGGCCATGACCACCGTCGTACCGGTCCGGTTGATCCGGTCCAGCAGCTTCATGATGCCGACCGAGGTCTGCGGGTCGAGGTTGCCGGTGGGCTCGTCCGCGATGAGCAGCAGGGGACGGTTGACGAACGCCCGCGCGATGGCGACGCGCTGCTGCTCACCACCGGACAGCTCGCCCGGCATCCGGTCCTCCTTGCCGCCGAGGCCGACGAGGTCGAGCACCTCGGGGACCGTCTTGCGGATCTGGCCGCGCGGCTTGCCGATGACTTCGAGGGCGAAGGCGACGTTCTGTCCCACCGTCTTGTTGGGGAGCAGCCGGAAGTCCTGGAAGACGGTGCCCACCTGGCGCCGCATCTGCGGCACCTTCCAGTTGGACAGTTTCGCGAGGTCCTTGCCCAGTACGTGCACGGCGCCATGGCTGGCGCGTTCCTCCCGCAGGAGCAGACGCAGGAAGGTGGACTTACCGGAGCCCGAGGAGCCCACCAGGAAGACGAACTCACCGCGCTCGATCTCCAGGGAAACATCCCTGAGGGCGGGGCGGTTCTGCTTCGGGTAGGTCTTGGAGACGTTGTCGAATCGGATCACTGATGCACCACGGTCGACCTGGGTAGCGGCACGGGATGCCCCTGTCGCGGCTCCCGTCGGTGAGCGTGACCCTACGCGAGTCTCGCGCGAAGGCGCAGTCGCCGTTCGGGGTTGGTGCGTTTATTCACGGCATCTACGGGGACAAAACGAACACATTCCGGCCCGTGGAGCCGGGCGGTGGCGGCGAAAAGGCCGGAAGCCGACCGGGGCGCGCCGTTCCGTCGGCGAGCTGGCACAGTGGTAGAGGGAACCATCGTGGTTCCTTGCGCGTTGCAGCGGTTGATGAGGAGGTCGCATGACGTACGACCGGCTGGTGTGCGCCAACTGCGCGGCCCCTGTGAACGAGGGCCGCTGCCCCGTGTGCCGGGCCAGCAGGGAACGGCTGCAGGAGAGCGGGCTGTTCGGCCAGGTGACCCCCGCGGCCGTGGTGGCGCTGCTGGTGGCCCTGGTGGCGCTCGCGATGCTGATACACCAGGCCGCCTGAGGCCACCCCAGGTGACGGGCCGCGTACGGAGCGCCACCCTGCCCGGCGCGGCGCGGACATGAGAGCACCGAAGGGCCCGGAGCGCTGCTCGCGCTCCGGGCCCTTCGTCATGCGCTGCCCCGCGTACGGGGCGGGGCCTGGTGTCAGGCCGCGGCCGCGCCACCGCTCTTGTTGATCAGGCGCGGCATCAGGCGGAAGCCGATGCCACCGGCGATCATCGTCGCCGCGCCGACGAGCAGGAAGGTGGTGCCGGAGGCACCGGTCTCCGCGAGCTCGCCGCCCTTGGCCTGCTGCTGCGGCTGGCCCGGGGTGTTCACGATCTGCTCGTTGCCCTCGCCGGGCTGCTCGATCGGCTTGCTGCCGGCGTTGTCGGTACCGGTGCCGGTGCCGTCGTCGCTGCCACCGGAGGTGCTTCCGTTCGAGGTGCTGCCGTTGGTGTCGTCCGAACCGCCGGAGCCGCTGCCACCGGTCTGGCTGCCGCTCTGGCCGCCGGACTGGGTGCCACCGGTCTGACTGCCGGACTGGCCACCGGACTGCGTGCCACCGGTCTGGCTGCCGCTCTGACCGCCGGACTGGGTGCCGCCGGTCTGGCTGCCGGACTGGCCACCGGACTGGGTGCCGCCGGTCTGGCTGCCGGACTGGCCGCCGGACTGGGTGCCGCCGGTCTGGCTGCCGCTCTGACCACCGGTCTCGCTGCCGCCGGTCTGGCTGCCGGACTGGCCGCCGGTCTCGCTGCCGCCGGTCTGGCTGCCGCTCTGACCACCGGTCTCGCTGCCACCGGTCTCGGAACCGCCGGTCTCGCTGCCGCCGATCTCACTGCCGCCGGTCCCGGAACCACCGGTCTGGCTGCCACCGGTGTCACTGCCACCGGAGGTCGGGCCGCCGAAAATCCCGCCGAGGAAACCGCCCTCGTCCGGAGCGCCCACCGTCTGCTCGGTGCCGACCGCCGAGGCCGCCCCGGCCGCGGTGAGCGACGCACCGGCCGCGATCACCGCACCGGCCGCAATGCGCGCCACGCGCAGCCGCGTCTTCTTCGTCATGTACTGCTACCCCCAGTAGCTCTACTCGTCATGGGAGCATCGCTGTTCGGGGCAGCGGCCGACCCGGGTAGGCGAGTCGCGGTACCGCCCTGCGGCCGTTGCACTCAGATCCCCGTTCACACGCACGCCCCAGACATACGCATGCCGCGTACCACCCTTCCCAGTTCTCACACCATCGTCAAGGTCAAATAAAGGTGCGATGACCGAATTGAGGGGAGTTGCGGGGTCCATGGACGTATGACTGTGACCAAACCGCCACATGCCCCGGCACGGCAAAAAACAACTGCCGCTCGAAAAGCGGCAGTTGTTTCACAGAACATCCAGGGAAAATCCATACGGCATTCCGCCGCGGATTGCCGCCACGGCGTGCTCGCGCGGCTTACTTCCCCTGCTCCTGCTGCTTGCGCCAGCGAATGCCCGCCTCCAGGAAGCCGTCGATGTCACCGTCGAGCACGGCCTGCGGGTTGCCGACCTCGAACTCGGTGCGCAGGTCCTTGACCATCTGGTACGGGTGCAGCACGTACGACCGCATCTGGTTGCCCCAGGAATTGCCGCCGTCGCCCTTGAGTGCGTCCATCTTGGCCTGCTCCTCCTGGCGGCGGCGTTCGAGCAGCTTCGCCTGGAGGACGTTCATCGCGGTCGCCTTGTTCTGGATCTGCGAGCGCTCGTTCTGGCAGGAGACGACGATGCCGGTCGGGATGTGCGTCAGGCGCACCGCGGAGTCGGTGGTGTTGACGCCCTGGCCGCCGGGGCCGGAGGAGCGGTACACGTCGACGCGCAGCTCGGACTCGTCGATCTCGATGTGGTCGGTCTGCTCGACCACCGGCAGCACCTCGACGCCCGCGAAGGACGTCTGGCGGCGGCCCTGGTTGTCGAAGGGCGAGATGCGCACCAGGCGGTGGGTGCCCTGCTCGACGGAGAGCGTGCCGTAGGCGTACGGCACCTGGATGGCGAAGGTGGTCGACTTGATGCCGGCCTCTTCGGCGTACGAGGTCTCGTACACCTCGGCCTTGTAGCCGTGCCGCTCGGCCCAGCGCAGGTACATGCGCTGGAGCTTCTCGGCGAAGTCGGCGGCGTCCACGCCGCCGGCCTCGGCACGGATGTTGACGACGGCCTCACGGGAGTCGTACTCGCCGGACAGGAGGGTGCGGACCTCCAGCTCGTCGACGGCCTTGCGGACGTCGGCCAGCTCGCTCTCGGCCTCGGCGCGGGCCTCGTCGTCACCCTCGGCCTCGGCGAGCTCGAAGAGCACACCGACGTCGTCGACCCGGCCGCGCAGCTCCTCGGCCCGGCGCAGCTGGCCCTGGAGGTAGGACAGCCGGCTGGTGATCTTCTGCGCGCTCTCCGGGTCGTCCCAGAGGGACGGCGCCGCGGCCTGCTCCTCAAGCGCGGCGATATCGGCCCTCATCTTGTCGAGGTCCAGGACGGCCTCGATCGACCCCATGGTCGAGGAGAGGGACTTCAGCTCTTCGGATACATCGACGACTGCCACGCACCCCAGCCTAACGGCTGCCGCCGCCTGCGTGCCCCGAGCCTCGCGCCGCTCCCCGGGCGGCGGGGCGCCGGGGCAGGTGGGGCGGGGTGCGGGGCGCCGCCCCGGCCGGTGCGGGCCGGGGCGGCCGGAGGTCAGGGCGCGGGCCTCGGGGTGGTCGCGTCGGAGTGGTGGACGCCCGGCTCGGCGTCGCCGGAGTCGCCGTGCTGGGAGGCGAACCAGCCGCCGAGCCCGGCGGCGGCCACCACCGCGGCGGCGGCCAGGCCCAGCTTCACCCGGCGGCGGCGCACCGCCTCACGGTGCCGCGCCGAGCCGGCCCGGGGCTCGCCGGCGGCGCGCGGGGCGCGGGCCGTGCCGTGCGCGCCGCCCGCCAGCTCGTCCGGGCCCGGCACGCGCATGCTCGTGTGGGTCTCGCGGTTCGAGTCGGGGGCGGCCGAGCCGTGGACGAGCGGTACGGCGCCGCGCGGCCGGGAGCCGCCCGGCGCGACCGGCGGGTAGAGGGCCTCGTCGTACGGGCCCTGCCGCGGCCCGGCGGCGTCGGACACGTACGGACCGGTGGCGGTCTCCTCGGGCTCCTCGGCGGACTGGTCGCCGTCGGGCTCGTCGATGTCCAGCGGCGGGTGACCCGCCAGGCCCGGCAGGATCTCGCGCAACCGGGCGGCCAGTTCGGGGGCGCGCAGCCGGGAGGCGGGCGCCTTGGCCAGGCACTGCAGGAGCAGTTGCCACAGCTCGTCCGGGATGCCGGGCAGCGGCGCGACGGCCTCGGTGACGTGCCGGCGCAGCACCGCGCCGGGGTGGCCGCCGCCGAAGGGGGTGAAGCCGGCGAGCATCTCGTAGAGCACCGTGGCGAGCGCGTAGACGTCGACGGACGCGCGGGGCGGCAGGCCTTCGATGATCTCGGGCGCGAGGTAGTCGGGCGTCCCGATGACCTTGGTGGCCCGGGTGTGCCGCGGCGTGTCGACGAGGCGGGCGATGCCGAAGTCGGTGAGCAGCGCGGGGTGGGCGCCGCCGGGCCCGAGCGGTCCCTGCATGTCCAGCAGGACGTTCTCGGGCTTCACGTCGCGGTGCACGACACCGGCCTGGTGCGCGGCGGCGAGGCCGTCGGCCACGTCGGCGGCGATGGCGACGGCGGCCTCCGGGGCGAGCCGGCGCTCCCGCTCCAGGCGGGTGCGCAGGTCCGTGCCGCGTACGAGGTCCATCACCAGGGCGAGGTCGTTGCCGTCGACCACCAGGTCACGCACGCCGACGACGTGCGGGTGGTCCAGGCCGAGCAGCGCCGCGCGCTCCTGGACGAAGCGGCCGACCAGCTCCTGGTCGGCGGCGAGGTCCTCACGCAGCAGCTTGATGGCGACGGCCCCCTCGGGTCCGTCGCCGAGCCATACCGTGCCGGCACTGCCGCGGCCAAGGATCTGGTGGGCGGTGTACCGGCTGCCGATCTTCCGTGCCAAGACTGCTCCGACGTGTCGGGCCCGCTGAGCGTCCTCAGGGGGCTGAAGGTGGCGTCAAAGCTACGCGGGTGCCGGGGGGTTCCGTGCCCAGGATGGGCACGGTCATCACTTCTGTGGGGGAAATCGCCCCCTGGAAGTCGACAAATCTCCTCAGTCACCGTGCCGCACGCCACCGGCGCACGTCACACGACGCCCCAGGACATCACTTGCCGAACCAGGTGCCGACGTCCTTGAAGAAGTCCCGGACGCCGCCGATGACATCGCCGATCTGTTCGAAGTAGCCCTTCGTCGTACCGATCCACTCCTGGAGCGGGGAGAACTCCCAGACCGCCCAGCCGCCGACGAAGAGGATCACCAGGACGAACAGACAGCCCTTCAGGCAGCCCAGCCCCGGGATGCGCATCGGGTTGGCGCTGCGCTGCCGGGGCTCACGGCGCGGCCGCGGCTCCCGCTCCGGCCGCGGCTCGGGCTCGCGGCGCTGGGGCGGCGGCGGCTGCCGGCGCGGCGCCTGCTGGGGCTGGTGCTGCGGCGGCTGGTAGGGCGCGGGGGCCTGCTGCTGGTACGGAGCGGGTGCCTGCTGCTGGTACTGCGGCGGCTGCTGCTGGGGCTGCGCCGGCTGCCGTTGCGGGCGGCGGCGCAGCGGGTCCTGGCCGGGGTCCAGGTACTGCGTCTGCTCGTTGCGGTCCCGGGCGGCCCGCATCTGGGATTCCCACGGGTGCGGCCCCTCGGGCCGGCCACCGGGCGGGCCGGGCGGTACGGGAGGCATCGCACGGGTCGGGTCGGCGCCGCCCTGGCCGTACCCCTGGCCGTCCTGGCCCGGGCCGTACCCCTGGCCGTCCTGGTCCGGGCCGCCGGAGCCGGCGGCGAGCACCTGGGTGGGGTCGGCGTCCGGGCCGCCGGGACCGCCCCGGCCGCCGGCGGACGGCAGCACGCTGGTCGCCGCGGCCGGGTCGTACGCGGCGCCGGTCGACGGCAGCACCTGGGTGGGGTCGGCGTCGCCCGTACCGCCGGTGCCGGTACCGGGCACCGTGGCGGGGGACGGGTCCGGCGCGAGCAGCGCGGCCACGCCGAGCGCGGCCTCGGCCTGCGCCGGGGTCGCGTGCACGCCGACGCCGGCGGCGACCGTGCGCAGCGCGCGGGCCAGGTTCTCGGCGCTCGGCCGGTCGCCCGGCTCCTTGCTCAGGCAGCGCTCTATGACCGTCCACAGCGGCTCGGGGACGGTGGACGGGCGGCGCGGCTCCTCGCTGAGGTGGCGGTGCAGCACTTCGAGGGCGCTGGCGCCGCCGAACGGCGGGCGGCCGGTGACCAGCTCGTACAGCAGGATGCCGGCGCCGTAGATGTCCACGGCGGAGGTCTGCGGGCGGCCTTCGGCGGACTCGGGCGCCACGTAGGCGGGGGTGCCGACGAACTCGTGGGTGCGGGTCAGGCCGGGCGAGTCCGCGAGGCGCGCGATGCCGAAGTCGGTGAGCATCGGGTGCAGCTCGGCGGTGTCGCCCTCGCCGGTGCCCTGGAGCAGGACGTTGGCGGGCTTCAGGTCGCGGTGCACGACGCCGTCGGCGTGGCTGGCGGCCAGCGCGTCGGCGATCTGCGCGGTCAGCAGGGACGCGGCGACGGGGCTGAAAGGGCCGTTGTCGCGGAGGTAGCGGTGCAGGTCGGGGCCGTCGACGAGGTCCATGACCAGGGCGAGCAGGTCGCCCTCGACGACCAGGTCGCGGGTGCGCACGATGTTCGGATGGGTCAGCCGCAGCAGGACCGAGCGCTCCCGCAGGAAGCGCATGACGACGTCCGCGTCGTGCGCCAGCTCCTCCTTGAGGACCTTGATCGCGACCGTCTCGCCGGGCTCCCCGGCCACCGACGCCTCGGCGCCGGCCGTCTCCCTCTGACGGGCACGCCAGACGGTGCCCGTGGCGCCGCGTCCCAGCGGCTCCTCAAGCAGGTACTTGCTGCCTACCGGCCGCACGTGCGCTCCCTGGTCGTGATCGATCCTTGCCGGGCCGGTGGGTCGCAGCGGCCCGTCGCCCCACTGTAGTGCCGCCGTACGGGCCGTACGGCGGGACGATCGGGCGGGGCTCGGGGGAAAGACGCGCAATCAGGACAGATGGTTGCGGGCGGCTCGGGATCGGCGTCCACGTCAGGCCGAACAGCGAACGCCGATGATCGAAAATAGGCCGTTCGCAGTACCCGATCAGGCGGTTTTCCGTCCGGGCGCGATCAATCAAGATCACTGAGTGATGGTCGGCGGGCGTGTTGTCAGTGGCAGGTGCGAGGATGCACCCAGCACGGAAGCGGTGGGGGTACGGGGTCTCCGTCGCGCGCGTGCGGCGCGGGAGTCACGAGCACCGCGCCTAGGGACTTGTACGTGCCGAGTGCCCGGGCGCGGCGGGGGAGGTCACGGGCCCCCGCCGAACGGTCCGGGCGGAAGGGACCGCTGACGGCGATGCAGATCCGGCTGACCGTCCTCGGGCCGCACAGCGGCCACCCCACGCGGGCCTGCGACGTCCTCGTCACGGCCCCGGCCGGGACGGCGCTCGCCACGGTCGCGGGCGGCCTCGCGGCCGCCGTGGCCGGGTCCGGCGCGGACATCGGCAGCAGCGGCAGCGGCAGCAGCGGCAAGGGCGGTGCCGGCGCGGGCGGCGCCGGCGGCCCCGTCGTGCTGTACGCGGGCGGCGAGCGGCTGGACCCGCAGCGCGCGGCCGTCGGCGAGCCGCCGCTGATCGACGGCGCGGTGCTCTCCCTCGGCGCCCCCGGTCCCGCCCCGGCGCACGGCCTGCCGCACGGCGCGCCCCGGCTGCGGGTCGTCTCCGGGCCCGACGCGGGCGGGGTCCACCTCCTGCACGGCGGCCACAGCGGCGCGATCCGCGTCGGCCGCTCCGCCGAGGCGGACGTGCCCCTCGACGACCCCGACGTCTCCCGGCTGCACTGCGCGGTGACGGTCGAGCCGGACGGCTCCGTACTGGTCGCCGACCTCCGTTCGACCAACGGGACGGCCGTCGGCGGCGCCGAGGTCGGCGAGCGCCCGGTGCCGCTGCCGCCCGGCGCGCTGCTGCGCATCGGCGAGTCGGCGCTGCGCCTCCAGGCCGCGCCCGCCGAGCCCGACCCGGCCCTGGTGTGCGCTCCCGACGGCGAGGGCCGGTTGCGCGTCTCCCAGCAGGACGCGGCCCCCGGCGGCGAGCGTCCCGGCGCGCCCGCCGTCCCCGGCGCGCGGTCCGCCGCGCACGACCAGGACACCCGCCGGCCCGAGGTGCCGCACCAGACCTCCCCCGCCGCGCCCCCGGCCGCCCAGGGCGCCACGGCGCACACCACCGGTCCGTACACCCCGCCCCCGTACGACGGCCCGGCCCCGTACGACGCCCCGCGGCCGCACGAGGAGCTGCCCGCCGGGTACGACAGCCCGGCGCGCCGCGGCACCCCGCTGCGCGGCACCCCGTATCCCGGCAGCCCGCAGGAGCGCTACGAGCCGTACGGCCCCGGCGCCGCCGGCCCGGAGCAGACCCACGGCGGCGGGCAGGACCTCGCCCCGGCCGGCCGCCTCGCCGAGGCCGAGGCCCACGGCCCGCGCCAGGAGGAGGCGCCCGCCAAGGCCGCGCGCCGCGGCGGCATCGGGGCCTGGGCCCGCCGGCTGACCGGCGCCCGGCCCGCCGCCGAGCGCGGCGGGACCGGGCCCGCCCCCGCGCCGACGGTGTGGGAGGAGCAGCAGCGGCAGTCGCAGGCCGCCGCGTCCGGAGCGGCGGAGCCGGCGTACGAGCCCGCCGACGAGCCGCTGAGCCCCGAGGCGGCCGACGAGCGGTGGCCCGACCCGGCGACGGTGCTGCTGACCGCGCTCGGCCCCGGGCCCCGGCTCTGGGAGCGCGGCCCCGACCACCCGGACGCGCTCACCGTCCGGCTCGGCACGGTCGCACAGGACGGCGGCCGGTCCGCCGCGCCGGTGACGGTCGAGCTGCGCAAGGCGGGGGCCCTGGGACTCGCCGGACCGCGCGCCCGGCTCGGCGGCCTCGCGCGCGCCACGGTGGCGCAGCTCGCCGCCCTGCACTCCCCCGCCACCCTGGAGATCGTGCTGGTCAGCACGGACCGGGTGCGCTCCCTGGAGGACCGGCTGGCCGACTGGGCCTGGCTCGGCTGGCTCCCGCAGGTGCGCCCGGCCCACGCCCAGGACTGCCGGCTGCTGCTCGCCTACGACAAGGAGCAGGCGGCGGCCCGTACGGCCGAGCTGGCGCGCCGTCTGGACGACGGCCCGCTGGGCCCGCACTGGGCGAGTGCCGACCGGTCCGCCGTGGCCTCCGCCGCCGCGCGCTACAACGGCCCGTACACCCTGCTGATCATCGACGGCGACCCCGGCTCGTCGGCGCTGCGCGAGACGACGGCCCGGCTCGCGGCGAGCGGCCCCGCGGCCGGCATCCACGTGCTGTGCCTGGCCGAGACGCCCGCCGCCACCCCGGCCTTCCCGCTGGCCGCGACGTACGAGGCCGCCCGTACGGCGTCGCCCGCGTTCGGCGAGTGCGGCGCGGTCGCCGTGCTGAGCGGCGACGTCGCCACGGCGCTGCGCGTCGTCCAGCCCGGCACGGGCCCGAACGGCACGGTCGCCGCGGTCGACGCGGTCTCCGGCGCCTGGGCCGAGCGGTTCGCGCGCGCTCTGGCGCCGCTGCGCGAGGCCGACACGGGCACGGGCCTGGGCGGGCGCCCGGCGCGCAGTGCGGCCGTACCGCTGCCGGACACCTCCCGGCTGCTGGACGAGCTGGGCCTGGCGCGGGCCACCCCGGCGTCGCTGCTGGTCCGCTGGGCCGCCGCGGCCGACCCGGGCCGGGCGGGCGCCGCCGCGGTGCTGGGCGCCGGCCCGCACGGGCCGCTCTGCGCGGACCTGGCGGCCGACGCCTCCCAGCTGCTGGTGACCGGCGGCCCGGGCACCGGCAAGACGGAGCTGCTGCGCTCGCTGGCCGCCTCGCTCGCCGCCGCCGACCGCCCGGACCTGCTCTCCCTGGTCCTGGTGGACGGCGCGGGCCCGGAGCGCGGCGAGGGCCTGCGGGTCTGCACGGACCTGCCGCACGTGACCACCCATCTGACGGCCTCCGACCCGGTGCGGATGCGGCAGTTCGCGCAGGCGCTCAGTTCCGAGCTGAAGCGGCGCGCCGAGACGCTGGCCGGCGCGGACTTCGCCGAGTGGCGGGCCGCGCACCTCCCGGCGCCGCGCACGCCGGCGCCCCGGCGCCCGTCCGAGGGCCCGTCCGGCTCCGCCGCCGACCCGGACAGCACGTCGACGGGCACCCTGCGGCTGCGGGCGCGCAGCGCTCCCGTGCCCGGCCCCGAGGGGCAGGCCCCGCAGGCCGCGCCGTTGCCCCGGCTGTTCGTGCTGGTCGACGACTTCGACGCGCTGGTCGCCCCGGCCCTCGGCAGTACGGGCCGCCCGGCGGCCGGTTCGGTGGTGCGCGCGCTGGAGGCGGTGGCGCGGGACGGCGCGGCGCTCGGCGTGCACCTGATAGCGGCCACCGGCCACCCGGACCGTACGGCCGAGACGGCCACGGACCGCGCGGCCGGACTGCGCGTGGAGCTGGGCCCGGCGGACGACGCGGCCGAGCCGGTGCCGCCGGGGCGCGGCCGCCTGCGCCGTACGGCGGACGCCTCCGTCACGCCGTTCCAGGCCGGCCGGGTGACCGGGCGGATACCCCGTACGTCCACGCTCCGCCCCACGGTCGTACCGCTGGAGTGGGAGCGGATGGGCGACCCGCCGGCCCGCCGCCCGCTGCGCGAGCTGGGCAACGGGCCGACCGACCTGGCCCTGTTGGCCAGCGCCCTGCAGCGGGCCGCCCAGTCCGCCGGCGCGGCCACCGCCCCGCCGCTGCTCTGAGCGCCGGCCCCCGGGCCCCGGCGAGGCGCGGCGCGCGGTTCCGGCCGCGAGGTGTACGCGAGGGGTAACGGGCCGGTCACGAAAGGCCAGTTGGGGCGGGAGGCGGTATTGCGGGGCCGGTGATCCGGGCGTAGGACTGTGCCCGGCGGGCCGTCGCACGGCGCGGACCGTCACACGGCGCTCAGTGCACCGCACGGGAGGGGCTTACGGGGATGGGCACTTCACGCACACGGCACGCCGGCGCGCGTACCGCGACCACCGGCCGCACGGCGGACGGCGCGCGGGCCGCCCGCACCCGCGTCACCGCGGCCCGCCGCGCCGCCCTGGCGCTCGCCGCGGCGGGCGCCCTGACGCTGACCGCCTGCAGCGGCAACGGCGGTGACGGCGGTGACGGCGGCAAGAGCGGGAGCAGCAGCAAGGGCAGCAGCGGCGTCTCCGTCCAGCTGCCCAAGCTGACCGGCCAGAAGCTCCAGGTCGCCGCGGTGTGGACCGGACCGGAGCGGGCGAGCTTCCTGAAGGTGCTGGAGGAGTTCGAGAAGCGCACCGGCGCGACGGTCGACTACATCCCCAGCGGCGACGACATGGCCGGCTTCATCGGCTCGAAGATCGCCGGTGGCGGGCAGCCGGACGTGGCGTTCCCGCCGCAGGTCGGTGTGTTGCGGGAGTTCGCCCGCAAGGGCTGGCTCAAGCCGCTCGGGCCCGCGGCCAAGGAGCAGCTGGCCAAGAACTTCTCGCCGGGCTGGCGCAACCTGGGCGCGTACGGCGGCACCGAGTACGGCGTGTACTACAAGGCCAGCAACAAGTCGCTGATCTGGTACAACACCAAGGTCTTCGAGGACGCGGGGGTGGCCGAGCCGAAGGACTGGGCGGAGTTCCTGAAGACCGCGCAGACCATCTCGGACTCCGGGGTGCCGCCGGTCTCGGTGGGCGGCGCGGACGGCTGGACGCTGACCGACTGGTTCGAGAACATCTACCTCTCGCAGGCCGGTCCGGAGAAGTACGACCAGCTCGCCCAGCACAAGATCAAGTGGTCCGATCCGACCGTCACGAAGGCGCTGACCGCGCTCGGCCGGCTCTTCGGCACGACGGGGCTGCTGGCCGGCGGCAACAGCGGCGCGCTGCAGACCCAGTTCCCCACCTCGGTCACCCAGACCTTCAGCGGCGACCAGCCGAAGGCCGCCATGGTCTCCTCGGGGGACTTCGCCGCCACCAACATCGCGCAGACCAAGGCCAAGGTCGGCGAGGGCGCCAAGGTCTTCCCGTTCCCCGCGGTGGGCTCCCGGTCCCCGGTGGTGACCGGCGGCGACGCGGCGGTGGCCCTGAAGGACACCAAGGGCGCGCAGGCGCTGCTCACCTTCCTGGCCTCCACGGACGCCGCGAAGATCTGGGCGCAGGCCGGCGGCTTCATCTCCCCCAACAAGGAGCTGGACCAGGCCGCGTACGTCAACGACACGATGCGCGAGATCGCCCAGGCGCTGATCAAGGCGGGCGACGACTTCCGCTTCGACATGTCCGACCAGGCACCGGCGAGCTTCGGCGGCAAGCCGGGCCAGGGTGAGTGGAAGGACCTCCAGGACTTCCTGAAGAACCCCAAGGACATCGCGGGCACCCAGAAGAAGCTGGAGCAGGACGCCGCCAAGGCGTACGGCAGCTGACATCCGGAGCGTCCGTACGGCGGCGGGCCGGCGCGGCCCGCCGCCGCGCGGCGCACCCACGGTGCGCACCGCCGCACCGCCGCCGACCGTATCGACCGGGGGACACCACCATGAACGCTGCGACCGCGGGCGGGCCGGCCGGCCCGGTCCGTCCGCGCACCGGCACGCTGCGCCGGGTCAAGAGTGTGGCGGGCACCCGCCCCTGGATCGCCGCCCTCTTCCTGCTGCCCGCCCTGGTGCTGCTCGGGGCGCTGGTGGTCTACCCCATCGGCTTCTCGGTCTACCGGAGCCTGTTCGACGCGTCCGGTGACGGGTTCGTGGGCCTGGGCAACTACGGCGAGCTGTTCACCGACGAGCGCATCCGCATCGCGCTGAAGAACAACGTCATCTGGGTCGTGGTGGCCCCCACCGTCGCCACCGCGCTGGGCCTGATCTTCGCGGTGCTCACCGAGCGGGTCCGCTGGGGCACCGCCTTCAAGCTGGTCGTCTTCATGCCGATGGCGATCTCGATGCTGGCCGCGGGCATCATCTTCCGGCTGGTGTACGACCAGGACCCGGAGCGCGGTGTCGCCAACGCCGTGTGGGTCGGCGTCCACGACACGTTCGCGGAGCCCGCGCCGTACCCGGGCGCCAAGCCCCGGCCGAACGCCGGGCTGACGGCGTCCGGGGGCGCGTACACCACCGTGAAGCCGGTGCGCGCGGGCGACCCCGCGAACCTGCCCCTGGTGGCCGTGCAGCCCGGCGACCTGGGCGACGCGCGCCCGGCGACCGCCGCGCGCCCGGAGGCGGGCAAGGTCACCGGCACCGCCTGGCTGGACTTCACCCGCGGTGGCGGCGGCACCCCGAACATCGTCGACCGTTCCGAGAAGGGCCTGCCGGGCCTGACGGTCGAGGCGGTCAAGGACGGCCGGACGGTGGCGAGCGCGACCACCGGTCCGGACGGGCGGTTCACGCTGCCCGCCGCGGCGGACGGCGCCCTGCTGCGGCTGCCGGCGGCGAACTTCGCCGAGGCGTACAACGGGGTCAACTGGCTCGGCCCGGCCCTGGTCACCCCGTCCATCATCGGCGCGTACGTGTGGATGTGGGCCGGGTTCGCGATGGTGCTGATCGCGGCGGGGCTGGCCGGGATGCCGCGCGAGCTGCTGGAGGCGGCTCGGGTGGACGGCGCCAACGAGTGGCAGGTCTTCCGCCGGGTGACGGTGCCGCTGCTGGCGCCCGTCCTGATCGTCGTGCTGGTCACCCTCATGATCAACGTGCTGAAGATCTTCGACCTGGTCTACATCATCGCGCCGGGCTCCAGCCTCAAGGACGCCAACGTGCTCGCGCTCCAGCTCTTCCAGTCGTCCTTCGGCACGGATGTGGACCAGGGCATCGGCAGCGCCATCGCGGTGTTCCTGCTGCTGCTCGTCCTGCCGGTGATGTACGTCAATCTCCGGCGCCTACGGAAGGAGCGCGGGCGATGACGACCGCCGACGGAGTCGTACGGGCCAAGCAGTCGCTGCCCGCCCGGATCGCGGCCCGCGCGGGCGGCGGCGCCCTGCGGGTCGTCCTGATCCTGACCGGGCTGTTCTGGCTGATGCCGACGGCCGGCCTGCTGGTGTCCTCGCTGCGCTCGCCGCAGGACATCGCCGAGTCCGGCTGGTGGACGGTGTTCACCGAGCCCGCCCAGCTGACCTGGTCCAGCTACGGCGCGCTGCTGGAGAACGCCAAGGTGATGGACTCGCTGCTGACCACCGCGCTCATCACGGTGCCGGCGACGGTGCTGGTGGTCGTCATCGGGGCGCTGGCCGGGTACGCGTTCGCCTGGATGGACTTCCCCGGCCGCGACGCGTGGTTCATGGTCGTGGTGGGGCTGCTGGTGGTGCCCGTGCAGGTCGCGCTCATCCCGGTCGCCGAGCTGTTCGGCGCGATCGGCCTGTTCGAGACGACGCCCGGGGTGATCGTCTTCCACACCGCCTTCGGCCTGCCGTTCGCGGTGTTCCTGCTGCGCAACTTCTTCGCCGAGATCCCGCGCGAACTGCTGGAGGCGGCCCGGCTGGACGGCGCCAACGAGATCCGCCTGTTCACCCGGGTGGTACTGCCGCTGGGCGGGCCCGCCATCGCCTCGCTGGGCATCTTCCAGTTCCTGTGGGTGTGGAACGACCTGCTGGTGGCGCTGATCTTCGCGGACAGCGGCAGCCCGCCGATCACGGTCGCGCTCCAGCAGGAGGTGCGGCAGTTCGGCAACAACATCGACGTGCTGGCGCCCGGCGCGTTCCTGTCGATGGTGGTCCCGCTGGTCGTCTTCTTCGCCTTCCAGCGGCAGTTCGTCTCCGGGGTGATGGCGGGCGCGGTGAAGTGACCGCTCCCCCGGTCCGAGGGGCACGGGGTGGCGTGCGGGACGGGTGCGGTGACGTAAGGGAACGCTGTGCCGTACGCCACTTTCCGTTCACGTCGCTGCCCCACGATGGCGGCCGGCCGACGCCCCCGACCGTCTGGAGACGGACCGCACATGACTGCCCGCACCGCAGACCTCAGTGACGGACAACTCCCGCGCCCCGGGCGGCTGTCCGACGTCAAGGGCTGGTTCTTCACCGCCGACCAGCTGCTCTTCGACTGGTTCCTGAACCGCCAGCAGGAGCGGGCCGAGCCGGGCGACCTGCTCGAACTCGGCGCCTACCTGGGCAAGAGCGCCATCTTCATGGGCGCCCGGCTGCGTCCCGGGGACCGCTTCACGGTCTGCGACCTGTTCGACTCGCCCGCCGAGGACGCCTCCAACTCCAAGGAGATGGCCAAGTCCTACGCCACACTGACGCGTCGCGCCTTCGAGGCGAACTACCTCTCCTTCCACGACGAGCTGCCCGAGATCGTGCAGGGCCTCAGCTCCAGCGTCGCGCACCACGTCGAGCCGGGCAGCTGCCGCTTCGCACACATCGACGCCTCGCACCTGTACGAGCACGTGCACGGCGACATCGTCACGGTGCGCGACCTGCTCACGCCCCAGGGCATCGTCGTCCTCGACGACTTCCGGGCCGAGCACTGCCCCGGGGTGGCCGCCGCCACCTGGCAGGCGGTCACCGGCCAGGCGCTGCGCCCCATCTGCATCACGCCGACCAAGTTCTACGGCACCTGGGGCGACCCCGCGCCCGTACAGGCCGCGCTGCTGGCCTGGCTGACCGGCCGCGAGGGCATGTGGCACGAGGTGCAGGAGGTCAACGGGGCGCCGCTGGTCCGGCTGAGCGCCAAGGGCGCCAAGGAGCCGGCGCACCCGGTCTCCCGGCACCGTACGGAACCGGCGCCGAGCGCGTCGCCCACGGCCCCCGCGGCCGCCGGCTCCCGGACCCCCGCCCGCCCCGCCACGGCCCGCCCCGCCGCGCGCGCCCGCCGCAGCCCGGCCCGCCGCCTCGCGGTGAACGTCCTGCCGCCGTTCATCACCAAGGCCGTCGTCGCCGCCCGCCGCCGCTCGGCGACCCGCTGACCCCGCGCCGGCTCCTGTCACCCGACGACGGCACCGGGCCCGGTGAGGGTGCGGGTGGCGCCGTCCTGCTGGGCCACGGCCCGTTCGGCGGCCCGGGGTGACGGGGCGACCCGGCGTTCCCCGGGCGGCAGCAGGGGCAGCAGGTCGTCCTCGCCGAGCAGGACCCGGCGCACCACCCGCTCCGCGGCCAGCCCGTCCTCGTACTGGCAGAAGCGCTCCCGGAAGGCGGCCCGCAGCGCCGCCGCCGCCGGGCCGTCCCAGCGCCCGGAGTGGAAGGCCCCGGCGATGGCCGCCTCGTCCTGCGCGAGGACGCCCGGGGTGTCGCCGGGCCGCCCGGACAGCAGGTCCACGTAGACGCCGCGGGCGGCCCGGAAGGCGTCCCAGCCGGCGGTGTGCACGACGATCGGCCGGTCCAGGTTCGCGAAGTCGAACAGGACGGAGGAGAAGTCGCACAGCAGCGCGTCGGCGGCCAGGCACAGGTCCTCGATGTGCGGGTGTCCGGAGACGTCCAGGACCGTGCCGTCCTCCAGGAGGGCGGCCGTGCGCGGGTCCGGCGCGCTCCGGTGCGGGTGGGCGTCGTACGGATGGGCGGCGTACGGATGGGCACTGTACGGGTGGCTCTCGTAAGGCCTCGCGCTGTACGGGTGGCTGTCGTAAGGCCCCGCGCTGTACGGATGGGCGCGGACCAGGAGCTGGAAGCGCGGGCCGAGCGCCGCGGCGAGGCGGGCCACGTCCAGCGGCGGGGCGGCGCCGGCCGGGTGCTCGCGGCGGGCGGGCGCGTACAGCACGGCGGTCGCGCCGGGCCGGACGCCGAGCGCGGCCCGTACCGCGCGCACGTCGGCCGCGGTGGCGGTGGCGTACCGGTCGTTGCGGGGGAAGCCGGTGGCCAGCGTCTCGTACGAGCTGGGGTAGGCGCGCTCCCAGATCTCGCTGGAGTGCTGGTTGGCGGAGAGGCAGAAGTCCCACTGGTCGGCGTGTTCCAGGACCCGGCCGGACCCCGGCCCTGCCGGGGCGCCCGGGTGGCGGTGCGTGTCCAGGCCCGTGGCCTTCAGCGGGGTGCCCTGGTGGGTCTGGAGGCAGACCTGCCCCGGCCGCCCGGCCGCGCCGGGGAAGTCGCCGTCGGTGACCAGGTAGGCGGCGCGGGCCAGCAGCTCCCAGTAGCGGCGGGAGCCGACGGTGACGTGGTCGGCGCCCGCCGGGACGGCGTCCACCGCGTCCTGGTGGACGGCCCAGACACCGTGCAGCTGGGGTGCGATCTCGCGGGCCTTGCGGTCGACGGCGTACGGGCTGCCGTTCACCGCGCGGTTGCCGCGGGTGCCGTAGAGCACCAGGTCGGTGTCGAGCGGGGCGTGCAGCCGCAGGCCGTAGTAGCGCCGGAAGGCGGTGCGGGCGGCGGCCTCGCCGCGGTCGCGCAGTTCCCTGGCCACCTCGCGCCGCAGCACCTGGGCGCCGTGCAGTGACCGGTAGGCGCGGTACGAGCGCAGTGCGGCCGGCAGCGGCGCGCCGTCCGGGCGGTGCCGGCGGATGCAGCGGCTCGCGGCGCGGAAGAAGGCGGCGCGGTCGGCGGGCACGATGCGGTCGGGGTCGTCGAGGATGGCCAGCAGCCGGTCGGTCATCCGGGCGTGCAGGACGCTCAGCAGCGCCGGCCGGCCGTCCTCCGCCGCGCCCGGCTCCCCGCCCTCGCCCCCGTCCCGGTCTTCGTCCCCGTTCTCGCCTTTGTTCTCGTTCCCGCCCGCGTTCCCGCCCCCGCCTTCGTCCCCGTCGCCCCGCGGCCCGCCCGGCAGCAGCCCGTCGAGCCGGTCGAACAGCTCCTCGTAGCGCTCGACGGCGACGAAGTGGTGGCGCCCCGGCGTGGTGACGGCGCTGCCCCGGCGCCGCTCGCGCCAGGTGACGCAGACCCGGTCCAGCGCTGCGACGCGCCCGGCGGTCAGCAGGCTCCCGTACGCGTACGGGACGTCCTCGTACGGGCCGTCGGCGAAGGCCAGCCCCCGGCCGGTCCAGTGCTCGCGGCGTACCGCGCGGTTCCACGCGGCGGGCTCGACGCCGAGCACGGCGGGGCGGCGTACGGCGTCGAAGACCGTGTCGCCCGCCGCCGCCAGGAGGGCGCCGTCGCCGCTGGGGCGCCGCCGTTCCCAGACGTCCATCCGTTCGTGGTCCCACAGCAGGACGTCGGGCTCGCCGCAGGCCCGCAGCCGTGCGTCGACGGCGGCCAGCGCGCCGGGCGCCAGTGTGTCGTCGCCGTCGAGGAAGAGCAGGTAGTCGCCGGCGGCCAGCGCGGCTCCGGCGTTGCGGGAGGGGCCCGCGCCGCTCGGCCGGCGCAGGTGCAGGGCGGTCAGGCGCGGGTCGCGGTCCGCGTACTCGGTGATGATCGCGCCGGTGGCGTCCGCCGAGCAGTCGTCGACGGCGATCACCTCCACGTCCCGGTGGGACTGCTCCAGTACGGAGTCCAGGCAGGCGCGCAGAAAGCCCTGGACGCTGCGGGCGGGGACGATGACGCTGAACCGGGGCATGGCCATCCCAAGGTCGGGGCGCTCGGCGCGCGTACACGAATGGACGCAGAGCGTAACCAGTTCACTACGTACTGTCGATCGCGCCTGTCACCCGTTCGGCGCACGGCCGGCGATCCGCCGCGGCCCCTGCGGGCCGGTCCGCACGGGGCGGGCGGCGGGCAGCCGGGGGCCCGCGCCCGGCCGGGCGCGGGAGACGGCAAGATGGCCCGGAGCAGGGGCGCGCTTGCCACCGTGTGCCGACTCACGGCCCCGCAGCACGGGGGCGCGAGCCACGGGGGCCTCCGGCGCCGACCACACCGACACGAAATGTAGATGTAGTGACTGTGAACGAAGCCCCAGAGCCGCGGCCGGGGCCCGCCGGCGCACCGTCCGCGCAGGTCAGCATCGTCGTCATCGCCTACAACGACGCCACGCTGGTCGACGAGGCGGTGCGCTCCGCACTGGCGCAGGGGGACGCGGTCGCCGAGGTGATCGCGGTCGACGACGCCTCCACCGACCGCACGGGCCAGGCCCTGGACGACCTCGCGCGGGAGCACGGGCGGCTGCGGGTGATCCACCGCGCGGACAACAGCGGCGGCTGCGGCACGCCCCGCAACGACGGGCTGCGGGCCGCCACCGGCCGCTTCGTGATGTTCCTGGACAGCGACGACGTACTGCCCGCCGGCGCCGTCGACGCCCTCCTGGCGGCCGCGCTGCGCCACGGCACGCCGGTGACGGCCGGACTGTGCGTACGCCGCGAACTGCCGGGCCCGCGCGAGGTGCCCTGGCAGCCCGGCCTCTACCGCGAGCCCGCGCTGCTCGCGCCCGTCACCGCCCACCCCGAGCTGGTCGGCGACACCCTGTGCGTCAACAAGCTCTACGACCGGGCCTTCCTGCTCGACCACGGCATCCGCTTCCCCGACGGCCGCTTCACCTACGAGGACTTCGTCTTCACCTCCCGGGTGCTGGCCGCCGCCCCGCGCCTGGCGGTGGTGCCCGACGAGGTGTACGTCTGGCACGTCCGGCGCGGCGCCCGCAAGCAGTCGATCTCGCTGGATCGCAAGGACGTCGCCAACTGGGAGTCCCGCATCGAGGCGCACCGCACCAGCGTGCGGATCTTCGCCGAGGCCGGGCACAAAGGCCTCGCGCACGCGGCGCGCACCAAGTTCCTCGACCACGACCTGCGGATGTACGTCCGTGAGCTGCACACCCGCGGCGCCGATTACCGGCAGGAGTGGTGGCGGCTGACCCGCGCGTACCTGGCCGGCTTCGAGGAGAGCGAGCTGCTCGCCGCGACCGCCCCGGCCCGCTGGCTCGCCCGGGTGCTGCTCGCCTCCGAGACGCCGCTGGACTCCGACCGGCTCACCCAGCTCGCCGCCCGCCCCGGACGGCTGCTGCCGCCGTACGCGCGCGACGGCGAGCGGCCCGTGTGGTCGGACGCGCTGCCGGGGGTCGAACTGGACGGTCTGGACACGCTGCCCGCCGACGAGCTGCCGGTGACCGTCGACGCCGAGCCCGTCCTCGGCTCCCGCTCCCTGCTGCGGCTGCGCCTGCACGAGCTGTACGGGCGGGTGGCCGCCGCCGGGCCGGTCGGCATCGACGTGGAGCTGCGCCGCCGGGCGGACGGCCGGCCGGGGCCCGTGCACACCGCCACGCTCACCCCGGACCCGGCGGGGGACAGCTGGACGGCCGAGACCGCCCTCGACCTCGGTGCCCTGGTCATCCGCGGCGACCACGGCTCCGGGACTCCCGTCCCGTGGGACCTGACCGCGCGGGTGCGCTGTGCGGACGGCTCCGTCCTGCACGCCGCGCTGCGGGCCACCGGCCCCGGCTTGCGGCGGCACGCGCTGCCCAGCGCCCGGCACGGGCTGCTGCTGGCGCAGCCGTACGCGACGACCGGCGGCGCGCTGGCGCTGCGGATGGCGTCCGGTATGCGTACCGCGTGGCAGATCGCGGCCCGCAAGCTGCGCCGCGGCGGCGGGCGCGCTCGTTAGTCACGTCACAGCGGCCCGGCCGGCGACGGCCGGGCCCGGTGCGGCGCAGGCCGCGCGACGGCCCCGGTCAGCGCGCCGGAGACGGCCGTACGGCGGCCGGGACGCCGGCGGCCGGCGGCCGCACCTGCACCACCCGACGAGCAACGACCACCTTAGGATGGCGAGATGTCTTACTTGATCACGGGCGGCGCCGGCTACATCGGCGCCCACGTCGTACGGGCCATGACACAGGCGGGCGAGCGGGTCGTGGTACTCGACGACCTCTCCACGGGCGTGGCCGCCCGGATTCCCGAGGGCGTGCCGATGGTGGTGGGCTCCACCCTGGACCGCGAGCTGCTGGACCGCACCATCGCCGAGCACGGCGTCACCGGTGTCGTGCACCTCGCCGCGAAGAAGCAGGTCGGCGAGTCCGTCGAGATGCCGCTGCACTACTACCGCGAGAACGTGCACGGTCTGCAGACGCTGCTGGAGGCCATGGCGGCGGGCGGCGTCGGCCAGTTCGTCTTCTCCTCCTCGGCCGCCGTGTACGGCATGCCGGACGTGGACCTGGTCACCGAGGACACCCCCTGCGCGCCGATCAACCCGTACGGCGAGACCAAGCTCGTCGGCGAGTGGATGGCGCGCGCGGCGGGCAAGGCGCACGGCATCAACACCGCGTGCCTGCGCTACTTCAACGTGGCCGGTACCGCCACCCCCGAGCTGGCCGACATGGGCGTCTTCAACATCGTGCCGATGGTCTTCGAGAAGCTCACCGACGGCGAGTCGCCGCGGATCTTCGGCGATGACTACCCGACCCCGGACGGCACCTGCGTCCGCGACTACATCCACGTCGCGGACCTCGCGGACGCCCACCTGGCCGCCGCCCGCAAGCTGGCCGAGCCCGGCCCGGTGCGCGACCTGACGCTGAACATCGGCCGTGGCGAGGGCGTCTCCGTCAAGGAGATGGTCGACCTGATCACCGAGATCACCGGGCACACCGACGCCGTCGCCGAGGTCACCCCGCGCCGTCCCGGCGACCCTGCCCGAGTCGTCGCCGCCGCCGACCGTATCGCCGGTGAGCTGGGCTGGAAGGCCCGCTACCACGTACGCGACATGATCACCTCCGCCTGGGAGGGCTGGCAGCACCACCGCGCCGGCGCCTGACCGGCACCGCCTTCGTACGCCCCCGGTGCCGCCGGGGGCGTACGGCGTTTCAGGCCGTGCCCCGGGCCTCCGCCGGCCGCAGTGCGTAGCAGTCGTCCGGAATACCGCGCTCCGGGTCGCGGAAGTACGGGTACGCGGCGTACTCCCGGCCGTCCTCGCCGCTCACCGGCGGCCCCGGCTCCCGCCCGGTGTCCGCGTGGACGATCTCGCTCAGTTCGTCCACCAGCCCTTCGCGCAGACAGTGCGCGCGCAGCCGCAGCCGGGGCGGCAGGGCGGCCAGCACCCGGCCGGTGAGGTAGGACTCGACCAGCGGGCGGGCGGCCTTCGCCATGGCGTGGCGCCCCTCGGTGTCCCGGGCCAGGTAGGGCGCGGTGAACTGGGCGAGGATCTCGCCGTGGAAGTGGCGGACCATGAGCGTGTCACGCTCGGGGCCCGGCGGCACCAGCTCCGCGACCTGCGCGAGCACGGTGGCGATGTAGCCGAGGTGCTCGGGCCAGTCGAGGTCCTGGCGGCTGGCGTTGGAGTCGTCGTCGCGGCCTTGGAGGTAGTAGCAGTCGTAGTCGCCGAGGACGGAGACGGTGCCCGCGCCGAGCAGGGCGCCGATGCCGAAGGGCAGGTCCTCGGCGAGCAGCCGTCCTTCGACGAAGCGCAGGCCGCGCTCCTGGACGTAGGAGCGGCGGAAGAGTTTGTAGGCGGCCAGCGTCCAGTAGACGGGCGAGTCCCAGGGCGTGACGCGGGGGCTGGTGGTGCGCAGGTCGACGGGCGCGGGACGCCCGCCGGTGCCGACTATGCGCCCGTAGACGAGGTCCGAGCCGTGGGTGTCGGCCATCGCGGTGAGCCGTTCCAGGGCTTCGGTACCGAGGTGGTCGTCGGAGTCCAGGAAGAAGAGGTAGCGGCCGCGGGCGTGGTCCATGCCGACGTTGCGCGGCCGTCCGGCGCCGCCCGACGGCGGCTGGTGGAGCACGGTCAGGTTCGGGTGCGTACGGGCCTGTCCGTCCAGCCAGGCGCCGCTGCCGTCGTCGGACCCGTCGTCCACGGCGATCACCTCGACGGCGTCCGGCCCCAGGCTCTGGGCGAAGACGGACCCCAGGCACTGTTCGAGGTAGCGCCGGGTGTTGTGCACCGGCACGACGACGGAGACGGCCGGGTCGCGGGAACCCCGGCCGGCGGGAGCGGGCGGACGGTCTGCTGCCACGGTGTGCCTCTTCCGTCATCCGGTACGGGCCGGCCCCGCGGCGTGCGGAGCCGGCCCGTCCAGGGTGCCTCAGCGCTCCAGCAAGGCGAAGAGATCTTCCCAGCGCTTGATGATCCGGTCGGTCGAGTAGCGCTGGACGTTCTCCCGCGCCGCCGTGCCGAGGCGGTCGCGCAGTTCCTTGTCGGAGATCAGCGCGTCGATGTGGCGGGCCAGTTCGGTGGTGTTGCCGACCACTGCCAGCAGGCCGTCCTCGCCGTCCCGCACGATCTCGTGCACGCCGGGCGCGCAGTCGAACGCCGCGCACGGCACGCCGCTGGCCATCGCCTCCATCAGGGAGAGCGGGAAGCCCTCGGCCCGGGAGGACTGGGCGAAGACGGACGCGCCGCGCAGCGCCCCTGCCACGTCGTCGGTACGGCCCATGAACTCCACGGACTCCGTCAGGCCGAGCGTGGCGGCCTGCTTCTTCAGCAGGTCCTCGTCGTCACCGGAGCCGTAGATGCGCAGCGTCCAGTCCGGGTGGTCCGGCGCGACCATGGCCCAGGTGTCCAGGAGCAGGTCGACGCCCTTCTCGTCGGAGAGCCGGCCGATGCTGGCGACGACCTTGGCGGTGCGGTCGGAGGGCACCTCGGGCGTCACCGGCAGCGGGTTGGGCATGAAGTCCGCGTTGTCCATGCCCTGGCGGATCCACCGGTCGGCGTCCTCACGGGTCAGGGCGAGCAGCCGGTCCACGTCCTTGTAGTACTTCTTGACCCGCCCGAAGCGCGAGGAGTTGCGGCAGGCGTCGAAGGACTCGTGGGTCATGCCGACGACCGGCAGGCCCGCGGTGTCGGCGAGCGCCACCCACTCCATGGCCCACACCTGCGTCACGATGACCACGCCGCCCGGCCGGGCGCCGCGGAACAGCGCGCTGAGCTTGTCCGCCTGCTGCTGCATCCCGGCCTGGCGGGCGGCGCGCCGCCGCTGCTCGGCGATGTTCAGGCGGCCTTTGAGCCCGCGGGGGGCCGGTACGGCCTGGGGCGGGTGGGCGTCGTAGAGGGTCGTCGTCGCGTACGGCAGGTCGTCGCCGAGGTCAGCGCGCAGTTCCTCGGGGGCCGGTACGACGCCGATGACGTGCACCCGGTGGCCGCCGGCCGTGAAGAGCCGGGCCATCTGGTGCGACCAGGTGGTCACCCCGCCCATCTCGTCGACGTTGTTGGAGACGATGAAGATGTCACGCCCGGTCATGGGCTTCCCCCTTCACGGAAGAACCGCTGTGCGCGGAGCCGGTGATGACGGTGGGGCCGGGCAGCGCGTCGCCGGGCTCCGGGCCGCTGTCCGCGGCGTGGCCGGCGCCGCCTCCGCCGAAGAACCGGTCGACGATCCGGCGGGCCGCGTCGCCCCGGTCGTACTCGCCGAACTCGGCGGTGAAGCGGCGCCGGGCCTCGCGGTGCCCGTCGTCCGCCGCCTTCAGCGCCTCGACGGCCTCGAAGAGTTCCTCGGCCGTGCCCAGGACCGGCCCGGGTGCCTTCTCCTTGAGGTCGAAGTAGGTGCCGCGCGCCTCGTTGGCGTACTCCTCGTAGTCGTACGCGAAGAACAGCATCGGCCGGTCGAGCAGCGCGTAGTCGAACATCACCGAGGAGTAGTCCGTGATCAGGCCGTCGGCCAGCTGGAGCAGCGGGGTGATGTCGTGGTACCCGGTGACGTCGATGACCTTGCCGCGTACGGACGGCGGCAGCACCACGTTGTTCAGGTAGTGCGAGCGCATCAGCAGCACGAAGCGGTCACCGAAGCGCTCGGCGAACTCGTCCACGTCAAAGGGGAGTTCGAAGCCGCGCACCGAGCCGTTGGGGTTGGCACGGAAGGTCGGCGCGTACAGCAGCACCGTCTTGTCGGCGCCGATGCCCAGTTCCTCGGCGAGCGGGCCGCGCTCGCGCACGCCGCTCGCCTCCTCGGCGCGGCGGGTGGCGACCAGTGCGTCGTTGCGCGGGTAGCCGCTGCGCAGCAGCACCTCGTCGCGCAGCCGGAAGGCTTTGGCCAGGGTCCGTACGTCGTGCTCGGAGCGGACCAGGAAGTGGTCGAAGCGGTCCAGGACCTTCTGGAAGTCCGCCTGGGCCGCCCGCGTCCTGAGCTTCATGCGCGGCTCGTCGAAGCCCATGCGCTTGAGGGCTGAGCCGTGCCAGGTCTGGATGTAGGTGGTTTCCGGGCGCTTGACCAGGCGCAGCGGGAAGCCCTGGTTGTCGATCCAGAACTCGGCCTGGGCGAGGGCGCGCAGGTACTGCCAGCTCCAGCGCTTGACGAGGGTGGCGTCCTGGGGGAAGCCGTCCGGCTTCCTGCCGTCGTAGGCCCATACGGCCTCGAATTCGACGCCCTGGCGGCGCATCTCCTCGTAGATGGCGCGGGGGCTGTCGCTGTACTGCTTGCCGAGGTGGCTCTCGAAGACGACCAGGCCCTTGCGGACGGGCAGCTTGCTGAACACCTCGTGGTAGACGCGCAGTTTGGTCTCGCCGGAGTTCAGGTCGCGCTGGGCCTTGCGAGCCTTGCGCACGCCGCTCTTGGCGAGGTCGGCGGCGGGGCTGCGCAGTGCCTGCCGCAGCACCTCGTTGGCGCGCCGGGCCGCCTTGCCCTGGGCGTCCAGGACGAAGGTGAGGTGGCCGCGCTTGGAGGTGGCGGGCTCGACGCGGTCGGAGACCAGCCGGGTGAGCCGGGGGCGGACCCGCAGCGCGTGGGCGCTGTCCAGGTCGACGCCGCCGACGGTCAGGCGGGTGCGGGTGGTGACGCCGTCCACGTCCAGGATCAGCCGGACGTCCCAGACGGCGTCGATCACGCCGAGCGGGCGCAGCCTGCGGGCGAGGTCGAGTTCGGCGTCCCAGTGCAGGCCGTCCGCGGCGATGCGCAGCGAGGTCAGCGGGAAGGAGAAGGTCTGGAGGCTCTTGCGGCGGGCCTTGAGTTCGAGGCGGCCGCGCAGCGGGGTGCCGGGGGCGACCTTGCCGAGCGGGTTGACGACCGTGCCGGCCAGCCGGACCGTGCCGCGTCCGTCGTCCTCGTAGGCGGTGAGCTGGTTGCGCAGGAAGAGCCGGCCGACCGAGCGGGTGTGGTAACCGGCGTCGGTGACGTCCAGGACCCGGCGGCCTTCGGGGTCGTCGAGGTGTTCGGCGCACCAGTAGATACGGCCGTCGCGTTCGGCGAGTGGTGCGGAGAGTTTGTCGCGGTTGATGAGGGTGTCCACCGCGGGCATCAAATTCCGCCAGTCCTCCTTGGCCAGGAGGTAGGCGCAGATCGCCTGAATGCGCTGGACCCGTTCGTACGCTTCGGGGGCGATACCGGCGAGATAGCCGTTGGCCATCCGGGCGAACTCGCGGCGGTACTCCTCGTCCAGCAGTGGAAGATCACGCAGATGCAGCACGAGGTCGTGCTTGAGGAACTTGACGTCCTTGTGGAATTTGAGGTCGGCCAGGCCCTCGCGCTCCAGCAGCTCGTCGACCCGGCGGTGGATCTCCATGCGGTGCGCGAAGTTGGCGATCTCGTGACGCCGGTTGCTGATCGACTTGGTGGCGGCCTTCTCGAAGACGTTCCAGAAGTAGACGTGGTTGGGGATCAGGGTGATCCGGCGGGCCGCCACGTACGCCTGGGCCGAGAAGAGCAGATCCTCGTAGTGGATGCCGACGGGAAAGACGAGCCCGGCCTCCAGGAGGAATTCACGCCGGTAGCACTTGTTGGTCGACAGCGTGTCGAAGACCAGCAGGTCGGGCAATTCGGAAACGGACTCGATGGTGCGGGTCCGGGAGTAGAGCCACGGATACCACTCGGTCTGCTTCTTGTCACGGGAATCGACGTTGACCCGGACGCACATACCGGAGACCAGATCGGCGCCGGTGCGCTCGGCCGCCTCCAGCATGTTGCGGCAGGCGTTCGGCTCCAGCACGTCGTCGCTGTCCAGGAACATCACGTACGTGCCGGTGGCGTGCTGGACGCCGTGGTTGCGGGGCGCTCCGCAGCCGCCGCTGTTCTCCGGCAGCCGCAATGCCCGTACCCGGTCCGGGTGGGCGGCGGCGAGCTGCTGGGCCACGTCGAAGGATCTGTCCGTGCTGCAGTCGTCCACGATCAGAACTTCGACTCCGTGGAGCGTCTGGTCCAGTACGGACCGGACGGCCGTCGGTAGCCGGTCGGCGTCGTTATAGACGATCACGACTACGGAGACGTCAGGCACGGGCACCCCAATCCTCTTTTCATAGCGCTGCGGGATCCCAAAGCTACCTTGGCCGGCGACCGGCCCGGCACGCCGTCGACCGCCGTACGAGCGCACGTTCGCCGCCGCACCTCGCTCTTGTCAAACCGCATTATTGCGGACATTTGGCTTACCGTAGGACTCTCGACCCGGGGACGATCACCCGCATCGAGAACCGGGTCACGACATGCCGTACATGAAAAGCGGATCACCCAAAAGCGGCATCTACTCGCTCAAGACGCAGGTGAGCAGGGAAGCGCGGCGCCCCGTGAATGTGACGATCAAAATGCTGACCGCGTCGGCGGAACGCCTGGTGACGCCACGGTTCGCGCCGCCGTTCGCGGCATTGCTGGCCATGGGTGCCTATTGCCTGGGTATGACGATGCTCGGCAGCTATCCGTTCGGTACCCGCTCCCGTGCCGTGAATGACCTCGGAAATCAGTTCGTACCGTTCCACGCCCATCTGTGGGACCTGTTGCACGGCAGCACCACCGGTGACGTGGTTCTCAACTGGAACAGCGGTTACGGCGTACCGTTTCTGGCCGACTTCCTCACCTATCTGATGAATCCGTTCTCCTGGCTTGTCGGCCTGTTCCCCCGCCACCTGGCCGAGCTGCCGGTGTTCCTCGTCACGCTGGGCTGCATCGGCCTGGGCACCGCGCTGATGACCGTCCTCCTCGGACGGGTGCACCCCGGCTCGCCCTGGCTGCGCGCGCTGCTCGCGGTGGGCTACGGCACCTGCGCCTGGGTGGTGAGCGACGGCACCGCCGACCCCATGTGGATGTGGGGCCTGGTCTCGCTGCCGCTGACCGGCATCGCCGCCGACTGGTGCCTGCGCAGGCGCCGGTGGGTGGCGGGCACCCTGCTCGTCGGCGCGTCCTGGGCCGGGAACTTCTACACGGCGGCGATGGCCACCCTCGCCATGGCCCTGGTGTTCGCCGTACGCCTGCTGCTCGCCACCGATCTGTCCGTACGGCACCGGGTGCGCGCGGCGGCCCGCGCCGCCGCCATGGCGCTGACCGGCATCCTGCTGGCGGCTCCCGCGATCACCGTCACCCTCCAGGCCAGCAAGGCGTCCCGGCCCGCCCCGGAGGCGGTCTACCGGGGCCGGCCGCCGACGCTGGACTTCCTCGCGGAGCTGCTGCCCGGCGGGCGCGGCTCGGTGCCCGCGCCGCACCTGTTCATCGGGATGCTGGGCCTGCTGCTGGTGGCGGCCTTCCCGTTCGTCCGCGCCGTCCCGGTCCGGACGCGCGTCGCCTGGTACGGGCTGGCCGCCTGCGTCGCGGTCTCCTTCGTGTGGAAGCCGACGCTGCTCCTCTGGCACGGTCTCGCGGTCCCCAACGGCAGCCCGTACCGCGCCTCCTTCGTGCTCAGCGCACTCCTGGTGATCATCGCCTGGCTGGCGCTGGCACACCGGCCGCGCCCGCGCGAGCTGGCGGCCGGTGCCGTACTGGTCGCCCTGCTCGCCGCGGTGTGCCACGGCCGCAGTGCGGTCGGCCCGGCCACCTGGATCCTGGTGCCGGTCTGCGGCGCGGTGGTGCTCGCGGCGCTGGTGGCCCTGGCCAGGGACCGCGCGCGCCGTACCGTCCGTATCGCCGTCGCCGCGGCGCTGACCTGCGCGGTCTTCTTCGGCTCGGCCTATGCGGCGTTCTCCGTGACGGCCGAACGGGACCGGCTCGCGTGGTGGGAGCCGAAGATCACGTTCGATGACCGGACCCTGGCCGTCCACCGCGAGATCAGGGCACGCGAGGACTGGCCGCGCTCCCGCACCGACCCTGGCCCGCACGAGTTCGCCAACAACGACCCCCTGCTGCTGGGCGGCCAGGGCGGCTCCTACTACAGCAGCTACGTACCGGAACTGACCGCGCGCACGCTGCGCGAGATGGGCGGCGGCTGGTACATCCACGGGCGCCACCTCCGCAGCATGGAGGACCCGGTCAGCCGCGCGGTCCTGGGGGTGAGCACCTTCCGGACCGGTCCACAGGCCGGGCCGGTCGATGTGGGGCGGGCCGCTGCCGCGCCCCTGCTGACCGTACGGCCCAGGCTGCGGGCGGACGGCCTGGACCAGCGGCGGCGCGGGGCTGCCGCGCGCGGCATCGACGTACGCGCCGACCCGCGGGTCGGCGGCGGCTCGGTCTTCGCCCGCCAGGAACGGCTGCTGGGGGCGCGGGTGTACGAGGTGCCCGAGCTGCGTCTGGCGGGCGGGGGCAGCGGCGGGTCCGGGGGCCCCGCCGCGGGGAGCCGTTCGGTGGCGGGGCCGCCGTGGACCGGAGCCTTCGGAGCCGGGCCGGTCGTGCCCGGGCCGTCGGGCGGGTCCGTGCGGCCGGTTCCACGCCTGGTGGACGGCGAGTGGCGGCTGCCGGCCACCCGCCGGGGCGGTGCGGCCGTCTTCTCCGCCCGGTGCGCGCCGGGCTCCGAGGCCTTCTGGTACGCGCCCTGGTACCACGGCAAGGTACGGGCCCTCGGCCATACCTCCCCGGGGTTCGGCATCCGGGAGACGACCGCGAACCCGGTCAGGGGCCTGGGCACGGTCCCGGCCGACGGGCGGCTGACGGTGTCCTTCAGCAACCCCAAGGCCCAGCGCGTCCCCGGCCGCCCGGTCGGCTGCCTGAGCCGCGCGAAGCTCGCCGCCGCCGTCGCCGGCCTGCGGAAACAGGCTCCGGTACGGCTCTCGTCGAGCGGCCACGGGCTGGCCGCCGAGCTGCCCGCGCACAGCACCGGTACGGCTGTCCTCGCGGTCCCCGCCGTCACCGGCTGGGGCTGCCGGGTGGACGGCGGCGCCTGGCGTGCCCCGCACTCGTTCGGCGGCCTGCTCGCCGTACCGCTCACCGCCGGCGCCACGCGGCTGGACTGTTCGTACCGCCCGCCCGGGCTGCTGCCGGGCCTGGCGGTGAGCGGCGCGGCGCTGGGGGTGCCGGTCGTGGTGGCCGCCGTCTGCGCCGTGCGGCGGCGCCGGGGCGAGGCGCGCCGCCCGGCCTCCCCGCTCGAATCGTGACATTTCGCC
Source organism: Streptomyces sp. NPDC052496 (assembly GCF_040679095.1). Lineage (NCBI taxonomy): Bacteria > Bacillati > Actinomycetota > Actinomycetes > Kitasatosporales > Streptomycetaceae > Streptomyces > Streptomyces sp. NPDC052496. Next base: position 757,894 of record NZ_JBFAUH010000001.1, read on the forward strand.
TGATTAGTAGAATTACGCCTGGGACGTGGTGGCTCCCGCCGCGCTCCGCCCCGGCGAAAGGGCCCCTACATGAAGCTCTCGGTCGTTGTCCCCTGTTACGACGAAGAGGAAGTCATCGGGCGCTTCGACGAGGAGATCCGCACGGTGCTCGGCACCCTCGCCGTCGAGTACGAGCTGTGCTACGTCGACGACGGCAGCACCGACGGCACACTGCACCGGATACGCACCCTCGCCCAGCAGCACCGCCCCACCACCCGCTACCTCTCCTTCAGCCGCAACTTCGGCAAGGAGTCCGCGATGCTCGCGGGCCTGAAGGAGGCCACCGGCGACGCCGTGATCCTCATGGACGCCGACCTCCAGCACCCGCCCCAGCTCATCGAAAAGATGCTCGACCTCTACCAGCTCGGCCACGACCAGGTCGTCGCCAAGCGCAGCCGGGACGGCGACAGACCCCTGCGCAGCGTGTGCAGCCGGCTGTACTACCGCGCCGTCAACAAATGGGTCGACGTGGAACTGGCCGACGGCGTCGGCGACTTCCGGCTGCTGTCGCGCACCGCCGTGGACGCGCTGGTCTCGCTGCCCGAATGCAACCGCTTCTCCAAGGGCCTGTTCTCCTGGATAGGCTTCGACACCGTCACCTTCGACTACCGCAACGCCCAGCGCGGGGGCGGCACCACCAAATGGCGCTTCGGCTCCCTGGTCAACTACGGCATCGACGGGATGATCTCCTTCAACTGCCGCCCGCTGCGGGCGGCGATCTACGCGGGCCTGAGCCTGGCCGCGCTGGCCGCCGCGTACGCCCTGTGGATCGTCGGCGCCGCGGTCGCCGGCGGCATCACCGCCCCCGGCTATGTGACCCTGGTGGCGATCATCGTGGGCCTGGGCGGCCTCCAGATGGTGATGCTCGGCCTGATCGGCGAGTACATCGGCCGCATCTACTACGAGACCAAGCGCCGCCCGCACTTCCTGGTCAAGGAGACCAACGGGACGACGCCCACGCACACCCCCACGGCCCGGGTCGCCGGGCGGACGCGCCGATGAGGCGTCGGCCGGGCCGCCGGCCGCGCCCGGGGCGGCCGCAGCTGGGCCGGCTGCTGCGCTTCGCCGTCGTCGGCGGCGTCAACACGCTGACCTTCTACGGCTGCTACCTGGCGCTGCACCCCTGGCTGCCGTACTTCGCCGCCTACACGATCGCGTTCGTCCTCAGCATGGTCGGCTCGTTCTTCCTGAACACCTACTTCACCTACCGCACCCGGCCCAGCTGGCCGAAGTTCCTGCTCTTCCCGCTGACCCAGGTCACCAACTACGTCGTCCAGAGCGCCGGCCTGGTCGTACTGGTGAACTGGTGCGGCCTCGGCACCCGTGTCGCACCGCTGGCCGCCGCGGTGCTCGCGATCCCGTTCACCTATCTGGTCTCCACCCGCATCCTCCTGCCACGGCGGCCGCGGACCCGCGGCACGGACGCCCCTCCGGACGGCGAAGGGGACGGCCGTACGGGTGACGAGGCTCAGCCGGTGCGCTTCGCCGGGCCGGTCTGACCCCGGGGCGCCGGCTGGGCCGTCCACTTCTGGAACGCGCCGTCCGCCCCCGCGTACCGCTGCCGCACCACGTGCAGCCGCCCGTCGTTGCCGAGGACGGCCAGCACCGCGCGCCCGTCCGTGTCCTGCCCGACGGCCGCCGCGCCCGAGTGCGGCACCTCCCCCGTCAGCCAGCGGCCCGGCGCCTCCTCGCCCGAGTCGCTGAGCGCGTACCGCAGCAGGCCCGCGTCGTCCCGGCCCGCGAGCACCACCGTCCGGGCGGGCTTGCCGACGGCCGCCGCGGCCACCCGCCCGTACCCGCCGACCGGCTCGTACCGCGCCGGCGTCCGCCAGGACCCGGGCCGCGGCCGCCGCACGGCCAGCAGCACCTGCGCCGTACGGCTCTGCCGGTACGCCAGGCGCACCTCCCCGCCGCCCAGCGGCACCAGGCTCAGCGGGCCTCCGGGCTCGGGCAGACCGGTGTCCCCGGTGGGCTCCGGTATCTGCCCCGCCTCCTTCGACATCCAGTGGTGCACGGCCCGGTCGCCGGGCGCCACGACGTGCACCAGCCCCTCGGAGTCCACGCACGCGTCCAGCCCGTCGACGAGGCGCGGCACCCGGCCGCCCGCGGGGGCCGCCGGCGCTTCCAGGTGCCGCCACAGCGACCAGTCGCCGCCCTGGGGGCCGCTGCGGTAGGCAATGCCGCCGTTCCAGTCGCGGGCGAAGACGTGCACCGTGCCGTCCCGGCCGACCGCCGCCGCCGGGAAGCCCGTCTCCAGGGACGCGACCGGGGCGGCGTCCGGTGTGCCCAGCGACTCCCACGGCCCGAAGGCCGGCACACCGTTGCGCGCGGTGCCGTTCTGCCGGGCGGTCAGCAGCTCGCGGCGGTGCGCGTGGTTGCGGGCCGGCAGGACCGTACGGGAGGCGAAGAGCTGGAGCGCGCCCCCGGGGTGACTCACGGCGTGGATCTGGCCCTGGAGGAAGCCGCCACCGAGCCGGTGCGGGCCGCTGAAGGTGCCGTTGCCCGGCGCGGTCTCGGCCCAGCACACGGCGGTGCCGTCCAGGACGGCGAAGGCGGCGAGCCGGCCGTCCTTCAGGGGCCGCAGCCAGCTGTTCGAGCCGGGGGCCCGCAGCCGGGTGCTGCGCGTCCAGTCGCGCGACCAGCCGTCCAGCGCCGTGCCGCCGACCTTGCGGTCGCCGCAGCCCGCCCGGTCACCGCAGTCGCGGCCGTCCGCCCAGCCGTAGACGGACAGCAGCTCGGCCTTGCGCCGGGCGGTCGGCAGGTCGACGTTGTTGGGCAGGACGCCTGCCTCGTACCCGATGTAGTGCTCCACGACGGTGGGGCGGCCGGGCTCGCGGTCCCAGTAGCCCGCCAGCGCCGCCTGCGTGAAGTACGCCGAGGCGATGTGGTCCTGATGGTCGTAGTACAGGAGCCCGCGCACCTTCGGGTCGCCGTCGGGCGGCGGCTGGTGCGGGGCGTGCACCGCGTTCGGGTCGAGGGTGCGCACCACGGTGGGCCGGACCCGTTCCAGCAGCGCGATCAGCGAGTCGACGAGCTGCTGGCGGGTGTACTGGAACGTGCGCTGTACGGGGGTGTCCTCCGGGCGCAGCGTGGGCAGCGTGTCGACGGCGCCGAGCCACAGGCCGCGCAGGCTCCGCGCGCGCGGCTGGGAGACGGTCCGGGCCTCCACCAGCTCCAGGAAGACGAGCTGGTGGTGCGGCGCGGCACGCAGCGTCTGCATCTCGGCCTGGAAGCCGGGCAGCAGGGAGACGGCCTCCACGTCCCAGGGGCTGAGCGGGTCGCCGGTGGCCATCACCGCGTGCGCGGCCCGCAGCCCGTTCGTACGGGCCCGCGCGAACGCCGGGCGGTCGCGCGGCGGCATACGGGCCCCACGCCCGTGCTCGGCGGTGTTGCGGCCGTCCGACTCACCGCCGGTCAGACACACCGTCACCGAGCGGGCGCCGCTGCGCAACGACTGCTCCAGCGCCGGGTTCATGAAGTACAGGGAGTCGTCGGCGTGCGCGATGACGTGCAGGAACGCCTGCTCCGCACCGGACGCGGCGGCCTCCCGTCCGCGCGCCGTGCCGGTGCGCTGCGACAGCGGCGCGCCCGGCCCGCACCAGGCCCAGACCCCGGCGCCGGCCGTGACCGCGGCCGCGCCGCCCCCGGCTACCTGGAGCAGCCGCCGCCGGGACGGCCCGGACGGGGGCGTCGGGTGCGCCGGGGGCGTTGGGTGCGTCGGGTGCGTCGGCACAAGGCAGGCCCTCCACGGCGCCCGGTGACGCCCCACTCGTAACCGTCCGGCTCACACCGGGATGAGCCACCGCGCGCACTGCACCTCTTCAGTATTCGGGCGGGGGGCGCGCGGCGCTCGTCTGATTGGTCCGGGGTTGGGGGTGGGGACGGGGCGGGGGCGGAGGTTGGGAGGGGGCCGGGAGCCGGGGGCCGGGGCCGGGCCGGCGCGGAGGGCCGGGCCGACGCGGGGGCGGGCCGACGCGGGGAGGGGGCGGGCCGACGGGTGGCCGGGTCACGATGGCCGGGTCACGGTGATCGAGTCACGGTGATCGAGTCACGATGGCCAGGTCACGCCTCCAGGGCCGATGCCACCGCGAGGGCCAGTTCGTCCAAGTAGCTCTTCGGGAGTTCGTCGCGTACGACCATCAGGCGCCAGTAGAGCGGTCCGGTCATCAGGTCCAGGGCCAGGCGCGCGTCGGCGTCCGGGCGCAGCTCGCCGCGTGCGACCGCGCGGGCCACCATCGCCGTCGCGACGCCCTGCTGGCTGTCGAGCAGGGCAGTGCGCAGCGCTTCGGCGATCTCCGGGCTGCGGGCGGCCTCGGCCAGCAGGTCCGGGATGATCTGCGACGCCATCGGGTGCCGCAGCGCACGGGCCGCGACCTCCAGCAGCATCCGTACGTCGCCGCGCAGCGACCCGGTGTCCGGTGCGGGCAGCCCCTCGGCGGCCACCGCGGACACCACGTCCAGCACGAGGTGCAGCTTGGAGCGCCACCGCCGGTAGACGGCGGTCTTGCCGACGCCCGCCCGCCGGGCGATGCCCTCGATGGACATCCGCGCGAACCCCACCGCCGCGAGTTCCGCGAAGACCGCGGCGCGGATCGCCTCGGTCTTCTCCTCACGCAGTACGGCGGCCCCGGCCGGCGCCCGCCGCCCGCCCGGCACGCCCGGCGCCCTGGTCATATCACTGCCGTCCTTTGCCATGTCTTGATCGTAGCGGCGCGACGGGACGGCTCCGTCGCGACGGGACGGCTGCGTTTCGACGAAACGTGTACGTCACGACGGAACGGTCGCTTCTCGACGGGACGGTCGCGCCACGACGGAACGGTCGCGTCACGACGACACGCCTTCGCCGCGGCGATACGCCTCCGCCACGACGTGGCGGCCACGTCACGACGAAACGCCCCCGCCACGTCGAAACGGCCACGTCACGACGAGACGGTTGCGTTTCGACGTGGCTCAGTCGTACGCTCGGCACCGTCACGACGAAACGGGAGCGTTCTGACGTCGGCCGACGTAACGGAGCGCCGCCCTCACGCCCGGAGGCGACCGCCCCATGCCCCAGACCCTCGCCCCGCCGGCCCGCGCCTCCGAGGCGCCACCTGCGCCCCCGACCACCGTCCAGGCCGCCGCCCCGCCCGATCCGGGCCTGCGGGCGCTGGCGGAGCAGTACGGCCTGACCGTCAGCGGTGCCCGCCCGCCGCTGCGCGAGTACACCCGCCGCCTGTGGGCGCGCCGCCACTTCATCGCGTCCTTCGCCACCGCCCGGCTGACCGCCATGTACACCACGGCGCGCCTGGGCCAGCTCTGGCAGGTGATGACCCCGCTGCTCAACGCGGGCGTGTACTACTTGATCTTCGGCGTGCTGCTGCACACCAGCCGTGGCATCCCGAACTTCATCCCGTTCCTGTGCACCGGCGTCTTCGTCTTCACGTTCACCCAGTCCACGGTCCTGGCCGGCACCCGCGCCGTCTCCGGCAGCATCGGCCTGGTGCGGGCCCTGCACTTCCCGCGCGCCGCGCTGCCCGTCGCGCACACCCTCATCCAGCTCCAGCAGCTCATCTGTTCCATGGGTGCACTGGCGGCCATCGTGCTGATCTGCGGCGTGCCCGTGACGTGGCACTGGCTGCTGATGGTGCCCGCGCTGCTGCTCCAGTCGGTCTTCAACACCGGCCTGGCCCTGGTGATGGCCCGGATCGGCGCGAAGACCACGGACACCGCGCAGCTGATGCCGTTCGTGCTGCGCACCTGGATGTACGTCTCCGGCGTCTTCTACAACCTCTCCACGTTCACCAGCACCGCGCCGCACGCCGTCGCGGTCGCCTTGAACTGCAACCCCGCCCTGATCTACATCGACCTGATGCGCTACGCCCTGATCGACACGGTGCGCGCACAGGACCTGCCGCCGCACGTGTGGCCGCTGGCCCTCGGCTGGGCCCTGCTGGCCGGCGTCGCCGGATACGTCTTCTTCTGGAAGGCCGAGGAGGAGTACGGCCGTGGCTGAGACCACCATGGAACGCCCGCCCGCCGGCCACGCCGCCCCCGCCGGCGACCGCGCCCCCACTGTCATCTGCGACAACGTCCACATCGTCTACAAGGTGTACGGCGGCGGTACGGGCAAGGGCAGCGCTACGGCCGCCCTCCAGCGGCTGGTGCGCCGCAGGCCCGCCGCCGGGGTGCGCGAGGTGCACGCCGTCAAGGGCGTCACCTTCGTCGCCCGTAAGGGGGAGGCGATCGGCCTGATCGGCTCGAACGGCTCGGGGAAGTCCACACTGCTGCGCGCCGTCGCCGGACTGCTCCCGCCCGCCGCCGGCCGCGTCTACACCCACGGCCAGCCGTCACTCCTGGGGGTGAACGCGGCCCTGATGAACGATCTGACCGGCGAGCGCAATGTCGTCCTGGGCGGCCTGGCCATGGGCATGTCCCGTGAGGAGATCCGCAACCGCTACCCGGGCATCGTCGACTTCTCCGGCATCAACGACAAGGGCGACTTCATCTCGCTGCCGATGCGCACGTACTCCTCCGGCATGGCGGCCCGGCTGCGCTTCTCCATCGCCGCGGCGAAGAGCCACGACGTCCTGATGATCGACGAGGCCCTGGCCACCGGCGACCGCGCCTTCCAGCAGCGCTCCGAGGCCCGCATCCGCGAGCTCCGCGCGGAGGCCGGCACGGTCTTCCTGGTCAGCCACAACAACAAGGCCGTCCGCGACACCTGCGACCGCGTGCTGTGGCTGGAGAAGGGCGAACTGGTGATGGACGGCCCTACGGAGGAGGTCGTCACGGCGTACGAGAAGGGCGCCCGCCCCTGACCTCACGCCGAGGCGAACGCACCGTCCCCGAACGCGCCGCGGCGCGGCCCGGCAGTGCCGGACCGCGCCGCTCGTACGACGGGGTGCGCGTCAGCTGTGCGTGCGCAGCAGCGTCCGCATCGTCCGCATCGCGACCGACAGGTTCGCCAGGTCGAAGCCCTCCGACCCGTGGATCTCCTCCAGCGTGGTCCGCGCGCGGCCCAGGATCGCCGCGTTCTTCTCCTCCCACGCCTTGAACCGCTCCTCCGGCGTCGCGGAGTCACTGCCCACCGACAGCACGTCGCTGGTCAGCGCGGCGTGCGCGGCGAACAGGTCCTCGCGGATGGAGGCGCGGGCCATCGACTGCCACCGGTCGTTGCGCGGCAGTTCCAGAATGCGGTCCAGGAGCTGGTTGATGCGCAGCCGGTCGCCCAGGTCGTAGTACACCTCGGCGACGTCCAGCGGCTTCTTGCCGGTGCGGTCCGCGATGGCGACGATGTCCAGCGCGGGGAAGGCCGAGGAGAACCCGGCCACCCGGGTGGCCAGCTCCGCCGGCACGCCGGCCTCGGTCAGCTCGTCCAGGATGCGCTGGTGCCACTCCAGGTCGCTGCCGCACAGCAGCTTGGGCAGTTCGGCCCAGACCCCGGCGACCCGCTCCGCGAAGAAGTCGATGGTCTCGGAGAGTTCCAGCGGCTGCGGGCGGTTGTTGAGCAGCCAGCGGGTGCCGCGCTCCACCAGGCGCCGGGAGTGCAGCCGGATACGGGTCTGCACGTCGGCGGCGACGATGTTGTCCAGCGCCTCGACGTCGTCCCAGACCGACCCGAGCCCGAAGATCGCGCGGGCCGCGGTGTGCGCCCGTACGACCTCTTCGAGCGAGGCGCCGGTCTCCTCCCGCATGCGGTGCAGGAAGCTCGTACCGCCGGAGTTGACGGTGTCGTTCACCAGCACGGTCGTGACGATCTCGCGGCGCAGCGCGTGCGCGTCGACCTGGTCGGCGAACTTCTCCCGCAGCGCGCTGGGGAAATATGCGTGCAGCAGGCGCTGGAGGTACGGGTCGTCCGGCAGCCCGGTCTGGATCAGCGCGTCGGAGACCGTGATCTTCGTGTACGCGAGGAGCACGGCGGTCTCGGGCTGCGACAGACCGCGCCCGGCGTTCAGCCGCTCCTTGATCTGGCGGTCGCTGGGCATGAATTCCAGCCCCCGGTCCAGGTGCCCGTCGCGCTCCAGGCGCCGGATGAAGCGCTGCTGGGCGGGGAGCATGCTCGCGGACTGCGCCTGCGCCAGCGAGAGCGCGATGTTCTGCGCGTAGTTGTTGCGCAGCACCAGCGCGCCGACCTCGTCGGTCATCGCGGCCAGCAGCTTGTTGCGCTGCTTGACCGTCAGGTCACCGTCACCGACGACCGAGTTGAGCAGGATCTTGATGTTCACCTCGTGGTCGGAGGTGTCCACACCGGCGCTGTTGTCGATCGCATCGGTATTGATCTTGCCGCCGTTCTGGGCGAACTCGATCCGGCCGAGCTGGGTCAGACCCAGGTTGCCGCCCTCGCCGACGACCTTGACCCGCAGGTCCTCGCCGTTGACGCGGATCGCGTCGTTGGACTTGTCGCCCACGTCCGCGTGCGACTCGGCCGACGACTTCACGTACGTACCGATGCCGCCGTTCCACAGCAGGTCCACCGGCGCCCCGAGGATCGCCCGCATCAGGTCGGCCGGCGTCATCTTCTTGACGCCCGCCTCCAGGCCGAGGGCGGCCCGGACCTGCGCGTTGATCGGGATCGACTTGGCGGTGCGGGGGTGGATGCCGCCGCCCTGCGACAGCAGCTCGGTGTCGTAGTCCGCCCACGAGGAGCGCGGCAGCTCGAACAGGCGGCGGCGCTCGGCGTACGAGGTGGCCGCGTCCGGGTTCGGGTCGAGGAAGATGTGCCGGTGGTCGAACGCGGCGACCAGCCGGATGTGCTCGCTCGCCAGCATGCCGTTGCCGAACACGTCACCGGACATGTCACCGACACCCACGACGGTGAAGTCCTCGGTCTGGGTGTTGACGCCCAGCTCGCGGAAGTGCCGCTTGACCGACTCCCAGGCGCCGCGGGCGGTGATGCCCATGCCCTTGTGGTCGTAGCCCGCGCTGCCGCCGGACGCGAACGCGTCACCGAGCCAGAAGCCGTACGACTCGGCGACCTCGTTGGCGATGTCGGAGAACGTCGCGGTGCCCTTGTCGGCCGCGACGACGAGGTACGTGTCGTCCTCGTCGTGCCGTACGACGTCCGCGGGGTGCACGACCTCGCCGCCCACCAGGTTGTCGGTGATGTCCAGCAGGCCGGAGATGAACGTCTTGTAGCAGGCGATGCCCTCGGCCAGCCACGCGTCCCGGTCCACCGACGGGTCCGGCAGCCGCTTGCCGACGAAGCCGCCCTTGGCGCCCACCGGCACGATGACGGTGTTCTTGACCATCTGCGCCTTGACCAGGCCGAGCACCTCCGTACGGAAGTCCTCGCGCCGGTCCGACCAGCGCAGCCCACCGCGCGCGACCTTGCCGAAGCGCAGGTGGACACCCTCGACGCGCGGCGAGTACACCCAGATCTCGTACGCCGGGCGCGGCGCCGGCAGGTCCGGGATGGCCTGCGGGTCCAGCTTCATCGACAGGTAGGAGTGCGGCTGCCCGTCGTTGTCCTTCTGGTAGTGGTTGGTGCGCAGCGTCGCCTTGATGACGGTGAGGAACGACCGCAGGATGCGGTCCTCGTCCAGGCTCGCGACCTGGTCCAGTGCCCCGTCCAGCTCCTCCAGCAGCCCGTCGGTCAGCTCGGTGCCGGCCCGCTGCCGCTCCGGCGACATCCGCGCCTCGAAGAGGCTGACCAGCAGCCGGGTGGTGTGGACGTTGTTGGAGAGGGTGTCCTCCATGTACGTCTGGCTGAAGGTCGAACCGGCCTGCCGCAGGTACTTGGCGTACGCGCGCAGCACCATCGCCTGGCGCCAGTTCAGCCCGGCCCGCAGCACCAGCTTGTTGAAGTTGTCGCTCTCCGCGCGGCCGGTCCACACCGCCGTGAAGGTGTCCTGGAACCGCTCGCGCGCGTCGTCACCGTTCATCCGCTCGGGGATGCGCAGCCCGAAGTCGTAGATCCAGGCGGTGGTGCCGTCGGTGCAGCGCAGCTCGTGCGGGCGCTCGTCGACGACCTCGACGCCGAGGCGGTTCAGCAGCGGCAGGACCTTGGACAGCGAGACCGGCTCACCGGTGCGGTAGATCTTGAAGCGGCGCTCGTCCGGGCCCGCGCCGACCGGCTCGTACAGGCTGACCTCGAAGTCGCTGCCGCCCTTCGCCGTCAGCTTCTCCAGGTGCTGGAGGTCGGCGACCGCGCTGCGCGGCGGGTTGTCGGCCTTGTAGCCCTCGGGGAAGGCGTGGTTGTAGCGGCGCAGCAGCTCGGCGGCCTTCTCCTCGCCGACCTCGGCGGTCAGCGCCTCGGCGAAACCGTCGGCCCAGGACCGGGCGGCCTCGACCAGGCGCGCCTCGATGCGCTCGGCGTCCGCGTCGGTGAGGTCCGGCAGCGTCGCGCCGGGCTGCACCCGCACGACGAAGTGCAGCCGGGACAGGATCGACTCGGTGTTCCAGGCGGTGAAGTCGACGCTGGTGCCGCCCAGTTCCTCCTTGAGGATGTCAATCAGCCGCAGCCGTACGCCGGTGGTGTAGCGGTCGCGCGGCAGGTAGACCAGCGCCGAGTAGTAGCGCCCGTACTCGTCCTGGCGCAGGTACAGCCGCAGCCGGCGGCGCTCCTGGAGGTACAGGACGCTGGTGACGATGGACTGGAGCTGGTCGACGCGCGTCTGGAACAGCTCGTCGCGCGGGTAGGTCTCCAGGATCTGCAGCAGGTCGCGGCCGTCGTGGCTGTTGGCGGTGAAGCCCGCGGCGTCCAGCACCTCGGCGACCTTGCGGCGGATGACCGGCACCCGGCGTACGGACTCGGTGTACGCGGCCGACGAGAACAGGCCGAGGAAGCGGCGCTCACCGACGACGTTGCCCTGGGCGTCGAACTTCTTGACGCCCACGTAGTCCAGGTACGAGGGGCGGTGCACGGTGGAGCGGCTGTTGGCCTTGGTCAGGATCAGCAGCCGGTGCTCGCGGGCCTTGGCGCGCGCGTCCTTGGGGAGCCGGTTGAAGGACGGGGAGACGGGGTGGCCGTCGTCGCCGTCGCTGTGCGCGGGGTCGGAGCGCAGGATGCCCAGGCCGGTGCCGGGCACCGCGGTCAGCACGTCCTCCTCGGCGCCGGACTCACCGGGGACCGCGGTCAGCTCGTACTCGCGGTAACCGAGGAACGTGAAGTGGTCGGCGGCCAGCCAGCGCAGCAGCTCGCGGGCCTCGTCGACCTCCTGGTCGCGCAGGTCGTCGGCGGTCGGCTCGGTGGGCAGCTCGTCGGCGATGCGCAGCGCGGCGTCGCGCATCTTCTCCCAGTCCTCGACGGCCTCGCGCACGTCGGAGAGCACCCGCAGCAGGTCCTTGGTGATCTGCTTGAGGTCGGCGCGGTCGGTCTCCCGGTCGATCTCCACGTGGATCCAGGACTCGACCAGCGCGTCGTGCGGCAGGTCCCGGCCCTTGCCCTTGCCCGCCTTGTCCTTGCCGGTGCGGCCGTGCAGGTCGCACGTGTTGTCGAGGACCTCGATCAGCTTGCCGGTCACGTCCCGGCGGACGATCACCTGCGGGTGGATCACCACGTGGATGCCGCGGCCCTGACGCGACAGCTCATTGGTGACCGAGTCCACGAGGAAGGGCATGTCGTCGGTGACGACCTCCACGACGGAGTGGCTGCACGTCCAGCCGTTCTCCTCGACCGTCGGGGTGTGCACCCGGACGTTGGCGGTGCCCTGCGGCCGATTCTCGGCCAGCCGGTAGTGGGAGAGCGCGGCGCCGAAGACGTCCACCGGGTCGCGGCCGGTCAGGTCCTCCGGCGCGGTGTGCAGGTAGTAGCGCTGGAGGTATCCCAGGAGGGTGTCCGGGTCGAGTCCCTGCACCGGTGCCTGTCCCCCGGCCGGGCTGCTTTCAGCGACCCGGGCGGCCCGCGCGAGCAGCTCGGTCTTGGCTTCGTCCAGCTTGGTCTGCATGTCCTCTGGCTCCTGTCGCGCGCCGTTGCGTGACGTCGTGGATGAACTCCGTGGAAGCTGCACGACGCCGGCACGACCGGTGAGGGTTCCCCCGCCGCAACGCGGGGAAGTGTCCGGTCGGGGACGACGCTGTGCCGCGATGAGCGCTGACCGGACCGCTCAGCGCCGACCCGGTCGGGGTCGGCCTTCGGTCCCGGTCGCAACGATCAGCGGCCGCCCGGTCATCGTGCTGTCCCGGGCGCACGGCGAGGGCCTCGATGCCCCCGCGGGTTATCGCGCTGATCACGATGCAAGGCTATCGCTCTCGGCCGGGGTGCCGTCATGGTCCAGCTGTGTACAAAACCACTAGCCGAAATTTGACGATCCGGACAGCGACGGGGACAGCCGCCGCCACCCCTGGAATCCCACGGTATCCCGCGGGGGCTTGGCAAGGACGGCGATCCGGAGGACGTTGAGCGGGACAGGTGAGGAACGGACCACGGCGCGCGGATGTGACGAACAGCACGTCCGCGCGGGGTACGCGACCCGAGCGGAGGTGGACGGCATGGCCGCCAAGATCCTGATCGTGACCGGCGACGCGGCGGAGTCCCTGGAGGTCCTCTACCCCTTCCAGCGGCTGCGCGAGGAGGGCTACGACGTGCACATCGCGGCGCCCGCCCGTAAGACGCTGCGCCTGGTCGTGCACGACTTCGAACCGGGGTTCGACACCTACACCGAGAAGCCCGGCTACACCTGGCCCGCCGACCTGGCCTTCTCCGAGGTCGACCCGGGGCAGTACGCCGCACTCGTGGTGCCCGGCGGGCGGGCGCCCGAATACCTGCGCAACGACCCCGAGCTGCGCAAGCTCGTGAAGTCCTTCTTCGACGCGGACAAGCCGGTCGCGCAGATCTGCCACGGGCCGCTGCTGACCGCCGCGATCGGCGGCCTCAACGGGCGCCGGGTCACCGCCTACCCCGCCCTGGAAATGGACATGCAGGCCGCCGGTGCCACCTTCCGGGACGCCGAGGTCGTCGTGGACGGCACCCTGGTCTCCTCCCGCGCCTGGCCGGACCACTCCGGGTGGATGCGCGAGTTCATCGCGGTACTGCGGGCCAAGGCACCGGTGACGTGATCCTTGCCGGGCGGGCCGGTCCGGACGGAGCCGGGCGGGCCGGTCCGTACGGGGCCGGTCCGGATGAGGCCGGGCGGGCTGGTCCGTACGGGGCCGGGGTCCGGGGCGGTGCGCGGTCCGGCGGGCGGCCAGGCGTGCGGTCCACGCCCTACGCGGCTATCTCCTCCGCCAGCTCCACGGCCTCCGTCAGGGTGTCCACCACCGGCACCCCGGCGGCCGCCAGGCTGGCCCGGCTGTGCGACCCGCCCGTGTAGAGCACCGCGTGGGCGCCCACATGCCGGGCGGCCACCGCGTCGTCGACCGCGTCGCCGATCACGACCGTACGGTCCGGGGCTATCCGGCCCGCCCCGCCGTTCCCGGACGCGCCGGTGGCCAGCGCCGCCAGGTGGCGCACCATGTGCTCGCTCTTGCTGCCGCCGGACGGCCCCGTACGGCCGTCCACGCGCACGAAACGCGCCTCGATGCCGAAGCCGCGCACCAGCGGCATCAGCTCGTCGTGCCCGTACATGCTCAGGATCGACTGGCTGCGGCCCGCCTGCTGCCAGCTCTCCAGCAGCCGCTCCGCGCCCTCGGCGAGCCCGCACGCGGGCCGGTGGACGGCGTAGTGCCGGTGGAACGCCTCGTCCATGACCAGCCACTCCGCGTCCGTCGGCAGCCGGCCCAGCAGCCGCTCGTAGAACCGCGGGACCGGTACGCAGTACAGCTCCCGGTAGCGCTCCAGGGTGATCGAGGGCAGGCCGAGCTCGGCGAAGGCGGCGTTGGTCGCGCCCATCACGGCTTCGGTGTCGTGGAAGAGCGTCCCGTTCCAGTCCCAGACGATGTGCGTCGCGTGCGTCCCCATGTCCAAGACCGTACCCATGACCACTGACAGCGCAGTCACGGGCGGCCGAGCGCCCGGCGGTCAGCGCCCGGCGATCAGGTTCGGGATCTCCTGGACGCCGAACCACATCAGCTCGTGGTCCTCCGCGCCGTCGACCGTGAACCGCGCGTCGTCGTCGCCGAGGTCCGCGGCGCCCAGCGCGCCGGCGGCCGCCGCGACGTCCTCCTCCGCGTCGTCGGAGTCCACGTGCACCGCCGCGGCCTTCGCCATCGGCACCGGCCCGGCGATCCGCACCTCACCGAGCGCCGTCTGGTCCAGGCCCCGGTCGGGGTCGGCCACGGCCGCACCGTCCGGTACGTCCACGGCCACCACGACCCGGCGCCGCGGGGCCTGCGGGTCGGCCGCGAGCCGGCGCAGCGAGCCCTGCGCGGCCCGGTTGAGCGCCGCGTACTCCAGTTCCTCGATGTCGTCGGAGACGTACCACTCGCGCAGCGCGGGCGTGACGGCGTAGGCGTCCAGCGGGCCGGGGCCCAACTCCCCGGCCTCGTGCGCCGCCGCGAGTCCGGGCAGGGTCAGGGGGACATACACGCGCATGGCTGCCGCTTCCGCTCACATCACTGGGTCTGGAAAATCTGTCCGCCAGCATACGGGCGTGGGATGCGGCGGGAGATGCGGCGTCAGGTACGGGCGGGAGCCCGGTGCGCCACGGGCCGGCGTCCCCCTTCGTGCGCCCCTTCCGCCGCCCCGGCGCCGCCCCCTCCCGGATACGCGGTACCGCTCACCCGCACATCCGCCCGCTCTCCCCCTGATGGGTGAACTTCTGGCCGCCCGTACGGCCCCGCCGCCGGCCCTTGCTGCCGCCGATTTCCCGCCGGTAGAAGAACCCCACCGAAGCTACTCGCCGGTACCCACCGGTTGTCCGCCGGACCGGCCGAACGGGGGCCCACCATGCTCACCACCCAGCCCGACACCCTCCCGCCCGCCCGCACCCGCTCCCCCAGGACCTCGCCCGGTGCGGGGCCGGGCCGCCACCGCACCGGCCCACCGGGACGCCGGGACACCCGCCGCCCGGCCGGCCCCCGTACGGTCCCGGCACCGGTCCCCGCCTCAGCCGTCCGCGGCCCCGCTCCCCGCCTCCTGCCGCACGACTGGTTCGCCGAACAGCTGCTGCTCACCCTCAGCGGCCGGCGCCCCGTCCACGCTCTCCTGGGGCACGCCCTGCCCGCCGCGTACGACCGCCTCGTAGAACTGGCCCCGCAAGCACCCCTGAGGCCCACGGGCCACGGAGCGGGCCGCCGCGCACCGGCCCCCTCCGTGGCCCACTGCGGCCTCTGCCTGCCCCGCCGGGACGTCATCGAGGCCTTCGCCCGTATCGCCTCCGGCGAGCGGCTGCGCGCCCTCGCCTTCCGGCTGGAGCTGGGCCGCGACGCCCGGTGGCGCTGCGCCGCCCTCGACATCGGCCCGAGCACCCGTGTGTGGTGACGGCCGTACGGGCCCGGAGGCGGCCTGCCCGGAGGCGGGCCCCGCCGCTCCCGTACGCAACGAGCCGGGGCGCCGCAGCTTCCCGCTGCGGCGCCCCGGCCTCACCCGCCCGCCCAGGGGCGGTGTGCCGTCACTTCTTGCGGCGGCGCCCGCCGCTCTTCTGGGCCTTGCGGCGCTCCGCGCGCGTCAGACCGTCCGACTCCGAACGGGCCGGGGCCGCGTCCTCGCTGGTGAAGTCACCCTCGACGACACCGCCCTCGCCGTCCACGGTCGGCGCGGAGAAGTGCAGCCGGTCCGGGCGCTGCGGCGCCTCCAGGCCCTTCGCGTGGATCTCCGGCCGCCCGGCGCCGGCCCCGGCGGGCACGGCGTCCTGGACGTCCTTGTCCAGCGAGGTCTTCTCCTGGGCGTCCGCCACCGGGACCTCCTCGACCTGCTGCTCGACCTGGACCTCCAGGTTGAACAGGTAGCCGACCGACTCCTCCTTGATGCCCTCCATCATCGCGGTGAACATGTCGAAGCCCTCGCGCTGGTACTCGACCAGCGGGTCCTTCTGGGCCATCGCCCGCAGGCCGATGCCCTCCTGGAGGTAGTCCATCTCGTAGAGGTGCTCGCGCCACTTGCGGTCCAGGACGGACAGCACCACGCGGCGCTCCAGCTCCCGCATGATGTCGGAGCCGAGCTGCTCCTCACGGGCCGCGTACTGCTGGTGGATGTCCTCCTTGACGGCCTCCGCGATGAAGTCGGAGGTGATGCCGGCGCGGTCACCGGCCTCCTCCTCCAGCTCCTCGATCGTGACCTTGACCGGGTAGAGCTGCTTGAACGCGCCCCACAGGCGGTCCAGGTCCCACTCCTCCGCGAAGCCCTCGACCGTCTCCGCCTGGATGTAGGCGTCGATGGTGTCTTCCATGAAGTGCTTGATCTGCTCCTGGAGGTCCTCGCCCTCCAGGACGCGGCGGCGCTCGCCGTAGATGACCTCGCGCTGGCGGTTGAGCACCTCGTCGTACTTCAGGACGTTCTTACGGGTCTCGAAGTTCTGCTGCTCGACCTGCGACTGCGCGGACGCGATGGCGCGCGTCACCATCTTGTTCTCGATCGGCACGTCGTCGGGGACGTTGGCCATCGCCATGACCCGCTCGACCATCTGGGCCTTGAACAGGCGCATCAGGTCGTCACCGAGGGAGAGGTAGAAGCGGGACTCACCGGGGTCGCCCTGCCGGCCGGAGCGGCCACGCAGCTGGTTGTCGATACGGCGCGACTCGTGCCGCTCGGTGCCCAGCACGTACAGCCCGCCGAGGCTCTTGACCTCTTCGAACTCCGCCGCGACCGCAGCCTCGGCCTTCTCCAGGGCGGCGGGCAGCGCGGCCGCCCACTCCTCGACGTGCTCGACCGGGTCCAGGCCCTGGCTGCGCAGCTCGGCCTCGGCGAGGTCGTCCGGGTTGCCGCCCAGCTTGATGTCCGTACCGCGGCCGGCCATGTTCGTGGCGACCGTGACGGCGCCCTTGCGGCCGGCCTGGGCGACGATCGACGCCTCCCGGTCGTGCTGCTTGGCGTTGAGGACCTCGTGCGGCACGCCGCGCTTGGTCAGCTGCTGGGAGAGGTACTCCGACTTCTCCACGGAGGTCGTGCCGACCAGGATCGGCTGGCCCTTCTCGTGCTTCTCGACGATGTCCTCGACGACCGCGGCGAACTTGGCGACCTCGGTGCGGTAGATCAGGTCGGCCTGGTCCTTGCGGACCATCGGGCGGTTCGTCGGGATCGGCACGACGCCGAGCTTGTAGATCTGGTGGAACTCGGCGGCCTCGGTCATGGCCGTACCGGTCATACCGGAGAGCTTGTCGTAGAGGCGGAAGAAGTTCTGGAGGGTGATCGTGGCGAGTGTCTGGTTCTCGTCCTTGATCTCCACCCCTTCCTTCGCCTCGATGGCCTGGTGCATGCCCTCGTTGTAGCGGCGGCCGGCGAGGATACGGCCGGTGTGCTCGTCGACGATCATGACCTCGCCGTCGATGACGACGTAGTCCTTGTCGAGCTTGAACAGCTCCTTGGCCTTGATCGCGTTGTTCAGATACCCGACCAGCGGCGTGTTGACCGACTCGTACAGGTTGTCGATGCCGAGCCAGTCCTCGACCTTGCTGACGCCGGACTCGTGGATGCCGACGGTGCGCTTCTTCTCGTCGACGTCGTAGTCACCGGTCTCCTCGATACCGCGCTGCGGGTTGGCCGGCTCGCCCTTCTTCAGGCGCTTGACCAACTTCGCGAAGTCGCCGTACCACTTGGTGGCCGAGTCCGCCGGACCCGAGATGATCAGCGGCGTACGGGCCTCGTCGACCAGGATCGAGTCGACCTCGTCGACGATGGCGAAATTGTGGCCGCGCTGGACCAGCTCGTCCTTCGACCACGCCATGTTGTCGCGCAGGTAGTCGAAGCCGAACTCGTTGTTCGTACCGTACGTGATGTCGCAGTTGTACTGTTCGCGACGTTCGGCGGGCGTCATGTTGGCGAGGATGCAACCGACCGAGAGGCCCAGGAACTTGTGGACCCGGCCCATCATCTCGGAGTCGCGCTCGGCCAGGTAGTCATTGACCGTGATCAGGTGGACGCCCTTGCCGGACAGCGCGTTCAGATACGCCGGGAGGGTACCGACCAGGGTCTTGCCCTCACCGGTCTTCATCTCGGCGACGTACCCCAGGTGAAGGGCCGCGCCGCCCATCAGCTGAACGTCGTAGTGGCGCTGGCCGAGCACCCGCTTGGCGGCCTCACGGACGGTGGCGAACGCCTCGGGCAGCAGGTCGTCGAGCGTTTCGCCGTCCGCGAACCGCTCCTTGTACTCATCGGTCAGCGCCCGCAGCTCGGCGTCGGAGAGGGCCGCGAAGTCCTCCTCGATGGAGTTGACCTGGCCCGCGATGCGGTGCAGTTTGCGCAGGATCTTTCCTTCGCCTGCACGCATGAGCTTGTTGAAGACGGACACTTGGGCTGGTCTCCTTGCCGGTCGGGCCTGGCGCTGGGGGTACCCCCCGCCGCAGGCAGGGGGAGGGTGCGCGGGCGCGGCATTTTTCCAAGGGGCAGGCCCCGCCGCAACGGCCATCGTAAAGGAGGACCCCATCCGGCCGGGAGGTCCACCGCCGCGAAGCACACCGCTCCCCGGTGCACACCTTTCGCTACGAGAACGCACGAGGGGGCTGGAAGGTGCCGGGAGGGGGTGGGGAGGGGTGGGAAGGGTGTGGGGCGGGCAGCCGAGAGGCGGGGTCCGTAGGGGGACGGGATGGCGCTGGTCCTGGCCCCGGCCAGGGAAATCCGCTCGCCCCGCCCCCGCCGCCTCCCCACACTCCCCCTATGGAACCCGTCACGCTGACCACCGAGCGCCTCCTCCTGCGCCCCTTCGTCGCCGCCGACGCCCCGGCGGTGCACGCCGCCTGCCAGGACCCCGACATACCGCGCTGGACCTCCCTGCCGGCCCCGTTCGACATGGCACAGGCGCACGACTACATCGAGCGGAGCCACGAGGAGTGGCGCACGGACACCCAGTACCGCTTCGCGGCCACCACCAAGGCGGACGGCACACTGACCGGTGCCGTGAGCCTGTTCGCCATGTCGATGCGGGACAAGGAGCGACAGGCCGAGATCGGCTACTGGACGGCTCGGGAGCAGCGCGGCAAGGGCTGGACCGCCGAAGCCGTCCGCGAGGTCGCGCGCTGGGCCCTGACGGACCTCGGGATCGAACGGCTGGAGTGGCTCGCGGAAGTCGGCAACGGCGCGTCGCGC
The DNA here is from genome assembly GCF_040679095.1 of Streptomyces sp. NPDC052496. Lineage (NCBI taxonomy): Bacteria > Bacillati > Actinomycetota > Actinomycetes > Kitasatosporales > Streptomycetaceae > Streptomyces > Streptomyces sp. NPDC052496. The sequence goes on from NZ_JBFAUH010000001.1 coordinate 776,972, forward strand.
GGAGTGGCGCCCAAAGCCGGCTTCCGGATGGAGGGCACGTTACGCGCCAAGATCGCACACCGGGGCGCCCGGCGGGACGCCTGGATCGGTTCACTGCTCCCCGCCGACCTGGGACTGCCCTCCGAGACACCCCGTCAGCTGGGCTCGGCCTGACGGAGAAGCCCCCGGGCGAGAGAGTTCCGGGCGAGAAGGTTTCGGACGAGAAGGTTTCGGACGAGAAGGTTCCGCCTACCGCGCCCCGGCCCGGTCCGGCCCGGTCCGGTCCGGCCCGTAGGGGAACGCCCCGCCTACCTCTGCCGGCCCGGCCCCGCGCACCCCATCTGCCGCTCCCGGCCTGACGAGTTCAGGGCGGGCGGCCCGCCGGACATGCCGCCACGGGCATTGTCAGTGGTCGCTTCTACGCTGTGCCTCATGACAGCTGCGAAGCCCGCGAGGCCCGTGAAGCCGAAGCCCGTGACCACCCTGTCCGCCGACGACGCCCGGCGCATCGCGCTGCGGGCGCAGGGCTTCCTCGGCGCGCCGGACCGCCGCGCGGGGGTGCGGGGCGTCCTGCGGCGGCTGGGCGCGGTGCAGCTCGACACGATCTCCGTCCTGGCCCGCTCCCACGAGCTGGTCCCGTACGCCCGGCTCGGTGCCGTAGGCCGCTCCGCCGTCGAATCCGCCTACTGGTCGGGCGGTCACAGCTTCGAGTACTGGTCGCACGCCGCCTGCATCCTGCCCGTCGAGGAGTGGCCGCACTTCGCCTTCCGGCGCCGGGCGATGCGCGCGAGGGGCCACCGGTGGCACCGGATGGAGGACCGCGAGGGCTCCTGCGCCGCCGTACTGGACCGCCTGAAGGCCGACGGCCCGCTGACCACCTCCGACCTGGGCGGCGGCCGCAAGGGCGGCGAGTGGTGGGACTGGTCCGAGACGAAGATCGCGGTGGAGTGGCTGCTGGACACCGGCGAGGTGGTGTGCACGGAGCGCCGCGGCTGGAAGCGGGTGTACGACCTCGCCGAGCGCGCCATCCCTGACGACCTGCTGCACGACGACCTGGACGACACGGAGTGCATGCGCCGCCTGGTCGCCCAGGCCGGCGCCGCGATGGGCGTGGCCACCCGAGCGGACCTGGCCGATTACCACCGCCTGAAGAACGACCAGGTGGACGCCGTCGTCGAGGCGTCGGGCCTGGTCCCGGTCGAGGTCGAGGGCTGGGGCAAGCCCGCCTGGGCGGACCCCGCCGCCCTGGCCGAAGCGCCGCGCGGCCGCCACCGTACGACCCTGCTCTCGCCCTTCGACTCCCTCATCTGGGACCGCCCGCGTACGGCTCGCATCTTCGACTTCACCCACCGCCTGGAGGCGTACGTCCCGCGCGCCAAGCGGATACACGGCTATTTCGCGATGCCCCTGCTGACCGGCGGCCGGCTCGCCGGGCGGGTGGACCCGGCCCGCGAGGGCAGCACGCTCATCGCCCGCCAGGTCTCGCTGCGCGACGCCAAGGCCGTACGGCCGATGGCCCAGGCGCTGACGGAGGCCGCCCAGTGGGTCGGCTGCGACTCCGTACGCATCGAACGCTGCGACGACCCGGCGCTGCGGGCGGAGCTGGTGGCGGAGGTGTCGTGAGGGGGAGGTGCCTTGGGTGAGGTGTCCCGGAAGGGGGAGCCTGACCTGCCGTAACGGGCTCTCCGAGGTGGGTACTTTGAGGTGGGCACTTTGAAGTGCTCTCCACGATGGCCGGGGTCCGTGAGGCGGAGGCGGACGTCCGGCCCGGCTACGGCGGGATCCGGCCACCGTGCTGCTGCCCAGCCCAGCCCTGCCAGCCAGCCAGCCAGCCAGCCAGCCAGCAGGATCCTGCCCGCCCGCTCCACTCAGCGAATTTCGAGAATCTTCTCCCGCATCGCGTACACGACCGCCTCCATCCGGGAGTGCAGCTGCAGCTTCTCCAGGATGTTGCGGACGTGGTTCTTGACGGTGTTCTCGGAGATGAACAGTTCCTTGGCGATGTCACGGTTGTTCATGCCCGTCGCGACCAGCTTGAGGACCTCCAGCTCACGGTCGGTGAGCCGGGGCGCCGGCACCAGGCGGCGCTCGTCCGTCCGCTGGATCATCGACTTGAACTCGGTCAGCAGCTTGGACGCCATGGACGGGCTGATCTGCGACTGGCCGTCCGCCACCGCGCGGATCGCCGTCGCCACCTCGTCCGTGGAGATCTCCTTGAGGAGGTAACCGGTGGCGCCGGCCTTGATCGCGTCGTAGAGGTCGGCCTCCTCGTCGCTGATCGTCAGCATGATGATCTTCGCGCTGGGGGCCACCTCCTTGATGGAGGTGCACGCCTCGATCCCGCCGCGCCGGGGCATCCGTACGTCCATCAGTACGATGTCGGGCAGCAGGTCGGCGGCCTTGTCCACCGCCTCGGCGCCGTCCCCGGCCTCTCCGACGACCTCGATGTCCTCTTCATGGGCGAGCACGATCTCCAAGCCCCGGCGGAAGAGCGCGTGGTCGTCGACGACCAGGACCCGGATCGGCTCCTTGCGCGACACGCCCGCGTCCGTGCCGGCGCGGTCACCGACGCCGACATGGTCGTCGTCCGCTCCGCCGTGCACGGGCCCGAAGCTGTCCCCCATCGTTCCTCCCCGTCAACTACTCGGCCGGTGAAGGCCAGAGTTTGGATATAAGGCTGGTTGACTGCAGCCCGTTGCGGCCAGCCCGAACAACGCCATACAACCGTCTCCCCGGCATGTCGCCATTTCGTGCTCACAAGCTCCCTGGCTGGCACAAACACTATACGGCCTCAACTCCTGCCCCCCGCAGGCGCAATGGTGCCCCCGGGCGTACGCCGGGGGCACCACTTCAGCGGCCGTCAGCCGCCGAGCGCCCCACCGGCGCCACCGGGCTCCTCTCCCCCGAACGAGTCAGGGTTCAGATGGATGACGCCGTAGTCGTAGGCGTGCCGCCGGTAGACGACACTCGGCTGCTTGGTCTCGGCGTCGACGAAGAGGTAGAAGTCGTGTCCGACCAACTCCATCTCGTAAAGCGCCTGGTTGAGGGTCATCGGCGCCGCGGAGTGGGTCTTCTCGCGGACGACCAGGGGGCCTTCGCCCTGGATCTCCAGCGAACCCATCTTCGTCGTCGGCACCTGCTCCTGCGGCTCTCCGTCCACGGCGAGCCGACCGGTCTCGTCGAGCTTCGCCGCGTCCGGGACGCTCACCGCGACGTCACTCGCCGGGATGCGTCCGTTGCCGCGCCGTGAGTGGCGCTTGTCGTGCTGCTTGCGCAGCCGCGCTTCCAGCTTGGCCGTGGCCAGGTCGAGCGCGGCGTAGGGGTCGGCGGCGGCCGCCTCGGCCCGTACCACCGGGCCTCGGGAGCGGAGGGTGATCTCCACCCGATCGGAACGGTCGGCCTGCCGGGGGTTGGGCTCCTTGGACACCTCGACGTCCAGGCTGATCACCTTGCCGTCGAGCTTCTGGACCTTGTCCAGCTTCAGCTTCTCGGCCACGTGCTTGCGGAACCGCTCGGGCACCTCGGTCTTGCGGCCCTTGACGACGATGTCCACGCAGAACTCCGTTCCCGGATCACCCCGCTGCTACGCGCGGAGCGATTCCTTCTTGCACCAGGCTCCGGTGAGTGCCGAAGCCTCGGACTTGGCGACTTTCACCTCCTCCTCCCCCGTCGGCGAGGTCCCCACTCCCGTCATTTCAGGATCCCCGCAAAGACCCGTAAACGCACCTATCCCGGCATCTGAGGCAAAGCGTCAGCCAAGTCCTCACAACCGAACATAGCTCTCCCGGACGGGTGACGGCACCCCCTGGCTGGCACTAGCTCCGTTTGGGTGCTTTTTCGCCCCCGTTACCTGCAACGATGAATTTTCGCGGTCAGTTCCAGTTGATTTCGAAAGCACTCCGCGGCGCTGCCACCACACCCGCACCCGCCACCCTCCCCCCGGCGGCTCGCACCGCCCGCGCCGCCTCCGCCAGCGAAGCCCCGGTGGTCATCAGATCGTCCACCAGCACCACCGGGGCCGCCGGCAGCAGCCGCACGGCTCCGGGGACGACTGTCAGGGCTCCGGAGACGTTGGCCAGGCGTTGGCGGGCGCTGAGACCCGCCTGATCAGCAACCGTACGCCGCTGCCGCAGCGCACTGAGGACCCGAACGGGCACCCCTTCCCGCCGAAGGTCCCGAGCCGCCGCCAAAGCGATCCGCCGCACCGGATCATGCCCCCGCCCCGCCACCGCCCGCCGCGCCGAGGGCACGGGGACGAGGAGGAGGGGGGTGGTGAGGGTGGTGGGGGTGGTGAGTGAGGTGGGGGCTGTGGGGGTAGTGAGTGTAGTAGGAGCTGCGGGGACGGTGGTGGAGCGCGCATGGGCAGTGGCAGTGGATGCAGAGGTCCTGACGGGAGCCGAGGAACAGCCGGTCCCCATGCCCATCGCCCCGGCCCCACCCTGACCGACATCACTCAGCCCAGCACCACTCTGGCCAGCACCCCCCTGACCAGCACCGATGGACGCACACCCCGTGCCACACCCCCTGCCACGCCCCGGCCCCGGCGGTGGCAGCCCCGCTCCCACCCCCGCACTCCCCCCGCCACAACACGGCTCACCAGAGTGCGGACGCAGAACCCCCACCCCAGGGCTCCTCCCCTCCAAACCCGGCTCACCGAGGGCCGAGACCGGACCCCCCTCCCCCGAACCCACCCCAGCCGGACGCAGCCCACCACGGGGCACCTGCCCAGCACTCGACGCACCCCCCACCCCATCAGAACCCGATACCCCATCGGGTGAACCCACACTGCCCACCCCACCCGCCGAGCCCGGCGCCTCCACACCCCACGACTCACCACCAGACAGGCCCGCATCACCGCCCCCCACCTCCGGCGCCCCCGGCGTCCCCGCCGAGCGCGGCTCCCCACCGAATAGACGCACACCACCAACGCCCGAACCCGGAGTTCCCGCAGCACTCGCCCCGCCGCCAGACGGACCCGCAGCACCAGCCCCCGAGGCCCGCACTCCGCCAGGCCGAAGCTCACCCCCGTAAGCACACAGCGGACCTCCCCGCGCCCACAACCCACGCACAGCCCCCGCAAGCGCCTGCCCCAGCGGCCCGGCCAGCCGCAGCGCACCCCGCTCCTTGTGCGCGAGCAGCACCGCCCGCACCTCATCGGCGTACGGAGCAGCGGCCCAGGTGGGCGGAAGACCGGGCGGGACAGGGCGCGGACGCACCCTCCGGGGGCCCCGGGGGCCTCCCCCGCCCCCGCCCCCACTCCCCCTCGCCCCCCGGATCAGTGCCTTGTGGCACTCCTCGCACAGTTCCGTACGAGGTCGACCGCATCCGGCGCAGTCCACCGGTAGTACCAGACCGGTGATTTCCCGCCATACGCCCTGCATGGATCTACTGTCCCGCGGCGTGGGGCGGGGCACCACCCCCTGTGGATAACCCGGGTGACGGGCTGAATCCACCGCCGGCCCCGGCTCCGTCAGGCCCGACCCTGCCCAGCATGATCACGACGACAGCAGCCGCCCCCACGCCCCCACACCACAACCCCGACCGCCCCCACAATCACACCGGCACCGGCACCAGCCCCACCTCCAGCACCATCCCCCACACCAACCCCGCCCCCACACACACCAACCCCAACCCCCACCTCACCCCGGATAAACCGGCGCCGTCCCCTCCTTGGCCACCGTCTTCCAGTTCGCGTCCTGCGGCAGGCGCACTATTCCCTCGGCCCCGTCCGCGATCAGCGGCCGCGTCTCGTCCTCCGAAGCCGTCACCGCCTTGACCCCGTTGACGCCGGGCAGCGTCTGCACGCTCGACGCCGAGCCGTCCGTCTCCATGTACTGCATCTGCTGCACCCCGCCGGACTGCCTGCCCACGACCACCAGCCGGCTGCCGCCCGCCCACGAGGCCGCCACCACGTCCTCCAACTGGGGCGCGATGGGGCGCAGTTCCTCCACCGACAGCACCGGGTGCTGCGCCGTGCCGCCCCGTTCGACCCGGCCGAGCTGCAGCGTCGTACGTCCCTTGTCCTCGACCAGCACCGCGATGCGGATGCCGTCGGACGCCACCTTGATCGCCTTGATCCGCCGGTCGCCCAGGCCGGGCACCGTCACCACGTCGGGCGCGCCCTTGCCCGCGCGCAGGCGCAGCAGTCGAGAGCCCTTGTCGCTGCGGTCCGCTATCCACAGGTCGCCCAGGCCGTCCCAACTCGGTGCGGAGAACCCGTTCTTGGCCGTGCTGTGCAGCAGCGCCGGACCGCGTTCGGTGCCGTACTCCAGCGGTGCCACGTACAGTGACCGGCCGTCGGCCGAGACACCCGCCGCGGTGTCCTCCCCGTGCGAGATCGCGATCGAACTCAGCGGGATCTTGCCGGACCCGAAGGGCCCCGGCACCGGCCGCGGCTCCGTCGTCGTGTCGGGCATGCTGACCACCTTCTGGTCAGCGTCGATGAAGTACTCCTGAGCGGTCCGCCCGACGTGCTTACGTGGCGCGAACTCGCCGTTGGCGCGGTCCTGCGACAGGACACACAGCCGGTTGCCGCCCTCGTCCTGCAGCTCCACCTCACTGATCTTCGACGCCCTGGTGATGTCCTGGACGGTGAAGAACAGCTGGGCCGCCATCCGCCGGCACTGCCCCGGCCCGGCCGCGGCCGCCCGCTTGCTCAGCTTCACCCGCAGCGCGTTGGAGTCGTCGAGGGACAGGCCGCTGCTCTTGAGGGTGGTGCCCGTAGGGAACGCGGAGGCGGTGACCTGATTCAGCCAGTTCGTGGGCCCCTCCAGCAGCGCGGTCACGCTCGCGGTGACCGGGTCTATCCGCTGCCGCAGGTAGACGGGGTCGGCGACCAGCACGTTGTGGCCCGCCTTGGCCGACTGCGCCTCGGACTTGTAGTCCGCGAAGTAGTACTTGTTGACGGAACGGTAGATCCGCTGGAAGTCGGACTGCCCGAGCACCAGACCGTTGGGCAGCCGGTCGATACGCCACTGCCCGTCCTCCTTGGTCAGGTGGATGGTCTGCTTGTACGCCTGTTCCTCCGACGTGTAGGCGTGGTTGCGGTCGACGGTCGCGACCTGACTGCCGGACAGCGTGATCGTGTAGCCGTTCGGATCCTCGCGGTTGGCCTGCCCCACCGGCTCGGCCTTCGGACGCTGTTGCAGCACCTTCGTCGCGGAGAACGGCTGCCAGGTCTTCTTCGCCGCCTTGGCCAGATACTGCACGGCCGTACTGAAGTCCACCTCGTCGCTGGTCGTCGCGTCGAGGAAGCCACTGACGATCTCCGTGGGCTGCGCCCCGTCCTGGGGCGGCACACCGTAGACCCGTACCTGCGAGTCGGCCTCCGCCCGCGGCGACTGGTCGACCGACTGCATGTCGCCGCTGTCCGGCATCGTCGCGCATCCGGCCAGCAGCAACGCGCCGCACCCGAGCACCGCACCCGCACGCACGGCCCTGCCGCGCGTCCTCCCCGGCCCAGCGCCCACGACCACGCCCGTGTCCGTGTCCGCGTCCGCGTCCGCCCCGACTCTCCTGCCCGGCCCGACGCCCGTCTCAGTGCCCACGAACCTCGTCCTCCCGCTCAGCGCCCTCTCTGCCACCGTCCTTCCGGTCCGGACCGCTCCCATTCCCCTTGGCCGGCGCGCCATCGTGCCCGCGCGCCCCACCGCGTACGCCGTTGCTGCCCGCACTCCCGCCGGCCGCACCGTTCCGGCCCGCGCCGTCTCCCGCCGCACCGGCACCCTCCACGCCGGCACCCGTACGGGCATCCGTCCGCACCTCCGTACGCGCTTCCGGCGACCGCTGCGCGGGCGTATGCACGGCAGTGGCAGTACGCGCCGTGCCGTGCGTCTCCAGAGGCCACGGCTCCGCCAGTCGCTGCTGCGCCGGGATGGCGGCCGTTTTCCGTACCGCCGCCGCGCCACGCGGCAGTCCCGAGCCGGCCGCCTCCAGGTTGCGCCGCGAGTCCTCCGGTTCGAGCGGTATCGGCGAGCCGCGCAGCGCCTCTCCCGCCGTACGCGGCAGAGTCAGCCGGAACTGCGATCCGCCGCCCGGCTCACCCCACGCCTGCAGCCAGCCGCCGTGCAGCCGTGCGTCCTCGACCGCGATCGACAGGCCCAGCCCCGTACCGCCGGTCGTACGGGCCCGTGCCGGGTCCGCGCGCCAGAAGCGGTTGAACACCCGGGCCGCGTCTCCCGGCTTCAGGCCGACGCCGTAGTCCCGTACGGCGACGGCCACCGCGCCGCCGTTCCTGCCGCCGCCCGTGGCCAGCCGCACCACGACGTCCCGGCCCTCGCCGTGCTCCACCGCGTTGACGACGAGGTTGCGCAGCACCCGTTCGACCCGGCGGGCATCCGCCTCCGCGATCACTGGTTGTTCGGCGCCGCGTACCAGGATTCGGCTGCCCTTGCGCTCCGCCAGCGGCTCGGCGCCCTCGATGACGCGGTGCACCACGTCCCGCAGGTCGATCGGCTCGGCCTCCAGGGCGGCCGCGCCCGCGTCGAAGCGGCTGATCTCCAGCAGTTCGGCGAGCAGCGACTCGAAGCGGTCGAGCTGTCCGCGCAGCAGTTCGGCGGAGCGCGCCGTCACCGGATCGAAGTCTTCGCGCGCGTCGTGGATGACGTCGGCGGCCATCCGTACGGTGGTCAGCGGTGTGCGCAGCTCGTGCGAGACGTCGGAGACGAACCGCCGCTGCATCCGGGACAGCTCCTCCAGCTGCTGGATCTTGACCTGGAGGTTCTGCGCCATCTTGTTGAAGGATTCACCGAGGCGGGCGATGTCGTCCTCGCCGGTGACCTTCATGCGTTCCTGGAGGAGGCCGGCGGCCAGCCGCTCGGAGATGCCCGCCGCCATGCGTACGGGCGTGACGACCTGCCGCACCACCAGCCAGGCGATCGCGCCGAGCAGCACGACCACGAACACCCCGGCCGTCGCCAGGGTGCCCTTCACCAGGCTCAGCGACTTCTCCTCCTGGCTGAACGGGAAGAGGTAGTAGAGCTGGTACGGGTTGCTGTTGACGTCGTTGAGCCGCTTGCCGATGATGATCGCCGGCTCGCCCTCCTCCGACCCGACCCGCTTGATCTGCGTGGACTGGCGGAAGGTGCCGGTCTTGGTGTCCAGCATCTGGCGCATCTCGGCGGGCACGCTGCGCTCGGGGTCGACGTCCCCGGAGGCGCGCGGGCCCCGGGTGTCCGGGCTGCTGTCCCCGAAAGGCTCCTCGACGGCCGATCCGGAGCTGAGCGCCACCACGGAGAAGACGCCCTGCCCGCCGCTGGCGAGCTGTTCGACCAGGCTGGTCAGCCAGGTCGCGGAGTCCTGCGAGCCACGGCTGCCGGAGCGTACGGGGTCGTCGCCACGGCTGTCGGTGGTGCCGTCGGCCAGCTTCTGGGCCACGGCGAACCCGCCGGCCGCCTGGCTCTGCGCCGCCTGCCGCTTGGCTTCCAGCAGCCCGTTGCGGACCTGTCCGATGACCACGACGCCGAGCAGCAGCACCACGCCCAGCGACATCAGCAGGGTCGTGGCGACCACGCGGAGCTGGATGTTACGGCGCCACAGGCGCAGCGCGGGCAGCAGCGGACGGCGTATCCAGCGGCCGAAGAGCCGCAGCATCGGGTGGACGGGGCCGGCCGTGGCACCGTCGGGCAGCAGCCGCGCGGGCATGCCCCGGAGCCGGTCTCCCGGCCGCTCGGCCCGCCCCGGCCGGGCAGCGGCCCGCGCCGTCTCGCCGCCGGCCTGCTCAACGCCCCGCGCTCCATGATCACGGCCCTCGGCGTTCCGCCCGTCGGTCCGTTCGACGACCGCGGCCTGACCGGAGCTGGAGCTGGAGCCATTACCGGCGCCAGAGCCCGTACCGGCGCCAAGGCCGGCGTCTTCGAGCCCACTGCCCTGTCCGGGTGCCCGTCCGTCGCGTGCCGGCTCGTCCGAACCCTTGGTGGGTTGATCGGTCAGTCGATCGGGCAGTCGGCCGGACGGCCGGCTGGACCGCCGACCGGGCAGCCATCCAAACAAACGACCCGAAAGGGACATATCCCCCGCCGGGCGGACGGTCCGCCCCCGCTCGTCCTCCGGGGCCGAACCGTCCCGGGACATATCAGCTGGGCCCGGCCTTATAGCCGACGCCGCGCACGGTCACCACGATCTCCGGGCGCTCCGGGTCCTTCTCGACCTTGGAGCGCAGCCGCTGCACGTGGACGTTGACCAGCCGGGTGTCGGCGGCGTGGCGGTAGCCCCAGACCTGTTCGAGCAGCACCTCACGCGTGAACACCTGCCACGGCTTGCGCGCCAGCGCCACCAGCAGGTCGAACTCCAGCGGCGTCAGCGCTATCGACTGGCCACTGCGCTTGACCGAGTGCCCGGCCACGTCGATGACCAGGTCACCGATGGCCAGCTGCTCGGGCGCCGGCTCCTCCGAGCGGCGCAGCCGTGCCCGGATACGGGCCACCAGCTCCTTGGGCTTGAACGGCTTGACGATGTAGTCGTCCGCCCCCGACTCCAGGCCGACCACCACGTCGACCGTGTCACTCTTCGCGGTCAGCATGACGATCGGCACACCGGACTCGGCACGGATGAGCCGGCACACCTCTATGCCGTCCCTCCCGGGCAGCATGAGGTCGAGCAGCACGAGGTCCGGCTTGGTCTCCCGGAAGGCGGCGAGCGCCTTGTCCCCGTCGGAGACGAACGACGGTTCAAAGCCTTCGCCGCGCAGCACGATGCCGAGCATCTCTGCCAGTGCGGTGTCGTCGTCGACGACCAGGACGCGTCCCTTCATTCGGCCATCATCCCATTACCTGATCGTGACTTACCCAATCGTGATGTGGAACACAGCTCCGCGAGGCCGCCCGGAGTGACCGGCGAGACCACTCCGGCTTCGGTGACGATGGCCGTCACCAGGTCGGCCGGCGTCACGTCGAAGGCCGGGTTGTAGGCCAGCGCGCCCAACGGAGCCACCGGCACCCCGGTCCCGGCCTCCGTTCCGGCACCGGGCACACAGGGCACCGCGATTTCCGTCACTTCGTGCCCGGGCCGCTGCTCCACCTCTATGAGCGCACCGTCCGCCGTGTCCAGGTCCACCGTGCTGGTCGGCGCCACCACCACGAACGGCACGTGGTGGTACCGGGCCAGCACGGCCAGCGGATAGCTGCCCACCTTGTTGGCGACCGCGCCGTCCGCCGTGATCCGGTCGGCGCCGATCAGTACGGCGTCCACCTCGCCCGCCGCGAAGAGCGACCCGGCCGCCCCGTCCGCGAGCACCGTGTACGGCATACCCGTACGCGCCGCCTCGTACGCGGTCAGCCGCGCGCCCTGCAGCAGCGGCCGCGTCTCGTCGACCCACAGCCGTCGCAGCTCGCCGGCCCGGTGTGCCGCCAGCGCCACCGCCAGGGCGGTGCCCTCTCCTCCGGAGACCAGTGCGCCGGTGTTGCAGTGGGTGAGGATGCGGTGCCCGCCGCCGGGCACCAGCTCGCCCAGGAGCGCCAGCCCGTGCGCGGCCATCCGGGTGCTGGCTTCGGCGTCCTCCGCGTGGACCGCCCTGGCCTCGGCCAGTGCCGCGGCAGCGGCCCGCTCTGGGCCCGCCCCGCTCTCGACGGCGTCCCGGTAGGCGCCTGCCGCCCGTCGGACGCCGTACTCCAGGTTGACCGCCGTCGGCCGGGCGTGCGCCAGGGTGTCGGCCGCGTCGGCCACGTCGAACCCCCGAGAGGCGGCCAGGGCGACTCCGTACGCCCCGGCGATGCCCAGCAGCGGAGCGCCGCGCACAGCCAGCGTTCGAATCGCCTGCACCAGAGCCGGAACGTCCGTACACACCAGTTCGACTTCTTCGGACGGCAGCCGTGTCTGATCGAGGAGAACCAGTACGGGCCCCTCGGGAAGCTCCTCCCAACGCAGTGACGGAACCACGGGAGCGTCGGCGCCCGCCTCGGACTTCTCGTAGCGATCGGCCATCCGCCCAGTCTGCCGCCGACAACGGGCGGAGCAGAAGGGCCCCCTCGTGCAAGGGCGCTCCATCGGACAAGGGTCCGGGGACGCGGGCGCCTGTGCCATGACACGATGACAGGCACTGCGGACGCCGCACCCCGGCCGTTCGAACGGGCGGGAAGCATGAAGGAGCGACGATGAACAACTCTCCGGGCTGGGCCTCGCCCGGATCCTCCCCTTCCGACGAGCCGGACCACGCCGCGCAGGGCCGTCCCGGCGCCGCGGAACCCGCCGACTCGAACACTCCCGCCGGCTCTGCCGGTACGGCAGGCCCCACGGAACCCTCGGGCCCGGCCGACGCCGCGCCGGCCGGTGACTCCTCGGTACCTCCGCAGTGGTCCAAGGAGCAGCCCCCGGCCCAGCAGTGGTCCGCGCCCGCCGGCGGCTCCGGCCGCGGCGGACAGGGCGGTCCCGGGCCGCAGGGTGGTCCCGGCGGTCATGGCGGCTGGGGCGGCCGTCAGCCCGCTCGGGGCGGTCAGCCGGGGTGGGGAGGACAGCCGGGGTGGGGCGCCCCTTGGGCACCGCCGCCGGCGGCCAAGCCCGGCGTGATCCCGCTGCGCCCGCTCGGCGTCGGCGAGATCCTGGACGGCGCGGTGTCCACCATGCGCGCCCACTGGCGCACCGTCCTCGGCATCTCCCTGATCGTGGCGGTCATCGCGCAGACCGCGGACACGCTCGTCACCGGGCTCTGGTTCCGCAAGGCCGGTGACCTGACCCCCTTGCAGAACAACCCCGACGCCAGCTTGAACGAAGTGCTGGACGCCTTCGGCTCCGCTCTCGCGGGAACCGCCGTCACCTCGCTGATCGGACTGCTCAGCACGATCGTCATCACCGCGATGCTCACCATCGTCGTCAGCCGGGCCGTCCTGGGGCGCTCGGTGACGGCCGGTGAGGCCTGGCGGGACTCCCGCGGCCGGCTGCCGCGGCTGCTCGGCCTGCTGCTTCTGCTGCCCCTGATGGCTTCGGCCGTCATCGCCGTGGGCACGGTGCCGGGCATCATCGTCGCGGCCGTGAGCCCGGGCGCTCCCGCCGCGCTGCTCGTCATGCTCGGCGGCCTGGCCGGAGCCGTCGTGGGCGTCTGGCTGTGGGTCCGCTTCAGCCTCGCCGCTCCGGCGCTGATGCTGGAGAAGCAGGGCGTCATCGCCTCCATGCGCCGCTCCGCCAAGCTGGTGCGCGGCGCCTGGTGGCGGGTGCTGGGTGTCCAGCTCCTCACGTACCTGCTGGTCGTCGTCGTGCAGATGATCGTCCAGGTGCCGGCCACCATCGTGGCCGTCCTCCTCGGCGGCGAGAGCTTCACGGCCTGGACCAGCGGGGAGGGCGGCACCGGCTGGACGTTCCTGATCGTGCTGGCCGTCGGCACCGTGATCACCTCCACGGTCACCTACCCCATCAGCGCGGGCGTCACGGCGCTCCTCTACATGGACCAGCGGATCCGCCGCGAGGCCCTCGACCTCGAACTCGCCCGCGCCGCCGGCCTGCCCGGCTACGGTGCGGACGTGCCCGGCCCGCAGGCTCCGGGCCCGCACGGCCCCGGCCCGGACAGCACCGGGCAGGGCCCCGCCGGCAGCACTCCGGGAAGCTGATGCGGTGACGGGGGCGGGGAGGTCTGCTGTGCTCACGCGTCTGCTGCCGGGCTCCGGCGAGGACGGGCCGGTGAGGGTGCCGCGGGTGCCCGCCCGTGAGGCGGCCGCACGCGAACTCGCCGATCCGCGGTACCACCAGAACGACCCGAGCCTGCTCCGGCGCGCCCTGGACTGGTTCTGGGACCGCATCGGTGACCTCTTCGAAGCCGCTGCCGGGGCCACACCGGGCGGCTGGACCGGCCTCCTCGCCATCGTTCTCCTGGTCCTGCTGCTCGCCGTCGCCCTCCGGCTCCGGCTGGGCGCCCTGCGCCGCACCCCCGTCACCCGGGGCGGCGCGCTCTTCGGGGACCGTCCGCGTACGGCCGCGGAAGACCGCGCCGCCGCCGAACGGCACGCGGCCGACAGCCGCTGGACCGAAGCCGTCCAGGAACGGATGCGGGCCATCGTCCTCGCTCTGGAGGAACGCACCCTGCTCACCCCGGGGCCGGGCCGTACCGCCGACGAAGCCGCCTCGGAGGCGGGCCGGGCCATGCCCGCCCACGCCGAGCGCCTGCACCGTGCCGCCCGTACCTTCGACGACGTCACATACGGCGGCCGCCAGGGAACCGCACAGGAATACGCCGCCCTGAGCACCCTCGACACCGATCTCCAGCGGAGCAAGCCCCAGCCGGTTGCCGTTTCCCACCGGAGCGGCGCATGAGCACCGGCCCGACGACCGGCACCACCCCCGGCACCGCCTCCGACACCGCGACCGGCACCACATCGCTCGCGCCGGTCAAACGCCGCCTGTGGACCCGCTCGCGCGGGCTGCTCGCCGGGCTCCTCATTCTCGTTCTGAGCGGCGTCGGGCTCGCCGTCCTGCGGTCCGGCGACCAGCACGGCCGCCTCGACCCCCGGTCCGTGGACCGCTACGGCAGCGGCGCGGTCGCCGCGCTCCTCGCCGACCGCGGTGTCGACACCCGCGTCGTGACCACCACGGATGAGGCCGCCGCCGCAGCTGGCCCGGACACCACCGTGCTGGTCACCGACCCGGACCTGCTGACCCGCCGCCAGCTGGACACCCTCCACCGAGCCGTCGGCCGCACGGCGGGGCGCACCGTCCTGCTCGCACCGGGCACGGCCGCCCTGGACACCTTCGCGCCCGGCACCGGGACCGAGACACCCACCAAGGTGCAGCCGCTGTCGCCGGGCTGCGCTCTGCCCGCCGCGCGGGCCGCGGGCGACGCCGAACTCGGCGGTCTGCGCTACTCGACGGCCGTCCGCACCGCCGACCGCTGCTATCCCAGCGACGGCGCGGCCACCCTGCTGCGCCTGCCCTCCACGGCCGGCGGCGACACGGTCCTGCTCGGCGCCCCGGACATCCTCTACAACCACCGCCTCGCCGAACGCGGCAACGCCTCGCTCGCCCTGCAACTGCTCGGTCCGCACAAGCATCTGGTCTGGTACCTCCCCTCCGTCAGTGACCCTTCGTCCACGCAGGACGACCGGCGCGGCTTCTTCGACCTCATCCCCTCCGGCTGGCGCTGGGCGCTGCTCCAGCTCCTCGTCGCAGCCGCCCTCGCGGGCTTCTGGCGGGCCCGCCGGCTCGGCCCGCTCGTCCCCGAACGGCTCCCGGTCAGCGTCCCCGCCGCCGAGACGACGGAGGGACACGCCCGCCTCTACCAGCAAGCAGGCGCCCGCGACCGGGCTGCCGACGTCCTACGAGCCGCCACCCGCACCCGGCTCGCCCCGCTCACCGGCGTGTCTCCCACACACGCCCATACCCCCGACATCCTTCTCCCGGCGGTCGCCGCGCGGCTCCCCGCCGATGCGGAGACCGGCACCGGACTGCACTCCCTGTTGTTCGGGCCCGCGCCCGCCGACGACAAGGCCCTGGTCACCCTGGCCGACCAGCTCGACAACCTCGAACGTTCGATCCTGTCCCCAGAGAGGCACGCCCCCCGTGAGCACCCCGACAGCTGACAGCGCCCGAGCCTCACTGGAGGCCGTACGCACCGAGATCGCCAAGGCCGTCGTCGGCCAGGACCCGGCCGTCACCGGCCTGGTCGTCGCGCTGCTCTGCCGCGGACACGTCCTCCTCGAAGGCGTCCCCGGGGTCGCCAAGACCCTGCTCGTCCGCGCACTCTCGGCAACCCTGGAACTCGACACCAAGCGCGTTCAGTTCACCCCCGATCTCATGCCGAGCGACGTCACCGGCTCACTCGTCTACGACTCCCGCACCTCGCAGTTCTCCTTCCAGCCCGGCCCGGTCTTCACCAACCTGCTGCTCGCCGACGAGATCAACCGCACCCCGCCCAAGACCCAGGCGTCCCTGCTCGAAGCCATGGAGGAACGCCAGGTCACCGTCGACGGCACGCCTCGCCCGCTTCCCGAGCCGTTCCTGGTCGCCGCCACACAGAACCCCGTCGAGTACGAAGGCACCTATCCGCTGCCCGAGGCCCAACTCGACCGTTTCCTGCTGAAGCTGACGGTCCCGCTGCCCGCCCGCCAGGACGAGGTCGACATCCTCACCCGGCACGCCCAGGGCTTCAGCCCGCGCGACCTCGACGCGGCCGGGCTGCGTCCCGTCGCCGGCCCCGCCGATCTGGAAGCCGCCCGGGCCGCGGTGGCCAAGACCGCCGTATCCCCCGAGGTCACCGGTTACATCGTCGATATCTGCCGTGCCACGCGCGAATCCCCCTCGCTCTCCCTCGGCGTTTCACCCCGAGGCGCCACCGCCCTGCTCTCCACCTCCCGGGCCTGGGCCTGGCTCACCGGCCGCGACTACGTCATCCCCGACGACGTCAAAGCCCTGGCCCTGCCCACACTCCGGCACCGCGTCCAGCTCCGCCCGGAGGCCGAGATGGAAGGAGTCACCGCCGACTCCGTCATCAACTCCGTCCTCGCCCACCTTCCCGTCCCCCGCTGAGACCGAGCCGTGGCCCTGACCGGACGCACCGCCCTCATCTCCGCCCTCGGAGCTCTCTTCGTCGGCCTGCTCCTGCCGAGCTGGACCGGCATCCTCACCGTCCAACTCGCCTTGCTGCTAGCAACTTTGTGCGACCTGGCCCTCGCCGCGCCAGTGCGGAAGCTCCAGTTCACTCGAACCGGTGAAACATCCGTTCGACTCGGCGGCGAAGCCCGCACCCACCTCGCCCTCACCAATCCGGGCCGGCGCCCCCTGCGCGCCCACCTCCGCGACGCCTGGCCCCCCAGCTCGTTCGCCCCCGGCACCGAAGTGGCGGCGTCCCGCCACCGCATCGACGTCCCCGGCTCCGAGCGCCGCCGCGTCACAACGACGCTGCACCCCACCCGCCGCGGCGACCACCACGCCGTCCGCGTCACGGTCCGCTCCTACGGCCCCCTCGGCCTCGCGGCCCGCCAAGGCAGTCACCACGTCCCGTGGACCGTCCGCGCCCTGCCGCCCTTCACCAGCCGCAAGCACCTGCCCGGGAAGCTGGCCCGGCTGCGCGAACTCGACGGCCGCACCAGCATCCTCACCCGCGGCGAAGGCACCGAGTTCGACAGCCTCCGCGACTACACCCCCGGCGACGACACCCGCTCCATCGACTGGCGCGCCACCGCCCGCCGCCAGTCCGTGGCCGTACGCACCTGGCGCCCGGAACGCGACCGCCGCATCCTCCTGGCCCTCGAAACCGGCCGCACTTCGGCCGGCCGCGTCGGCGACACCCCACGTCTGGACGCCTCCATGGACGCGGCCCTGCTGCTCGCGGCCCTGGCGTCCCGCGCCGGCGACCGCGTCGACCTTCTCGCCTACGACCGCCGGGTACGAACCTCCGTCCAAGGCCGCGCGGCGGGCGACCTCCTGCCGGCCCTGACCGACGCCCTCGCGCCCCTCGAACCCGAACTCGTCGAAGCGGACGCCCGCGGCCTGGCCGCCGCCATCCACCGCAGTACGCCGCGCCGCTCCCTGATCGTCCTGTTCACCGGCCTGGACACGGCCCCGGTCGAGGAAGGCCTGCTGCCCGTCCTCCCCGGCCTGACCCAGCGCAACGAGGTCATCGTCGCCGCGGTGGCGGACCCCCGTACGGAAGAAATGGCCGCCGGCCGCCACACGCCCCAGGCCGTGTACGCCGCAGCCGCCGCCGAGCAGACCCGCGCGGCCCGCCGCCGCACCGCGGACCGCCTGCGTCGCCACGGCATCACAGTCATCGACTCCACACCGTCCCGCCTCGCCCCCGACTTGGCGGACGCGTACCTCTCCCTCAAGGCTTCCGGACGCCTGTAGGCGTTCTCGGCTGCTGGTAGACGAGCTGCGTTGCGCGGTGGGCATACGTCTGGCTTGCGTGTGTCATACGTGCGGCACACGGGTGAGAACCGTACGCGTGGGTGCTTGCCGGAGAAGGCACAGGGCCGGGTCCAGGGGCTGGTGGTGCACAGACGTAATGACGCCGGCGCCAAGTAAGTAAGTAGCCAAGTAAGGGCATCCAGGCAGAGGCTCAGGTCTTACGTCTCCGCTCCGAGTGCACAGTCAGCTGGTCCCTCTCCGCCTGTACCTCATCCAGCACAAAGGGCCCCGCGCCGTATGGTGCGGGGCTCTGGAGACGCGTTGCTTGGGAGCGCAAAAAAGCTCCGGTCCCTGAACCACAAGGTTCAGGGACCGGAGCTGAAAAATTGTTCGGCGGCGTCCTACTCTCCCACAGAGTCCCCTCTGCAGTACCATCGGCGCTGAAAGGCTTAGCTTCCGGGTTCGAAATGTAACCGGGCGTTTCCCTAACGCTATGACCACCGAAACACTATGAAGATAACAAACCAGCCAGCAAAGGCGTTCGTTACTTCAGAACTAACACAGTGGACGCGAGCAACTGAGGACAAGCCCTCGGCCTATTAGTACCAGTCAACTCCACCCGTTACCAGGCTTCCATATCTGGCCTATCAACC